>UCJH01000067.1 GCA_900472785.1 Hyphomicrobiales bacterium | reverse complement strand
CTATTTCCTATTTCCTATTGGCTATTGCCTTTTCAGTGCATCGTCATCCATTCGCGAGCAGCGCGCAGGGCTGCGGCGAGTTCCATCTTCGTCATGCTGGCGGCGAGATCGGCGCGCAGCGCCGCTGCCCGGTCGGAGCCCTTGATGGCGGCAATGTTCAGCCATTTGTGGGCTGCGATCAGGTCGACGTCGCAACCACGTCCGGTTGCATACATCAGGCCCATTTCACAAAAAACGTCCGCGCGGTTTTCGCCACCCATTGTCGCGTCCGAAGCATTCTGAATGTCAAAGCGTGCCATTGTCCGTGTCCCTGTTTTGCCGGGTTGATCTGGTTGCAGTCCCTGTTTTTGCTTGCCTTTTTCGAGGCGCCTTGGGGACCGTCCGTCTTCTGCGGCTTCGGTCCCCCAAGGGGTTCGGCGGGTGTTTTTCCCTGCTCGTCTTATGGATTTGAGTATGCACCGGGGGTTTCAATACACGCTTAAAACGCATGCTTAATTTGAAACGAACAAAGTTCAAATGATTGGTAAACTTGGTTTTTCGTTAAACATCGCACCGCCCGGAAATGCGGGCTTTTGCTTCAATCTTTACGAAAAATTCAACCGCCGATTTCAACCAATCGCTAACCACGAAAAACACTCGGCTTTTTCCTGCCGGAAAAAATGACAGGGACAAACAAGCCGCAGAGCCGTGGATTTCCTGGAAAACCAGCACGGCAGCGTATTTACCTTTACGTCCGCGTAAGTTATTTTCTCGCCATTGGACGGTGAGGAGACTGTCCGTATATTACCATGCGCATGCGCAGCCGCATGATGCGAACCTGGAGGAGGAAACATGATCCGGACATTGATTTTGACCGCGGCGATCGCGCTTGCGGCGACGAGCGCAAGCCTTGCCGCCGAACCGATCGTTGGCAACTGGAAGACGGCGAGCGGCGAGACTGCCGCCATTACCCCATGCGGCGGCGGCTACTGCATTACGCTGAAAACCGGAAAACATGCCGGCCGCAAGATCGGCTCGATGAGTGGCGGCGGCAATGACTACAGCGGCGAAATCACCGATCCCGCCAACGACAAGACCTATAGCGGCTCGGCCTCGATCAGCGGCAGCTCGCTGAAAATGAAGGGCTGCGTCCTCAAGGTGCTGTGCAAGTCCCAGACCTGGTCGCGCATGTAAGAGAATTTGCATCGACCCGGCAATACACCGGGTCGATGCCTGATTGCGCTTGCGAATTGTCTTTTCGTGCCTCGCGCCCGAACCGGACGCTCTTTGCTTCCTGTCCTCGGCAAGGGAAGCCCCACCTCATCCACATCGCAATCCGCCGGAACCAGCTGCGCGTCCTCACACGACCCTTCGAACGGGAGTTTGCGCGGATTCCTACCCATGCAGCCGGCGGTGCGCCCCTGCCCTCGCTGGCGCGTAAGTTTTGGCGCCCCGAGAAAGATGAACGGGAGATGAACCGCGGTCTCAGCAACAGTTCAGTTTACCTGTGACAAAACGGGATCATCAAATCGAACCCCGATCAGACGGACAGAACCATGGACATTCTCGCTCGGCGCCTCACCATCATCAGCTTCCTGATGGTCATCTTCGCAATGTTGCTTGCAGCGGCCGTCAGTGCCGATACGCAGCGCCGCCACCGCAACAGCTTCGCCGGCTCGATGACGGACTGCACCGCCCATACGGCGCAGTTCTGCCAAGCCCGGCTCTGATCGGAAAAGACCTATGTTTGCCACCCTGATTCAATCGGCCACCCTTTCCCTGCGCGTCATTGCGGTCACGGCCGTCCTGATGTCGCCGGTGGCAGCGCTGGCCTACAGCAAGGCTTCGGATCTGGGCATCAGCAAGCAGGGTGCAGGCCTCGTTCTCTTCGTGACGCTCCAGCGCCAGGCGATGATCTGAGCAGGTCGCCCAAGCCGTTCCAGAAGACAAATTCAGCTTGCGGCGCTCCGCCGATTGCGGTCCTATTCTGCTAAAGGAACGCATATGACAGGCTCGACCGTACTGACTTATATCGCCGCCGCTCTCTTCGAGATCGGCGGCTGCTTTGCCTTCTGGGCATGGTTCAAGCTGGACAAGTCCATCCTTTGGCTGATGCCCGGCATGGCCTGCCTTGCCCTCTTTGCCTGGTTCCTGACACTCGTCGACACGGCTGCGGCCGGACGCGCCTTCGCCGCCTATGGCGGGGTCTACATTGCCGCGTCGCTGGCATGGCTTTGGCTGGTCGAGGGCGTGCGCCCGGACCGCTGGGACATGACTGGCGTGGCGTTGGCGCTCGTCGGCAGCGCGGTCATCCTGGCCGGACCGCGTTGAAACCGGCCGCTGTCCGGAATTTCCACGGCACTGGCGGCACCTCTCAATCTTGTCGTTTGCTTGTCAATAACAGCATCCTATAATGCTGCATGAGCAAACGAATCTCTTCCTTCTCCGCCCTTTCCATAACGACGCCGGAAACCTACGAGCCGCAGTCCTTTGACGATGCGGTCAAGGCCGTCGATGCGCTGGCCGCGCTTTACGAGCGCAACACGACCTTCCTGGTGAATGCCTTCGTCGAGCTTGGCAAGACGGGCATGCCAACATCGCGCTACCGCGCCTGCTACCCGCAGGTCAGCATCGAGACCAGCAGCTACGGCCATATCGATTCGCGCCTCTCCTACGGCTATGTCAGCGCACCGGGCGTCTATACGACGACGATCACCCGTCCGAAGCTCTTCCGCCATTATCTGAAGGAACAGCTGGGCCTCCTGATCCGCAACCACGGCGTCTCTGTAACAGTCTCGGAATCATCCACGCCGATCCCGCTGCATTTCGCCTTCGGCGAAGGCGCCTATGTCGAGGCATCTCTGGCCGAAAACATCGACATGCCGCTGCGCGACCTGTTCGATACGCCGGACCTGACGACCACGGATGACGAGATCGCCAACGGTTCCTACGAGCCCGGCCCGGGAGAGCCCTCGCCGCTCGCGCCGTTCACCGCGCAGCGCATCGACTATTCGCTGGCGCGGCTCAGCCACTATACCGCAACGAGCGCCACGCACTTCCAGAATTTCGTGCTCTTTACCAACTACCAGTTCTATATCGACGAATTCTGCCTGTGGGCGCGCGAACAGGTCGCCGCCGGCGGCAACGACTACACAGCCTTCGTCGAGCCGGGAAACATCACCACGCTGGCAGGGTCAGACAAGCCGGAAAGCGATCTGACGCTGGCGCGGCTGCCGCAGATGCCGGCCTACCACCTGAAGAAGAAGGGCCATGGCGGCATCACCGTCGTCAATATCGGCGTCGGCCCGTCCAATGCCAAGACGATCACCGACCACATCGCCGTTCTACGCCCGCATGCCTGGCTGATGCTCGGCCACTGCGCCGGCCTGCGCAACAGCCAGACGCTGGGCGACTATGTGCTGGCGCACGCCTATGTGCGCGAAGATCACGTGCTTGATGACGACCTGCCCGTCTGGGTGCCGATACCGGCGCTGGCCGAAGTCCAGGTGGCGATGGAAAATGCCGTGGCGGAAATCACCGGCTACGAAGGCTACGATCTGAAGCGGATCATGCGCACCGGCACCGTCGCCACCATCGACAACCGCAACTGGGAACTGCGCGACCAGCGCGGCCCGGTCAAGCGCCTGTCGCAGTCGCGCGCCATCGCCCTCGACATGGAATCGGCCACCATCGCCGCCAACGGTTTCCGCTTCCGCGTGCCCTACGGCACCCTGCTCTGCGTCTCCGACAAGCCTCTGCACGGAGAACTCAAGCTGCCGGGCATGGCGACGGCGTTCTACAAGACGCAGGTCAGCCAGCACCTGCAGATCGGCATCCGGGCCTTGCAGAAACTGGCCGCCATGCCGCCGGAAAAACTGCATTCGCGCAAGCTCAGGAGCTTCTTCGAAACGGCGTTTCAATAGAGAGCTATACGTCGCGGTCCCGTAGCAGGTCATTCATCATCTGCCTGTGGTGCAGGATATGAAGGACAAAAACGCGCTCGCCGTCTGTTTTGTAGTAAATATTGTAATCGCCGTGCACGATGCGCCGGACTGCATCAGCGGGCCGGTAAATGGTGCCAAGGTTGGAAAATGAAGACAATGTCCCGACACAGAAGTTCAACAAGCCTTCGACTGTGCGGTCCGCATACGTCAAATTCTTGTCTTGGTAAAAGCTCCAAATCGCCCGTAAATTTGCCATCGCCTCGTCGGTGACGACCACTTGCATATCAGAGAGGCCGACCGGAGCGTATTCTCTCCAGAACATTCTGGACGTTGTCTTTTTGCAGCAGCGTTACCCTGCCTGCGGCGACATCATCCAATCCGCGATCGATCGCCGCCTCGATGCTTGGACGAAGCAGCCATTCGAGGTCGTCCATTCCGATCAGCATTCCGACCGGTCTGTCGTCGCGGGTAATCAGCACAGGCTCCCGTTGAGCCACATCAATGGCTTCGCCGAAATTTTGCTTGGCGTCCTTGGCTGTCAACGTCTTCACGACCGTCCCTTTCAATCGAAACATCATCATATCGAAGTTTCGAGGCTGCGAAAGAGACAACATCACACCACCGGCTGTGTTTCCTTGCCCACCAGAAGCTTCAGTTCACCTGGATGGATGCGCAAGCTGACGTCGCCCTTTAGCGGCACGAGCTCGCCATCAAGGACGCAATTGATTCCGTGCCGCTTCTTCGGAAAATGAAGCTCGATTTCGGAGGCGCTCGTCTCCGTAATCAGCGCGCTTTCGCGGAATTTGCCGCGCAGGATGTCGGCGGCGAGCCTGGCGACGCCGGACGGTTTCAGTGGCGGTGCCGTGTAAAAGCCGAGATGGCCGCCGGTGACGTCGTCGGCATACATCAGCGAATTGGCGCCGAAGTGGTTGTTGGAGACCGAAAGGGCAGAGACCTCGCGACGCTCCCGCACGCCATCGACATGGAAATCGATGTCGAATTCCGGCGGATTGAGGATGACGTTCACGGCGGCACGGGTGCTCGCCCGGATTTTTCCCCAGCGAGAGGCGAAATTATAGCTGTTGCGATAGCGCACCATGCGCGCATGCAGGCCCATGGAAAACTGGTGCACGAAGGCACGCCCATCGACGCTGCCGATGTCGGCATCGATGATGCGGCCATTCGCCAGAACCGGCAGGACCTGAAAGATATCGAGCGGCAGTTTCAGCGAGCGGGCGAACAGGTTCATCGTGCCAGCCGGAACCACACCGAGCGGCATGCCGTTTTTCCAGGCGACGCCGGCCGCGGCTGAAATCGTGCCGTCGCCGCCGCCGGCAATCATCGCATCGAGATCGTCACGCCGCGCGGCTTTCTCGAGCGCCGCGGTCATTTCATCGCCGGAAACATGGGTTATCTCGATCTGATGCCCGGCTCCATGAAAGACCTCTTCCACCTTCTTTTCGTAGGCGTCCATGTCGGTCGTGCGGAAGGTTCCGCCGTCGCGATTGAAGATGGCTTTGATTTTCATGTGCTGTCCTGGTTGATCGATAGCAGCAGGTTTTCACGAGACCACCGCTCACATGTACATAGGTTTTATTTTCGTCGGAAACAGGGGTTCCGGCGGAGCCAGTCTCACCACCTCACCGTCATTCGGCAGCCTGAACCTGCAGATCGATATATTCATCGCCCCACCGCTTCATTGCCATGATCACCGGCTCGAGGCTGCGGCCGCGTTCGGTGAGGCAGTAATCGACGCGCGGCGGTACGACCGCAAAAATGGTGCGCGAAATGAGGCCGTCCGCTTCCAGTTCCCGCAGTTGTTTGGTCAGCATGCGCTGCGTCACGGTCTTCAGACGCCGCCCCAGCTCGTTGAACCGCAAGGTGCCGTCCAGCAGATGATAGAGGATGACGCCTTTCCATTTTCCGTCGATCAGTTGCAACACGCCCTCGACCGGACAGCCGGGCGAACAGTCGAGTGCTTCATGACGGATGCGCGGCATCACAGTATCCTTTCTGGTACTATATACACTTTATGTGCATTCTTGCGTCTTTTGAACGTAATGCGCATCTAGCTCGTGTTCAATTTGAAAGGAGCCCGCATGCGTGCGATTGCCTATACCACACCCCAGCCGATCTCGGCCGACACCTCTCTTGTCGACGTTGAGCTGCCCGAGCCAACGCCGGAGGGTCGTGACCTGCTGGTCGAGATCAAGGCGATTTCCGTCAATCCGGTGGATACGAAGATCCGCGCCGGGGTGGCGCCCGAACCGGGTCATAAAAAGGTGCTGGGCTGGGATGCCGCCGGCATCGTCAAGGCCGTCGGTCCCGGCACGAAACTGTTCAAACCGGGCGACGCGGTGTTCTATGCCGGCGCCATCGACCGGCCGGGCGCCAACGCGGAATTCCATCTGGTCGACGAGCGCATCGTCGGACCAAAGCCCGAAACCCTGGATTTTGCCGCCGCTGCCGCGCTGCCGCTGACAGCGATCACCGCTTGGGAAACGCTGTTCGACCGGCTGAAGGTCAATGATCCCGTTCCCGGCGCGAAAAATGCCATCGTCATCATCGGCGGCGCCGGCGGCGTCGGATCGATCGCCATCCAGCTGGCACGGGCGCTGACCAAGCTTACGGTCATCGCGACGGCCTCCCGGCCGGAAACGCAGAAGTGGGTGATGAATCTTGGCGCGCATCACGCGCTGGATCATTCCAAGCCTCTTGCACCGCAGATCGACCAGCTCGCGCTCGGCGCACCAGCTTTCGTCTTTTCGACGACCAATACGTCGGATCATCTCGGCGACATCGTCGAGATGCTCGCTCCGCAGGGTCGCTTCGCGCTGATCGACGACCCGAAGACGCTCGATATCGTGCCGTTCAAACGCAAGGCCCTGTCCGTGCATTGGGAGCTGATGTTTACCCGATCGCTGTTCAAGACGGCGGACATGGAAGAGCAGCACAGGCTGCTTTCGGAGGTGGCGCGACTGGTGGATGACGGCAAAATCCGCTCGACGCTGACGGAGACGTTCGGCACGATCAACGCGGAAAACCTCAAAAAGGCCCATGCGCAGATCGAAAGTGGCCGGACGAAAGGCAAGATCGTGCTTGCCGGCTTCTGAAAATCACAATCGGCCCTGCCTTGGCGGGGCCGGTCTTCCTGTTCCCGCGGGAACTCCTCCTGCCCCTGTCTGCCGATACAAAGGCAATCAAGCGCGGCCCGTCGAATACCCTTCCAAGCCGACGGCGCGGCGTCGCCCTGAGAGCCAGCCGGCCCTGATCCGGTACCGGCTTGGCTCCGGGGCTGTTTTATCCCTTTTGACCGGAGATTTTTATGCCTACCCTGATTGAAACGCTCGTCGGATCCCGCTGGTTCGGCGTCGTGGCGCGCACCGTGCTGACCTCCATGTTCTGGGCAAGCGGCCTTGCAAAGCTCATCGACTTCAACGGCGGCGTCGCCGAGATGGCCCATTTCGGCCTTGAGCCGGCGGCTGTTTTCAATATCGCAGTGATTGTCACCCAGCTTGGCGGTTCGGCGCTGATCATCGCCAATCGCTGGACATGGCTCGGCGCCGGTGCGCTGGCCGTCTTCACGGCGCTGACCATTCCGATCGCCCATAATTTCTGGGAAATGCAGGAGCCGATGAAGACGCTGGAATTCTATGTGGTGATGGAGCACATCACCGTGATCGGCGCGCTGATGGTCGTTGCCTGGAAGACCCGCACCTGAACAACGCAACCGTTACCACAAACATCGCCCGGCGAAACCCGTCGGGCGATGTTTGCGTTCGAGGCACCGTCAGGCTTGCAGAACGACGACACGCCCGCCGGGCTGGACGCGGCTGTAGAGATCGATGACGTCGTGGTTCATCATGCGCACGCAGCCGCTCGACATCGCGAGCCCAATGGACTGCGGCTGGTTGGTGCCGTGAATGCGGAAATGCGTGTCGTTGCCGCCGCGGTAAAGATAAATGGCGCGGGCGCCGAGCGGATTGTTGAGGCCACCGGGAAGGCCGCCGGCATATTTCCGGTTTTTTCCCGGGTCGCGGCGGATCATGTTGGCGGTCGGCGTCCAGGTCGGCCACTCGGATTTGCGGCCGATGTAGGCGACCCCGGCCAGCGCATAGCCATTGCGCCCCACACCGACGCCATAACGCATCGCCCGGCCGTCGCCGAGAATATAATAGAGGCGTCGCGCCGGCGTATCGACGACGACCGTTCCGGCCTTTTCGCTGGTCGCATAGGCGACTTCCTGGCGGCGCAGCTCCGGCTTGATCTTGTCCAGCGGCACGGCCTTCAGCGGAAACGTCTCGTCCGGCAAGGCGGCATAATTGGCCCGGTGATCGACACCAGAGGCGGAGCAACCGGCCAGCAAAGCGGAAAAACCAAGAAGCAGGCCGCGGCGCGAGATCGACATGAAGGGTCCCTTAAGATTCGGTTGATGGCACCGAATTTAAGGAAAACATGGTTAATATCGGGTTAAGCGATTGCAGGAACACGGAAATCCAGACCGAATAGCGTGGACCGTTGAACGCCTTTTATCGATGATGATCGAGATAGACTGGACGGGACCCGCAGCAATCCGGCCTGATTCCTTGATCTTGCTCAGCGAAGCGACATTTTGCTGATTGGAATCCGATAATGCTTGTTCCAAGCGCGCCTGAATTGACCCACAATGATCGCTTGAAGCCCTCAGGGCTTTTCGCCGCGGTCGAGGAAAAAGAATGCAATATTGGCTCGTCGCCGCCAGCGGTCTTTCCGTCCTGACCGGTCTGGTTCATTCCATCATGGGCGAGGCTTTGATTTTTCGTCACCTTCGTCAGGGCGGGATCGTGCCGAAGGTCGCGGTGCCGCCGCTTCGCAGCGGGCATGTCCGCATTCTCTGGGCCACATGGCATCTGGCAAGCATATTCGGATTTGCCTTCGCGGTGATCCTGTTGCGCCTCGGCACGATTTCCTCGTCTGAAACCTCCGATCCAGCCGGGATGCTTCTCGCGATCGCAATTGCCAATCTCGCAGCGGGCCTTCTGGTGCTCATAGCCACAAAAGGGCGTCATCCCGGATGGGTCGCCCTGCTTTTGATCGGCATCTTCACTGCGATGGCCGTATAGCGCCATTATCGCACACGGCCGATCAGACCAGCGCAGGCAGCTCACATATTCGGATAGACCGGCCCCTCGCCGCCCTGTGGCGGGACCCAGTTGATGTTCTGGTTGGGATCCTTGATGTCGCAGGTCTTGCAGTGGACGCAGTTCTGGGCGTTGATGACGAAGATGTCCTCGCCGTCCTTCTCCACCCATTCATAAACACCGGCCGGACAGTAGCGGGTCGAAGGCCCGGCATAGACGTCATGCTCGGAACGCTTCTGCAGCGCCATGTCCTTGACCTTCAGGTGGACCGGCTGGTCTTCCTCGTGATTGGTGTTCGACAGGAACACCGAGGAAAGACGGTCGAAGGTCAGAACGCCATCCGGTTTCGGATAGGCGATCGGCTTGTGCATCGACGCCGGCTCCAGCGACTGGGCGTCCGTCTTGCCGTGTTTCAGCGTGAACGGCGATGTGCCGAAGATCTGGTTGATCCACATATCGAGACCGCCGAGCGCGACGCCGATCGCCGTGCCGAACTTCGACCATAGCGGCTTGACGTTGCGTACCCGCTTCAGGTCCGTGCCGATATCGGTGGCGCGCCATGCGTTCTCGATCTCGACCGGTTCGTCATTGGCGCGGCCGCTGGCGATCGCCTCGGCGATCTTGTCGGCCGCCAGCATGCCGGACAGGACGGCATTGTGGCTGCCCTTGATGCGCGGCACGTTGACGAGGCCGGCGGAACAGCCGATCAGCGCACCGCCGGGGAAGGACAGTTTCGGCACCGACTGATAGCCGCCCTCGGTAATGGCGCGGGCGCCGTAGGACAGACGCTTGCCGCCCTCGAAGGTGCCGCGTATGGCGGGATGCGTCTTGAAGCGCTGGAACTCCTCGAACGGGTAGAGATAGGGGTTCTTGTAGTTGAGGTGGACGACGAAGCCGACGGCAACCATGTTGTCTTCGAGATGGTAGAGGAACGAGCCGCCGCCGGTCTTC
Organism: Hyphomicrobiales bacterium; assembly: GCA_900472785.1. GTDB lineage: Bacteria > Pseudomonadota > Alphaproteobacteria > Rhizobiales > Rhizobiaceae > Pararhizobium. The sequence goes on along the minus strand of UCJH01000067.1, from coordinate 31,398 downwards.
ATGCCGAGCGGCCAGCCGAAGGAATGCTGGACGAGGCCCTGTTTGTGGTTCTCCGGCTTCACCTGCCAGAGTTCCTTGATGCCGATGCCGAATTTCTGCGGTTCACGGTCCTTGGACAGATCGTACTTCGCGATCAACTGCTTGGCGATCGAGCCGCGCACGCCTTCGCCGATCAGCGTATATTTTCCGAGAAGCTCCATGCCGCGAGCGAAATTCGGACCCGGCTCGCCGTTCTTCTCGATGCCCATGTCGCCGGTGGCGACACCGATGACGGCACCCTGTTCATTGTAGAGAACTTCGACGGCCGCAAAGCCCGGATAGATCTCGACGCCGAGGCCTTCGGCCTTTTCGGCGAGCCACCGACAGACATTGCCGAGCGAGACGATGTAGTTGCCGTGATTGTTCATCAAGGGTGGCATGGCGAAATTCGGCAGCCGGATCGAGCCGGCAGGCCCGAGCAGCAGGAAATGATCGGCGACGACCTCTGTCTTGAAGGGATGCCCCTCCTCCTCGCGCCAGCCCGGCAACAAACGGTCGATGCCGACCGGATCGACGACCGCACCCGACAGGATATGCGCGCCGACTTCCGCGCCCTTTTCGAGCACCACGACCGACAGCTCCGGATTGACCTGCTTCAGACGGATCGCCGCTGCAAGACCGGCCGGACCCGCACCGACGATCACGACGTCGAATTCCATGCTCTCGCGCTCGGGAAGCTCCATCACGTCACTCATCGTAAGTCTCCAGTCCTGTCCCAGGATTCCTGCCCGGTTCCGTTCCCAATTCTGCCTTCCGTCATGACAAATACGACAGGCCTTGTCGAGCCGGTCTGCGACAGCAGCCAACCGCATTTGCGCATGAGGTCATGTCTATACCACGGTCAAATATCTAACGTAAACGTAAAGGTTAGAATTTGACCGCGCCCGCGACAGTTCGCGCCTGCGCCGGGCGCGCGCTGCCTTGCAATCCAACCTTGCCTGTGCGAGGAGGCGCCCTCCAGATAATGAGCGTGTTCGCAGGTTTTGGCGGACAAGGACATTCCCAGCCCAGAGATCGCATCAAGGCGACCGAACGCCCTGCGCAATGACCGTGCCCCGGTCCGGCAGCGCGCGATGGAGAGAACCATGACAAAAGCCCTCGGCTTCGATTTCGGCACGACCAATTCGGTTCTGGCGACCGCACAAGGCGACGCGACGGCATCGCTGAGTTTCACCAGCACGGCCGGTACTGGCGATTCGATGCGCACGGCGCTGTCCTTTATGAAGCATGCCAAGCTCGGGGCTGCCGCCGTCAAGGTCGAAGCCGGACAGGCGGCGATCCAGCAGTTCATCGACAATCCGGGCGATGTACGCTTTCTGCAGTCGATCAAGACCTTTGCCGCAAGCCCCGTCTTCCAGGGCACGCTGGTCTTTGCCAAGCGCCACGGCTTCGAAGACTTGATGCGGCTGTTTCTCGGACGGCTGGCGGATTATGCCGGCGACGGCTGGCGCGAAGACTATCGCCGCATCGTCGTCGGCCGTCCCGTGCGGTTTGCGGGTGCGAGCCCGGACGAGACGCTGGCGCTGGCGCGCTACAATGAGGCGCTGTCCTCTTTCGGCTTTCCGGAAGTGCATTATGTCTATGAGCCGGTCGCGGCCGCGTTCTATTTCGCCCAGCACCTCAAGCAGGACGCGACCGTGCTGGTCGCCGATTTCGGCGGCGGCACGACCGACTATTCGATCATCCGTTTCGAAAGCCATGCCGGGCAATTGACGGCGACGCCTGTCGGCCATTCCGGCGTCGGTGTCGCCGGCGACCACTTCGATTTCCGGATCATCGACAATGTCGTCTCGCCGCTGATCGGCAAGGGCTCCTACTTCAAGAGTTTCGACAAGCTTCTGGAGGTGCCCTCCAGCTACTACGCCAATTTCGGCCGCTGGAACCAGCTGTCGATCTTCAAGACTCTGAAAGACTTCACCGACCTGAAGCAGTTGCTGCGCTCCGCCGTCGAGCCGGAGAAGCTCGAAGCTTTCATCGATCTCGTCGATCACGACGAGGGTTATCCGCTCTACCAGGCGATTTCGGCGACCAAGATGCGGCTGTCGAGCGCGGAAGAAACCGAGTTCTATTTCTCGCCGCTTGGCGAAAGCAGCCGCCGGATGGTTCGGCGGGCGGATTTCGAAAGCTGGATCGCGCCGGATCTCGCCCGCATCGAGGAGGCACTCGACGAAGTGCTGGTAACGACGAATACCGCGCCCGGCAGCATCGACAAGGTGTTTCTCACTGGCGGGACCTCCTTCGTACCGGCCATCCGCCGGCTGTTCGAAAACCGCTTTGCCGGCGACCGCATCGAAAGCGGCGGCGAACTGCTGTCGATCGCCCATGGCCTGGCGCTGATCGGCGAGCGCGAGGATATCGAAAGCTGGACGGCAATGGCGGCGTGACGCCCTTCCCTGCCTGCCGCCGGTTCTATACAAGAGCATGATGATCGCAACCGACAGCCTCAGCGCCACCGAACTGGCCGCCCTCCTGCATTTTCATGCGGATGCGGGCGTCGAATGGTTGCTGGAGGAGATGCCGGTCGATCGGTTCGCCGAGTTCGAGGCGGCAAAGACCGCGCGCCGGGCGGGCGGCGGCGCAGCTGTGCAGAAAACGCAGGTCTCCGGCACCCAGCCGCCCGCTGGCCCGTTTTCGCAACCCGCGCGGCAGGAGCCGGTGCGACAAGCGCAAGCGCCCGAAAGCGTTGATCGCCGCATGGCGGCACTTCCCGCCAGCCCTGCTGCTGCGGTGGCAATCCCGGACGAGCAGGCCGTCAGCGAGGCACGGTTCGCCGCAGAATCGGCTCGGTCGCTCGCCGAGCTCAAGGCGGCAATGGAGGCCTTTTCCGGCTGCAACCTGAAAAACAGCGCGCGCAATATGGTGTTTGCCGATGGTCAGTCTCAAGCGGGCGTGATGGTGATCGGGCCGGCGCCGAGCGGTGATGACGATCGCGACGGCGTGCCGTTTTCCGGAAAGCCCGGCCAGATGCTTGACCGCATGCTTGGCGCCATCGGCCTGAAGCGCGATGCGGTGCTGCTGTCCAACGTCATTCCGTGGCGGCCGCCGGGCAACCGCGTGGCGTCGTCGCGCGAAACCGATATCTGCCGGCCGTTCATCGAGCGACAGATCGCGCTGGCGGAACCCCAATATTTGCTGATTCTCGGAAATTTCGCCGCTCGCTTCTTCTTCGGCGGCAATGAGACGATCCACAACAGCCGCGGCGACTGGCGCGATGTCATGGTCGGTGGGCGCGCGATCCCGGCACTGGCCACCCTGCATCCACAGGATCTGATTTCGGCACCGGCCAGCAAGCGGCTGGCCTGGCAGGATCTGCTGGCCTTTCAAGCGCGGATTCGTGGTTAACGCGCAGTCAGCGCGACACCTGCCTCATTTGTGAACATTCCATGAAGAAAGCCATGCGGATTGCGCATACCAGCAACGCGCCGCCGCCTATTGTGGAATCCATGCTGCGCTGCAATATAAAGAGACGGGAGGACTGGAATAAGGAATTGAACCATGACTGCCCGTTTTCGCCCCATGCACAGCACGTTCGAGACGTTGCGCCACACAGGCTCTGCCCTGCGCACGCCGTTCAACTGCTTCGGCTCGGCAGCCAATGAGCAGATGACCGCTGCAGGCTACGGCCGCACCACGCGCCCATCGCAGATCTTCGCCGAATTCATCCAGCGTTGAGCAAAGGCCCGCGCGCACCTGCGCGCGCCATCAATTTCCACGACCGACGATCATTTCAGGGAATCCGATCATGTCAGCATCCATCCGCTCGCTCCGGCTCCTCCTCGATGACATCGGCACCGCGGTGCGCGCCTCGCGCGAATATACCCGACTGAGCCGCGAAGCACCGGCTGCCAATGCAGACCGGCAGACGGTCAGCGGTTTTCTGCCGCGCTGAGCCTTGCTCAGCGACCGTGTTCAAACCCCCAATGTAATGCGCCACCGCCTGTCGCAATCGACAGCGCGGACGAATGGCATTAAAGCGACACTCGCTCTGTGATTCCAGAGCGGTGCGCCGCGTCGAGCCCGCTCCAACATTTTTAGCGCACCCGAAAATCCGCCGCCCGATCGCGACGACGGATTGTGCGAGCAGGAGCCCTGATGTTTTCCAGCCTCGCCTCCGTGCTCAGCCTGATGCTCTCGACGCTTCTGATGATGGTTGGCTTCGGCCTGGCGAGTTATGTGCTGCCGGTCCGATCTGTTATCGAGGGCTGGTCGACGCTGACGATCTCGGTAATCGCCACCGGCTATACGCTTGGCTTTACCTTGTCCTGCATCGTCACGCCGAAATTCGTGCTGCGCGTCGGCCATGTCCGGGTCTTCACCGCGCTCATTACGCTGCTCAGCATCGCCATCCTTTTGTGCGGGCTGGTGGTCGACTGGCGCGCCTGGATTTTCTTCCGCGCCATTTCGGGCTTTGCGATTTCCGGCAGCTATCTGGTGATCGAGAGCTGGCTGAACGAGAAGGTGACCAACGAGAATCGCGGCGCGCTGTTCTCGCTGTATCTGATCACCACCATGCTCGGCACGATCGGCGGCCAATATCTGGTGCCGCTCGGCGATCCCACCAATTCCTCGCTGTTCATTCTCTGCGGCGTGCTGTTTTCGCTGGCGCTCCTGCCGACGGCGCTGTCGTCCTCGCCGCTGCCGGCACCGCCGGCCCAGGCGAAATTCGATCTCCCGGGCCTTTATCGCCGCTCGCCGGTTGCCGTGGTCGGCGCCTTCCTTGCCGGCGCCATGTCCGGTGCCTGGCTTAACCTCGGCGGCGTGTTCACGCAGAAGGTCGGCCTTTCGACGGCGGAAGGCGCGACGCTTCTTGCCTCGCTACTCTTCGGCAGCGCCGTGTCGCAGATCCCGATCGGGCGGACGTCCGACAAGATCGACCGGCGGATCGTCATGGTCGGCTGCGGCGTGGTCGGGGTCGCGTCCTGCCTCGCCATGGTCGCCTTCATCGGCGCGAGCCCGACGGTGCTCTATGTCATCGCCGCCTTCGTCGGCTCGGTGCTGTTCCCGATCTATGCCCTGAACGTTGCCCACGCCAATGATCTCGCCCGTCCGAACGAGTATGTCGAAGTATCCTCCGGCATGATGATCACCTACGGCATTGGAACGATCTCGGGTCCGCTGATGGTCGGGCCGGTAATGGACCGCTTCGGGCCGGGTGCGCTCTTCCTGGTGCTTGCGCTTTATTTTGGCCTCTACGCCGCCTATGCCGCCTGGCGCATTGCGCAGCGTCGCCACGGCGACGGCCTCGTCGGCAAGACGGATTTTCAGGCGAACACCGTGCCCCAGCCGGGAACAGAGGCAGTGAACGCCATGAACCAGGCGCCGCGGCCGGCGATCCGGATCGAGGACGATACCGCCCCGACAGGCAGTGCCTGAACGACGGGTTACCCCTGCGGCGTCACATGCTTGCGGGCGCCCTTGCGCTCGAGGCCAAGCCGGTGTTCGCGGAAGATGATGAAGATGCCGGCGGCGACGACGATGGCCGTTCCGAGCAGCATGACGCCTGTCGGAACCTCGTCGAACAGGAAATAGCCGATCGCCATTCCGAGAATGATCGAGGTATATTCAAACGGCGCGATGGTCGACATATCCGCATAGCGGTAGCTCTGGGTCAGGAGGATTTGCGCGATCCCGCCGCAAAAGCCCGCCGCCATCAGCAGCAAAAACGTGCTCCATGGCAAAGGCTCCCAGCCGAAGGGCAGCGTGACCAGCGAAAAGCAGGACGCCGACAGGGAGAAATACAGCACGATCGTGTGGGTGCGCTCCTTCTGCACGAGCTTTCGCACCAGCACCATGGCGACGGCCCCCAAGGCGGCCGAGAGAAGCACGGAGAGCGCGCCAAGGGCAGCCCCGGCTCCAACCTCGCCGTCGCTCAGCAATGTCAACCGCGGCCAGGTGATGATCATCACCCCGACCAGACCGACCAGAACGGCGGACCAGCGATAGAAGCGTACCGTTTCCTTGAGAAAGATGGCTGCGAAGACGACGGCCAGCAGCGGCATGGCATAGCCGATGGCGATGGCCTCCGGCAACGGCAGGTGCACCAGCCCATAGAAACCGAAGCTCATCGCCAGGATGCCGATGAAACCGCGGGTCAGGTGACCCAGGATGTCGGACGTCTGGAACGCGGTTCGCAGATGCCCCTTGAAGGCAAGATAGAGCAGGATCGGAACCATGGCGAAGGCGGAGCGGTAAAAGGTAATCTGCCCGGTGGCAATCTCTGTGCCGGCCGCCTTGATGAAGGTCGACATGCAGACGAACACCAGAACGGAGAGGACCTTGAGGGAAATCCCCTTCATCGGATTGGAATATTCGGCATCCATGCGTCTGGCTCGTCTGACTTGCGGCAGCGGGCCGGATATCGGAAGCGACAGGCTGCAATGGGAAATGCGACAGAGGATTTGCCGCCGGGACTCGCCATTATAGTAGCGTGGCGATAAAGGAAGTTGGATCAATTTTCGTGATGTGGGCCGGAAATATTTGATGGGCCAGCCCAATCCTTCGATGACGCAGGGGTCGCTGCTGCTGAGCAGTATCGAATGTGGCGACGCCGAAACGGGGCTTCCAATTAAAATTGTTTCGACAAAGCTAAAAAAAATGAGTCAATTTAAATATTGTTAGGGCGATTTTTGTAAATCTGCGTTCCACTACCGCCGGAATGGCTCGGTCGGGGGCGGCCCGACAGGCTGCTCCGGTCGATCAGATCCAACCGACGTCCCCATAGACCATCGTGCTATTTCATCACGACGGCCTTTCCACCATCACCGCCATCGCCTAAAACGTCTGACGTCACGGGAGATGCAAGCAGGATATCCGATGCGCACAGACACCGGCGAAATCATTCATCTGGAAGACTACCGGCCGACAGATTTCGTTTTGGAAAGAGTGGATCTCACCTTCGAACTGGATCCATCGGAAACCAAGGTCGAGGCGCGGCTGATCTTCCATCGCCGCGAGGGCGTGGATGCGGGCGCTCCGCTCGTTCTTGACGGTGACGAACTGAAGATGACGGGCCTCCTTCTCGACCAGGAGGAAATCCCGGCGGCCAATTACGACGCGGCGGAAAAAACGCTGACCATCCGCGAGTTGCCGGAAACGGCGCCGTTCGAGATAACGATCACCACCGAGCTTTCGCCGCAGACCAACACCAAGCTGATGGGCCTCTACCGCACCAGCGACGTCTACTGCACCCAGTGCGAGGCGGAAGGCTTCCGCCGCATCACCTATTTTCCAGACCGTCCGGATGTGCTTGCCCCCTACACGGTCAACATCATCGCCGACAAGGCGACGGCTCCCCTTCTGCTTTCCAACGGCAACTATCTCGGCGGCGCCGGCATGGGCGACGGCCGGCATTTTGCCGCCTGGTTCGATCCACATCCGAAACCGAGCTATCTCTTCGCTCTGGTGGCGGGCGATCTCGGCGTCGTCGAAGATACGTTCACCACCCTGTCCGGCCGCGAGGTCGCGCTGAAGATCTATGTCGAACACGGCAAGGAACCGCGCGCCACCTACGCCATGGACGCGCTGAAGCGCTCGATGAAATGGGACGAGGAGGTGTTCGGTCGTGAGTACGATCTGGATATCTTCATGATCGTCGCCGTCTCGGACTTCAACATGGGTGCGATGGAGAACAAGGGCCTCAACGTCTTCAACGACAAGTACGTTCTCGCAGATCCCGAAACCGCGACCGATGCCGACTACGCCAATATCGAGGCGATCATCGCGCATGAATATTTCCACAACTGGACGGGCAACCGCATCACCTGCCGCGACTGGTTCCAGCTTTGCCTCAAGGAAGGCCTGACGGTCTATCGCGACCACGAATTTTCCGCCGACCAGCGCTCGCGCACCGTCAAGCGCATCGCTGAAGTGCGGCACCTGAAGGCCGAGCAGTTCCCGGAGGATGCCGGCCCGCTTGCCCACCCTGTCCGTCCGGTCAAATACCGCGAGATCAACAACTTCTACACGACGACGGTCTACGAGAAAGGCTCGGAAGTCACCCGGATGATTGCCACCATTCTCGGCGCCGATCTGTTCAAACAGGGTATGGATCTCTATTTCGAGAAGCATGACGGCCAGGCCGTGACGATCGAGGATTTCGTCGCCTGCTTCGCCGAGGTTAGCAAACGCGACCTGACGCAATTCTCGCTCTGGTATCATCAGGCCGGCACGCCGCTGGTCAGCGCCTCCACGGCTTACGACGCGGCAAAGCAAACCTTCACCCTTTCGCTCGAACAGATGGTTCCGCCGACACCCGGCCAGAGCAGCAAGGAACCGATGCACATTCCGCTGCGCGTCGGCCTGCTGCTGGAGGATGGCTCGGAGGTGAAGGTGACGGAGGCAGCCGGCGCAGAAGTCACCGGCGATGTGCTGCATCTCGTCGAGCGCAAACAGACCATCACCTTCTCCAACATCCCTTCCCGTCCGGTTCTATCGCTCAACCGCGGTTTTTCAGCGCCGATCAACCTGCATTTCGAACAGACGTCTGCGGACCGCGCCCATATCGCACGTTTCGAAAGCGATCTGTTTGCCCGTTGGCAGGCCTTGAACGATCTCGCCCTGCCCAATCTCGTGGCTGCGGCAGCCAGCGCCAAGGCAGATCAGCCGGTGGAATGCGATGCCGCCCTTATCGACGCCCTCCTGGCGGCGGCAGCCGACGAGACGCTGGAGCCGGCTTTCCGGGCGCAGGCGCTTGCCCTGCCGAGCGAGGCTGATATCGCACGCGAAATCGGCAGCAATAACGACCCGGACGCCATCCATTCCGGGCGCCAGCAAATCATGACGGCCATTGCCGAAGCCGGACGCCAGATTTTCACCACGCTGGTGGAGCGCGCGGCGGACACTGCCGCCTTCAGCCCCGATGCGGCAAGTGCCGGCAAACGGGCGTTGCGCAACGCCGCCCTCTCCTACCTCGTCTATGCCGAAAACCTGCCCGAGCGCGCCGTGCACGCCTTCGAAGCCGCCAACAACATGACGGATCTCAGCCAGGCGTTGACCATTCTCGCCCATCGTTTCCCCGACACTGCGGAAACAGCGAAAGCGCTGGCGACCTTCAAGCAGCGCTTTGCCGAAAATGCGCTGGTCATCGACAAATGGTTCACGATCCAGTCGACCATTCCAGGCCCGGGCGCGCTGGACCGCGTGAAGGCGCTGATGAGCGACCCGCTCTTCAACGGCAACAACCCGAACCGCGTGCGTGCGCTTGTCGGGACCTTCGCCTTCTCCAATCCGACCGGCTTCAATCGTGCCGACGGCGAAGGCTACCGCTTCCTGGCAAAGCAGATTCTCGATATCGACCCGCGAAATCCGCAGCTCGCCGCCCGTATCCTGACGTCCATGCGTTCCTGGCGATCGCTGGAAGAAGGCCGGGCGGAGCATGCCCGAAATGCTCTGCGCGAGATCGCGGCGGCGAAAAAGCTCTCCCCGGATGTCGGAGACATTGTCGAGCGCATGCTCAAGGGTTAAGACGGAATCCACCGTTTTTCCTGTTGAAAACCCGGAATTCCGGGTTTTTCCGGTCAGATTTCCACCGACAAAACCAACCACCTATCATTTTCCAATGATTAGAAATGGTTAACAAAGTTTTACGTTTTCCTCTGGACAAGGCGAATCACAATTGATTCATTAGGTTAGATTCGAGCGAGCGGCGCGACGAATCATCAGAGGGTGACAGATTGACAAAGATGGCGGACGCGCGGCGGGGACGCGCAGCCGACGGACGGCTGCGACTGAAATTCCCGGGCTTTTCGGCCCTGGAAAAGGAAGTCATCCAGCACGCGAGGCTTTTCACGGAACCGGCAGCACTGCGCCTCTCGCGGGCGGAGCCGCTGTTGAAGCGGTCGATACCGATCCTGATCATCGCATTTCTGATGGTGGTGGCGATTTCGCGGATCAGCGGAATCATGGTCGAGTATAGCCGGATGGAATCCGGTTACAGCCAGACGGCCATGCTGGCAGCCGCAACCGCGAGCGCAGCACTCCAAACCGACAGCGAAACGCTGTTTGCGAAGGGGCAGCGCTGGGAGGTCGAGCAGCGCCTTTCCACCTATCTGACCCCTGACCTGCTCAACCAGGGCTCCTTCATTCTAGCCGTCCAGAAAGGCGGCCAGGTTTTTGCAAGTTCCGCAAAGGGCATCGGCTACATCGGCCGCTCGCTCGCCACCATCGCGCCCGAAGTGGCCGCTTTTCAGTATTTCGGCGAACGCTCCACCCTGATGCGGACCTTCGTTGACGGCGCGGAACATGTCGTCGTCCTGACCCAGATGCCGGATGGCGTCGGCACCGTTCTCGTCGCCACGCCGCTTACCCTGATGGAAAAACTCTGGCGCGACGAGGTTTCCCTCAACGTCACGCTGTTTGCCGGCATATCGGCGATCCTGCTCGTCATCCTCTATGCCTATTACATCCAGGCGAAACGGGCGCGCGACGCCGATGCGATCTTCGCGGAATCCAACCTGCGCGTGGAAACCGCCCTGTCGCGCGGACGCTGCGGCCTTTGGGATTTCGACATGAAGAACCGCCGGCTGTTCTGGTCGCGCTCCATGTACGAAATGCTCGGCATGGGGCCGCAGACCAACGTCATGTCGTTCGGCGACGCGGCTCGCCTCATGCATCCCGACGACAACGGCATCTACAAGGTCGCCCGCACGATCGCCAAAGGCGACGTCAAGCAGATCGACCAGGTTTTTCGCATGCGCCACGCCGATGGCCACTATGTCTGGCTGCGCGCCCGCGCCCAGCTGATCCGGACGTCCTCCGGCCGCATGCATCTGATCGGTATCGCCATGGACGTCACCGAACAGCATCGCCTTGCACAACGGTATGCCGAGGCAGACCAGCGGCTGGCCGACGCGATCGAATGTACTTCCGAGGCCTTCGTGCTCTGGGACAAGAACGATCGCCTGGTGATGTGCAACACGCACTACCAGCAGGCCTACGCCCTGCCCGACGATGCGCTGGTGCCCGGCACCGAGCGCTCGGCCGTGGCGGCCGCCGCGGCGCGGCCGATCATCGAACGACGCATTGCCGATCCGGATCGCTCCAACCATTCGCAGACGTCGGAAGTACAGCTCGCCGACCAGCGCTGGCTGCAAATCAACGAGCGCCGGACCCGCGATGGCGGCCTTGTTTCTGTTGGCACCGACATCACCCTTCTCAAGCGCCATCAGGTGCGCCTGCGCGAATCCGAGCGCCGGCTGATGGCGACGATCGGCGATCTCTCGACGTCGCGCATGACGCTGGAGCGCCAGAAATCCGAATTGTCGGTCGCCAACTCCAACTATCAGGCGGAAAAGGAACGGGCAGAAGGCGCCAACCGGGCAAAGTCCGAATTCCTTGCCAACATGTCGCACGAGTTGCGCACGCCGCTCAACGCCATTCTCGGCTTTTCGGAAATCCTGCAGAACCAGATGTTCGGGCCGCTCGGTTCGGAAAAATACGATGAATATTCCCGTGACATCCATGAAAGCGGAAAACACCTGCTGAACGTCATCAACGACATTCTCGATATGTCGAAGATCGAAGCGGGTCACATGAAGATCACGCGCGAAACGATCGATCTGGCGCCGCTCATCGAGGAAACGCTGCGCTTCACCACCATTCCGGCCGTCCAGAAGAACATCTGTGTCGATCAGCAGATTTCCTCCGGCCTGACGATGAATGCCGACCGGCGCGCGATGAAACAGGTCCTGCTGAACCTGCTCTCGAATGCGGTGAAGTTCACCAACGAGGGCGGCAAGATTTCGCTCAGAGCCCGCAAGGTTTCGGGCGCGGTCACGCTCACCATTGCCGATACCGGCATCGGCATTCCGCGCGCGGCGCTTGAAAAGATCGGTCAGCCGTTTGAGCAGGTGCAAAGCCAGTATGCCAAGAGCAAGGGTGGATCGGGGCTCGGGCTTGCCATTTCCCGATCGCTGACCAACCTTCATGGTGGTGCGATGAAGATCTATTCCGCCGAGAACATCGGCACCATCATTTCGGTGCGCATCCCCGACAGCGCCTGAGACAGCTGAAACTCAAACCTTCACCGTCGCCTGGAAAATCCGCCGCACGGATTTCGACAGGCGACGGATATCGGCCTCCAGCAGCTTGACGTCCGGATAGTCCCCGGCCCGGCAAACGAGGTCGATCAGCCCGGACGGTGCGTCCTTCAGCTCGAAATCACCCTCGATGCATAGCCGCACCACCTGCGACAGTTCGGTAAACAGCTGCAGGGCCTCCAGCACCGTTTCGATATCGTTCGCCTGCAGGGCATGCGGTCCCAGCATCTTCAGCACATCTCCCGTCGAAGCCCCGCTCGGCGGCATCTGAAGGTCTTGCGCCGGCGCGATCAGTTCCAGATATTGGGCGATGAACTCGATATCCACCAATCCGCCGGGAATGAGCTTGAAATCCCAGAGATCGCTCGGTGGCTTCTCCTTGTCGATCATGCCCCGCATCTCGGCGACGTCGGCCGCGACCTTGGACAGGTCACGTTTCTGGGCGAGCACCTCGTCGATGATAGCCGTTGCCTGCCCGATCAGGCTGGCATCGCCGCAGATCGGTCGCGCCCGTGTCAGCGCCATGTGCTCCCAGGTCCAGGCCTCCTCGCGCTGATAGCGGGCAAAGGCATTGATCCGGGTCGCGACCGGCCCCTTGTTGCCGGAAGGGCGCAGCCGCATATCGACCTCGTAGAGCACGCCCTCGGCGGTCGGTGCCGACAGGGCGGCGATCAGCCGTTGCGTGATGCGGGTGAAATAGCGCACGGAATCCAGCGGTTTTGCGCCGTCGGACTCCCCAACCGCCTCGTCGTAGTCGTAGAGCAGGATGATGTCGACGTCGGAGCCTGCCGTCAGCTCGTGACTGCCAAGCTTGCCCATGCCGACGACCGCGACGCGCCCGCCCGGAAAGCGTCCGTGCGTCGCTTCGACTTCCGCCAGCACCGCATCGAGCGCCGCGGCGATGATCAGGTCGGCCAGATCGGTGAATGCCCGTCCCGCATGGGCGCCGCTGATGACGCCGGTTAAAAGCCGGATGCCGATCAGGAACCGCTGCTCGGCGGCGATGATCCGCAGCCGGTCGAGCGTATCCTCATAGTGTCGGGAACCTGCGACGAAACCGGCAATGCGGCTTGCCAGATAGTCGCGGGTCGGGAGTTCGGCCAGGAGCCGCGGATCGAGCATGCCGTCGAAGACATGCGGCCGATTGGCAATGATGTCCGCCAGTCTTGGTGCCGAGGACATGATGCTGACGATCAGCGACAAAAGACCGGGATTGCTGCCGAGCAGCGAAAACAGCTGGATGCCCGCCGGCAGACCCGAGATGAAGTTGTCGAAGCGCAACAGTGCTTCATCCGCGCGCTTTCCCTGTCCGAAAACCCGCAGCAGCTCCGGCGTTAGCTCCGTTAGCCGCTCACGGGCTTCGACCGATTGCGTCGCCCGATATCGTCCGTAGTGCCAAGTGCGGATTGTCCGCGAAATATCCTGCGGCCGCTGGAAACCGAGCTTTTTCAGCGTATCAAGTGTATCGGGATCGTCGTTTCGGCCGGTAAAGACCAGATTGCCGCTCTCTGTCGAAAGCCGCGCCTCCTGCTCGAAAAGCCGGGCATAGCGTTTCTCGACAGTCTTCAGTACCCGCGACAGCTCGCTTGAAAACGAAGCCGTATCGGCAAAACCCATCATGTAGGCGATGCGCTTCAGCTCCGCTTCCGTCGTCGGAAGCACATGGGTCTGCTCGTCCCGCACCATCTGCACCCGGTGCTCGATATCGCGCAGAAACCAGTAGGCGGAGATCAATTCCTCGCAGGTTTTCTCGTCGATCCATTTTGCGGTGACCAGCGCCCGCAGCATCGGCTCCGTCGCCTTCAGCCGAAGCTCTGGCGTCCGCCCGCCGGCGATCAGCTGCTGCGTCTGGACGAAAAACTCGATCTCGCGAATGCCGCCGCGACCGAGCTTAATGTTGTGGCCCTTCACCGCAATTTCGCCATGTCCCTTATGCGCATGAATCTGCCGCTTGATCGAATGGATGTCGGCGATCGCCGCATAATCCAGATATTTTCGGAAGACGAAGGGCGTGAGTTCGCGCAGGAAAGCATCGCCGGCTTTGAAATCGCCTCCGACGGGGCGCGCCTTGATGAAGGCGCCGCGTTCCCAGTTCTGTCCGCGGCTCTCATAGTAGAGCATCGCGGCCTCGATGGGGATGGCGAGCGGTGTGGCACCGGGATCGGGCCGCAGGCGCAGATCCGTGCGGAAAACATAGCCGTCGCCGGTGCGCTCCTGCAGGATGCGGATCAGCCGGCGCAGCAGGCGGGCGAAGGTTTCCGGAGCATCGTCCGGATCCGAAACCAGCGGCGCCTGCGGATCGTAGAACACCACGAGATCGATATCGGACGAATAATTGAGTTCGAAGGCGCCGAGCTTTCCCATGCCGAGAACCACGACACCGGATGCCTGGCTGGGATTGTCTAGATCCGCGACGAGCAGCTTGCCGCTGTCATGGGCGCTGAGAAGCAGATGATCGAACGCCGCAGAAACAGCCGCGCCTGCGAAGTCGCTCAGCCAGCGCGTGGTCTCCCGCGCCGTGAACAGCCGCTGCAGATCCGCAAGCGCAGCAACGAAAGCAACTTCGCGCTTGGCGACCCGCAGCCGCGTCATGATCTGCGCGTCGGTGACCGGCTTGCCCGGCTCTTCGCTTTTCCAGGCGTTCCGCGCAGCCTCGATGCAGGTCGAGATCAGCGAAACGACCGGCTCGCCGAGCGCGCGAACCAGAAGATCGGGCCTGCTGACGGCACAGTCCCGCAGGAACGGCGACAGCGAAAAGGCGGACATGATGAAGTCCCGAAGCACACTTTCGGAGCCAAGCAATTCGGCGATCGCCGCATGCGTTTTCGCCATGTCCTTGAGATCGGAAAGAACCGATTTCATTTCGGTCTGGCTGGATGGGCGAAGCGGGTTCGCTTCGATCTCCGACAAACGCCGCGTATTCGTGTCCACGAAACCCCTCCTGCCGTCCTCAGGGAAGGTCTATCAGTCGGCAGCCGCGGGGAAAACCATGCTGGTCGTCAAACCACGATTGTTTTCCGCCTCAGGATTGGTATCGCCCAGTTCCAGCGTGCCGTGATGCATCTCCATGACGGCCTCGACCAAGGACAGGCCGAGGCCCGTTCCCGGCTTGCTGCGGCTTTCATCGAGGCGAACGAAGCGCTGGACCACGTCGCCGCGTTTTTCCCTCGGCACGCCCGGTCCGTTATCCGTAACCGAAACGACAATCGACTGGTCGCGGCGCTCGAGCCGGACCCCGATCCGCGGATTGTCCGCGCCGTGCGCATATTTGATGGCATTGTCGATGAGGTTGCCGAGCGCCTGACCGATCAGTTCGCGGTTGCCGCTCACGTGGACATCCGCCGGCACATCGGCCTCGATCCTCAAGGCCTCGTCCTCCGCGACCGGTTCGTAGAGCTCGACGCAATCCGCAACGCTGCGCGACAGATCGACATCGCTCATTTCGGCCGCAGCCGCTCCGGCCTCGACACGGGAAATCATCAGGAGCGCATTGAAGGTGCGGATCAGCTGATCCGATTCGCCAATGATCTCTTCGAGCGAGGCACGATAGCCGGCATTGCTCGCCTTGTGCGCAAGGGCAGCCTCCGCCTTGTTGCGCAGCCGCGTCAGCGGCGTCTTCAGATCGTGAGCGATGTTGTCGGAGACCTGCCGCAGTCCTTCGTTCAGCTTCTCGATCCGTCCCAGCATGGCATTCAGCGATTCCGACAACCGGTCGAATTCGTCGCCCGAGCCGCTCATCGGCAGGCGCTGCGAAAGATCGCCCGCCATGATCTTTGTGCTTGCGTCCGACATCCGGTCGATGCGCTTGAGCGCATTGCGGCCGATGGCGAACCAGATGATCAGCGCACCCAGCCCCATGATGCCGAGCGCGACCATCAGTGCCTGGCGAACCAGCACCCGGAATTTTTCCGGCTCCTGCAGGTCGCGGCCGACCAGGACCCGCAAGCCGTTCGACAGCACGAAGACATGGGCAAGCGCGATATGGCTGTCCTTGCGGCTTTCGTCGGTATAGCGCTGATACCGGAAAGCCTGCTCGGTCCAACCCTCCTTGTCGAGCAGGCCCGGCTGGAGCGAGGCGACATTGCCGGCAAGAATTTCCCCGGTCGGCCCGGCGATCACGTAGAGATTGGCGCCCGGCTGGCGCGCCCGCCTCTCCAGCGTGCGCAGCAGTCCGTTGACGCCGGCGCGATCGTAGACGCCTTCGATCTGCGTCACTTCGGCGACGACGGCATCCTTGGTCTGCTGCTCCAGCAGCCGCTGCGACATCGCCGTGACATAAAAGACCAGGAAAGCGGCGCACAGGGAAAACAGGATGAGATAGAGCGCCGAAAGACGCACCGCGGTGGTGCGGAAGAGGACACGCAATCTGCTCATGGGTCGGGACGCCCGTCCCCCTTGCCCGCTTCGTCCTTGATCATGTAGCCGGCGCCGCGCACCGTGCGCAGCAGCGGCTGGTCATAATCCTTCTCGATTTTCGAGCGCAGCCGCGAGACATGCACGTCGATGACATTGGTCTGCGGGTCGAAGTGGTAGTCCCAGACATTTTCGAGCAGCATGGTCCGCGTCACGACCTGGCCGGCATTCTTCATCAGATATTCCAGCAGGCGGAATTCCCGCGGCTGAAGCGGTATTTCCTTGCCCTGGCGCCGCACCGAATGGGAGAGCCGGTCAAGCTCGAGATCGCCGACCCGGTAGGCCATGTCCTGTTCCGGCGCGCCCTTGCGGCGTCCGAGAACCTCGACGCGGGCAAGAAGCTCGTTGAACGCGTACGGTTTCGGGAGATAGTCGTCGCCGCCGGCGCGAAGCCCGGTCACCCGATCATCCACCTGGCCGAGCGCGGACAGAATGAGGACCGGCGTATGAATGGCCTTGCGCCGCAGTTCGGTGATCACCGAAAGTCCGTCGCGCCGCGGCAGCATGCGGTCGATGACCAGAACGTCGTAGCTGTTCTCGCTGGCCATGAACAGGCCGCTTTCGCCATCGCTGGCATGGTCGGACACGATGCCGGCCTCGCGGAAGGCCTTCGCCAAATAGGCCGCGGCCTCAAGATCGTCCTCGATAATCAGAATCTTCATGCGCGTGACCATAATCCGGGACCCCTGCCTTTCACAACCTGTTTGCCTGGGATGCGCTGGCCCGATCGGGACAGCATCCATGGCTTGAATGCAGAACGCCGCGAAATCGGGGATTTCGCGGCGTTCTGTCAGTCATCAGTCAGGACCGCGATCAGCCCTGGTTGATCGGCAGCGCCACGAAGCGGCTGCCGGATTCGGCTTCGATCTGGAACAGGGCCTTGGTGCGTCCGTCCTTGCGGGCGTTGTCCAGCACCTTCAGGATGTCGTCAGCGGACTTGACCTCCTGATTGTTGACCGAGACGATCTTTTCGCCTTCCTTGATGCCGCGGTCGCTGGCATCAGAGTCCGGATCGACGGCGGAGATCGTTACGCCGGTGCCGTCTTCGGCAGGTGAAACGGTGACGCCGAGGTCAGCCAGTGCCTTCTCGCTGGAGGGCTGCGTTTCCTCGGGCTGCGTCTGGTCGGCGCCGGCCGAAGCCTGTTTGTCTTCCGGCAAGGTGCCGATTTCAAGCTTCACCGTTTCCGACTTGCCGTTGCGCCAGAGCGTGACCTCGGCCGTGCTGCCCGGACGCATGTCAGCGATCATGCGGGCAAGCTCGCGCGGCCCCTTGATGAGATCGCCATTGACGGCAGTGACGACGTCACCCTTCTTGATGCCGGCCTTTTCACCCGGCGATCCGGCCTGCGGCTGGACGACCAGGGCACCGCCCGCCTCTGCGAGACCGAGCGATTCGGCGACGTCCTTGTCGACCGGCTGGATCTGTACGCCGAGCCAGCCGCGGGAAACCTCGCCGTCCTTCATCAGGTCCTGAACGACACCCTTGGCAACGGACGCCGGAATGGCGAAGGCGATGCCGACATTGCCGCCCGAAGGCGAGAAGATCGCCGTGTTGATGCCGACGACTTCGCCGCTGAGGTTAAAGGTCGGACCGCCGGAGTTGCCGCGGTTCACGGCCGCATCGACCTGCAGGTAGTCGTCATAGGGGCCCGAACCGATATCGCGCCCGCGTGCCGAGACGATGCCGGCGGTAACCGTGCCGCCAAGGCCGAACGGGTTGCCGACCGCGACGACCCAGTCGCCGACGCGCACCTTGCTGTCGTCTGCAAAGCCGACATAGGCAAACTTGCGCTTGTCATCGACCTTCAGCACGGCGAGATCGGTCCGGCTGTCCTTGCCGACGAGCTTGGCGTCGAGCTCGGTGCCGTCATTGAGGATCACGCTGAAGGCGGAGCCATCGGAAACGACGTGGTTGTTGGTGACGAGATAGCCGTCTTCGGAGATGAAGAAGCCCGAGCCCTGCGACGTCGGGTGCAGGCGCCCTTCGCCGCGCTTGCCGCCACGCGGCTCCTGGCCACGTTCCGCGCGCTTGTCGCCATCCGGTCCGTTCGGGCCACCGAATTCCTTGAAGAATCGCTTCAGAGGGTGGTCATCCGGCAGTTCGTCGAGACCGCGGCCGCCGAAATCAAAGCTGAAGCCGTTGCTGGCATCGTCGGAAACCGGGTTGGCACGCGACTGGACGCGGACGGAAACGACAGCCGGCGAAACAGCGTCGACGACATTGGCGAAACTTGGAACCTGCGGCGCTTCGATCTTCACGGCAGCGGCAAAGGAATGGGTGACGGCAGCGGGGATGCCTGTGGAGAGCATGACAGCCGCGAGGCCCGCGACGGTCGTGGTTTTCAAAACAGTCTTCAGGGAGGGGCGCAATGATTGGTTCTTGAACATCCGATTTGCCTTTTCTCTCAATGTCTGGCTGCGCTGGAGGAACAGCCGATGAGACAGCAATAGTCGAACGCACCTTACGGACTTGTGTCCGCCACATGAACAATTGGTAATGTTTGGCGGACAGTTGAAAACGGGAGATAATTGCCGAATGGGTTCTCAGGCCTGATCGTTCAAAACCCGCTCCAGTCTTGCACGTTCATCTGCCGACAGCGCGGTTCCCGTCGCCTTCCCGTTCCGGCGCCTTGCCGCGACAGACATTGCCGCAGCCCCTGCAAGCAGCAGCACGAGGGGAGCCCCCCATAGCAGAAGCGTTTTGGTTTCGAACCGGGGATTGAGCAGCACGAACTCGCCATAGCGCGAAACGACATAATCGATCACCGCCTGATCGCTGTCACCGTCCTTGATCCGCTCACGCACCAGGACACGCAGGTCCTTCGCAAGCTCGGCATTGGAATCGTCGATCGACTGGTTCTGGCAGACCATGCAGCGCAGTTGCGCCGAAAGCGCTCGCGCCCGCGCTTCGAGAGCGGGATCGGACAGGACTTCGCCTGGATTGACGGCAAAAGCCGGCATCGCCGAAAACAACAGCATCAGGACGAGCAGAACCCGCCGGATCATTCCGCCGGCTCCAGCACAAGCTTCTTCGGTTTTTTCGCCCGCGATGGTGCGCCGACCCGAAGTCGACGGTCGCTGAGCGAAACGACACCGCCGGCGATCATAAACAGCGTGCCGCCCCAGATGCAGAGGATGAAAGGTTTCCACCAGATCCGCACGACCACGCCGCCGTCCGCCATGGCGTCACCGAGGGAAACGTAGAGCTGGCTTGCGCCGAAACTGCGGATGCCCGCTTCCGTCGTCGGCATCCGCCGCGCGGTATAGAGTCGTTTCGACGACCACATTTCCGTCACGTTGACGCCGCCGATGCTCACGGTGAAGTGCCCGGAGTCCTCGGTATAGTTCGGGCCGTTGCTCTGCCGCATCCCGTCGAAACGCAGCGTATAGCCGCCAGCTTCCGTCGTCATTCCGGGCTTCATCTCGACGACATGCTCGGTTTCGAATGCGGTGACGGCGACAATGCCGATCAGCGTCACGCCCAGCCCCATATGGGCAAGCGATGTCCCGAAAGCCGAGCGCGGGAGGCCTTTCAGGCGACGGAATGCAACCGAACCGGAAACCTTGCCAAGCCCGGCCCGCAAGGCGAGGTCCGTCAGCGAACCGGCAATCAGATAGACGCCGAGCGCAATGCCGAACAGGGCCATGATCGGGCCGCCATGCTCGACATAATAGACGATGCCGCCGATCAATAGACCGATGCCGACGGCCGCGAACAGCCTCTGCCCCGCTCCGAAGAGATCGCCACGCTTCCAGGCGAGCAATGGCCCGAACGGAACGGCCAGCAACAGCGGCAGCATCAGCAGTCCGAAGGTCATGTTGAAGAAAGGCGGGCCGACGGAAATCTTCGAGCCGGTCAGCGCCTCGAGCACCAGCGGATAGAGCGTCCCCGTCAGAACCGTCGCCGCAGCGGTTGTCAGGATCAGGTTGTTGAAAACCAGTGCGCCTTCACGCGAGATCGGCGCGAACAGGCCGCCCGCCTTCAGGTGTGTCGCCCGGAATGCAAACAGCGACAATGCGCCACCAATGAAGAAGACGAGGATCGCGAGAATGAAGACGCCGCGCGTCGGATCGGTGGCGAAGGCGTGTACGGATGTGAGAACGCCGGAGCGCACGAGGAAGGTGCCGAGCAGCGACATCGAGAAGGTCATGATCGCCAGAAGCACCGTCCAGATTTTCAGCGCCTCGCGTTTTTCCATCACGAGCGCCGAATGCAGGAGCGCCGTGCCGGCAAGCCACGGCATGAAGGATGCATTTTCGACGGGATCCCAGAACCACCAGCCGCCCCAGCCGAGCTCGTAATAGGCCCAGTAGGAACCCATCGAAATCCCGGCGGTCAGGCACGTCCAGGCGGCCAGCGCCCAGGGCCGAACCCAGCGCGCCCAGGCTGCATCGATGCGACCCTCGATGAGCGCTGCAACCGCAAACGAAAAACAGACCGAGAAACCGACATAGCCGAGATAGAGCAGCGGCGGATGGATCGCCAGCCCGATATCCTGCAACACGGGGTTGAGGTCCTTGCCGTCGCCCGGAGCTGGCAGCAGGCGCGCAAAGGGATTGGAGGTCAACAGGATGAAAAGGCAAAAGGCCGTGGCGATCCATGCCTGCACCGAAAGGACATTGGCTTTCAGCGTCTCCGGCAGGTTTCGCCCGAAGGTCGCGACAAGCGCCGAAAAGAAGGTCAGGATCAGCATCCAGAGCAGCATGGATCCTTCATGGTTGCCCCAGACACCGGAATATTTATAGATCAGCGGGATAAGCGAATGCGAATTTTCCCAGACATTTTGCACCGAGAAATCGGATGTGACATGGGCATATGTGAGCACGGCGAACGACACCGCGACCAGCCCGAATGTCGCCAGCGCTGCTGTGGTGCCGACCTGCATCAGCGAGCGGTCGCCGCGCAAGGCACCGAAGATCGGCAGCAGCGACTGCAGGATCGACGTCGCCAAGGCCAGCACCAGGGCATAATGTCCAAGCTCGATGATCATTTGGCCGCTTCCTCGCCCTTCCACACGCCCTGCTCCTTCAGCCTGTCGGCAACATCTTTCGGCATGTAGTTCTCATCATGCTTGGCAAGCACCGTGTCGGCAACGAAATCCGGGTTGCCGGAAACGAACTTGCCTTCGGTCACCACGCCCTGCCCTTCGCGGAACAGGTCCGGCAGAATCCCGGTATAGGTCACCTTGACCGTGCCGATCGAATCCGTGACCGCAAAATTGACGGTCGAGCCCTGCCCGCGCTTGACCGAGCCTTCCGCGACCAGCCCGCCGAGACGGATGCGCGTCTCCGGTGGAATCTGGGTCTTTTGCAGATCGGCCGGCATGTAGAAATAGGCCACCGCCTGACTGAAGGCGAACATCACCAGAAGCACGGCGGCCAGCAGAAAACCCACCCCGCCGCCGATGATCGCCAAACGCTTCTGCTTGCGGCTCATTTGGTCTCTCCCGCCGGCTTCAGGCCGAGTTCGGCGGCGAGCGCCAGCAATTGTTTGCCCTCGGCACCGCTTGCCGGAAAGGCGGCAAGTCCCTGTTTCAGCGCATCCGCCGCCTTGTCCTTCTGGTCGAGCACCGAATAGGAGCGCACCAGCCGCATCCAGCCCTCGAAATTGGCCGGATCTTCCTTGAGCTTGCCGGACAGGCTGTCGACCATGCCCTGGATCATCGTCCGCCGGTCACCGGCAGACATGGTCTCGGCGGCGGCAATATCGTCGGATGTCGGATTTCCGGGAGCGGATTCGGCTGCCTGCCGACCTGTATCCGGTGTCGCTGCTCCGTCCTTCAGGCCGGCGATATGTTCGTTGACCAGCGGCAGCCAGGGCGCATCCTTCGGCGATTGCGCGACAAGCGTGTTGAACGCGGCCAGTGCCTCGTCCTTCTTGCCGTCCTGCTTCAGCGCCAAGGCGAGGTAGAATTCGGCCCGCGGATCGTTCGGCTGGAGCACAAGCAGCTTCTGCAACGCGGTTTGCGCGTCCGTGGTGATCAATCCACCGGACAGGGCGATCAGGCTCTCGGCATAGCCGCCGAGCCGCGTCGGCGTCGGCCCAAGCAACCGGATTGCCCGGTCGAAGGCAACGGCTGCGTCCTCGATCCGGCCGGTACGATAATAGATCGGAGCCAGAAGATCCCACCCGGCGCCATCCTCCGGATTTTTCGCAAGCTTCTGCTCGGCTTGAGCAATGAGGATGTTGGGGTCGTCGCCGGGATTGGCAAGGCGTGCCGAAAGCGGCGCATCCGGCACGTCCGGACGACCGGTCGTCAGGTAGAGACAGAGCCCCAGAGCCGGCAGGAAAACAATGATGCAAAGCTGCGCCAGCCGGTTGACGCGCCGCGAGGACGTCCGTGTTTCGGATGTTTTTACCGCGTCGCTGGCCGCCAGCAGCCGGCGGGCCACTTCGGCACGGGCGAATTCGGCATCATCGCCGGAAATCAGTCCAGCCTTCTCGTCACGCGTCAGTTCATCCAGCTGGTCGCGATAGACTTCCACGTCATGGCTTCGAGGCGCCTCGGCACGCGCATTCGCACGCAGCAGCGGCAACAGCAGAACGACGGCAACCGCCGCCGTCAGGATGGCAACAAGAATCCAGAACAGCATGTTTGCTCAATTACTATGCGGGACGCCGCATTCCAACTCGAAAACCGGCAATGCCGAAAATTTGAGGCGTTTCGCCGCAATAGGTTTGGAACGGACCAGCGCGCGCCGATATTCAGTTGAGCGGCGTCCAGGTGCCATCGGCGTTGCGGCAGGCAGCCCCGCGCGCCACCGTCTGCTGCCCCTTGATCGTTACCGTATGGCTGTATTGCCGGCAGTTCTGGGATCCGACCTGATAGGGAGCCGCTGCAACCACCGCGCCGGTGACGCCGGACCCCTCCCATGTGACGGGCTGGCCGCCCGGGGCAGCTTCCAGCGCCCTGTATTCCGCTTCAAGCGCCCTTTGACGATCGGCCTTGCTGATGGCAAGTCCCGCATCCCGCCCGATCACCCCGCCACCCAGCGCCGCGATCAGCGGGGCCGAAGCATTCGGCTTCTGCGAGGAACCGATCAGGCCGCCGGCAAGCTTCGTCCTCTGGCCGGACGTGGAGCCGCAGCCGGACAGCAGGACCACGCCGGAGATCATCAACGCGGCGATCCGGATGGAGGTGCATGTCTTGGACGTCGTATTCATCATCGTCGGGGCTATCCAGATTTCGCGGCTTCATTCGGACCCGGCGTCCGGCGGCAATGATGCCGCTTCGATTCCATGGCCGACTATCTTTTTACATTCCCCGTCGCGACAGGCAACAAAAGCCGTCGCAAAGCGGCCTGTGATTGCGATTTTGCCGCACACCCTGTCAAAAAAGACACGCCCCCAACCGTCATGAAACGGCCGGCAGCACGAGCAGGGCCTTTAACCCGCCCTTTTCGCCGCGGGACAGCCCCAGCGTGCCGTGATATTCGCCGGCGATCTCGCTGACGATCGAAAGGCCGAGCCCCGTGCCCGGCTTGCTTTCGTCGAGCCGCTTGCCGCGCTTGATCGCAACAGCAATCTGCTCCGGCTCAAGCCCCGGGCCGTCGTCTTCGACCTCGAGCGTAATCCATTGGCGGCGACCGGGATCGAGGCCCTGCGTTCCCTCCGCGGCGACATGGGCAGTGAGGAGCACAGTCGAGGTGGCATACCGGGCCGCATTGTCGAGAAGGTTGCCGACCGTTTCCTCGACGTCCTGCTGTTCCATAGCGAGCACCAGTCCCGGCGGCGAGACGGACAGAACGAAGGTCTTGTCGGCATGCAGCCGGCGCATCACGCGCACCAGCCGTTCCAGCACCGGTTCGACCTCCGTGCGCGCTAGCACCGATTCGCGCTGTGCGGCGATCCGGGCGCGATTGAGATAGGACTGCACCTGCATTTGCATCGCATCGGCCTGCGCCTTTACGAGATCGCCATGCGGGGCGTCCAGCACGCGGGATTCGTTGAGAAGCACGGCAATCGGGGTCTTCAGCGAATGCGCGAGATTGCCGACCTGCATGCGCGCGCGTTCGATGATGCGGCGGTTGCTGTCGATCAGCGCGTTGACCTCGCTCGCCAGAGGCTGGATCTCGCGCGGAAATTCCCCGTCGAGGCGTTCGCTTTCGCCGCCACGCACCTTCTCCAGCGACCGGCGTGCCTGATCGAGCGGCCGAAGTCCGAACAGAATGGCCAGCGCATTCATGCCGAGGCCGCCGAGGCCGAAGATGGCCAGGGCAATGTAGAGATTGCGGTTGAAATCGTTGATGTCGGCCTCGAGCACGTCGCGGTTGCCGGCCACGCGAAAGCGCGCGGTGTGGCCCTGAATGTCGAGAACCACTTCCGTTTCGGCCACTTCCACCAGATTGCCGAAGGAATCGGCCGTCGTATAGAAACGCTCGTAGCGTATGTCGAAGGGCACCTCGTCGACGCTGGCGATCGGCAGCTTGCCGGATCCAAGCGAAGTGGAGACCAGGGGCGGCGTATTAAATTCGCCGATCGGCTCAACGATCCAGTACCAGCCGGTTTGCGGCTGCGAAAACCGGAGGTCGCCCAGTTGCGGGCTACCGGCAAGCACCGTGGTATCGTTCACCGAAATGGAATTGATGACATTGTAGAGCTGGGCGCGCAGCAGGTCTTGGAAACCACGCTCGGAGCCCTGTCGGTACAGTGTCGAGATGACGATGCCGATGACGACGAGGGCCAGCACCGCCCATATGGTCGAAACGAGAAGAACGCGGGCGGTCAGGGATTGCGGTCGCACGCTCATCGGCTAAAACCGCCACTGACGCGCTTTGAAACGATGGCCGGGCAGCTCCGGAAACCGCCACCCGCTGCCATACTCTTCACGATTGCGTCCGCCCGACCGCGCATGCGGGTTAGGATTTCGATGTCGCGCTGGCAGCACCCGGCGCCTGCATCCGATAGCCGAGGCCGCGCACCGTCTCGATCAGGTCGTTGCCGATCTTCTTGCGCAACCGACCGACGAAAACCTCGATCGTATTGGAATCACGGTCGAAATCCTGGTCGTACATGTGTTCGACCAGCTCTGTGCGCGACACCACCTGCCCCATATGGTGCATCAGGTAGGAAAGCAGCCGGAATTCGTGCGAGGTGAGTTTCAGCGCCACGCCGTCGACGAGCGCCTTCGAGCCCTTGGTGTCGAGGCGCACCGGGCCGCAGACGATTTCCGAGCTGGCATGACCGGCTGCGCGGCGGATCAGCGCCCGGATGCGGGCCAGCACTTCCTCGACATGGAACGGCTTCGTCACATAGTCGTCGGCGCCGGCATCAATGCCGGCAACCTTGTCGCTCCATCGATCGCGCGCGGTCAGAATCAGCACCGGCATGACCTTCCCGGCGCCGCGCCATTTTTCCAGCACGGTGATGCCATCCATTTCCGGCAGGCCGATATCGAGGATCACCGCATCATAGGGTTCGCCCTCGCCGAGATAGTGGCCTTCTTCGCCATCGAAGGCTTGGTCGACGACATAACCGGCTTCCTTCAGCGTATCGGTCAGCTGCCGGTTGAGATTGACGTCGTCTTCGACCACCAGAATGCGCATGAAAGTCCGATCTCCCTTGGTATTGTTCGCGGCTTGCCGGGTTTACTACATCGGAACGCGCACAGTCACCTTTTTCGGCCGCCCGCCATTGCCGGGGATCAGCACCGTGACGACGCATTTGCCGTCGCCCGTCGGCTGGGCCGAGAGCAGTTCACCGCCGGTCTCCGCCACCACCTGGGCTGCCGCCTGGCCGCAATCGCCGTCCACCGCGACAACCATCGATGGCACATCAATCGCTGGCGGTGCGAATCCGGCTAGGCCCGCTGCAAGCGTTGCTATGATCAGTGGTGAGGACATGAAAGCACTTTCGACCTGGGAAGTATCTGGATGAAATCAATAGCCGATCCAGTCTGAATGGCAAATGAATGTCCGCCGCAGCAACATTTCGCAGCACGTCAGCGCAATCGTTTGCTGGCCGAAATACGGCCCCAGATCGCGATGATTCCGCCTGCAGCCGCAACGATCGCAGAAAGGTTCTCCGTGAGATCATGCTGATCGCCAGCGCTGATCTCCAAGCCGAAAAGATTGGCGCAGGATGCGACAATCACAATCGCGGCGCCCCACACGGTTTTCGAGGAATACCAGCTTTTCAACTCGATCATGTCCTTCTCCTGTCTTGGATGATTAATCGATGGCCAGCACCGCCGAGGCGGCAAGGCCGTTTGCCACCTTCGCGCCGACTTGCCGCACGCGGATCGAGAGCGCCGTCTGGGCAATCCCGAAATCGGCTAGCTCGGCGCTGGCGGGGTAGAGATAGTCCGCTTGAAAAACCTCGGCGCTGCGCTTGATCGCGGCCCCGTCGAGAATGTCGATCCGGTAGCGTTCCTGCGGCTCATCCAGCGCGATATCGCCGTCCAGCCAGTGATCGGCATCGCGCCGTGCACGCCTCGTCCAAGAAAAGCGGATGGCGCCGGTGTCCTCCCGTCGCGCCTTCAGGTGCACGGGCGCGATCGGCGTCTCGGCGCGCAATCCGCCCGTAAAAGCAAATGGCCCGACCGACGCCGTCGGCTGCCCGGCGGTTTCGGCGATCCAGTTCATCGCCAGCCCGGCCTCGCCGCTGGTCAGCCCCAGCGCCTTGACCGCTGAATTGAGCACGACCGTCGCGGCACCCGGCAAGGCGCCGGCCATCATGGCATCTTCGGTTCCGTGCAATCCGCGCAACAGGCCGGAGAGAGACCAGCGTCCGGCTGAAATCTCTTGTGCCGCACGATAGCCGATCACCTCCCAGGTCCCGTTTTGCGACCGCACGGCAATCCGGTTCTGGCCATTGAGCACAGCAACCGGAGATGCCGAGGAAAGCCCGCCGAAATGCAGGTCAAGTACGACGGCTCCCGCCGGATCGAAACGCCCGCTGACACCGGGCGAGAGCGCCTGCGCCAGTATGCCGGTCTGTGCCGGCTGATCCAGACGAGCCCGCGGCCGGTATCCGTCCACCCCTGCCGAGGATGACAGCAGAACCGTATGCCAGGGCCGCGAAAACACCGCGGCGCGCGCGAAGCCGGCGGCATCGCCCGCCTCGTATTGCGGCAGATCCATGAGATGCAGGACGGGATCGAAGCCATCGGAGACATGCCGCCGCGGTCGGCTCTTGCCCGGCGAGACCGGCGCGCCGTTTCCACCGGAAGGTACGAAACCGCGGGCCTCGACGTTGCGCGCCGCGCCGTCCTCTATCCGGGTGATCAGGAAGGAACCGTCCGGCCCGTCGTCGAACGTCACGACGTCACCGGGCTCCAGCGCAATTTCGGCCGGAGACAGCGAGAACAGCACGCTTCGCCGTGCCGCCTGATGGTCCCTCAATCCGTCCTTGACCGCCGCCATCGCCGCGCCTTCGTGCAGCACGCCCGACAGGGAAAGCCGCAAAACCCGGTCATTGCCCGTCGCGGTGCTTCGAGACCGCGCGGTTGTTTTCTCGTAGTCCTTGCCGGTGTCGAAATGGTCGAGAATGGCCGCGCCGGCATAGTCGCTGTCATGGCCGCGCACCGCCTCGACCAACGCCCCATCGTCCAGATCGGCCAGCACCGAAATCGGTGCGGCCTTTGCCGCCAGCCGCATCCGCGAGCGAAAGCGCAACACAGCCCCTTCCTCGACGGCATCGATCTGCAGGGCCGCCATCAGCGGCTCCAGCACATCCCGGGCCGCGCCCTGCTCCGCCTGCACGTAACCACCGAGATCACCGCCGACGCTGGCCGTATCCGCAGCCACGAAACCGTGATCGGAAAGGACGGCGCGGATCACGTCACCCGCCGTGCCGGTCCCCAGCCGCCCGTTCAGCCAGTGGCCGGCCTGCCAGTTGCCGCCGTCGGACCAGAGTTCGGTATCCTCCGGAAAGGCCGGCAATGGCCGCGCATCCCAGGTCCAGATGAAGATGTGGTCCGGATCGACGCAGCCGGGCGCTTCCGCTGCTGACCAGAACCCAAGCAGCGCGTCCAGAAAGGCACGCTGCATCGCGTCGCTGCGCCCGCCGCCGGAAAAATACGGCGCCGCCGTCTCCGAGGATTTCGGATCGGTGAAGACGTTCGGCTGGTTCGCCCCCTTGTCGATCGCCGGGCAGCCGGCTTCGGTGAACCAGATCGGCTTCGACCCCGGAACCCAGGCGGTCGGGCTCGTCAGTTCCACGCCGCCGATGCGGTCACGATGCGGCTCGCTCCACCAGTTTGAAAGATCCTTGACGCGATAGACCCAGGGCTTTCCCGCCAGCCCATCCGTGATCGGCGTTCGAAGACGGTCCCTGCGGTCGGAATCGCTGGCATAGTACCAATCGTATCCTTCGCCGGAGAGAACCATGCCGCGCATCGCCGCACCATCCTCGGCAAGGCGAAACCCGTCCGGGTTGCCGTCTTCCATGTCGCCGTCGCGCCAGTCCGCCAACGGCATATAGTTGTCGATGCCCACCGCGTCGATGGCGGCGCTCGCCCAGAGCGGGTCGAGATTGTAGTGCACCTCGCCGGAGCCGTCGGTCGGGTGATATCCGAAATACTCACTCCAGTCGGCGCCATAGGTGAGCTTCGTTGCCGCGCCGAGGATGCCCCGCACCTCGCCCGCCAGCGCAACCAGCTGCTCGACGAAGGGAAAGGCCCTGGCGCCGTCGCGAAGCCGCGTCAGCCCGCGCAGTTCCGAGGCAATGATGAAACCATCGACACCGCCTGCGGCCTGCGCCAGCAGCGCATAATGCAGGATCAGCCGCCGATATCCCTCGTCTCCCGTGCCGGACGTGACGCTTGTACCCGAAACCGAAAAATCGCCCGGCGCCGCCGCGCCGCAAAAGGCCGCGATCTGCGTGCGGGCTGCGGTCGTCCTGTCCGCGCTGCCCGGCTGTCCCGTCGCCGGATGGCAGGTGATGCGCCCGCGCCAGGGATAGGCCGGCTGGCCCGTGCCGCCATAGGGATTGGGCAACGTATTGCCTTCCGCCACATCCATCATCACGAAGGGATAGAGATAGACCTTGAGCCCCCGCGCCTTGAGGTCGGCGATCGCGGCCACCACGCTCGCGTCGCTCGGCGTCCCGCCGTAAGCCGGGCCGCCGCCATTGCTGCTGACGGCATGCGCGGCGCCGCGCGAGAAGCCGGAAACCGACCAGGCCTTGCTTTCGTTGCTCCGCACCGGCGTTTCCACGCCCGGAACGATCCGGCAATGCCCGGCCCTAAGGTCCGTTCCGAACCAGGAAACGACCAGCGCCACCCGCTCGAGGTTGGGGCAAAGCGCCTGCAGTTCGTCGATGGACGCTTCCCAGTCCGATGCCCCATGAAAGACGTTGCGGTTGATCCGTCGGCTTTCACCGGCGCCGGTGCGCTCGGTGACGACCATCGGATCGTAGCCATGCTCGCTCGATCCGGGAATGAGCGTCACCGCCCGGATCGAGGCTTCCAGCGTCCCCACCGTCCGCAGGACCTCGAACTGGATGACGGGGATACGATTGCCATAGGCATCGAGCGGAAAGCGCTCGAACACCGCATAGGCAAGCCCGCGATAGGCAGGCGCGTTGCCCGTTCCTTGCTTGGCCTCGATCAGCGGGTCCGGCATCTGCACCTGCGTGCCTTTGTATATGCGCATCTCGATGCCGGTCAGATCGAGTTCCTGGCCGTCCGCCCAGACCCTGCGCACATGGGCGATCTCGCCCTGGCAGATGCCGAGCGCAAAATTGGCGTAGTAGCGAAAGGTCTCCACCCGCGGCCCGCTCGCCTTGCCGCCCTGCCGCTCGACGCGCACCTCCTCCTCGAAGCGCGTTGCCCAGATCAGCGTGCCGCCGATCCGCACCGTGCCGTAGGCGCGGGTGATCGCCGTCCCCTCGTCGGCGCCGGGAATGCGGGCATCCCCCAGCCGCGCGCCCCTGACTGTCGTCAGACCGTTGATGATCGAGCGGTCGATCGCCGATCCGGCGAGTGCGCCGGCAGCCCGGCCCAACACCGCGCCGACAGGACCGAAGACGCTGCCGAGCGCGGCACCGGCCGCCTGCAGGAGAATGGTTGCCATGATCTGCTCCCAGGGAGTTCTAGAACCGGTTCGGAAACCGGAAAACGCCGGCGATCCGCCGCCGCCAGGACGGCACAAGGGCCGATTCGATGACCGCCGCCTGCTCGTAGGCATGGATGAAGCGGTCAGGCGTGCTCAGGATACCCGCATGTTTGGCCGGCATGTCGGGACGCCAGCGGAACAGCAGGAGATCGCCGCTTTCCATGTCTTCGCGCGGCAGGGCCGGCCCGAAATGCCGTATCGCCGCCGCCATCAGCGCGTCACCCGCGCTGCGCTCGGCCCAGTCCGGCTGGTAGGCCGGCGGCAGTTCCGGCTCGGCTCCGTAGAGATCGCGCCAGACACCGCGCACCAGCCCCAGGCAATCGCAGCCGACGCCGTTCAGGCTCCCCTGATGCCGGTAGGGCGTCCCTATCCAGCTCCGCGCGGAAGCGAGCACCTTCTCGGAAAGCACCCTGTTACCGGGATCTATTCCAGGCGGGAGCCCGGGCTCGGCGCCGATGACCGCGGCGCTCCCTCCCCCCTGTGGGGAGGGCTGGGGAGGGGTTTTTGCCCTTGAACTCAAAAATTTGTCCCGAGCCGCCCGACTGTCAGTCATAGAGCGCCCGCCCGTCATGCACGCTGTCGCCATCGGCATAGCCGAAGGCGAAGTCCGTTCCCGGCATATGCGGAAAGCCTTGAAAGTTCAGCCGGTTGGAAAACTTGTCAGCGCAGGTGGCAAAACTCTTGTCGCAGCCGGCCCGGATTTCGAACGTGTCGCCGACGGCGACCGGCACCGCCGGCGGCAGCCATAGCGACACCGTCACCTCGCCCGCGTTCGAGACATGATTTTCGACATCGGCCATCTGCCCGGCAGCAGCACCGTCCAGAAACCGGATCGTGCCATAACGGTAAAACC
>UCJH01000093.1 GCA_900472785.1 Hyphomicrobiales bacterium | reverse complement strand
TTTTCCGGCAGCACCGGCACGGCGGGTGCCGTCGGTCCGCTGCAGGTGTCCGACAGGAACGGCAAGCCGCAGCAGCTTTTGAAGATCGCCTCGATCTTCGTGCTTGAAAATCTCCTGCGTGAAAAAGGGATCGATCCGAAACCGCTCTGGTATTCGGCGGATGAATGGATCGATTTCGGCGAACCGCTGGAAACCTGGATACAGCTGACGGCCGCGGCCCTTGCCCAGGCGATCGTTTCCGCCGCCTCGATCATCGATTTCAATGCGGCCGTGATCGACGGCGGCTTTCCCGGGTGGGTGCGCGAGCGCATCGNNCATCGGCGGCGCCAGCCTGCCGCTTTTTTCCCGCTATCTCATCGATACGAACGTGCTGTTCAAGGAGCTTGCCTGATGCTGAAAGGAATTAACCCGCTTTTGGGCCCGGAGCTCCTGGCGACGCTGCGAGCCATGGGTCATGGCGACGAGATCGCGCTGGTGGACGGCAACTATCCGGGCCTGGAGCACGGACGGCGGCTGGTGCGGATGGACGGCCATCACCTCATCCCCGTGCTTGACGCCATCCTCAGCGTCATGCCGGTCGATGACTTCGTGCCAGAGGCGATTTTCCGCGCAACGGTGAAGCAGGATCGCGATGCGCTCGATCCCGTGCATCGCGATATCATCGCCTGCTGCGCCCGCCACGAGCCAGCGCGCGCGGTGACGCCGCTGCTCGGACCGGATTTCTATCCGCGGGTGCGCGCGGCCCATACCGTGGTTCAGACCAGCGAGCCGCGGCTTTACGGCAACGTCATCCTGCGCAAGGGCGTGGTCTATCCCTGAAACCGAAATTTCAAAAACGGAAAAGCCCGCCGGTTTTTCGCCGGCGGGCTTTTTGCATTCAGGTGAGGTCTATCAGGCGCGGCGCGCGTCGATCGATAGCGAGCCGGGGCCGAAGGCCGCAAGCACGAGGAAACCGCCGGCGATGGCAAGGTTCTTCATGAAGTGGATATCGTTGCCGGCGACCGAGAAATCGCCATGGCCGACGAACGCCGTCGCCACGCAGAAGGCTGCGATGACATAGGCGACCGGGCGCGTGAAGAGGCCGACGAGGATCGCGAGGCCGCCGAGCAGCTCGACGACGATGACGAGCGCCGTGGTCAGCGTCGGAACCGGGAGGCCCATGCTGCCGAAATAGCCGACGGTGCCGTCGAAGCCGGTGAGCTTGCCGTAGCCGGCCGTGATGAAGAGGATGGAGAGAAGGATACGTCCGATAAGGACGACGAGGTTCTGCGGCATGGAGGAAGGCTCCTGTTGTGGTTCATTATGGACAGGAGGTTTATCAGCAATTTCAAAATCATCCAGCCGGGACGGCGGAAACAGATCGTTCACAAAAATCGAACGAACCAATATAGTCGTCAATTCACCGATCAGGCATCCCACACCCGCGACACCCACCCTGCTGGCGGGTTTCGCCCACAGAATCCTTGGTCGGGAGCGCTGTTATCCGTCTTTTCTGTTGCAACGCCGGGAAGACTGCGAGAAGAATTTCAGGCGGCACGCAGGACGACCTGCGGCGTTGACCGGGGGCGGGCGGAATATCTTATGAGCGAAATCAACAAAAGTCCGGCCTTCTGGCGTTCCTTCCCCATTTTCGAGGAATTCGACAAGGAAACCATCGGCGCGCTGGCGACGCTGGCGACGTATCGGAAATGGACCCCCGGCACGGTGATCTTCCAGCGCGGCGATGAAGGCAACTACATGATCGCCGTTGTCTCCGGCCGCATCAAGCTGTCGCTGATCACGCCGCAGGGCCGCGAGCTGCTTTTGCGCCATATCGAGGCCGGCGCGCTGTTCGGCGAGATGGCGATCCTCGACGACCAGCCGAGATCGGCGGATGCGACCGCGATCACGCTGACCGAGGGCTACCTGATCAGCAAGAAATCCTTCCTCGACTTCATCACCCACACGCCGGACGCCGCGGAATCGATCATCCGATATCTCTGCTCGCAATTGCGCGACACCACCGACCGGCTGGAAACCATCGCCCTCTACGATCTGAATGCGCGCGTCGCCCGGTTTTTCCTGGCAACGCTGAAGCAGATCCATGGCAACGAACTGCCGGAAAGCGCCAATCTGCGCCTGACGCTCAGCCAGTCCGACATCGCCGGCATCCTCGGCGCAAGTCGGCCGAAGGTGAACCGGGCCATTCTCGCACTCGAGGAAGCCTCGGCGATCAAGCGGGCCGACGGCGTGATCAGCTGCCACATCGGGCGACTGCAGAAACTGGCCGATCCGGAAGAGGATTAGAGGTTTTGAAACCTTTCCGGCTGTCACGCGTCCGGCCTCTTCCCGCGGGCATCCTTGCCAGTCTTGTCTGCGCGGTTTTGCTCTATGCCTACGCGGAAGCGTTTTTCGAAACGCAGCGGGAGCAGTTTTTCGACGCCCTGACGCAATGGGTGCCGGCACCGCAATCCGGCGATATCGTCGTCGTCGATATCGATCGGAAATCCTTTCTTTCCGCGCCCGACAGGAACTGGGACCGCACGCAGACCGCCGATCTGGTCGCCCGGCTGACGGCGGGGGGCGCCAGGGCGATTGCGGTCGATTTCATTTTCAGCACGGCTTGCGACGCGACGGAGGCCTCGAACACCGCCTTGGCAAAGGCGATCACCGGCGCGCCGGTGGTGCTTGGCTTCCTGATCGCCGATGTGGCTGCCGATCATCCGGTTCCGGTTCCGCCGCTTGCCGTGCGCAAGCCGGTCGCCATCCCCGATCTCTGGTTCATCGACGGGGCGGAGGCGTCCTGCTCCTTCCTGATGAAAGCCTCCCGATCGGCCGCCGCCGCGTTCCTCGTCGGCGACGAGGATTCCCGCATCCGGCGCGTGCAGGCTTTTTCGATCATCGGCAACGACGCCTATCCGGCGCTCGGTGTCGAAGCCGCGCGTCTTGCCGATGGCGGCCGCACGCCGATCCTCGGCGGCCAGCCGGCCTGGCTCCGGCTCGACCGGCGGATCATCGAACTCGACGAGGACGGCAGCCTGCGCTTTGCCGCAAGCCCGGCGACCGCGATCGCGGCCCGCACCGTATCGGCGGGCGACGTGGTCAGCGGCGCGGTTGCAGCATCCCGTTTTGCCGGCAAGGTCGTCTTCATCGGCAGCAGCCTGCCCAATCTCGGCGGCTTGCGGGCGACGGCGTCGATGCCGCTCGAACCGTCGGTGCAGATCCATGCCGATATCGCCAACGCCATCCTCACGGATTTCATTCCGCGCCGGGACGGGCGGCTTCCCTTGTTCGAAGCCATCTTCACGCTGATCGGCGGGATTTTGACGGCTCTTGTCGCCACCCGGCTGCGACCCGTGACGTCGGCGGCCCTTGGCGTTTTGGCGATCGGACTGACGACGGCGACGGCAGCCGGCGTCTATGCCACCACCGCCTGGCTGCTTGATGCCGTCAGCATCAGCATCATGCTGCTTGTCGTTCTCGTCACCACCAGCACCCTGCAGTTCGCCCGCGTGAAACGGGCTGAATCGGCAGCACGCAGCAAGTTTTCGCAATATCTGCCGCAATCGGTGGTCGCCCGCTACATCGACGATCCGGATGCCGACCGCGCCGCCGGCGAGGAGCGGCCGGTGACGGCGCTGTTTACCGATATCGAAAGCTTCTCGACGCTATCCCAGCGGCTGCCGCCGCGCGAACTCGTGACCTTGCTCGATATCTATTATGCCGAGGTCAACGGCCTCGTCGCCCGACATGGCGGCATGGTCGACAAGGTGGTGGGCGACGCCGTGCACGCCTTCTTCAATGCGCCGGAGGACCTTGACGACCACGTCAACAAGGCGATCGACTGCGCGGAGGCGATCCGCAGCCTGACGGAGGAGATGCGCACCCGGCCACTATTTGCGCAGAACGGTTTCGGCCGCACGCGCATCGGCATCGAGACCGGCATGGCGGTGCTGGGCGAAGTCGGGGCCGGCGGCAAGCTCGACTACACCGCCCATGGCGACGCCATCAATCTGGCCGCCCGGCTTCAGGAAGCCAACAAGTTCCTCGGCACCTCGATCTGCATCGGCCCCGAGGCCGCCATCCAGAGCGGACGGCCGCTGCGGTCGCTGGACATGCAGGACATCCGCGGCTTCGGCACGATGGAACTCTTCACCATCGATGCCTGACATCAAAGCCGCCGAGCCGCGTTAGGGCCTGATGCCCGCGCTGGCGTAGGCTTCCGCGATGCGGGCCGGCTTCCAGAGCACCGGCTCGTTCGGGGCGTCGCCAGGCTTGGCGATCTCGACGCCCTGCCCTTTCCCGACCATCTTCGTCACCCCGCCGCCATCGACGGCGACCAGGCCGTGCTCGACGAAGACGGCAAAGACGCCGCGGTTCGGGCCGCAGAAGAACTTCGTGCCGCGCACGCCGATCATGCCGAAGGTGGTGCGCAGCGCCAGGTCTATCTTCGGCAGCCCCTCCGGCCGGTCGAAGACCATCTGTCCCATGCCGAGCTCCAGCGTGCCGCCCTGGCCGGCGATGAAGCTGTCGACCAGAAGCTCGGTATCGCTGCCGAGCAGAATGCGCGTATCGCCGCCAAGCTGCAGGTCGGCAAAGCTTTCCGCGCCGGTCAGGACATAGTCGTTGTCCATGATCGATCCGCCGGCGGCGAGCCCTTCCTGCTGTTCGGCCTGCTTTCGGCTGACCTGGCCGCGAACGTCGTTGGCCTTGCCGACCACCGTATTGGCCCGCGTCGACACGCCGGCGAGGCCGACGGCGGCAAAGGTGCAGCCTGCCATGAATGTTCGCCGGCCGATCAGTCCGCGCCGTGCCGGCATCACTTCGAGACTCATGTCCTTACTCCCTTTTGAAAACCCGACGACCGGCCCGCAAGGCGCATTCGTCGGCGTCCATCCTTATTGCCCCGGAACGATCCCCGACACTGTTTCCGGCGGAACAGGCGGTTGCAAGGAGGGAACGTATGGTCGGGACAAATTAAAGGAGAGCATCATGAAAAACGCAAGAAACAAACGCATGTCGATGATCAACGCGGCGCTTATTGCTGCCGTCAGCGGCCTTTCCGTGGCTGCGATCGCCCTGCCGTCCGCGAGCCACGCCGCCGACCTGATGCCGGCGGATCTCTGCGACAGGGAAGCCGGCAGCGAACACGACCGGCAGCGCAACATGGCGTTCAAGCCGGT
>UCJH01000066.1 GCA_900472785.1 Hyphomicrobiales bacterium | reverse complement strand
CACCGCCAGCACGACGAGCGCGAAGATCAGCGTCGGGATCGCCATCATCAGGTCGTTGAAGCGCGAGAACAGCTGGTCGACGAAACCGCCGGTGACCGCCGCCGTGAACGACAGAAGCATGCCGAGCGAGAAGGACAGGAACGTCGCCGCCAGCGCCACGAAGATTGTGGTGCGTGCGCCGAAGATCAGGCGCGACAGCAGGTCGCGACCGAGATTGTCGGTGCCGAGCAGGAAATCGCCGCCCATCGGCAGCCAGATGTCGCCGACCACGTCGCGTTCGCCGAAGGGGGCGATCCACGGTGCGAAGATGGCGCAGAACAGCGCGATCAGGATGCCGGCGATGCCGATCCAGGCGCTTATCGGAATGGTGCTCAATCTCATCGCGGATGCCTCAGACGGGGATTGGCGAGAATGGCGAGAAGATCGGCCGCCATGTTGAGGAAGATATAGAAGGCGGCGAAGATCAGGCCGCAGGCCTGCACCACCGGCATGTCGCGCACCGTGACCGCGTCGACCATGTACTGGCCCATGCCTGGATAGACGAACACGACCTCGACCACCACGACGCCGACCACGAGATAGGCGAGATTGAGGGCGATGACGTTGATGACCGGAGCGACGGCGTTCGGGGCTGCATGCTTGGCGATGATGCGGAAGGCGCTCAGTCCCTTCAATTCCGCCGTCTCGACATAGGCCGACGACATGACGTTGAGGATGGCGGCGCGGGTCATGCGCATCATGTGGGCGAGAACGACCAGCACCAGCGTTGCCACGGGGAGGGCGATGGCGGACAGCCGTTCGCCGAAGCTCATGCTGTCATAGACCGTGGCCGGGAAGGTCGCGACCCCGAGTTTGACCGCGAAAAGCATGATCAGCAGATAACCGACGAAAAACTCCGGAAGCGAAATCGCCGCAAGCGAAATGACGTTGATGATGCGATCGGGCAGCCGGTTTCGGAACTGCACCGCAAGCATGCCGAGACCCACCGCAAGCGGCACCGAGATGATCGCGGCGAAGAAGGCGAGAAACAGCGAATTGCCGAGGCGCTTGCCGATCTGTTCGCTGACGGAATTCCTGCTGGCCCAGGATGTGCCGAAATCGCCGTGCAGCGCACCGCCCAGCCAGGTGACGTAGCGCTCGGTGAGGGGTTGGTCGAGGCCGAGGTCTTTGCGGATGTTTTCGACCGCCTGCGGTGTAGCCGACTGGCCGAGATAGGTTGTGGCGAAATCGCCGGGAAGCGCTTCCACGCCGCCGAAGATCATCAGCGAGACGGCAAAAAGCAGGCCGACGCTCAGGCCCAGACGCTGGAGGATCAGCGCCGCAAGCGGGCGGCGCAGGCTGAAACGCCGCCAGAAGCCGCCGGTCATGGGGCCGGCTGTCATGGACGGCACTGCTGTTCCGGAAACGGCATGGGACTGCGGGAGGCCTTCGCCACCCGCAGTCGTTGCCGTTATCTGCGCCGGACCGGTGTCAGGTCCCAGCGCCGTCATCAGGCGTCGAGCCAAACGCGGGTTGCGACGTAGCCGTTCGACATGTCGTTGCCGATGTCATGGACGTAGCCCTTCACCTGCTTGGTGGAGGCGTTCACGAAGTCGTTGAACATCGGCAGGATGAGACCGCCTTCGTCGCGCACCATCGTCGCCATGGTCCGGTACATGTCCTTGCGCTTGGTTTCGTCGAGTTCGGAACGAGCCTCGAGCAGAAGCTTGTCGAAGTCCGGACGCAGGAAGCGCGTATCGTTCCAGTCGGCCGTCGACAGGTAGGCGGTCGAGTACATCTGGTCCTGGGTCGGGCGACCGCCCCAGTAGGACGTCGAGAAGGGCTGCACGTTCCAGACGTTCGACCAGTAGCCATCCCCGGGCTCGCGCTTCACTTCGATCTCGATGCCGGCCTTCTTGGCGCTGTCCTGATAGAGGACGGCGGCATCGACGGCACCCGGGAAGGCGACGTCTGAGGTGCGCAGCAGAACCGGACCGCTATGGCCGGACTTCTTGTAATGG
The DNA here is from genome assembly GCA_900472785.1 of Hyphomicrobiales bacterium. GTDB lineage: Bacteria > Pseudomonadota > Alphaproteobacteria > Rhizobiales > Rhizobiaceae > Pararhizobium. The sequence goes on along the minus strand of UCJH01000066.1, from coordinate 3,036 downwards.
AAGGCCGCCTTGTCCGGGTCGTAGGCGCGCTGCTCGATGCCTTCGGGGAAGAGCGCATAGGTTTCGTTGATCGGGAAGTCGTTGCCGACCTTGCCGTAGCCGCCGAGGATGGTCTTGACCATGTTTTCGCGGTCCATCGAATACTTCAACGCCAGGCGCAGGTCGTTGTTGTCGAACGGCGCGGTGTTGCAGTGCATGATGAAGACATAGTGGCCGCGGCCGGATGTCGAGAGAATTTCGACGGTCGGTGCGCGCTTCAAAAGGTTGACGGTCTTCGGATCGACGCGGTTGATGTAGTGCACCTGGCCGGAAGACAGAGCTGCGATACGGGCCGTGGCATCGTTCATCGCGATCATTTCGATCGAGTCGACGAAGCCGCGCTTGGCCGCATTCCAGTCGTTGGGGTTGCGTTCGAAGGTGGCGCGGACGCCGGCTTCGAAGCTGGTCAGCTTGTAGGGGCCGGTGCCGATGGCGGCCGTCGAATTTTCATAGCCGCCGCCCGGCTGGATGATCAGGTGATAATCGGTGAGCAGTAGCGGCAGGTCGGCATTGCCTTCGGTCAGCGTCACGACGAGGTCGCCGCCCTTTTCCTCAATGGTCTTGATCGACTTCAACACGCCGAGCGCGCCGGATTCCGACTTCTCGTCGGTGTGGCGCTGCAGGGTCTTGACCACATCGTCGATGGTCATTTCCTTGCCATCATGGAACATCACGCCCTTGCGGATCTTGAACGTCCAGACGGCTGCATCCGGCGACGGTTCCCAGCTCTCGGCAAGGGCCGGGACGGCGGCGCCGGTCAGCGGATCGGATTCGACCAGCATGTCGCCCCAGTTGCGGTTGGCACAGAAGAGAAACTGCGACAGCGCCTTTGCCGGGTCGAGGCTATCGGTGGCCGAGGCACCTTCGAGACCGAGCTTCAGGTGGCCGCCGCGCTTGGGTTCCTGTGCCGCGGCACTCGTCGAAAACAGCGTGCCGGCTGCCGAAATGGTGAGGCCGAGCGCTGCGGCGCGGCCCATGAATTCGCGACGATTCATCTTGCCCATCATGACCTGATTGGCGAGGTAATTCTTGTATTCTGTCATTCCCCTGTTCCCTTTGTTTCGACGGCGTCCGCCGTTCGTTGATTATTGTTCCGGCCGTAAAACCGGTCTTTCCACCCAGAATGCCTCCCCGGGGGAAGACATTCCAATCAATTGTTCGAGGCGATGTCCGCCTTCTTCTTGTCATTCGCATCCAGTTTCCCCTTGTGAGAAAAACCGTGCCTTTTCCTCATGCTAGTGTCGAATGACAGCGCTGTATTGATATAAAAAATCGACGCACATCATAAATTTGCCTTATGGTAGTCATCGGTCCCGTTCATGGCAGGTCCGCGACGCTTCTTATTTGCCTTTCCAGACGGGATCGCGTTTCTCTGCAAATGCTTTTGCACCCTCCAATTGGTCCTCGCTGGAATAGAGGATGTCGACCGTCTTGAATTGCCGCTTGGTGATCTTGTTCATCGTCGTCTGGAAATCTTCGCCTTCGGCCGCGCGTACCACTTCCTTGATGGCGGCATAGACCAGCGGCGGGCCGCTTTCGAGCAGACGGGCGAGGTCCCAGGCGCGTTCCATAAGCTTGTCCGCGGCGAGAATTTCATTGACGAAGCCCCAGCGGTTGGCCTCCGTCGCATCCAGCCAACGGCCGGTGAACAGCATGTCCATGGCGATATGATAGGGGATGCGCTTCGGCAACTTGATCGAGGCGGCATCGGCGACGGTGCCGGAGCGGATTTCGGGAAGGGCGAAGGTCGCGTGTTCTGCGGCCAGGATCATGTCGGCCGACAGGGCAATTTCCAATCCGCCGCCGCAGCAGATGCCGTTGATGGCGGCAATGACCGGCTTGTTGAGATCGCGTAACTCCTGCAGGCCGCCAAAGCCGCCGATGCCGTAGTCGCCGTCGACCGCATCGCCGCCGGCCGCAGCCTTCAGATCCCATCCGGGACAGAAGAATTTTTCGCCTGCACCGGTGATGATGGCGACNNGAGGATAGGTCCGGTCATAGGCTTCATTTCCTCCGACGGATCAGGGCATCGACTGCTAAGGTTCCGGAACCTTCAGGCAAAACCATAATAGGATTGATATCGAGTTCAGTAAGGTTTGCGGCATCCGATGCGACATAGGATGCCACGGCAGCGACAGAGGCAATGAGCGCTTCCACATCGCCTTTCGGGCCGCCGCGATAGCCATCGAGAAGCTTTTTGATTTTCAGGCCCGATATCGCTTCGCTGATGGCATTTTCAGACGTGGGAAGCGTCAGAATGGCGGAATCGTCCAGCAATTCGACCAGAATACCGCCGGCGCCGATCGTCAAAACAGGGCCGGCAACCGGGTCGCGCAGCGCGCCGACGATGATTTCCGCGACCGGTTTTCCAATCATTTTCTCAACGAGATAACCGGACGCGACAGCCGCCATGCCTTCTGCCGCGTCAAGAACCGCCTGCCGGCTGGAAAGATTGAGCTTCACGGCGCCCGCTTCGGTTTTGTGAGCAACGCCGAGCCCCTTCAGCACGATCGGGAAACCGAGTGTTTCGGCAGCGTCTGCCGCTTCCGATGCCGTTTCAGCGGTGNNACGCCCTCGGCCATCAGGGAAAGCGCCGTTGCTTCCGGCATGTTTTCGCCAAGGCTGGCAACAATGCCGGCAACGGCGCCTGTCGCCCTGGAAGCGGCGATCACGGCATCGCAGGTCGTCACCCAGTCGGTGGCATCGCAGCGGTCCTGTCGGGGGAAGTCGAGGATGATGAGGTTCAGCGCATAGTCGCCCTTCATCATCGCCGTAAAGGCCGTGGTCTGCTTGTCGCGATTGCCCCAGACAAAGGTGTGATAGTCGAGCGGGTTGGCGATCGTTACCATTTCGCCGAGGTTTTCGCGCAAAGGCCGGCGCTGCTCGTCCTTGAGCGCGCGGAACACGGTCTTGCGCGTTACGCCTGCATCCGCCATCAGCGAGGCTTCGCCGCCGGAGCAACTCATGGACGAGATGTCGAAGGTCTTCAGCGGCGGG
>UCJH01000124.1 GCA_900472785.1 Hyphomicrobiales bacterium | reverse complement strand
CTCGAGGCTCGGGCCGATGGTGACATAAGACGGAAAGACCTGATCATAGGTGTGACTGACGAAATGCGGGCCAAGGAAGGAAAACAGCGCGATCAGCACCAGCATGACACAGCCCGCCATGGCGGCACGATTGCGCCGAAAGCGGATGATGGCCAGCTGGAAGAGGCTGCGGCCCTTGGTCTCGGGATTGCTGTTGTCCGGGCCGGCGTTCTGGGGCAGCGGCGTTGCCGTGGTGACGATATCAGTCATGGCGAACCCTCGGATCGAGAAGGCCGTAGAGAATGTCGACCAGAAGATTGAAAACAATGACGAAGATCGCGACAAGGATCACCGTGCCCATCACCAGCGTATAGTCGCGGTTGATGGCGCCGAGCACGAAATAGCGGCCGACCCCCGGAATGGTGAAGATCGTCTCGACCACGGCTGAGCCGGTCAGGAGCGCCGCGGCGCAGGGCGCGAGATAGGNNGACGACCGGCAGCATGGCGGCGCGCATCGCATGGGTCACGACGACGGTGCGGGCGGGCAAGCCATAGGCGCGGGCGGTGCGGATGTGGTCGGTGTGGAGCGCCTCGATCATCGAGCCGCGCGTCAGTCGCGCAAAGACGGCCAGTTGCGGCAAGGCGAGCGCGATCATCGGCAGGATCAGGAAGCGCAGCGATCCATCACCCCAGCCGCCGGCCGGCAGCCAGGAAAGCATGATGGCGAAGACCAGCGTCAAAACCGGGCCGACGACGAAATTGGGGACCGTGACGCCAATGGTCGAGACCGACATGATGGCGAAATCAAGCAGGCTGTTCTGCCGGAGTGCGGCGATGGTTCCGGTCAGGACGCCGCCGATCAACGCGACCAGCAGGGCATAGAAGCCGAGTTCCAGCGAATAGGGCAGGCCCTTGGCAATCAGCTCGGCGACCGTATTGTCCTTGTAGATGTAGCTGGGGCCGAAATCGCCGGTCACCGCATTGCTGATATAGGTGACGTATTGCGTCCAGATCGGCTTGTCGAGCTGATAGGTCGCCATCAGGTTCGCCATGGTCTGCGGCGGCAGGGGGCGTTCGAGGTTGAAGGGCCCGCCGGGTGCGAACCGCATCAGGAAGAAGGAGATCGTGACGACGATGAACAGCGTCGGCACGGCGCTCGCCAGACGGCGAAGGACGAAAGAGAACATTGTTTTGCCTTCGAGACGACGCACCGGCGATATCAATCGCCCGCGCGTCGCTCTTTATCCTGTTGATCGGCCTGTCTTATTCAGAAACGCTCAGGAAACGGCTGAGATGCTGGTTGGCGGCATTGTCCTGCCAGCCCTTGACCTTCTCGCTAACGAGCCAGAGGTCCGCCTGGGTGAGGAACGGCGCAACCGGCTGTTCCTTCATCATCAGCGCTTCGGCTTCATGCAGGATCTTCGAGCGGGCTGCCGGATCGGTTTCCTCATAGGACTTCTTCATGAGGGCGTCGAAATCGGCATTGGTGAAATGACCGTAATTGAAGGTCTTGTTGGTCGAGACGCTGAGCGCCAGGAAGTTCTCGGCGTCGGCATAGTCGGCTACCCAGCCGGCGCGCGCGACATTGAACTTGCCGCCTTCCTGCAGGTAGGCGTAGTGCGAGGAGACGTCGAGATTGACCATGGTCACCGTTGCGCCGAACGTGTTCTTCCACATGTCGGCGACGGCGGTTGCGACGCGTTCATGGTTCGGGTTGGTGTTGTAGCGAATCTCGATGGCAAGCGGCTTGCCGCCTTCGCCATAGCCGGCTTCCTTCATCAGGGCGACGGCCTTGTCTTCGCGATCGAGTTGCGAGAGGTCGGCGAAATCGGCCTTGGATGGCTCGCCGTAGCCCTCGATGCCCGGAGGCACCATGGAATAGGCCGGCAGCTGTGAACCCGAATAGATTTCCTTTGCGAGGAAGTCGCGATCAACGGCCATCGAAAGCGCGCGGCGGACGCGCACGTCGCTATACGGCTCCTGGCGGGTATCGAAAGCGTAGTAGTATGTCGCAAGTGTCGGCGAGACGTGGACCTGCGCGCCGTAGGCGGTCTTCAGGCGCTCGATCTGGTCGGCCGAGAAGTTGTAGGCGAGGTCCATTTCCTTGGCTTCGAAGCGGCGAACAGACGCGGCCTGGTCGTCGATCGGGTAGAAGATGACCTTGTCGATCTTGACGTTGGCGGCATCCCAATAGGAGGCGTTCTTTTCGACGGTCAGGCTGTCGTTCGGGACGTGGGCGGCCAGCTTGTAGGCGCCGTTTGAAACCATGGTGCCCGGCTTGACGAAGTCGGCGCCGTTCTTTTCGACGCTCGCCTTGGAAACCGGCAGCGCCGTCTGGTGCGCGAGCAGTTCGAGGAAGAACGGCGTCGGGCGCTCCAGGGTGATTTCGAGCGTCTTGTCATCGACGGCCTTCATGCCGA
>UCJH01000070.1:982-1172 GCA_900472785.1 Hyphomicrobiales bacterium | reverse complement strand
CGCTGGCCGCCGGACAGCTCGTGCGGATAGCTGTCGATGCGCCGTTGCGGATCGGGAATGCCGACCAGTTCGAGCAGTTCGAGCACGCGCTTGCGCGCCTGCTTGAAGCTGCCGCCGCGGTGATGAACGATCGGCTCCGCCACCTGCCGGCCGATCGTGTAGAGCGGATCAAGCGAGGTCATCGGCTCCT
>UCJH01000070.1:0-954 GCA_900472785.1 Hyphomicrobiales bacterium | reverse complement strand
ACGATATTTCGCCGAGCCCGAGACCGTGCCGTTGCCGGCGAGCAGGCCCATGATGCCCATCATCGTCTGGCTCTTGCCCGAGCCGGACTCGCCGACGACGGCAAGCGTTTCCCCCGCCTTGAGATCGAGATCGATGCCCTTTACCGCCTGTACCGTGCCGTCGGGGGTCGCGAAGTTCACGGTCAGGCCGCGAACGGCGAGGATGGTTTCCGGGGTTCCGACCCCGTTTTGATCAGCCATGTCAGCGGTCCTTCGGATCAAGTGCGTCGCGCAGGCCGTCGCCGACAAAATTCAGCGAAAACAGCGTCAGCACGAAGAAAATGGCGGGGAAGATCAGGAGCCACGGCGCCGACTGGATGTTGTTGGCGCCTTCCGAGATCAGCGCCCCCCAGCTCGTCAGCGGCGCCTGGACGCCGAGCCCGAGAAAGGACAGGAAGCTTTCAAGCAGGATCACCTTCGGCACGACGACAGTGACGAAGACGATGACCGGGCCGATCGTATTGGGAATGATGTGCCGGCGGATGATCTGCCAGTCGGTGAGGCCCAATGCCTGTGCCGCGCTGACGAATTCCCGGCGTTTGAGCGCCAGCGTCTGGCCGCGCACGATGCGGGCCATGTCCAGCCATTCCACAGCGCCGATGACCAGGAAGATGAGGATGAACGATCGCCCGAAGAAGACGACGAGAACGACGACGAGGAAGACGAAGGGCAGCGAATAGAGGATTTCGATGAACCGCATCATGACATTGTCGACCCGTCCGCCGATATAGCCGGAGGTGGCGCCGTAGAGCACGCCGATCCCGAGCGAGACGAGGCTTGCCAGAACGCCGACGGCGATCGAGATCTGGCCGCCGAGCATGACGCGAACGAGCAGGTCGCGGCCATTGCCATCGGTGCCGAAGGGAAAATATTCCCGGTCGACGGTGCCGGTCATCTTCAGCGTCTTGCCGTCGT
>UCJH01000064.1 GCA_900472785.1 Hyphomicrobiales bacterium | reverse complement strand
CGGCTAATCTCCCCCCTTGAGGGGGAGATGTCGGCGTCGCCGACAGAGGGGGGTATCTGCCCGGATCACAATCGCAATGTCAGGCAATCAACCGGAGCGATATCACTCCGGACGCCCGATGCTGGTGTAGGTGAAGCCGTGTTTGGTCACCTCTTCCTTGCGGTAGATGTTTCTGAGATCGACGAGGACCGGACTGTTCATCACCGCTTTTAGCCGGTCGAAGTCGAGGGCGCGGAACTGGTTCCATTCGGTGACGATCACCAGTGCGTCGGCGTCCTCCGCGGCCTCATAGGGGCCGGTGGCATAGTGGAGATTGGGAATGACATGCCGCGCATTCTCCATGCCTTCCGGGTCGTAACCCTTCACGGTCGCGCCTGCGTCCTGCAGCGCCTGGATCACCGCGATCGCCGGGCTGTCGCGCATGTCGTCGGTGTTGGGCTTGAAGGTCAGGCCGAGCACGGCGATGGTCTTGCCGCGCACGTCGCCGCCGGCCGCCGCGATCACCTTGCGCCCCATAGCCCGCTTGCGGTTGTCGTTGATCGCAACCGTGGTCTCGATCAGGCGGACGGGACTGTCGTGATCCTGCGCCGTCTTGACGAGTGCCAGTGTATCCTTCGGAAAGCAGGAGCCGCCATAGCCGGGGCCGGCATGCAGGAACTTCGAGCCGATGCGACCGTCGAGCCCGATGCCGCGCGCGACCTCCTGGACATTGGCGCCGACCTTTTCGCAGAGATCGGCCATTTCGTTGATGAAGGTGATCTTCATGGCCAGGAAGGCGTTGCCGGCATATTTGATCAGTTCCGAGGTGCGGCGGGTCGTGAACAGAAGCGGCGCCTGATTGAGGTAAAGCGGACGGTAGACTTCGGTCATGACGTCGCGGGCGCGCTCGTCGTTGATGCCGATGACGATGCGGTCCGGTCGCTTGAAGTCGTCGATGGCTGCGCCTTCGCGCAGGAATTCCGGATTGGAGACGACGGCGATATCGGCGTCCGGATTGGTCTCGCGCATGATCCGCTCGACCTCGTCGCCGGTGCCGACAGGCACGGTCGATTTGGTGACGATCGTCGTGAAGCCGCTGATATGGGCGGCGATCTCGCGGGCTGCATCATAGACATAGCTCAGGTCCGCATGGCCGTCGCCGCGCCGGGAAGGGGTGCCGACAGCGATGAAGATCACGTCGCTGTCTGGCACGCAGCCGGCAAGGTCGGTGGAAAAGCTCAGCCGTCCGGAAGCGGCATTGGCGGCGACCAACTGGTCGAGACCCGGCTCGAAGATCGGGATGCGGCCGGCGCGCAATGCCTCGATCTTGCTCTCGTCCTTGTCCAGGCAGATGACGTCATGGCCGAAATCGGCGAAACAAACCCCTGAAACGAGGCCGACATAGCCTGCGCCGATCATCGTAATTTTCATGACTGCAACTGCTCCAATTTCTGCGGATTTCTCATAAACGCTTATTGGCGCGCTAAAAAGCCAAGAATCCAAAACTCCGCGGATAAGTGGCAAATGTCGAACCTCGGCACGGCGACATTGCTCCTTCAGTTGTCCCGGGGTAGAAGATGGTCCATGCAGTGGAGCGATCAGGCCATCATTCTCGGCGTCCGGCGCCATGGCGAGACATCGGTCGTCGCCGAGGTGATGACCCGCACGCGCGGCCGTCATCTGGGCCTTGTCCGGTCGGGGCGTTCGCGGGCGATGCAGCCTGTCCTGCAGCCCGGAAACGAGGTCGAGGTCACCTGGCGCGCGCGCCTCGACGAACATCTGGGAGAGTTCAAGATCGAACCCGTCCGCCTGCGGGCGGCGCGGCTGATGGAGGCGGCGACCTCGGTCTACGGGGTTCAGGCAATGGGCGCGCTGCTGCGGCTCCTGCCGGAGCGCGACCCGCATCCGCATCTCTATGAAGCGCTCGACGTCATCCTCGAAAACCTGCACGATCCCCGCGACGCTGGCGAATTGTTCGTGCGCTTCGAGATTGCCGTGCTGAACGACCTGGGCTTTGGCCTCGATCTTGCCGAATGTGCAGCGACCGGTGCGAAGGACGACCTCGTCTATGTCTCACCGAAATCCGGCCGGGCCGTCAGCCGCGATGCCGGTGCGCCCTATGCCGACAAGATGCTGTCGCTGCCGGCGTTCCTGGCTGCCGGCGGAAGTCACGCGGCCGATCACGACAGCCTCGTTGCGGCCTTCCGCATGACGGCGTTCTTTCTGCACCGGCATGTCTATGAGCCGCGCGGCATCGGTCTTTCGGCGGCCCGCGAGGGCTTCGTGCAGGCCGCATTGAAGGCGCTGAAATCGTCCGCTTCCGCCGCATCCGAAACACCTCCCGCCACCTGACGAAGGATTTTTGATGAGCATCGAGATTTACCCCGGAATGGTCGTCTCCGGCATCGGGACCGTGCCGCTCGACGTGGTGGCGCGGGACGGGGGCCTGAAAGCCATGCAGGACCTTCTGACCGGCGTGCACCCGGCGCCGCCCATCTCCGAGACCCTGAAATTCGGCCTGTCCGAGGTCGGCGAGGGAAGAGTGGTGTTCAAGGGCCTGCCCTCCGTCGCGCATCTCAACCCGCTGGGCACGGTGCATGGCGGCTGGACGGCAACGATCATGGATTCGGCGCTTGCCTGCGCCGTGATGACGACACTGACGCCGGGCGAGGGCTATACGACGGTGGAGTTCAAGGTCAACCTCGTGCGTCCCCTTCTGGCCGACATGGGCGAAGTGTCCTGCGAGGGAAAGATCATCCACCGCGGCCGCACGATCGCCACCTCCGAAGCCTGGCTTCGCGATAAGAACGGCAAACTGCTTGCCCACGGAACCGAAACCTGCGCGATCTTCCCGATCGGCAACCTGATGCGCTAGGGGCTACCGTTTCGCTGCCTTGTCATAGATATCACTGTGGTCGCGCTTACCGACGGCAATCACCAAAACAACGATGTCCTGATCGCGCACTTCATAGACGAGACGGTAGCCTGCGCTGCGCAGCTTGATCTTGTAGCGATCCTTGGAGCCATGCAATTGCGCTGAGGGAACACGCGGCATCTCCAGTCGTTCGCTCAACTTTTTCTTGAATTGTGCCCGCGTGTTGCTGTCCAGTTTCTGCCACTCCTTCAGCGCCCCGGCGAGGAAGGCGAGCTTAAAGGTCATCGATCTCAACCGGAAAGACCGTTTCACCTGTCCGCGAATCGGCAATCCTGTTGAGTTCCAGATCTTCGAGGCGGTTCATCAATGCCTCGAAGGCTGGAGCGGGTACGCAGTAGAATGCGGGTTCGTTGTGATTTAGAATAGCGACCGGAAAACCGTCTCCGGCGGCCACCGTACCCATAGGGTTTCGCTTCAATTCGGAAATGCTGGCACTGGTTTCCGCGAGTATCGTGCTGGCCATATTGCGCTGCTCCATACAAATCAACGCCAAATGTAGTGCTTTTTTTGACTCTTTGGAAGGTGCTAAAACAAAGGCGCCGCAGTTTCCCGCGGCGCCCTGTCAGGAATGAAGGCGATCAGCCGATGCGTCCGCCGCCTTGCTTGGTAACCGCAACGACGGCCGGGCGAACCGGCATATCGTCCTTGAAGTCTGGCCAGCGGGTTGCGGGGTTCTCGAAGGTCGCAAGGCCCGCATCGCCCGGGTGCTGGACGGCGAGGAAGAAGGTGTCGCCCGTCGGGTTGAAGCTCGGGCCGCACATTTCGGCACCGACCGGCACCCGGAAAAACAGCTTCGACGTGCCGCGCGCATCCCCTTCCGTATCGATGGCCCAGATGCCGTCAGTGCGACCGGTATCCTTCTCATTATTGCCGTCGGTCGAAACCCAGAGGCGCCCCTCCGCATCGATCGCGCAATTGTCCGGCATGCCGAACCAGCCGTTCTTCGTCGTCGCCGTCGAGAACGAGGCCCCGACTTCGGCCAGCGACGGGTCGCCGCATTTCAGAAGGATGTCCCATTTCGACTTGGTCGACGTGAAGTCACCGTCGGTTTCCGAGATTTCGACGATGTGACCAAAGGCATTTTCCGGGCGCGGGTTGACGGCATCGATCTGATCGGCCTTACGCTTGGTGTTGTTGGTGAGCATCACGTAGACCTTGCCGGTCTTGACGTTGGGCTGCACATCCTCCGGGCGGTCCATCTTGGTGGCACCGAGCGCGTCGGCGGCAAAACGGGTGTTGATCAGGAGGTCGGCCTGGCTGGCAAATCCCTTTTCCGTTGTCAGCGGACCCTGACCATGGACCAGCGGCAGCCATTCCAGCGTGCCGTCCTCATCGAATTTCGCAACATAGAGCGTGCCCTCATCGAGCAGGTCGATGTTGGCGCTGCGATCGTTCGGGTTGAATTTTCCGGCGGTCACGAACTTGTAGACATAATCGAATCGCTCGTCGTCGCCGCAGTAGAACACAACGCGGCCATCCTTGTTGACCACAGATTCCGCGCCCTCATGCTTGCAGCGGCCAAGAGCGGTGCGCTTCTTCGGCACGGAGGTCGGGTCCATCACATCGACCTCGACGATCCAGCCGAAACGATTGGCTTCATTTGGCTCTTTCGAAACATCGAATCGATCATGAAATTTCGACCATTCGTACTGGCCACCGGGAATGCCCATGCGCTTCATCTGAGCATGTTCCGGGTGATTTTCGGCCATTTCGCCGCCGAAATAGCCGTTGATGTTTTCCTCGGCCATGACATAGGTGCCCCAGGCGGTAACGCCGCCGGCGCAATTGTTGACGGTGCCGAAAACCTTGGTGCCCGTTGGGTCGGACGGGGTTTTCATCCGTTCATGGCCAGCGGCCGGGCCGGAAATCTGCATCTCGGTGTCAAGGGTGATGCGCCGGTTGTACTTGCCGTCGAGCACGGGCTGCCATTTGCCGTCCACCTTGCGGATTTCGATCACCGTACCGCCATGGGCCGCCATCTCGATATCCACTAGTTCCCTGGTGTATTCACCGAGAACAACCTTTTCCTCCTCGACTTCCTTCCCGTCCTTGAGCACGGGCTTTCCGTCCTTCATCACCTTTTCCTTCACGACGGACGCGAAGTTGGGGAACATGATTTCGGCATTGGTATATTCGTGATTGACGACCAGCAGACCGTGGTCGGGATTTCCCTCCAGTGGAATGAAGCCGATGTAGTCGTTGTTGTAGCCGAACTGCTTTGCCTGGGTGGCAGGCGTCTGCTTCAATGGATCGAATTCCGGGCTGTCGGCAAAAACCTTGTCGCCCCAGCGCAACAGAATATCGGCATCATAGCCTTCCGCGACGTGGTGTGTCTGGTCAATGCCGACCTCGACTTCCTTGAAATCGAAAGCGGATAGCGTTTCGGCACGCGCTTCGTCGGCCGTCAGAATGGCAAGCGGGCTGACGGTGGTGGAGATTGCCGACACGGCCAGCGAGCCGCCGATGAAGGCGCGGCGCGAAAAGCGGCGGTGAATGATATCGCCCATGGTCGGATTGGTGGAACAGTTCTGGCCGACGTCCTCCAGTTCTTCGCGGCGGTCGGTCAGCGTTTTGAATTCCGTCTCATCGGCATGATCGAGATGGTTGTCCATGGTCGGTTCTCCTTGGTCCGAAAGCGCGTCGGTCGGCGCAACGTCGCCTAGATAGAGGAGCGATCATGACAGGTTTGCGACGGTTCGATGAAGAGATTGCGGTGTTGAAACGTCCCTACGTTTGGTGTCCGGCAGAAAAGCTGTATGGTCTGCTGGCGGATGCAAACGGCATTGCGTGGGGGAAATATGATTGAAGTGATTGCTTTCGTTGCCTTTGCCTTGGCACTGGTTGCGTTTCTGAATGGTCGCAAGACAACCGAGCGGCTGGATCTCGAGATCGCGACGCTGAAGGAAGAGCTGAAGCGCGTGGAAGCGCTTGCGGATGCTCCGAAAGCTGCCGTTTCTGCCGTGCCAGTGGTCGAAACGCCTGAAATCGACTCTGCAACGGCGGCATCCGAAGACGCTTCCGATCCGGTCAAAGAGACTGCTGTGGAGGAAGTGGATCCGGCCGCCCGTCGCGGTGCCGCGATCTTCGGCGGCGATACGCCTTCGCAGCGTCAGGAAGCCGTCGAGAAAGCATCGCGCGGCGAGCCTGTGCCGGCACGCGCTGCTACCGGATCGATCGATTCCGTCGCGATTCGGCCCAAGGAGAGCCTCGAAAGCCGGCTTGGCGCCCGCTGGGCCGTCTGGGTCGGCGGTATCGCGCTGGCGCTCGGCGGCGTCTTCATGGTCAAATATTCCATCGATGCCGGACTTCTCAGCCCCGCCGTGCGCCTGGTCATGGCTGCCCTGTTCGGGCTCGTCCTGATGGCGGGCGGCGAATTCGTGCGCCGCCGTGCCGTGCCGCTGATCGCCGATCAATTCCAGAATGCAATGATCCCTGGAATCCTGACGGCGGCCGGCGCGCTGACGCTGTTTGGCGTCTGCTATGCGGCACACGGCATCTACGGCTTCATCGGACCGGCCGCCGCATTCTTCCTGCTCGGGCTTGTGGCGCTTTCAACCGTTGCGCTATCCCTGCTGCACGGACAGGCGCTCGCCGGGCTTGGCCTACTTGGCTCGCTTGCCACGCCGGCACTGGTTTCCTCGGAAAGCCCCAGCCCCTGGTCGCTTTTCGGCTTCCTCATCATCTCATGGCTGGCGACACTTCTTGCTGCCCGCATCCGCCGCTGGACGGTGGTTCCGTCGATCGCCAATATCGGCCTCGGTCTCTGGGCAATCCTCTATGTCGCCGCCGCGACGCCGTTCGAAACGCTGCCCGTCACGCTGACGATGCTCGTCATGATTGCCGGCATCGGCCTGGTCTGGCCCGGAGGCTTCACGCATCGGACATCCGGCGAGCCAACTGATGTCACCGTCGCCTCTGAAGGGACCGGGACCGGCCCCTGGGAGCGCCTGTTCGTGCCGCCATGCGCCGCCATCAGCGTCACAGCCGCCGTTTCCACCGTCGTCACGGCCCTGTCGATGATCAGTCCCGCCTTTGCGCCATCGGGTTACCCTGTCGCGGAATTTGCGGTGATTGTCGCGGCGCTCGCGGTGCTTGGTGCACTGCGCAGCATCGCCGTCTATCCGGCCATACTCTCGGCGCTCGCGGCCATCGTCGGCCTCTGGAGCATGACGGCGCTCAGCGGCATTCTCGTGCTGATCGACCCGACCATTCCCGGCGCTGTTCCGGTCGTTGCCGTCTCTGGCCGAACGGCCATGCTGACGGGCATGGCCCTGTCCGCTTTCTTCATCGTCCTGGCAGCAATGGCGCTGTACCGTCACCTGAAGGCGCAACCGCAGTTTTCGGCCGTCTGGACGGCAATCGCCGCCGTGGTTCCGCTTGCGCTGACGTCCATGTCGTTCCTGATGACGGGAAACCTTGCATTCGACGCGCCGCATGGCTTTTTCGCGCTCGCAACCGGTCTGGCGCTGCTCGCCCTTGCCGAGTGGATATGGCGGACAAACAGGCGCTCGGTCACGGAACTGGACGATGAAGCGGAGAAAGCCGGCCACCGCCCGCAGGGCATTCTGGTGGCGGGCTCTCTGGCCCTGTTCGTTCTTGCGCTGCACGCCCTGACGGATGGACTGGCGACGACGCTCGGGATCATTTTCGTCGGTGCGGCCTATGTCGCTGCGACGCGGTTTCGTCCCTGGCCATCTCTTCCATGGATGATGGTCGGTGCGGCCATCGCCGTTCTCGCGCGCATTGCCTGGGAGCCGACGATCGTTGGTCCGGCAGCCTTGTCGACGACGCCGGTCTTCAATGCCCTGCTGGCCGGCTATGGCATTCCAGCCGTCCTTCTCGTCGCGGCTGCCTTCGAATTGCGCAACTGGCCGGGTCTGCGGGTGCGCAATCTGCTGCAGGCGCTTGCCAGCCTCTTCGTGCTGCTGACGGTCGCCATCCTCGTGCGTCACGCGATGAACGGCGGCGTGCTCGACAGTGCGGTGCCGACGCTGGGCGAACAGTCGATCTACACGCTGCTCGCCATCGGCGCGTCCGGCATCTTCATGACGCTCGATCTCAAATCGCCAAGCCCGGTTTTCCGTTATGGCGGCATGGGCATCGGCCTTCTCTCGATGCTGTCGATCCTGTCTGCGCATCTCATCGGCCTCAACCCCTATTTCAGCGGCGAGCTTCTGGGCTCGGTGCCGGTCTTCGACCTGCTCTTGATCGGCTATCTCGTGCCGGGGCTCGGCTATGCCGGCCTTGCCTGGTATGCCCGTGGAAAACGTCCGACGCCTTATGTGACGGCGCTGGCCGTGACGGGCGCGGTGCTTGCCTTCGCCTGGGCAACGCTCAGCGTACGCCGGTTCTGGCAGGGCCAGAACATCGCCGACTGGAAGGGCTTCCTGGAGGGCGAGACCTATACCTATTCGGTGGTCTGGCTGCTTCTCGGGGTTCTGTTGCTGGTCCTTGGATCGCGCTTCAATGCCAAGAGCATCCGCATCGCCTCGGCCGTTCTCGTGTTCATTGCCGTTTTGAAGGTCTTCCTGATCGACATGGCCAATCTCGAAGGCTTCCTTCGGGCGCTGTCGTTCATCGGCCTCGGCGGCGTGCTGATCGGCATCGGCCTGTTCTACCAGAAGATCCTGTCGGGGCGGAGCGGCACCGATCTGCTGCCTGCCGACGACCCTGCCGTACACATTCCAGATGTGGACTTGGACGCCAAACCGGGGGAAACAGTCTGACGGCGGTTGCGCCGACAGACTCATGCCATGGATGACCGATGACCAGACTTGCCTCACTGAGCGGCGCCTTCGCGCCGTTCGAAACGCTGGCCGAGCAATTGCTGCCGGATGCCTTCGCCACGAACGACGGCTCGCATGATGCGGCGCATCTGATCCGCGTCTGGAAGAATGCGCTGAAGATCCATGCAGGGGAGGGCGGCGATCTGCGCATCCTGGCCGCGGCCGTTCTGCTGCATGATTGCGTGGCGGTGGAGAAGAATTCGCCGCTGCGCGCGCAGGCCTCGCGGCTGGCGGCCGAAAAGGCGTTCGAACTGCTCGATGCGCTGGGGTGGCGCACGCCGGACATGGCGGCGGTGGCGCATGCGATCCTCACCCACAGCTTTTCCGCCGACCTGCCGCCGCAAAGCCTCGAGGCGAAAATCCTGCAGGACGCCGACCGGCTGGATGCCATCGGCATGATGGGGGCGGCGCGCTGCTTCTACATCGCCGGCCGCATGGGCAGCGGGCTCTATGATCCCCTCGATCCGCTGGCCGAAGATCGGCCGCTCGACGACAAGGCCTATGCCATCGATCATTTCGAGGTGAAGCTGTTCAAGCTGACGGACGGCTTCAAAACCGCGGCCGGTCATGCACTGGCCCTGGAACGGCAACGGAAATTGCGCGAAGTCCTTGCCATGATGCTGGAGGAAATCTAGACAAATCAGCACGTTCGGACGATTGCCGGAATCACCGCGCGATCGACTTGAATCATCCTGTGAACCCGAGGGAGCCAAGCCATGAACGTGACCGGTCTTAACATTCATCCGCTGAAAAGCGGCCGGGCAATACCACAGGACAGCGTCACGGTGCGTCTCGACGGATTGCGCGACGACCGCCGCTTCATGATTGTTGATCCGGATGGAAAGTTCGTCACCCAGCGCGAATTGCAGGCCCTGGCCCAGGTCGAGGCGACGCCGGTCCCGGGCGGAGTGCATCTCGCCATGCATGGTCACAGCCTGACCGCGATCTTCGATCCCGCCCATCGCATGGACGTGCAGGTCTGGGACAGTGCGGTCGACGCGGCGATGGCCGGGGATTCTGTCAATGCCGCGTTGTCCAACTGGCTTGGCCGTCCCGTCAGGCTCGCCCATATGGATGGCCGTGCCGACCGCAAGGTCGGGGCGGAATGGGCAGGCGAGGCGGCACCCGTCGGCTTCGCCGATGGTTTTCCGGTGCTGATCACCACCATGGCTTCGCTTGTGGACCTGAATGTGACGCTGATTTCCAAGGGGCAGGAGCCGGTCGGAATGGATCGGTTCCGCACCAATATCCTGATCGAGAACGACGAGCCTTGGGAGGAGGATTTCTGGGAGAGCGTCGAGATCGGCGGCATCGTCTTCGATCTCGTCAAGCCGTGTGCCCGCTGCATCATGACCACGCAGGATCAGATGAGCGGAGAGCGCATCGGCGGCAACCCGATCCAGGGGCTGGCGGAAAAGCGCATGTCCGCCGACCGTCGCGTTCCCGGCGTCCTGTTCGGCTGGAACGCCGTGCCGCGCAACGAGGGCACAATCAGTCTCGGAGACGAGATACGTGTCCTGAAGACGCGGCAGGATCGTTGGCCGATGAAGATCCGGGCGTGATTACGCTCGGTATTCATCAATAGCGTTGATCCCAGCGTCATTATATTTGGCTTTTTATGCGGCAAGCCGCAGCGTAGTTTAGCGCTTCGAATAGTCCGGAGTCCAAGCATGTCCGCCGTTTCCAGTTCCGCCTCACGCGAAGCCGCAGCCAGTCCCGGTTTGCCCTGGCTGATCATCATTGCCGGCTCGCTCATCGCGGTGCTGACCTTCGGGCCGCGTTCGGCGATGGGCTTTTTCCAGTTGCCGATGCTCGCCGATAAGGGCTGGGACCGGACGACCTTCGGTCTTGCCATGGCCTTCCAGAATCTCGCCTGGGGCGTCAGCCAGCCGTTCTTCGGCGCGATCGCCGACAAGTATGGCTCCTGGCGGGTGCTGGCCTTTTCCGGCCTGATCTATGCCGGCGGCCTGACGCTGATGGCCTTTGCCGATGCGCCGATCTGGCTGCATATCGGCGGCGGCGTCATGGTCGGTCTCGGCGTGGGGTCCGGTTCCTTCGGCATTCTGTTGTCGGCTTTTGCCCGCAACGTCACGCCGCAGCAGCGCTCCATGGCCTTTGGCATCTGCACGGCTGCCGGGTCCGCCGGCATGTTCCTGTTCGCACCGCTTAGCCAAGGGCTGATCTCTGCCTATGGCTGGTCCGACAGCCTTGTCTATATGGGCATTCTGATGCTGCTCGTGCCACTGTTCGCCATCCCGCTGCGGGGCAATTCCTCGTCGGGAAGCCAGAAAGAGACGCTTTACAAGCAATCTATCGGCGAAGCGTTGAAAGAGGCGCTCGGCCACAAGAGCTATCTGCTTCTGGTGTCCGGCTTCTTCGTCTGCGGCTATCAGGTCGCCTTTATCACCGCGCATTTTCCGGCCTATATCGGCGATATCGGCATTGATGCGCGCTACGCGGTGATCGCACTGGCGCTGATCGGGTTCTTCAACATCATCGGCTCTCTGGCCGCCGGCGTCATCGGCCAGAGATATTCGAAGCCCTATTTCCTCGCCTATATCTATATCGGCCGCTCGATCGCGGTTTCCGCCTTCCTGCTTTTGCCGCAGTCGCCGACATCCGTCGTCATCTTCGCGGCTGTCATGGGGCTGCTCTGGCTCTCGACGGTGCCGCCGACGAATGCGCTGGTCGCCATCATGTTCGGCACGCGCCATCTCGGCCTGCTCGGCGGCGTGGTCTTTCTCTCCCATCAGGTCGGCTCGTTCCTCGGCGTCTGGATGGGCGGTTATCTCTATGATCAGTTCGGATCCTATGATCCGGTCTGGTGGCTCGGCGTCGCGCTTGGCCTGTTCGCAGCGGCGGTTCATTGGCCGATCGCCGAAAAGCCGGTCGAACGCCCGGCCATGGCCTGACCTTGGCCTCGGTCCGGCTGCGACAAAATTCGTCCTCCCGCAGAAATAGCGGGAGGACGTTCTTGAAAACCGTCACAAAACTTTCTAAATCTCATCCACCGGCACTGCCGGTTTTCTTTTGATCCTATTATGCTCAAAATGAGCAAAATAGGCTTTGCCATCGGAGGGTGGCGGAAAGGGAGCAGCCGATGACCACCCCGCAGCGGCTTGAAAGCGGAATTCCCGCGCAGGTATCCAGGACGGCCGCCGAACGCTTCGGCATTATCGAGCGTCCGGACCTGACCTTCACCCCGGCGATCGCCCGCGAAACGGAGCATCTCTACGAGCGGGTGAAGCAATTTATCCCCGCTTTCGAATGGCCCGTCTATGCGCCCTACGTCCATGCCATCAATCGGATCAAGAAAGAACGCGGCGCGGTCATTCTCGCGCACAATTACCAGACGCCGGATATCTTTCATTGCGTCGCCGATATCGTCGGCGATTCGCTGCAGCTTGCCCGCGATGCCACCAAGGTGGATTCGGAAATCATCATCCAGTGCGGCGTGCATTTCATGGCCGAGACTTCGAAGCTGCTCAATCCGGACAAGACCGTGCTCATCCCGGACGGCAAGGCCGGTTGCTCACTGTCGGAATCGATCACCGGCGCCGACGTGCGGCTTCTGAAGGAGCGTTATCCCGGCGTGCCGGTCGTTACCTACGTCAATACCTCGGCCGACGTGAAAGCGGAGACCGATATCTGCTGTACCTCGTCCAACGTGCTTGCCGTCGTCGAGAGCCTGGAGAGCGACACCGTGCTCTGCATTCCCGACGAATATCTCGCGATGAACGTCGCCAAGCAGACGAAAAAGAAAATCCTCACCTGGAAGGGCCATTGCGAAGTGCATGAGCGCTTCACGGCCGCCGAACTGTTGGCCTACAAGGAGGCCGATCCCTCGATCGAAATCATCGGTCATCCGGAATGCCACCCGGACGTCATCGCCGTCTGCGATTTTGCCGGATCGACTTCCGGCATGATCAACTATGTCAAGGACAAGCGGCCCGCCCGCGTGCTGCTGGTCACGGAATGCTCGATGGCGTCCAATATCCAGGCGGAAGTTACGGGCGTCGATTTCATCAAGCCCTGCAATCTCTGTCCGCACATGAAGCGCATCACGTTGCCGAAGATTCTCGACAGCCTGTTGTTCATGACGGAGGAAGTCCTGGTCGATCCGGCGATTGCCGGAAGGGCAAGGCTTGCCGTCGAGCGGATGGTGAATTTGAAGCAGTAAAAAGGGCTAATCCCTCCCTCTTGTCGGGAGGGATTGGGGAGGGGATTTTCCTGTCGGAACCCCTCCCCAATCC
>UCJH01000023.1 GCA_900472785.1 Hyphomicrobiales bacterium | reverse complement strand
AGCAACGACGGCAACAGCGCGTTGAGGAGCCCGCCCGCCCAGGCCCAGTCGGCCGGCGTCCACATGCGATCGCCCGCCTGCGGCAGCCAGGCGTGGTGGAACTGGAAGCCCGGAATATGGCCGAGAAGCACGCGGTGGCCATGCAGCGCGCCCTTCGGCGGACCGGTCGTTCCGGACGTGTAGATCATCATCGCCGGATCGTCCGGCGTCGTGTCCGCGGCGGAAAACATCGGAGAGAAATTATCCGTCAGGCTGCGGAAGGCCTCGACACCTTCTAAACCGCCATCGGTTTCGCCGGCCAGGACAACGAGCTTCAAATCCGGCAACCGATCGCGGATGGCCGTGATCTTTTCCAAGCCGAAGCGATTGGTGACGATGGCCGAGGCGCCGGCATCGCGTAGCCGGTATTCCAAGGCCTCGACGCCGAAGAGCAAAGCCAGCGGCAGGGCGATGGCGCCGGTTTTATAGATGCCCGCATGGGCGATCGCCGTCTCGAAACTCTGGGGCATCAGGATTGCGACCCTGTCGCCCGGCTGAATTCCATGCGCGACGAGACCGTTGGCAAAGGACGAGGACCGCGCTGCAAAAGTGCCGTAGGTCAGCGAAAGATGATCGCCGTCCGGGCTGAAGTGCTGCAGACAGACACGATCCGGATCCTGCGCCGCCCACACATCGCTGATCGCGACGCCAATGTTGAAACGGTCGGGAATCTGCCAGCGGAAATCCCGGCGCAGATGGTCATAGGTATCGCTGATCGGCAGCATGCTTTGCCTGAAAGGAATTTCGCTGCAATGCAATACCATTTTTGCGGGGCAACATTCAACTGCTCCCCATTCCATGCACCGGTGATTGAAACAGAGCGATCCACCTCAGCTCCGACACCGAAACCTGCGCAAGGTTTCCGCCGCAGAGATTTCGAGAAAACGATTTCACATATGTTCTTGACTATCGATTTCTTCCATGCAAATTCGATATCGCTACGTGAAAACGATTTCACAGTCTCAAGGAAAGCCTGTTGGACAATACGGATGCCAAGCTTGTCGACGTCGCGAGGAAAGCGGGCTGCTCGCCAGCAACCGTTTCGCGGGTGTTGAACAACAATCCGAAAGTTGCCGTCAGTATCCGCGAAAAGGTTCTGCAGGCAGCGATGGACCTGTCCTATGTACCGAACGGTTCGGCCCGAACCCTGCGATCCACGAAATCGCGCATCGCCGGCGCCGTCATCCCGACCCTCGATCACGCGATCTATGCCGCCATGATGAACAGCCTGCAGGCGCGCCTTGGCGATAAAGGCGTGTCGCTCATCATCAACACCTCTTCCTACGATATCGACATGGAATATGATCAGGTCAGGCAGCTTGTCGAGCGCGGGGCGGAATCCATCGTGCTGGTTGGTGCCGCCCACCGCCCCGAAACCATCGCTTTGCTCGAACAGCGGAAGATCGCCTATGTCTTCACCTACACCACGGCAGCCACGCAGATCGGCGCAGCCGTGGGGTTTGACAACCGCAAGGCCGGGCGCATGGCGGCGCGTTACCTGCTCGATCTCGGCCATAGTCGCATCGCCATGCTCGGCGGGATAACCGACAACAACGACCGGGCCGTTTCGCGCCGGGACGGCTTTATCGCGGAAATGCGCGAGGCGGGCGTGGACGCCCTTTCCGTCATCGAATCCGCCTACAGGGTCGAGGGCGGCCGCGCCGGGATGCGCCAGCTGATGGAAGCGGACAAACCGCCGACCGCCGTCTTTTGCGGAAGCGATATCGTGGCGGCCGGCGCACTCAAATACTGCCGCGAACAGCGCCTATCGGTTCCCGGCGCCGTTTCCATTCTCGGATTCGACAATCTTGAAATCGGCGAACTGACGACGCCCGAATTGACGACCGTCGATGTGCCGGCCCGGGAAATGGGCACGCTGGCAGCCGACTACCTGCTGGCAACGCCAGCGCTACGCCAGCATATGCGCATCCGCGAGCTTTCGCTGCGGCTGGTCGTGCGCGGCAGCACCGCTGCGGCGTCGCGATGAGAAGACCCTCGCCCGATCAGCTGGCATCCGATCGGCTGAGAACCAATTTTGCTTCACCCTGCCCCGGTTCCGACCGACCACAATGGATTGACCCATGACGCCCAAGGCACTCCTGACTACGCTGTTCAACGCGGCCGTCGAGGCAGCAAACCCCGATCGCGGCATCCGGACATTCCTCCCGGACAGGCCGAAGGGCCGCACCATCGTCGTCGGCGCCGGCAAGGGGTCGGCGCAGTTGGCGCACGCGCTCGAGCGAGCCTGGCCGGGGAAACTCGAAGGCGCGGTGGTGACGCGCTATGGATATGCTGTTCCCTGCGACCAGATCGAGGTGCTGGAAGCCGCGCATCCCGTACCGGATGCGGCGGGCCTCGCCGCATCGGAAAGGCTTTTGGATCTGGTGCAGGGTCTGACCGGGGACGATCTCGTCATTGCCTTGATGTGCGGCGGCGGATCAGCGCTTTTGCCTGCCCCGCCGGAGGGTTTTGACCTCGCCGACGAGATCACCCTGAACGAGGCGCTGCTGAAATCGGGCGCCCCCATCTCGGCGATGAACCTCATCCGCAAGCATTTCTCGCGGATCAAGGGCGGCCGCCTGGCCGCCGCGGCCTATCCGGCCAAAGTCGTGACATTCGTCGTTTCCGATATTCCGGGGGACAATCCGGCACTTGTCTCTTCCGGCCCGACCATCCCCAGCGACGGCGACGCGCGGGAAGCCCTGAGACTGATCGAAACCTACCGCATCGACCTGCCGGACAGGATGATGCAGCATTTCAAGACATCGGCTCCTGCCCCCGTTCCCGGCGATCCGGTTTTCTCAAGGCATCAGGTTCACCTGATCGCCTCCGCGAACGTCTCGCTGGAAGCAGCCGCCGTCGTTGCGCGCGAACATGGCCTCAATGCCGTCATCCTCTCGGACGCGCTGGAGGGCGAAGCACGCGAAGCCGGCAGCTTTCATGCTGCGCTTGCGCGCGAAGTCGAACAGCGCGGCAGGCCGTTTCAAACGCCTGCGGTGCTTCTGTCCGGCGGCGAAACCACCGTCACGGTGCGCGGGAAAGGCAAGGGCGGGAGGAACACCGAATTTCTCCTGTCCTTCGCCGCGCATATTTCCGGAGCGTCGCGCCTCCATGCCCTGGCCGCGGATACGGACGGCATCGATGGCAGCGAGGACAATGCCGGCGCCTTCGCCGACGGAACGACGATCCGCCGCATGATGGAGGCCGGAATCCGGGCAGATGCGCATCTGGCGAACAACGACGCATGGACAGCCTTTGCCGCCGTGGACGACCTGTTCGTCTGCGGGCCGACCGGAACGAACGTCAACGATTTCCGGGCCATCCTGATCCTCTGACGGAACGCCCGGAATTTTAGAGTTCGCGCAGCACGGGTGCCGCCTTCTGGCCCAGAACCCGCCAGGTTCCGACCAGCCCGATGCCGACGGTCATGGCCAGGGCAATGACGATCGTCAGTCCCGCGACATCCGGCAGGAAAGTCGAGGGCAGCGTCATGATGCGGCTGACGACGAACCAGGCGGATACGCCGCCTGCAAACAGCGCGAAGATCGCCGTGGACAGGCCGAGAATGGCATATTCGTAGCTGAATGCCTTGATCAGCGTTGCGCGCGTCGCGCCGAGCGTCTTCAGCACGACGGCGTCATGGATGCGGGCACGGTTGCCGGCCGCCAGCGCGCCGGCCAGAACCAGCACCGACGCAACCAACGCCACCGCAGCGGCTGCGCGAATGGCGGTGGCAAGCTGGCCGACCAGTTCGTTGATGATGTCCAGCGCATCCTTGACGCGAACGCTGGTGATGGTCGGGTAGGCGTTGGTGATTGCCTTCAGGGCGGCGGATTCCTGTTCCGCCGTCGCCTTCGGATCGATGACCGTGGCAAGCCAGGCATGCGGCGCACCGGCAAATGTGTTGGGCGAGAACACCATGACGAAATTGATCGACAGCGATTCCCACTCGACGGTGCGGAAATTGGCGATCTTTGCGGTGATGTTGCGGCCGAGCACGTTGACGGTCACCGTGTCACCGATCTTCAGGCCCAGCTCGCCAGCCTCCTGCTCGGAGAAGGAAACGAGCGGTTCGCCGGTATAATCCGCGCCCCACCATTCGCCTTCGGTCAACGTCGAATTTTCCGGCATGTTCTTCGCATAAGTGATGCCCCGGTCACCGCGCAGCACCCATTGCCCGGCGGGCGGAACAGTCATTTTGGCGACGTCCTGCCCGTTGAAGGCAAGGATGCGTCCACGCAGCATCGGCACCTCGATGATCTTGCCTTCCGGCAGCGACGTCTGCAGCAGCGAGCGGAAACCTTCGACCTCGGTACCCTGGATATCGACGAAGAAGAAGTTGGGCGCCCGCTCCGGCAGGTTGCCCGTCAGTTCCCGCCGCAGATTTCCATCGATCAGCGCCAGCGTCACGAGAAGCGCCAGGCCAAGGCCGAGCGAGAGGACGACGGAAGGCGTCAGAGCGCCCGGACGGTGGATATTGCCGATCGCCAGCCGAAGCGCCGGCGATTTGACCCGGGGGCTGCGGCGCGCCAGCGCGGAGACGAGCACGGAGACGCCGCGCAGAACCACGAAGGCAAAGGCGATCGCGCCGAGGAAGACCGTGGAGATATAGCGGTCATAGGCCGTCAGGATCGCAAGCGCTGCAAGGGCTGCGAGGCACAGGGCAGCGCCGGCCAGATAGGGCCAGGACGGCAGCCGGGCGCGCTCGAACCCCTGCTCGCGAAACAGCGCGGTTGCCGGAACGTCACGCGCGCGGCCAAGCGGCAGGATGGCAAAGGCCAGCGCCGTCAGCACGCCGAACAGCGAGGCCATGCCGAGCGCCGACGGGAACAATTCGAAACCGGTCGACACCGGCAGGATGCCGGCCAGGAACTGGGCCGCGACAAACGGGATGAGCGCGCCGACGATGAGACCAATGGCAATGCCGATCAGCGCGATGAACAGGATCTGGAACAGGTAGATCATCGCGACGACGGAGGCGGGCGCGCCGAGGCATTTGAAGGTGGCGACGACGCCGCGCTTGGAATCGAGGAAGGCACGCACGGCATTGGCGACACCGACGCCGCCGACGATCAGGGCCGTCAGGCCGACAAGCGTCAGGAACTGCGAGAACCGGGTGATGTTATCGGTCAGTGCCGGAGCGGCATTGGCACTGGTGCGGATCGACCAGCCGGCGGACGGAAAACGGTCCTCGGCCTCCTTGCGGATCAACGGCAGGCCGGCGGGATTGTCGATGCGTGCCTTGTAGACATGCTGCACGAGACTGCCTTGTTGGACCAGCCCGGACGCGGCCAGCGCCTCGCTCGATATCAGCAGCCTTGGCGCGAAACCAAACCCTTCCGACAGCGCATCCGGTTCGCGCACGATCGTTCCCGTGACGTGGATGCGCGCCGTCCCGAGCAGAAGCTCGTCACCCACCTTTATGCCGAGCCTTTCCAGAAGCAGCGGCGCGACCAGGCCGCCGAACCGCTCGCCGTCCTTGGCGAGGCTTGTCGAAAGCGGCGCGGCGGGTTCGCTCTGCATCCGGCCATAGAGCGGATAGGCGCCATCGACCGCCTTGAGTTCGACAAGGGCCTGGTTCGAACCGTCCGGCAGCCGCGCCATCGAGCGCAGGGAAGACGACATGGAGAGGGCGCCTGTTCCGTCGAGAAACGCTTTTTCCGCTTCCGTCGCCACGCGGTTGTTGAGCTGGAAGCGAATGTCGCCGGCAAGCAGTTCCCGCCCCTGGGTCGCGATGGAGCCGGTAATCGATTGCGACAGCGAATTGACGCCGGCAATCGCGGCGGTGCCGAGCGCGATGCAGGCAAGGAAGATATAGAAACCCTTCAGGCCGCCGCGCATCTCGCGCAAGGCCAGCCGGAAGGCGAGAGCGACCGAACCGCCGAAGCGCTGCGGCGAAACATCGGCGCTGATCCTCATGCGGAGGCGACCGCGCTGCGAAGGGCGCCCGCATCCTGTAACGGACCATCCTGTGATGGCCCGTGCTGCGATGGGATGTCCGTCAGACCGTCGGAGACGATCTCGCCGGAACGCACGCGGACCTGCCGCGAGCAGCGCGCGGCCAAGCTTGCATCATGGGTGACCAGGATCAGCGTCATGTCGCGTTCGGCCTGCTTGGAGAAGATCAGGTCGGCAATCTGCCGTCCGGTTTCGGCATCGAGATTGCCGGTCGGCTCGTCGGCGATCAGAAGTTTGGGCGACGGCGCGAGCGAGCGGGCGATCGCGACGCGCTGCTGCTCGCCGCCGGACAATTGCCCGGGATAATGCGACAGACGTTCGCCCAGCCCGACCGAAACCAGTTCCTGACGGGCGATCTCGAAGGCATTTTTCACATTGGCAAGCTCGAGCGGCACCGCGACGTTTTCGAGCGCGGTCATATTGGGAATGAGATGGAAGGACTGGAAAACGATGCCGATGTTGCGGCCGCGAAATTCAGCGACCCTGTCCTCGCTTAACCCGTGCAGCGGCGTACCGGCAATGGTGATTTCGCCGCTGTCCAACCGTTCCAAGCCGGCAAGCACCATCAGCAACGTCGATTTTCCGGAACCGGACGGACCGACGATCCCGACCGATTCGCCGGTGCCGATGGAAAGGCTCATGCCCTTGAGCACATGGACCGAGGCTGCGGCCTGTCCCAATGTCAGATCCGCATTTTTCAATTCGATCATGGTTTTTACCAAAGGAAACCGCCCTATATGTGAATATGAAAAATGCCGGATTGGCTTACTTGAACGGATTTAGGGATGCTGCGATGCGAATAAAAGGTTTCAGGGCATTTTTGTTGATACTGGCGCCCCTGTTTCTTCTGGCACCCTCGGTCACGCGCGCCGAAACCATCAGTCTCGTCGGCTTTGGCGACAGCCTGATGGCCGGCTACCAGCTGCCGCCGGAAGACGCCTTTCCCGCACGGCTGGAAAAGGCCTTGCGCGACAAGGGCCTTGACGTAACGATCGCCAATGCCGGCGTCTCTGGCGACACCACCTCCGGCGGGCTGGCGCGCATCGATTGGTCGGTGCCCGACGGCACCAGGGGCGTCATCCTCGAACTCGGCGCCAACGATGCCCTGCGCGGCATCGCGCCGGAGGACAGCCGCAAGAACCTCGAGGCAATGCTGACGAAGCTCAAGGCCCGCAATATCCCGGTGCTGCTTGTTGGGATTTTCGCGCCGCCGAACATGGGCGGCGATTATGCCGAACGCTTCAACCCGATCTATCCCGAACTGGCCAAGACCTATGGGCTGGAGCTTTATCCGTTCTTTCTCGACGGCGTCGTCACCGACGCTGCGCTGAAGCTGGAGGACGGCATGCACCCCAACGGCAAGGGCGTCGGCGTCATGGTCGAGAAATTCCTGCCCGTTGCGGAGCGATTCGTCAGCCGTCTTTCGGCTGGGGGCTGACCTGCCGGCGATGGCGATGTGATTAAATCAACGACGTGACAAACGCCGTTCAGATGTTGTTAATAGAATGAGCGCCAAATATTGCAGGTGCTAAATAACAGTTGCTTGCAGATCGTCGGCATGTTTCGCTGAGGCATCTGATAGAGATTCGGGGAGCTCGTTATGCCGAGACTTTTCACCGCCCTCGAGATTCCGCGTAGTGCCGCGATGAGCCTTTCATTGTTGCGTGGTGGTCTTCCCGGTGCCCGTTGGATCGATGTGGAGAACTACCACATCACGCTCCGTTTCATCGGCGACGTCGACAACCGGACCGCAGACGAGATCGTCGACCGGCTGGACCGGATCGAACGCCCCGAATTCCAGCTGCAGCTGACCGGCATGGGCGCCTTCGGATCGAAGAAGCCGCACTCGGTGTTTGCCGGCGTCAGCAATCCTCCGGAAATGTATGCGCTGCAGGCGGAGATCGAGCGCATCTGCCAGAGGCTCGGCCTGCCTGCCGACCCACGCAAATTCACGCCGCATGTGACGCTGGCGCGGCTGCGCTCATCCCGCGTCGACGATGTGGTGGGTTATCTCAGCGGACGCGGGAATTTTTATACCAATCCCTTCACCGTCT
This sequence comes from Hyphomicrobiales bacterium, assembly GCA_900472785.1. GTDB lineage: Bacteria > Pseudomonadota > Alphaproteobacteria > Rhizobiales > Rhizobiaceae > Pararhizobium. Next base: position 29,005 of record UCJH01000023.1, on the reverse strand, counting down.
CGCGTTTCGTGCTCCTGTCCTCGCGCGATTCGGTCGGTGGCGGACCCTACCTGACGGAAGAAATTTTCCCGCTCTACGAAAAACGCTCCTCCAGCCTGCCGATGAGCGACGAGCATCCGTCCGACAGCATGCTGTAGACTGTCTCGAACCCGTCTTCGCCTTCGTAGTACGGGTCTGGGACATCGACTGCGGTGCCGAGTGCATAGTCGAGAAACAGATGAATTTTCGCTTGCGCCGTCTTCGGCGCCAGCGCGCGCAGATTTTCGACATTGCGGCGGTCCATGCCGAAGACGAGATCGAAGCTGTCCAAATCCTCGAGCGTAACCCGCCGGCAACGCTGCCGGCCGATATCGATCCCGTGGCGTGCGGCAACCGCGATCGATCGCCGGTCCGGCGCATCACCGATATGCCAGCCGCCCGTGCCTGCCGAATCGACAGTGATCTCCAGCCCGGCTTCGACGGCCTGCCGTTGCAAAATCCCCTCGGCAAGCGGAGAGCGGCAGATATTGCCGAGACAAACGAAGAGAATACGGACCGGTTTCATGCTATCCAGCGTTCTGAAAAAATCGAACCGACACGGCTGCACCGGCGTTCCGCCCCAGAGTATTGTTCCTCTCATCAGGCGCAAGGCCGGCAGCAAAAGGAGAGCAACATGAAACAGGAAAAGCTCGACACCGATGCCATCAAGGATCACCTGCATGGCATGGAAGGCTGGGTTCTGGCGGAAGACGGGCTCTCGATCTGGAAAACCTTCCGCTTCAAGAGCTTCGTCGAGGCTTTCGGCTTCATGTCGGAAAGCGCGCTCGCCGCCGAAAAGCTCAACCATCATCCGGAATGGTTCAATGTCTACAACAAGGTGGACGTGACGCTGACGACCCATGACGCCAAGGGGCTGACGGAACTCGATTTCAAGCTGGCGGCGAAAATGGACAAGGCGGCGGCCGGCCGGATGCCGGATCACGTCAAGTAGGTGCGCATCAAGGCAGAGTATTTGAAATGCGCCGCCTCGATACCATATGTTTTCGATGACAGATGAGAGGGACAAGATGGACGACGTCAAGATCGGCGAAATACTCCTGCCCGGCGAACAGAGCGAACAGGAAGCCCGCGCCAACAAGGTGCGCCGCCGCTTCTGGCCGACCCTGAAGCGCGCGATGCGTCAGGTTCCGTTCAGCCGCGATCTCGTCGCGGCCTATTACTGCGCCATGGATCCGGCAACGCCGATGCGCACGCGCGGCATCCTGCTCGGCGCCCTTGCCTATTTCGTGATGCCCTTCGATTTCCTGCCCGATGTGCTGGCCATGGTCGGTTTTTCCGACGACATCGCCGTGCTGACGGCGGCCTTTGCGGCGATCAGCGGACAGATCAAGGAAGATCATTACATCCGCGCCGATGAGGCACTGGAATCCAAAACGGACGTGTGAACCGCATCGTCAGGCGCTGTCGACGCCATCGTCCTCCAGCAGCTTCTTGAGCTTGCCAAAGGCAAGCCGGATGCGGGATTTGACGGTGCCGAGCGGAATGCCGGTGGCGGCCGAAATTTCCGAATGCGACTGGCCGAAGAAGAAGGCCATACGGATCAGGGCGATCTGCTCCTCCGGCAGTTTTTCCAGGGCCGCGCGCACGATCTGCTCACGATCACTGTTTTCGACGAGCGCATCGGGTGCCGCCTCCGCGGCCGGCATCAGGGAGGGGTCGGTCTCGTCTATGGTCCGATTGCGCGACCGCCGGGCGGCATCGATCCGACGATTGCGGGCGATGCGGAAAAGCCAGGTGGAGAGCGAGGACTTCGTGGCGTCATAGAGATGCGCCTTCTGCCACAGCACCACCATAACCTCCTGCGCCAGTTCCTCGGCCTCCGTCGCCGGCATGTTCTGGCGCATCAGGAAGGATTTCAGGCGCGGTGCGAAATAATCGAAAAGGGCGGCAAAAGCAGTTTGGTCGCGATTTTGCGCGACGGCGACCGCAAGACTGGCGAAATGCTGTTTGGCATCAACATCCATTCCGCTTTTTCGGCCTCCCTCAGTCCGTCTTTTCTATATTTGCACAACAGGTACAACGCTTTTGATAAACGTCAAACTCTTGCCTGATTCTTTGTGACATAAAACGATGCCTTGCGACGGTATGTCATCGCTCCCAACGATGAAGCCTTAACAAGGGGGCATGGGCGGCGCGCAGGATCGGAAAAAGGGCGGGCGGGCACTGTTCTCCACAGACGCAATTCATTCCGAATGAGTGGACCGGACGAACGGGCAACCGTCGCCGGACCATGATGCCGATCTGAAACCTCGATGCGGTTTTTGTCGTATGTGTTTTGTAATGAACCGGATATGTAGGAAATTCAGGATCGTTGACGGTTTGGTAACCTGAATTAAGTCAAAATCAATCAAATCGTGAGCATGCGTAGCCCGGCATACCCGGATCGGGCGTGGCAGCTAAGAACCGGCAGGACATTATGTTTGTAACAAAGCTCACCACTGCACTCGCAATCGTGCTCTCTTTTGCCAGCGTGGCCTCGGCCCAGTCGCCAACCCGAATCCAGCAGTTCAATGCCTGGGGCGCCTATTCCTATACGGCCGGCGCCGGCAAGGTGTGCTACGTGCTGTCGGTTCCGAAGGAAAAGAGCCCGGCCAATGTCGATCACGGCGATATCTTCTTCCTCGTCTCGCAGCGTCCGGGCCAGAACATCTCCTACGAACCGCAGGCGATGATGGGCTACCAGCTGCAGGAGAACTCGAAGGTCGTCGTCAAGATCGACGAACGGTCGTTCACAATGTTTACCAAGGGCAACTCGGCCTGGGTGGAAAACGCCGCCGAAGAGCCGGCGCTTGTCGCGGCCATGAAGAGCGGCAAGGCGATGTCCGTCGCGGCGAAGTCGCGCAAGGGCACGCCGACAGCCTACTCCTATTCGCTGTCCGGTATTTCGGCCGCCCTGAAGCAGATCGAAACCTGCAAGTAAGGCAGTCTCAACCGATCGAATTTTCACAAAGGCCGGTTTGTCCGGCCTTTGCCCGTTAAGGCATTTGCCATTTGCAGATCTGCCGTGACGCGCCGGAGGGTGACGCCGCCCGAAAACCGTGCTAAAGGCGCGGCCATCATGATGCCGCGCGGATCCGTTGACGATCCCGATGTGCGGCAAACGAACACTGATCTCAGCATTTTAGGCGACGGACTGCAGGCATTGCGCTTGACGGGCCTTGGCGTCGCAGAACGGGAAATGGCGAGAATGGCCGCGACTGAAGCACTCAATCTGGACCGCCCGGTGAAGGCGCCGCTCCGCCCGGCCATGGCCGCCGAAATGCCGTCGCTGATCGGCCTTTCGCGCGAGGATCTCGGCGAGGCGCTGGCCGGTGCCGGCGTGCCGCAGAAGCAGGTCAAGATGCGGGTCAGCCAGCTCTGGCACTGGCTCTATGTGCGCGGCGTCTCCGACTTCGACCACATGACCAACGTCTCCAAGGACCTGCGCGAAACGCTGAAGCGGCATTTCACCATTGCCCGGCCGGAAATCGTCGAGGAGCAGATTTCGAACGACGGCACCCGCAAGTGGCTGATGCGCTTTCCGCCGCGCGGCGCCGGGCGTCCGGTCGAGATCGAGACCGTCTATATTCCGGAAGAAGGCCGCGGCACGCTCTGCGTTTCCAGTCAGGTCGGCTGCACGCTCACCTGTTCGTTCTGCCACACCGGCACGCAGAAGCTGGTGCGCAACCTGACCGCCGAGGAAATCCTTTCGCAGCTGCTGCTGGCGCGCGACCGGCTGGGTGATTTTCCCGATCGCGACACGCCGGCCGGGGCTATCGTGCCGAATGAAGGCCGTAAGGTCACCAATATGGTGATGATGGGCATGGGCGAGCCGCTCTACAATTTCGAGAACGTCAAGACGGCGCTCCTGATTGCCACCGATGGTGACGGCCTGTCGCTGTCGCGCCGCCGCGTCACGCTGTCGACCTCCGGCATCGTGCCGGAAATCTTCCGCACAGGCGATGAGATCGGCGTCATGCTGGCGATCTCGCTGCATGCCGTGAAGGACGATCTGCGCGACATGCTGGTGCCGATCAACAAGAAATATCCGCTGAAGGACCTGCTCGACGCCTGCCGCAACTATCCCGGCCTGTCGAACGCGCGCCGCATCACCTTTGAATATGTGATGCTGGAGGGCGTCAACGACAGCCTGGAAGACGCCAAGGAACTTGTGCGCCTGCTCAAGGGCATTCCCGCCAAGATCAACCTCATTCCGTTCAATCCCTGGCCGGGCACGAACTACCAGTGTTCGAAGTGGGAACAGATCGAGAAGTTCGCCGACTTCATCAACGCGGCCGGCTACGCCTCGCCGATCCGCACGCCGCGCGGCCGCGACATTCTCGCTGCCTGCGGCCAGCTGAAGTCCGATTCCGAACGGATGCGCAAGGTCGATCGCATGGCGCTGGAAGCGATGATGATCGCCAATCACGGCGAAGATTGATTGGCAAGTTGGCGGGCGTTCGCCGCTGTATCGATAGATCAGTCGACTTGCCATCCGCAGCCTCCCAAAATTAGTCCGCGCCGGTCGATGGCGGCCGACAATTTGCCTCAATCAACGTCAAGCATCGCTTGTCGTTGAGGGGGACGGATGATGCTTTCACGTCGCATGCTGATCGCCGGTGGACTCTGCGCCGGCACTGCCGGTTTGATGCTTCCCATCCCGCGACCACGGGCCGAGAACGGAACGACTGCTGAGGAATGGGCAGGAAAACTGGTCGCGGCGGCGCGATCGCAGATCGGCGTTACCCTTGTCTATGATCCGTCCTATTCGAAAATCGCCTTTCCGGGCGGCGACGTGCCACGATACAAGGGCGTTTGCACGGATGTCATCGTTCGGGCCTATCGGGACGGGCTGAACCTTGATCTTCAGGCGCTCGTCAATGCCGACATGCGCGACGCCTTTGGCGCCTATCCGAAAAACTGGGGCCTGAAGGCCACCGACAGCAACATCGATCACCGCCGCGTACCGAACCTGCAGACATTCCTCAAGCGGCAGAAGGCCGAACGGCCTGTTGATACCAGGGGACTTTCCTATCTGCCAGGCGATGTCGTCACACAGATGCTACCCGGCAACAAGCCGCATATCGCCATCGTCGGCGACATCCTCAGCGAGGACGGATCGCGCCCGCTCCTGATCCACAATATCGGTTGGGGGGCGAAGATGGAGGATATCCTCTTTGCCTTTTCGATTACCGGGCACTACCGCTACAGCGGCCAGATCAGTTAACGGGTCTGGGTGAACAGGATTTTTACGGCAAAGATCGAGAAGACGCCGGCGAAGGTATAATCAATGGCGCGCATCACGCTCTTCCTGCGCTGCAGCCAGGCCGATAGCCAGTCGGCCGTGAGGATGACGGCGATATTGACCGGCATGGCCGCGACGATGAAGAAGAAACCGAAGAACAGAAGCTTGCCGGTGACGTTGGGGTCATGCGCGGTGACGAACTGCGGCAGGAAGGTCATGAAGAAGATGATGACCTTCGGGTTGAGCAGGTTGACGCCGAGACCCGTCGAAATGTTCGACCAAGGCGACGCCTGCGTGTTGCCGACCTTCTTGACGGACAGGCTGGAGCCGAAACGGATCGCCTGGATCGCCAGCCAGAGCAGATAGGCGGCCCCACCGGTCTTCAGCACGAGAAATGCGGTGGGTGACGCGGTGATCAAAGCCGAGACGCCGAACGCGACCAGCAGCGTGTGAACGAGACATCCAAGACTGGTGCCGATCACCACATAGAAGGCGGCCCCCTTGCCCTGCGACAGGGCACGGCTGATCGAGAGCGTCATATCCGGACCGGGCGTAGCGGCCAGAAGCAGGGTCGCGGCCGTGAAGGCCAGAAGCGTCGGCAGGCCTGGAAGGAAGTCCATCGGATGTTCTTTCGAGAAACGGGTAATCCAGCGTCGATAGCACGCGGACGCCAGTCCGGCTCGGCATTTTTCTCCTGGAAACGATATTTTTATGCCGTCGACCGGCCTAACGCAGTGCGCCGCGCCGATTGGATCGCGGCGCGACGGGCGCCTTCTCGACCACCTGGCCGAAGCACACCACCGCAACACGCTGTTCGGTCGTCTTGGCAACATACATGTATTCATCCGCCCGCCGGACAAAGGAGATCGCCGTGTCGTCGGCCTGCAGGAACGTCACGCCGACTGCAGCACCGGTATAGGTGACGTTCCCGTCAATGGCGATCGGCTTGAAGATGCGCTCCATGGCGACCTGGAGATTGCGCTGGACATCGCCAACCAACATCGGATCGACTTCGAAGAGAACGACGAATTCGTCGCCGCCCACCCGCGCAATGAAATCGGTCGCGCGGAAGCTTTCCCGAAGACGGCTGGCGATCGCCCTTAGAACCTCGTCACCCGCCGAATGCCCCATGGTATCGTTCACGGTCTTGAAACCGTTGAGGTCGATGAAAGCCAGCGCGAGTTTCTTGTCCAGATCCTCGAAACGGGCCACGTAGTCGGCGACGGTTTCATCGAAGCAGGCCCTGTTGGGCAGGCCGGACAGGGCATCGGTACGGGCGGAGGCCCGTAGCGCGTTCTCGATTTCCCGCTGCTGCCGGACACGGGCGGAGACGTCGACGATCACCTCCACATCGAAGGAAACACCGTCCACGACGGTTCTCTGCGCCGATATCAGGGTTGGGATGATCGTGCCGTCCGCGTGCGCGATATCGACTTCTTCCAGTGTATAGGAACCTTCTTCGGCGAGCATCCGGTGGCGGCGGTCACGGGCGGGGCTGTCGATGGCCGCACCTTCCGAGGTGAGCTTCTTGCCGCGGATGTCTTCCCACTTCCGGCCTGTCAGCCGCAGATAGGCATCATTGACCTTGGCATAGCTGGACGTCTGCGCATCACTGGTCGTGATCGACATGGCGATCGGGGCGAATTCGAACATCCGCATCAGCATCGACGCCAGAACGTCCGGTGGGATGATATCCACGTCTTCCATGTCACTTCCTGCGCAATCCATGGACAGCCACTGTAGGGGCAATTGTTTAAGACGCCCTTGAAGTTGTCATAAAATTCATACGCATCGTCGATCCACCAGAACGGCACTTGCGGCCATGATTTCTCTTGCCGGCAGCCTTCTGCGGCCGCCGTGTCTTGCACGAACGCATAAACTGGCTAAAAGTGCCGCGAAATTTTCCCTGCGGCACAAACCGTGCCGCAAAGACCAGACGGACATCAAACCCATGACATCGCAGAAGCAAGTGAAGAAAGTCGTTCTTGCCTATTCCGGCGGCCTCGACACCTCGATCATCCTGAAGTGGCTCCAGACCGAACTCGGTGCGGAAGTCGTCACCTTCACCGCCGATCTCGGCCAGGGCGAGGAGCTGGAGCCGGCGCGCAAGAAGGCCGAGATGATGGGCATCAAGGAAATCTACATCAAGGATGTCCGCGAGGAGTTCGTGAAGGATTTCGTGTTCCCGATGTTCCGCGCCAATGCCGTCTATGAAGGCGTCTATCTGCTCGGCACCTCGATCGCCCGCCCGCTGATCTCCAAGCACCTGATCGATATCGCCCGCGAAACCGGCGCCGATGCCATTGCCCACGGTGCCACCGGCAAGGGCAACGACCAGGTCCGTTTCGAGCTTTCAGCCTATGCGCTGAACCCGGACATCAAGATCATCGCCCCCTGGCGCGACTGGTCGTTCAAGAGCCGCACCGACCTGCTCGCCTTTGCCGAACAGCACCAGATTCCGGTCGCCAAGGACAAGATGGGCGAAGCGCCTTTCTCGGTCGATGCCAACCTGTTGCACTCGTCGTCGGAAGGCAAGGTTCTGGAAGATCCGGCCGTCGAGGCACCGAACTATGTCTACATGCGCACGATTTCGCCGGAAGAAGCGCCGGATGTCGCCACCACGGTCAAGATCGGCTTCCGCAAGGGCGATGCCGTCTCGATCGACGGCCGCGAAATGAGCCCGGCTTCGATCCTCACCGCGCTCAACGCGCTCGGCCGTGACAACGGCATCGGCCGTCTCGATCTCGTCGAGAACCGTTTCGTCGGCATGAAGTCGCGTGGCGTTTATGAGACCCCCGGCGGCACGATCCTGCTCGCCGCCCACCGGGCCATCGAATCGATCACGCTCGACCGGGGTGCGGCCCACCTCAAGGACGACATCATGCCGCGCTATGCGGAGCTGATCTACTACGGCTTCTGGTTCTCGCCGGAGCGCGAAATGCTGCAGGCGCTGATCGACAAGAGCCAGGAGCATGTCGAGGGCGAAGTGACGCTGAAGCTCTACAAGGGCAACGTCATGGTCACCGGCCGTGAGAGCGACAAATCGCTCTATTCCGACAAGCTGGTCACCTTCGAGGACGACCAGGGCGCCTACGACCAGAAGGACGCGGCCGGCTTCATCAAGCTCAATGCCCTGCGCCTGCGCACCCTGGCGGCCCGCAACCGCAAATAAGACAGGCACCGCCTGCAAACCCGATCAGTAAACCCGCGGCGCCTCGTCGCGGGTTTTTTTTCGCTATTCGGTGGGGTTCCTGAGACCGGCCGCCCTGTCTTCCCTGCGGGAGGCGCACAGGAACCAGATGTAGCCGGCGATGGACATCATCCCCATGATCGGGATGATCATGCCAAAGGCGAGGACAGGCAGGCCAAGCAGGGCTGCAATGACGCCAGCCGCGAACCCGGTGCCCATCTGGATGAAGCCCATCAGGGCCGAGGCGGAGCCGGCGATATGCGGAAACGGAAACATCGCCGCCGTGGTCATCTGCGGGGTCACGAAAGCGATGCCGAAGGTGTAGAATGAGACCGGAAGCATGATCGAAAGAAAACGCGGTTCGATCACCTGCACCGACAGGATGATCATCAGGCTGCCGATGCCGATCAGCCCCAGGCCGAGACGAACCGCCTGCTCACCGCTGAACCGTCGCATGAAGAACCGCAATGCAATGGAGCCTGAGAAATAGGCGCCGGATTGCATCAGCATGCCCATGCCGAACTGCGTCGGCGTCAGGCCAACCTTCTGAATCAAAATGAAAGGCAGCATGGTCGATTGTGCATAAAGCGCGCCGACCGCGCCCGCCATGACCATCGCGCAGGCGAGAAAGCGATGGTCTGACGCCAGCTTGCGGTAGGCGGCCATGACCGGCCTCGGACGCGCCCGGCCGGGCTGCGGCACGGTTGTTTCTTTCAGAAAGACAGCCATGACCACACAGGAGACGAGGCCGAAGCCGACCATCAGGAAAAAGACCGACGGCCAGCCGAAGGCAGCAAGCGCCAAGCCACCAAGGGTCGGCGCAATGGCCGGGCCGATCGCCAGCATGATGCCGATCAGGTTCATGATCCGCGAGGCTTCCGCACCGACGAACTGATCCCGCACGATCGCCCGCGCCACGGTTATGCCAACAGAGGCGCCGATACCCTGGATCAAACGGCCAGCGAGCAGCAGGTGAACGGCGGGTGCATAGGCGCAGAGAAGACTGCCGGACAGGTAGATGCCGAGGAACAGCAGCGTGATGGCGCGGCGGCCAAAGGCATCCGACAGCGGCCCCGCCACGAGTTGCGCGAAGGCGAAGCCGGCGAAATACAGCGACAATGTCAGCTTGATCGCCGATTCCGTGGTTCCGAAGGCCTCGACAAGCTGCGGCATGGCAGGCGTATAGAGCGACATGGAAATCGGCCCCAGCGTTGCCAGAAGCGCGCCAAGCATACTCGTGCGCCGTTCCGTCATCCTTTCAGCCATGGGCGGATGCCTTTTCGCCGCAGTCGGGATTGCGTTCCTGTGTCCGCAAATTGTTGCGCAAGACGAGAAGACTGGCGCGCAACGCTTCGCGGGCGGGCATGTCGAGCCCCTGCGTCACGCCCTCCATCAGGCCACGCATCTCGTTTCCGAGGTCGCAGAGCGGGGCATCTGCTTTTGCCGTGACCACGACATTCTTTGCCCGGCGATCACCGGCATCCGGAATGCGCCGGACCAGTTCAAGGTCTTCCAGGCGGTCGAGATAAACCGACAGCGTCATCGGCTCGATGCCCATCTTCACCGCAATATCCGCCTGCTTGATGCCTTCGGCCGTCGCGGCCTGGATCAGCGTGCGCGCCTCACCGGGCGTCAGGCCCAGTTTCGATGCATTGATCTTCCGGTCGAAGGCGCCGCGCAACAGCCGCGCCACGTCGGTGAGGAGCGTGCCGATCTTATCGGCTTCGAGTTTCACAGGCATGGGACCGATCCGCATATAATAAGCTTTGCTTAGCATCCGTCGATTCAAGCAGCAACGTGGCGCAAAAACCTTCGATAAACCTAATAAATCGATCACGCATTTATCACGTGGGCACACGCGGGATGACAACGTGGTGCATCGCGGACGCGTGAATTGAACGTGTTCGTCCGGCTGATGCACTGTCGGCTCAGGGGCAATCACGCCTCACGCACTCCGGGAGAGACGCTCATGTTCAAGACCATTCTCATCGCCAGCGCACTGGCCGCCAGCCTGTCCGCCCCTTCTTTCGCCGCCGGGATGATGGCCTGCGATGACGCATCGATCATGAAAACCGAGGAAATGGCAAAGGGCATGGTCGATCCGATGAAGAAGGATGCCATGATGATGGCGGTTCAGGAGGTCGAAAGCGCGAAAACCGCGATGAAGGCAGGCAAGACCGACGACTGCGCCATGCATCTTGACAATGCCATGAAGGCGACCGAAGCCAAGTAGATCTTCGGCCGACGCTATCTGACGAACAGGGCCGGCTTCGGCCCTGTTCGCGTTTCATCTTCCTCTGTTCCCGATCGCCATTCGACTTGACGGAATCACCGGGGCAGGATCGAATGGCGGTCTGTTGTCGAGGAGATTGCATGTCGCAGACCCTGCTGATCGGCGCCTTTCTGGCCGCCCTTTTCTACGTTCTCATTCCCGGTCCGGCTTTCCTCGCTTTGCTCGGCATCGGCGCCGGACAGGGCCGTAGGGCCGGCGCGATGTTCATGGGCGGACATCTGGCCGGCGACGTGCTCTGGTCGGCCCTGGCGCTGGTGGCCATCGTCGGGGCGAAATCCATCGGCAGCACGATCTTCGATATCCTAGGCCTTTTCTGCGGCCTCTATCTCGCCTGGATCGGCTGGACGGCGCTGAATGCCAAGCCACGCGGCGAAAACCAGCCGCTGCTGGTTGTCGAGCGGCCCTATCGGCGCGGCCTGATCTTCGGGCTGACCAATCCGAAGGGCTATCCGGTGGCGCTGGCGACCTTCACGGCGCTTCTGGCCGGATCCGCCAACGCACTCGAATTCGACGCCCTGCCGACGCTGCTGGCCGTCTCGTTCTTCGGTTTCCTTGCCGCCGACCTCATCCTGATCTTCATCATCGGCGCACCGATCGTGCGCCGGTTCTATCGTCGCCACGAACTGGCGATCGTGCGCCTCTCAGGCCTGCTCTTCGTCGGCTTTGCCGTGCAGGCGATCTGGCATGCGGCGCCCGGTCTTCTCGGTCTGCGCAAGCCTTGACTGCTAAAAATCCGAGACGACCTTGAGGTCTCCACATTCGCCGTGAACAACGGCATGCTTCCGGCGCTGCGATGCGCCCGACACGACAAGACGAAGGAACAGTCTCATGACCACCAGCACCCCGCTCAATCCGGCGCTTACAGACTGGAACGGGCCGGACGGCCTGCCGCGTTTCGAAGCCGTGAACGATGCGGATTTTGGCCCCTCCTTCGAGGCGGCGCTGACCGAACACGAAGCCGAGATCGACGCGATCGCCAACAATCCGCAAGCGCCGACCTTCGAAAACACCATTCTGCCGCTGGAGATTGCCGGCGATGGCCTGTCGCGCGTCTCTTCGCTTTTCTGGAACAAGGCCGGTGCCCATACCAACGACGACATCCAGTCTCTGGAACGCGAAATCGCGCCGAAAATGTCGCGCCACTATTCGAAGATCGGCATGAATGCCGCGCTGTTTTCCCGCATCGACACGCTCTGGGAAAACCGCGAGACGCTGAACCTCGATCTCGAAGCCACCCGTGTTCTCGAGCGGCACTGGAAGGGCTTCGTCAAATCCGGCGCCAAGCTGCCGAAGGCCGAGCAGGAGCGACTGGCCGCCATCAACGAAACGCTCGCCAGCCTTGGGGCCAAATTCGGCCAGAACGTGCTGGCCGATGAAAAGAGCTGGGCGCTGATCCTGACGGGCGGAGACGAACTTGCAGGCCTTCCGGACTTCCTAAAGGATTCCATGGCGTCCGCCGCCCGCGACCGGGGCGAGGACGGCAAATATGCGGTGACCCTGTCGCGCTCCATCATCGAGCCGTTCCTGACCTTTTCCGAAAACCGCGATCTGCGCGAACAGGCCTTTCGCGCCTGGACGGCGCGCGGCGCGAATGGCGGCGAAACCGACAATCGCGAAACCATCCGCGAGACACTGGCCTTGCGGGCCGAAAAGGCAAAGCTGCTCGGCTACGACAACTATGCCGCACTCAAGCTCGACAACACGATGGCAAAAACTGCCGATGCGGTGAACGGCCTTTTGACCCAGGTCTGGGAAAAGGCCGTGGCCCGCGCCCGCGAAGAGGAAGCCGATCTGGCAAAGCTGATCGCGTCCGAAGGCAAGAACCATGACGTCATGCCCTGGGATTGGCGTCACTATGCCGAAAAGCTGCGCTCGCAACGCTTCAACTTCTCCGAAAGCGAGCTGAAGCCCTATCTGCAGCTGGAGAAGATCATCGACGCCTGTTTCGACGTTGCGCAGCGGTTGTTCGGCATTACCGCGACCGAAAAGAAGGGCGTCACGGGGTATCACCCGGACGTGCGCGTCTTCGACATCCGCGATGCCGATGGCAAGCTGATAGCTCTGTTTCTCGGGGACTATTTCGCCCGTGCCTCGAAGCGTTCCGGCGCCTGGATGAGTGCTTTCCAGTCGCAGCACAAGCTGACCCTGAAGAATGGCGCCAAGGGCGAAATCCCGATTATCTACAACGTCTGCAATTTTGCGAAACCTGCCGAGGGCCGGCCGGCGCTGCTGTCGCTGGACGATGCGCGCACGCTCTTCCATGAATTCGGACATGCGCTGCACGGCATGCTGTCGAACGTCAACTATCCCACCGTCTCCGGGACCAGCGTTTCTCGCGATTTCGTCGAGCTGCCCTCGCAGCTCTACGAACACTGGCTGACCGTGCCGGCGATCCTGAAGCAATACGCCGTGCACGAGCAGACCGGCGAGCCGATGCCGCAGGCACTGCTCGACAAGGTGCTGGCGGCCCGGACCTTCAATTCCGGCTTCAACACCGTCGAATTCACCTCGTCGGCGTTAGTCGACATGGCGTTCCACACCCGCGATGAGGTGGAAGATCCAATGGCGGTGCAGGCGGAGATATTGGAAAAGATCGGCATGCCCGCGTCCATCGTCATGCGCCACGCAACGCCGCATTTCCAGCATGTGTTTTCCGGCGACGGCTATTCGGCCGGCTACTATTCCTACATGTGGTCGGAGGTGCTCGATGCCGATGCCTTCGCTGCTTTCGAAGAGGCCGGCGACGCCTTCGACGGCACGATGGCGCGGCGGCTGAAGGACAACATCTACTCGATCGGCGGCGCGGTCGATCCTGAAGATGCCTACAAGGCCTTCCGCGGCAAGTTGCCGAGCCCGGCTGCCATGCTGGCAAAAAAGGGCCTGGCCGCCTGAACTCTCTCTCCGGGACCGGATGAGGGCGGACATATGACGGTTTTTTGAAACATGATGGCAGGCTGCAAGACTTTGCGGCCTGCCCCCTTTCGCAAATGCAAAAAAACCTGTATGAGCCCGGCAATTGAAGATGTGGCGTGCACAGGATGCACCCCGGAACCTCCGAGTATTCACATATGAAAATGCGCAACATCGCGATCATCGCACACGTTGACCATGGCAAGACCACGCTTGTTGACGAACTTCTGAAGCAGTCGGGTTCGTTCCGCGACAACCAGCGCACGACCGAGCGCATGATGGACTCGAACGATCTCGAAAAAGAGCGCGGCATCACCATTCTGGCGAAGGCCACCTCGATCGAATGGAAGGGCGTGCGCATCAACATCGTCGACACCCCCGGCCACGCCGACTTCGGTGGCGAAGTCGAGCGCATCCTGTCGATGGTCGATGGCGCGATCGTTCTGGTCGACTCGTCGGAAGGCCCGATGCCGCAGACCAAGTTCGTCGTCTCCAAGGCCCTGAAGGTTGGTCTTCGCCCGATCGTCGCGATCAACAAGATCGACCGTCCGGATGGCCGCCATGAAGAAGTCATCAACGAAGTCTTCGACCTGTTCGCCAATCTCGACGCCACCGACGAGCAGCTCGACTTCCCGATCCTCTACGGTTCGGGCCGCAACGGCTGGATGAACGTCAATCCGGAAGGTCCGAAGGAAGAAGGCCTCGCGCCGCTTCTCGACCTCGTCCTCAAGCACGTTCCAGAGCCGAGCGTCGGCGAAGAAGACGGCGCGTTCCGCATGATCGGCACGATCCTGGAAGCCAACCCCTTCCTCGGCCGCATCATCACCGGCCGCATCCATTCCGGTTCGATCAAGCCGAACCAGGCCGTCAAGGTTATCGGCCAGGATGGCAAGCTCATCGAAAATGGCCGTATCTCCAAGATCCTCGCCTTCCGCGGCATCGAACGGACGCCGATCGATGAAGCGCATGCGGGCGACATCGTCGCCATCGCCGGCCTCTCCAAGGGCACGGTCGCCGACACGTTCTGCGATCCCTCGGTCACCGAGGCACTGCATGCCCAGCCGATCGACCCGCCGACCGTCACCATGTCGTTCATCGTCAATGACTCGCCGCTGGCCGGCACCGAAGGCGACAAGGTCACGTCGCGCGTCATTCGTGACCGTCTGCTCAAGGAAGCCGAAGGCAACGTCGCGCTGAAGATCGAGGAAGCGGAAGGCAAGGATTCGTTCTACGTCTCCGGCCGTGGCGAATTGCAGCTCGCCGTTCTCATCGAAACCATGCGCCGCGAAGGCTTCGAACTTGCAGTCTCGCGCCCGCGCGTCGTCATGCACAAGGATGAGGCCACCGGCCAGATGCTGGAGCCAGTCGAAGAAGTCGTCATCGACGTCGATGAGGAACATTCCGGCATCGTCGTCCAGAAGATGTCCGAGCGTAAGGCCGAAATGGCCGAGCTGCGCCCGTCCGGCGGCAACCGCGTTCGCCTGAAGTTCTTCGCACCGACCCGCGGCCTGATCGGCTACCAGTCCGAACTTCTGACCGACACGCGCGGCACGGCGATCATGAACCGCCTGTTCCACGAATATCAGCCTTACAAGGGCGATATCGGCGGCCGCGTGCAGGGCGTCCTGCTCTCCAACGACGCCGGCGAATCCGTTGCCTACGCCATGTTCAACCTGGAAGACCGCGGCCCGATGATCATCGACGCCGGCGAGAAGGTCTATGCCGGCATGATCATCGGCATCCACACGCGCGACAACGATCTCGAGGTCAACGTGCTGAAGGGCAAGAAGCTGACCAACATGCGTGCCTCAGGCAAGGACGAAGCCGTCAAGCTGACCCCGCCGATCCGCATGACGCTCGATCGCGCCCTCTCCTGGATCCAGGACGACGAACTGGTCGAAGTGACGCCGAAGAACATCCGCCTGCGCAAGATGTATCTCGATTCGAACGACCGCAAGCGTTTCGAAAAGTCGCGCGGCGCCGCATAAGCGGACACTTCAAACGAAATCTGAAAGGGCGCAGCGATATCGATCGCTGCGCCCTTTTTATGTGCGGGTAGTAGCGGCTGGAGCTTTGATCAGGATTTCAAGACGCCGCTCTTCTTGGCGGTCCATGTGGCAATGTAATCCATCAGCCCCGTGTTCAGGCAATCGGAAGGGGTCAGGCCGAGCTCCGTCAGCCGGGCGCGAATGGCCGGCATATCGTCCGGGTTCGTACCCGCTTCGATGATCGACGAGACAAAGGCGGCAAAGCCCGGAGGTGCCCAGCCGCCAGCCTCGAAGCGCTCGGGGTGAATGAAATCCAGTCCCTGGAACGGATGCTCGCGCTCCACAGGTCCATAGAGATGGACGCCGCAGGCCTTGCAGGCATGACGCTGGATCAATGCAGCCTTGTCTACCACTTCGAGCTTGTCGCCATTCTCAAGCACCGTGACCTTGTCATGCGGGACGACGGCGACGATCGAAAATGTCGCTCCGGCCGGTTTCCAGCATTTCGTGCAGCCGCAGGCATGATTGTGGGCGACATCGCCCTCGATCTTGACCTTGACGGGCTTGTCGGCGCAGTCGCAGACGAGAACGCTGCCGCCGAAACCGGCTGCGCCCTTCGGCAGCCCCTTGTCCAGCAAGGGATGCAGGGAAACTGTTGTCATGCTTTTCCTCCCAGTGCCGGATGTTGCTTCGCCTTTCCGTGCCGGCAGTTCGCGGCAAGACGCCTCGATCGGCAACATATCATGTCAAAGAACGAATCGCGTCATCCTCAAGCGCGGTTTATCGCTACCGCAGCTTTTTCGATCCGCTGCTTCGCGCCCAGCCAGGCACAAAAAAAGCCCCGTCATTTCTGACAGGGCTTTTTGAAGAACGCCGTGCGGCTGAAAGCTTACGCGGCTTCGTCCTGGCTCTCGTCTTCTTCGACGGCCTTGCCGCGCTTCGGACCCTTGCTGAGGTTGGCTTCGACGAGACGGACAGCCTCTGTTTCCGACATCTTGTTCACGGCTGCGATCTCACGCGCCATGCGATCAAGGGCAGCTTCGTAAAGCTGACGTTCGGAATAGGACTGCTCCGGCTGGTTTTCAGCGCGGTAAAGGTCGCGAACGACTTCTGCGATCGAGATCAGGTCGCCGGAATTGATCTTGGCATCATATTCCTGGGCGCGGCGCGACCACATGGTGCGCTTGACGCGGGCACGGCCCTGTACGACCTTGAGTGCACGTTCGACGAAGTCGGTCTCGGACAGCTTGCGCATGCCGATGGTCACGGCCTTGGCAACCGGAACCTTGAGGCGCATCTTGTCTTTTTCGAAATCGATGACAAAAAGCTCAAGCGTCATGCCTGCCACTTCCTGTTCTTCAATCGCAACGATTTGTCCAACGCCGTGAGCCGGATAAACGATCGATTCTCCGGTCTTGAATCCATGGCGTGTTGAAGATTTTTTCTGCTGGGTCGTCATTCGTTTCAAAAACTCCCTGTTACGCTCCCGGCGGGGCCGGGGCCGGGTCAGTCAGGCCCGGGATAGACGGGGACACCGGCGGGTGACTCCATGCCGATCCATCCAGTGGAACTCAAACAGGTCTTCTTCGGAGCGATCACAATAAAGCAACTGACGTTGCGTGTTTCGAGTGAGCCGCGCCGTGGAGATGTTTGCTTTCGTGGTGGTTTTCGGGCACACGTGCGTGCCGCGATTTGGATCAGTTTCATGACCCTATCATAAAAAACTGCGGAAATCAATAATTTGCTTTACAATGACAGAAGCAGCCAACCCGTCCATCACGGACATGGTTAAGCTGGGTCCTGCCGGACGTGTTCGTTTTTACAATCCCCGTCAAGGATTGTTGCACCGCACTGGAGGCGGTAAGCGCCAAAGCTCAGTCGCCCTGCCCGGGTTCCGGCGAGAAGTACTTTTCGAACTTGCCTTCTTCGCCGTCCATTTCCTTGGCTTCCGCCATGGCATCGCGCTTGATGGTGATATTCGGCCATTTTACCGCATATTCCGCGTTGACCGTCAGCCACTTATCAAGACCCGGCTCGGTATCGGGCTTGATCGCCCCGGCCGGACATTCCGGCTCGCAGACGCCGCAGTCGATGCACTCGTCGGGATGGATGACAAGGAAATTCTCGCCTTCGTAGAAGCAGTCCACCGGGCAGACTTCGACGCAGTCGGTATATTTGCAGCGAATGCAGTTGTCGGTCACGACATACGTCATGAAGTACTCCAGCGATTTCTCACATTTGATGGCAGGCGGCAACCAGGAGTGATGCCCGCAGTCCGCACATCGTCCGGATGTCCAGCCTTCGGCTGCCTGTAGCGGCGCACCATGCCAGCGTGGTTGAGTTGTGAGGTAAAGGCTTTAATGGGCCTTTGCAAGAATAATTCATGCGCAAATGCGGCCGGCAGCGAGAGAGTTTTCTAATCCTCCGGCCAGTCGGGGCCGGATTGCAGCCGGTCGACATCGCGGCGCTCCTTCTTGGTCGGACGGCCGCTTCCACGCTCCCGAGTCGCCTGCTCGAAGGCGGTGCGCTCTTCGCGGGGAACAGGCGCGGGCGTCAGATCCTCATAAAGCAGCCGCGCCTCCTCATAAGGACCGCGCCGGCTTCCCGGCAGAAGAACGCGCACGATCAGATCGCGGCGATCGAGCGACACGACGATCCTGTCTCCAGCCTTCACCGCATGGGACGGCTGCTTCATGCGCGTGTCGTTGACGGAAATATCGCCGGCCTCGATCGCTTTCTGAGCCAGCGACCGCGACTTCATCAGCCGGGCGAAAAACAGCCACTTGTCCAGACGCTGGCGCGAAACCGGAAAAGACTGTGGCTGCTTGTCGCTCATAACCTTACTTCTTCATCTGCTCCTTCAGGGCAGCGAGCTTGGCGAAAGGACTATCCGGATCGAGCGGCTTTTCCTTGCGCGGCGGACGCGCCTCGAATTTGGCGGCCTGCTGCGGCTTGGGGCCGCGATCGTTGCGGTCCGGACGATCCTGTCGTTCGCCCTTCTCATGGCGCTGGCCACCCTGCGGCTTTCCGTCACGCCCCTTGGCACGATGATCTGGGGCACGATGATCCGGACGGCCACCGCCACCCTTGCGGTTATCGTCACGGCCTTCACGACGCCCTTCGCCCTCCCGGCGTGGCTCGCCCTCACGGCGGGGCGCGCCCTGCGGCGCACGATTGCCGGCACCGCGGCGGTCGCCCTGCGGGCGGCCACCGGTGCGCTGGTTGTCGTTGCGGCTGCCGGGACGCCAGAGGAGAACGGGCTTTGCCTCGACGGGTTCGCTTGTCTCCGCAGGCGCAGCAGCATCGGCGGAGACTTCCGCCGTCGGCTCTGTCTCTGTGGGCGCCTCAGCGGACGCGACTGCCTCGGCGGCCTGTTCCGTTGCCGGCTCGTCGGCCGATGTATCGGCATCGTCGTGATCGGCCTTTTCAGCCTCCGCCTCGACCGCCGCAGTCTCCGTAGAGACCGGAGCCGCACCGGCCTGCGCACCGAGGAAGGCTGCGGCTTCCTCAGCCTTGACGCTATCGGCGCGGTAGCCGAGGCCCTTCAGGATTTCTTCCATATCATCAGGCGTGGCGCCGAGGATAGACAGCATCGCCGTGGTTGCGGTAAAGCGGCGACCATCATAGGCGCCGTCCGGACGCGCCGTCGTGCCCGGCTTCCACTGCAACAGCGGACGGATGAGATCGGCCAGGCGCTCGAGGATATCGATGCGCACGGCGCGCTTGCCGAGGAACCGGAAACCGGCCAGCTTGTAGAAGGTGCGTTCGAAGGTCGGATCCGTGACGACCGAGGTCCGGCCGGCGGCCAGAACCGGGATGAGGTCGCCATAGCCGGGCTTGTCGAGGCCATCGTTCTTCAATGCCCAGAGCATGGTGATCAGTTCTGCAGGCGCGGGCTTCAGCAGCGCCGGCATGAAGATGTGGTAGGCGCCGAACCGAATGCCATGACGGCGGATCGAGGCACGAGCCTCCTGGTCCAGCGACTTGACGTCATCAGCCACGTCGCGGCGAAACAGCACGCCGAGATTTTCGACGAGCTGGAACGCAAGCCCCTTGGCAAGGCCTTCCAGGTCTTCAGCGCGCGACAGGTCGTCGAGCGGCTTCAGCACGGTGGAGATGTGATGATTGACGAAACGCTCGATGCGCGCCACGACGTGATCGCGGGCGTTGGCCTGCAGCTGGTCGTCGGCGAGCAGGATGACGCGCGGGCGCATGACATGGTCGCTCGCAGCGAGACGGGCCACCGGCTCCCCGAGCCAGCGCACGAAACCATCGGAGCCGAGTGCCAGATCGCTGTTGCCGGCAGCATGCAGCCGTGCCGCACGCGCCTCGAATTCGAGCGCAAGCGCCTTTTGCGCCGCGCCGAGCGCTGCACGCGCATCGGAGCCTTCGGTTCCTGCGGCCAGGCTGAACCGGAAACCGGCCAACTGTCCCACATGATGTCCCTCGACGAAGACATCCCCATTCACACTGATTTCAGCTTCCAGCATCGCATTCTCTCTCAGGCGCTTCATAAGCACAGATGTCCTGCGGTCAACGAAGCGTTTCGTCAACCTTTCATGTAAGGCATCGGACAATCGATCTTCGATTTCCCGCGTCTTTTCTTGCCAGTGTGTCGGATCGGCAAGCCATCCAGGACGGTTCGACACATACGTCCACGTTCTAATCTGCGCAATACGCGCAGACAACGTATCTATTTCGCCATCGGTCCGGTCGGCCCGATGGACCTGCTCGGCCATGAACGTCTCGTTCACTGTGCCACGACGCACGAGGTCGGCATAGATGGTGGAGATCAGATCGGCATGTTGAGCCGGTGTAATACGGCGATAATCGGGCAGGGCGCAGGCATCCCAGAGCTTTTCGACGCGCTCGGGCGTGGTCGCGACGTTGGCAACCTCCGGATAACGCGACAGATATTCCAGCGCCTGCTGGTCGATTGCCGGCAAGGCGCGGGTGAGGCCGTGCACGGTCGGCGCCACTTCCAGGCTTCTTTTCAGCGCTGCGATGGACGCGAAATCCACCGCCTTCGACCGCCACTGCAACACGCGGACGGGATCGAACTGATGTGATTCGATTCGGTGCACCAGTTCCTTGTCGAAAGGCTCGACCCGCGAGGTGACGCCGAAGGTGCCATCGCGCACATGCCGCCCGGCCCGGCCGGCGATCTGCGCCATCTCGCCCGGATTGAGATCCCTGAACTGATAGCCGTCGAACTTGCGGTCCTGCGCGAAGGCGACATGATCGACGTCGAGATTGAGGCCCATGCCGATGGCGTCGGTGGCGACCAGATATTCAACGTCGCCTTCCTGATAGAGCGCCACCTGCGCGTTGCGCGTGCGCGGCGAAAGCGCGCCCAGCACGACCGCCGCGCCACCGCGCTGACGGCGGATCAGTTCGGCGATCGCGTAGACCTCTTCGGCCGAAAAGGCAACGATGGCCGTGCGCTGCGGCAGCCTCGTGATCTTCTTGGAGCCGGCATAAAGCAGTTGCGACAGGCGCGGCCGCTCGACCACCGTGATGCCGGGCAGAAGCTGCTCGAGGATCGGGCGCATGGTGGATGCGCCGAGCAGCAGCGTCTCGGAGCGTCCGCGCAGATGCATCAGTCGGTCGGTGAAGATATGGCCGCGCTCAAGATCGCCGGCCAATTGCACCTCGTCGATGGCGACGAAGGAAGCCATGGTATCCCGCGGCATGGCCTCGACCGTGCAGACGGAAAAACGTGCCATATGCGGGGTGATCTTTTCCTCGCCGGTGATCAGCGCGACATTGTGCGCGCCGACCTTCTCGACAACGCGCGTATAGACCTCGCGCGCCAGAAGACGCAACGGCAGGCCGATCACGCCGGATTCGTGCGCCACCATGCGCTCGATCGCGTAATGCGTCTTGCCGGTGTTGGTCGGTCCGAGCACCGCGGTCACGCCGCGGCCGCTCAGGATCATGGATTGGTCACGCACGTCTCTCATCCCGGCATCGTCTCGCCCGGTCTCCCCACTTGTGGTACAGGGCAACCGGTGCAGCACACATGCCCATGCACTGCCGCAAACGCAAGGGCGCGGGCACAACATAGTGGGTCCGACCGCACCTTTCTCGCCCCTGCAGATCCTTGCCTGGCGAGGGATTCGGAACAGTCAAGGAACGAATCAGCGACGAATCGTTGACTCCGCCTGATTCAGGGTTTGTTCACTGCTAGATATTGATATTCACATCCGGATTCGCACCACATCCTGAATCAGGTATTTCGGAGACGCTGGATTTGCACCGATTGCGTTGACCGTTCCTGGCAGGCCGTCAAAAACGCCTTCCGGATTCTGAATCCAAGACTATGGAAAAATTAGAAAATTCGACCCGATGGGGATGGCTGGCGACCGCGAATCGAGACGAATCTGACGATTCGCGAGAAGCCCGGACGAATCGGCGGCGAATCGCCGTCTCGCCGGATTTTGCAATTCCGCCACTACTACATCTGGTAGGATGATCTGGTCGTCCATTCTGCCGGACAGGCTGCTTTTTGCCGGATTCGGATGGCTGAAAAAGTTTGCGGCTTTTGCCAGCGGATATTCTAAGGAAAGTCCGACGAGGGACAAAGGCATCACGGCAGAGCGCGATCCATGTCGCTGCCGGGCGAAATCCATTTTCAAGCTTTTGCGGAGTGACTGGCCAGGAACAAGCGCTGGCCGTTAACCTCTCAACCAAATCAGGAACGAATCGGCGACGAATCATCGACACAGCGGATTTCATGGTTTGTTCACCGCCATATAGTGTGGAATTACAATTGGTTAACCATAGGAAACGGTGGATAAAGCGGAACCGGAAAGCCCATGCGCCGGTATGCGTTAAGGTTTGAACGACCTATCCGAACGTCAAAAGGGCGCCCTGAGAGCGCCCTTGAAACATATCGATGAGACGGCCGTCAGACGAAGAACTGGCCGCCATTGGCGGAGATCGTCGAACCGGTAATGAAGCCGGCATCGTCGGATGCCAGGAACACGACGCATCGGGCGATCTCTTCCGGCTCTCCAAGGCGACCGACAGGAATCTGCGGGATGATCCGCTCCGTCAGCACCTTTTCCGGAATGGCGCGCACCATTTCCGTGCCGATGTAACCGGGGCAGATGGCATTGACGGTGATGCCCTTGGCAGCACCTTCCTGCGCGAGCGCCTTGGTAAAGCCCAGATCGCCGGCCTTGGCAGCGGAATAATTCGCCTGCCCCATCTGGCCCTTCTGGCCGTTGATCGAGGAGATGTTGATAACGCGTCCAAAATTGCGGTCGCGCATGCCCGACCAGACCGGATGCGTCATGTTGAACAACCCGGTGAGATTGGTGTTGATGACGTCGTTCCAATGCTCGGGCGTCATCTTGTGGAACATCGCATCGCGGGTGATGCCGGCATTGTTGACGAGAATTTCGACAGGGCCAAGCGCCGCTTCCACCGCAGCGATGCCGGTAACGCATTCCTTGTAGTCGGACACGTCCCACTTGAAGACGGCGATACCCGTGACACCGCTGAAGGCCTGCGCCTTCTCGTCATTGCCGGCATAGGTTGCCGCCACGCTATACCCTGCCGTCTTCAGCGCGATCGAGATCGCCGCACCTATGCCGCGCGTGCCGCCTGTTACCAGTGCTACCCTGCTCATTGTTCACTCCCCGATTGATTGTTGGTCGTTTGCCATGGCCCCGCCCGTCAGAAGAACGGGCGAAACCATCTGCGAAACCCCTCCGGCGTTTTGCCGTGAGGTCAGATATATCCGCGCTTCAAAGACGCTCGACGCACAGGGCAACGCCCATGCCGCCGCCGATGCACAGCGTGGCGAGCCCCTTGGAGACGCCGCGGCGCTGCATCTCGAACAGAAGCGTGTTAAGGACGCGGGCACCGGACGCGCCGATCGGATGACCTATGGCGATCGCACCGCCATTGACGTTGACGATCGACGGATCCCAGCCGAGATCCTTGTTGACGGCGCAGGCCTGGGCCGCGAAGGCCTCGTTGGCCTCGACCAGATCGAGATCGCCGACGGCCCATCCGGCTTTTTCCAGGGCCTTGCGCGATGCGGGGATCGGGCCTGTGCCCATGATCTGCGGATCGACGCCCGCCGTTGCCCAGGAGATGATGCGGGCGAGCGGCGTGATGCCGCGACGCGACGCTTCAGCTTCTGTCATCAAAAGGGTCGCTGCCGCACCATCGTTGAGGCCCGAAGCATTGGCCGCCGTCACAGTGCCTTCCTTGTCGAAGGCGGGGCGCAGCTTGGCCATCGATTCCAGCGTCGCGCCGTGACGGATATATTCGTCCTGATCGACCGTCACATCGCCCTTGCGGCCGGAGATGACGAAGGGAACGATCTCGTCGGCAAAGCGGCCGGCCTTCTGCGCAGCCTCCGCCTTGTTCTGCGAGCCGAGGGCGAACTGATCCTGGTCATCGCGCGACAGCTGCCACTTTTTGGCGACGTTTTCCGCCGTTGTGCCCATGTGATAGCCGTAGAAGGCATCGGTCAGGCCATCCTTGATCATGGTATCGACGAGCTTGAAATCGCCCATCTTCACGCCGGAGCGCAGATGGCCGCAATGCGGAGCCATGGACATGGATTCCATGCCGCCGGCCACGATGATCTTGGCGTCGCCCGTGGCGATCTGCTGCATGCCGAGTGCGACGGCACGCAGGCCCGAACCGCAGAGCTGGTTCATGCCCCAGGCGGTCGCCTCCTGCGGGATGCCCGCCTTCATGGCCGCCTGACGGGCCGGGTTCTGACCCTCGCCCGCACCCAGCACCTGCCCGAGAATCACCTCGTCGACCTCGGCAGCCTCGACGCCCGCACGCGCCAGCACGGCCTTGATCACGGCTGCGCCGAGTTCATGGGCAGGCGTATTGGCAAAGGCGCCGTTGAAGGAACCGACGGCCGTACGGGCCGCACTGGCGATCACGATGGAGGGATTGCTCATGGTCTGTTTCCTCATTTTTTCTACGCTGAGGCGAGACTGGCAAAGCTCGTCGCGCAAGTCAAACGCGATAATGTGACGGGCGATCGTTCACCGGCGCGAGCAGCGCCTGAAATCAAACTTCGCACCTGCGTCGTCGCATTGCACAAAGAGATTGTCAGACGCCGATTTTTGCGGATACTCTGAAAAGTATAATAAAGACGGGAACATGGGAGGAGGAGACCCTACATGGCAAAGCATGACGGCCAGATCGTTATCAAAAAATATGCAAACCGGAGGCTCTACAACACCGGCACAAGCACATACGTAACCTTGGACGATCTTGCGGTAATGGTGAAAAAGGGAGAGGAATTCACCGTTCAGGACGCGAAATCGGGGGAGGACATCACGCACTCCGTCCTGACGCAAATCATCTTCGAACAGGAATCGAAAACCGGAAACACGCTGCTGCCGATTTCCTTCCTGCGTCAGCTGATTTCCTTCTATGGCGATCAGATGCAGATGGTCGTGCCGAGCTATCTCGAGCATTCGATGCAGGCCTTCACCGACCAGCAGGTGCAGATGCGCGAGCAGATCAACAAGGCCTTCGGCGACACGCCGCTCGGCAAAAACCTCAGCGTTCCGCTGCAACTGGTCGAGGAACAGGTGCGCCGTAACACCGACCTGTTCCATCAGGCGATGCAGATGTTTTCACCCTTCATGGCTGCGGCACCGCAGGCGAAGGAAACCCGCAAGGCTGAAGCCAAGGACATCGACGAACTGAAAGAGCAGATGCGGGCGCTTCAGGCGAAGCTGGAAAATCTCGGCTGACGAAGAGATCGCGCATTCCAAGGCGAATGCGCGATTATCCCTATCGATTACAGGCCGATCGACACATCCCGTCCAGCCGTGCGCATGGAAACGGAAAACCCGGCGATCACGTCGATAAAGCTGATCATCATCAGGATGAAGAAGATCTGTGTAGCGGCACTGCCGACAAGCAGGAACTCCACCAGGAAGACGATAAACAGCACCATCGACAGGAGATGATCCATCAGCGTCTTGGAACTGGTGCGCGTGGCCTTGAGGATTTCGACAAAAAGCAGGGCCAGCGCGATGACGATCAGGAGATCGCCGAAGCTCATCGTCCATGTCGCACCCGACAGCATCGACAGCGACAGGACCTGACTGTCCAGCACGGCGATGCCGCCACCGCCGAACACGCCGGTCATGGCAATGTTATAAAGCGCAAAAGGTAGGATCAGCAGCGGAATGGCGGCAATCATCTGGACACAGGCTCCCGTTGTCATGCGCGAAAGGCGCATGTAGCTGTTCCATAGAGCAGGTTTCAGGTCAAGAAGATGGCGTTGCGCCAATCGTCAACCGGCGGCAGGCGCCATCCAGACAAGAAAAAGACGGGCCAGACAAGAAAAGACGGCCGACAAGAAAAAGGGCCGGCAAAGCCAGCCCTCGATCTCTTGATTCTATGGTCAGGCGCGGATTATGCGCTTTCCTTCGGCGTCAGAACCTGACGACCGCGATACATGCCGGTCTTCAGGTCGATATGGTGCGGACGGCGCAGTTCGCCGGAGTTCTTGTCTTCGACGTAGGTCGGCGACTTCAGCGCGTCAGCGGAGCGGCGCATACCGCGCTTGGACGGGCTTGTTTTTCTTTTCGGTACAGCCATTTTATACTCCACTTATCGGGCAAAACACTGTCAGGCGGCCGGTCAAGAGGCCGGGACAAACAGTTGTCAATCTCGGAATTTGCCGGGCTTATACATGCCTCATCGGCGTTTGACCAGTCCCTGCCTCGATTTTTTCGACTCTCGCCCGATTGCCTGGCTCACGCTTCGTCTTCCGGAACGATCCACGTTTCCTCAAGCGCCGCCGCCTGCCATTTCTGAAAGGCCGGATGGGTCTTGACGGCCTTCATATAGGCACGAGAGACCGGGTCGCTGGTCATGTCATAGATTTCGAACCGGTTGACCACCGGCGCAAACATTGCGTCCACGGCGGTGAAGCGCCCGAACAGGAACGGACCACCCGAGCGGGCGAGCGCTTCCCGCCAGATGGTTTCGATCCGCGAAACGTCGTCCATGACGCCATTCGGCAAGTCGATCGCGGCGACGGCGCGACGGATGTTCATCGGACAGGCACCGCGCAATGCCCGGAAACCGGAGAGCATTTCCATGGAATAGCTGCGCGCGGCGGCGCGCTCGACAGCATCCTGAGGCCAGAGGCCGGCTTCGGGGAAAAGCTCGGCGACATATTCGATGATCGCCAGCGATTCCCAGACGCGGACATCGCCGTGATACAGGACAGGCACCCGGCCCGTCGGCGAAATCTTGTGAATTTCCGGGTTCCCTGCCGGAAAATCGAAGGGGATGACCACATCCTCGAACGGCACGCCGCAGCCTTCCAGCGCAAGCCAGGGACGCAGCGACCAGGAGGAATAGTTCTTGTTGCCGACATAAAGGATGAGATCGCTCACTGGTTTTCTCCGGTCTGAGGTATGCGCGCGACCATAGGCAGGAAGCATCCGGCAGGCCAATGAAAAGGGGTGATCCTACTCATAAAGGCATTTGATATATTCTCCGGAACGGCCGGCGCGGCGTTCGATGACACCGGCAAGCCGCCTTAGGCCACGACCGGGCTTGCCGGCAATGCGTTCGAACGGATTGGGAAGCGAGACGGCGAGCAATGCTGCCTGCCGGCGCGAGAGTTTGGCAGCCGAGACGCCGAAATGATGTTTCGCCGCCGCCTCGGCGCCGTAGATGCCCGGCCCCCACTCTGCGACGTTCAGGTAGAGCTCCATCATCCGCCGCTTGCTCCAGACGAAATCCGCAACCAGCGCCAAGGGCAGCTCCATGCCCTTGCGGATGAAGGAGCGGCCATTCCACAGGAACAGATTTTTCGACGTCTGCATCGGGATGGTGCTTGCGCCGCGGGTCGATTCGCCCTCAAGGGCATCGTTGACGACGCCGCGCATCTGCACCCAGTCGACGCCGTCATGGATACAGAACTGCCCATCCTCCGACATCATCACCGACTGCACGAGATTGGGCGAAATATCGTCGAAGGACACCCATTGCCGGTCGTAGCCGCGCAACAGCACAAGATCGCGCAGCATCAGCGTTGAAATCGGGTGAATGAAGCTCGGGGCGTAGAGAATGATCAGCACATAGGGCAGCACGAGAAGCGCAATGAAAGCCAGCACCAGCTTTCGCCAGCGGGCGCGCAGACCGCGCATCACGCCAAGCCAGCGGCTAGGTGGCGCGTCGCTCTCCCCACGAGTTTCCGGTACAATGTCCACCCTTTGAACGCCCCGCCAATGATCCCACTGGTTCTCTTAGAGCATGCGCGGAAAAAGTTGAACGCCTTTTCTGCAGCCAAGCCCTGTCGCACAGGCTTTGTGCCCGGATAAAATCCCGTTGCCAGCATCCCTGCAGTCATGCCAAAGAGCGCGCCATGAGCGACAACACCAGCCTGTTTCAAGCCCGCCTGAAAACCAATGCTGCAGCTGTGGAAGCCTGTCTGACGGAAATCCTGTCTCAGACTGTCCGGGCGAGCGAAATCGCACGCCCTGAAAGGCTGATGGCGGCAATGCGCCACGGAGTTTTGAACGGCGGCAAACGGCTGCGTCCATCCCTTGTCATTGAAACCGCGGCATTTCTCGGCGGCGACCCGCAGGCAGCCTTGCGCATCGGCGCGGCGCTGGAATGCGTGCACTGCTACTCGCTGGTGCATGACGATCTCCCGGCGATGGACGACGACGCGCTGCGGCGCGGGCAGCCGACGGTGCATGTCGCCTTCGACGAGGCATCCGCGATCCTGGCCGGCGACAGCCTGCTGACGCTTGCCTTCGACATCATCGCGGCACCGGAAACGCCCCTGTCCGACCGGCAGAAGACCGAACTGGTCCTTGCCCTGGCGNNCCGGCGGCCAGGCGCTGGATCTCGCAGCCGAAACGGCAACGCTTGAAGAGGCGGAAATCGTAACGCTGCAGGCCATGAAGACCGGCGCCCTCATCCGCTTTGCCTGCGAGGCCGGCGCAATCATCGCCGGCGCAGAGGCGGAAGAACGCCTTTTGCTGCGGACCTATGGCGAAACGATTGGGCTTGCCTTCCAGCTTGCCGACGATCTTCTCGACCTGACGGCGGATGCCGAGACGATGGGCAAGGCAACCGGCAAGGATGTTGCGCGCGGCAAGGGCACATTGGTGGCGCTGCGCGGGCAAGCCTGGGCCGAGGCCCAACTCGCCAAGCATGTTGACGATGCTGCGACCCTTTTGGCACCATACGGCGAGCGCGCCGCTATCCTCCTGGAAACCGCCCGTTTCGTGGCCGATCGGAAAAGCTGATATACAGCGCCGCAAGCGCCCAAAATTGTCACGGCAACAATAAAATCCGTTTCAGCCCCGGAGCATTCCGCTAGAGCATCGTTCCCT
>UCJH01000063.1 GCA_900472785.1 Hyphomicrobiales bacterium | reverse complement strand
ACAATCCCAAAAAAATGATCTTTTTCATAACCAACTGTTTCCAAACACTAAATTCAAACAAACACCCAAATTCAACAAACCCACCGTCACAAACACACAAACCATACCGGTAAAATATTGTCCGAATGGTCAAAATCGAAAACCGCGGAATGTGCGCGTGAAGGGCCTTACAGCGCTTTCACGCTATGGCTCACCCTGAATTTTCGCTTTTCCAGTTCGGGGAAGAAATCGGCTGCGGTAAAATACTCCTCCGGTGCCCAAACCCCGGGGCGCTTCGGGTTCTTCAGGACCAACTGCGCGGCGATCGACGCGCTCATCGATGTACCGGCATCGACGTAAGGGGCATACATCTCGTCCGGCGTGACGATCACCTCGTAACGGACCTCCACCGGCTTGCCATCCTTCAAACCCCGGCCAATGGCGAAATGGATTTCCGAGCTTTCCTGCTGGGGAATGCGATGCGGATTGCGGGCGATGTTGCGCTGGATGACGGCGTTGAGCACATCCAGCGGCTTGACCAAAACGCCGCCAACCTCGACCGGATCGTTGAAATCGCCGAACCCGGCCTTGACCAAGCCGACCCAGGCCTCGTGTTCGCGATGCGGCAGGTGCAGCTTCCAGGTGAACTCGCGGATGCCCTTGTCGCGGATGCCGTCGGCGAGCGGCACGGTCAGCTGTTCGGAATGCGGCGAATACATGAATTCGCAACGCCCCCAGGGTTCCGGCAGATCGATGACCTCCCTGCCCGTCATCGGCGCGCATTCGACATGCTTGCCGTCGAAGAACTGGGTGCTCGGATGGGCATATTCGGCCAGCACCGTCGAGACGCTGTAGGGTGGCATCAGGATCGGGTTTTCATCGCCCGTCAGTTCTGCCGCCCAATAAAGGTTGATCTTCTCGATCGTGTCGAGCTCATCAGCCACGGCACGGCAGATGACGTTCGACATGCCGGGATCGGCGCCGACCCCGACGACAGCGGTGACGCCGGCTGCCTTGAAGCGCTCGTGTTCGGCGATCTGCTTGACCGTGAAGGTGCCGAGCCCGCCGAGATCCATATAGGCGACCTTGGCAGACAGCGCCGCCTCGAAGATGGTCATCTGGAATCCGAGCAGCGTCGGCACGCAGTTGATGCAGAGATCGGCACCGGAAACCGCCTCCGCCAGGCGGGCCGGATCGGTAACATCGAGATCGAACAGCGCCAGCCGCTCATCGCCGAGATCGGCGACGAGGCTTTCCATGCGCGGGCGTGACGTGTCGCAGATGCGGATCGTAGCGATATCGATGATAGTGCGGTCGGAGACGAGATCGCGGACGATACCGGCACCCATCAGGCCGGCGCCACCGAGAATGGAGATTTTCATGACGTGTTACTTTCTTCGAAACGGAAACATTTGGGTTCTCAGACGTGCTTGCGCCCGCCCTCCTCGTAAAACCAGCTGTCGGGATAGGGGTACCACCACTCGTGGATGACCGGCTTATGGTCGATGATCACCATCTTCGAGCGGCGGAAGGCATCGAGCCCCTGGCGGCCGAGTTCGCGGCCCATGCCGGACGCCTTCCAGCCGCCAAAGGGCAGCGCATCATTGTCGATCATCGGATTGTTGACCCAGACCATGCCGGATTCGAGACGTTCGGCCGCCTCCATCGCCTCCTCGAGGCTGGTGGTGAAGACCGAGGCGCCGAGACCGAAGGGGCTGTCATTGGCAAGGCGCACGGCCTCGTCGAAATCGGCGACGCGGGCGACGGCCGCGACCGGACCGAAACATTCCTCCTGCAGGATCGCCATATCCGGCGTACAGCCTGTCAGGATCGTCGGCTCATAGAACCAACCGACCGGTTCGCTGTCGGGAATTTTTCCGCCGAGAACGACCGTTGCGCCCTTCGCCCTGGCATCCTCGACAAGCCGGATGACTTTCTGGCGCGCGGCTTCGCTGACCAGCGGGCCGATCTCGGCTCTCGTCAGGCCGTTGCCGACACGCAGCCGTCTTGCCTCGGCGGCAAATTTTTCGATGAAGGCATCGTGCACGCTATCGACGACGAAGAAACGTTCGGCAGAGGTGCAGACTTGGCCTGACAGGTGGAAGGCGGCGGTTACGGCGCCGGCGGCGGCGACATCAAGCGGGGCGTGGGCGGTGATGATCATCGGATCGCTGCCACCAGCCTCGATCACCGCCGGCTTCATCTGGCCGGCGGCGGCCGACGCCACCGCCTTTCCAGCGGCAACCGAGCCGGTGAAGGCAACGGCATGCGTCATCGGCGAGGCGATCAGATATTGGGCCACCTCCGCCCCGCCGGGAACGCAGGCAATCAGCCCCTCCGGAAGCGGTTCAAAAACGGTCATGAACGCCAGCGTCGACAGTGTCGTCGCCAGTGCCGGCTTGATGATGCAGGCATTGCCCGCGGCGAGCGAGGCAGCCACCGTCCAGCACATCAACAGGATCGGAAAATTGAACGGCATGATGTGGACGCTGGTGCCAAGCGCTTCATAGCGGGCATACTGGAACGAGCCAGCCTGCGTCGTGCCCGCCACCTTGCCGGCCTCGTCGCGGGCCATTTCGGCGAAATAGCGGAAAGCGCCGGCGCAATTGGCAACTTCGCCGATCGCTTCCGGATAGGGCTTGCCCATTTCGCGCGACATCAGTTCGGCGCAAACCCGCATGTCCGTCGCCTCGATCCGGTTGGCGATCCGGTGCAGGATGGTGGCGCGGCTCTTGGCGTCGAGGCGTTTCCAGGATGTTTGGGCAGTCTTGGCCGCGAGCAGCACGGCATCCAGTTCCGCAGATGTGGTTTCCGCAAACATGCCCTCGGCGCCGAGCGTTGCCGGATTGATCACGGTATGCCGCTCCCCCCTGGCTGGAAGATAGACCGGGTGCCGGTAGAAGACGGGTTCGGCGGGATTGAACATCGGTTTTTCCACTTCGGAGACTTTCGGCGGGCAGAGAGGTTGCCCTCACCCTGGCCCTCTCCCCGTTTGGACGGGGAAAGGGGCAAACTCTGGCAAGGAGGACGAAGCCACCTCAGCGGATCATGTAAACTTTCTTGATCGTCTCATGCACGGTGCAGACGCCTTTCCAATCCTGCGGAAAGAAGGCGGCCGTATCCGGCGTGATCTCGATGACCTCGCCGCTCTCATGCACATAGGTGCTGCGCCCCTCGAGAAAGTGGCAGAATTCATCGCGGGTGACGTGGCATTCCCATTTGCCGGGCGTGCATATCCATAAGCCGCATTCCGACTGGCCGTCCGGACCTTTGTGGATCAGCTTGCCGGACACCCTGGATACGCCCTCGATCATGGTCGGGATGGTGCCCCAGTCCTTGAGATCGGTTTCGTCGAGCGGCTTGCGCATCAGTGGCGTTGAAGTCATCGGATGTTTCCTTTCGTTTTTTGTCGGCAGCGCCTGCGTTCCTAAGAACGGACAAAATACTGCCACAGTAATTTCAAGTCCGGCCCGTCAGACCAGCATGTAGATGTTGCGCATGGTCTCGATGACATGGCATTCGCCGGTCCAGCCGCCGGGGAACATCACCACTGTACCCGCCTCGACCTCGATCACCTCGCCCTCCTCCGAGCGATAGACCGCGCGGCCGGCGACGAAATGGCAGAACTCGTCGCGCGGGATCGACAGGCGCCATCGGCCGGGCGTGCAGACCCAGATGCCGGATTCCGGCTGGTTGTTCGGCCCCTTGTGCACAAGGCGGCCGGTCGATTTCGACTGCCCTTCGACGCTGTCGGGCTGCATGCCCCAGTCAACGAGATCATCATAGGTCGTGGCGTTGTGGATGTGCGGGGCGGAGGAAGGTTCACCCATCGAACTTCCCCGTCATTGCCAGCTGATCGAGGATGCCGGCTGCCTTCTGCGGACCGTTCTGCGCCTGCATGTGGGCGCTGGTGGCGGCGAGCTTCGCCTTCATCGTCGGATCGTTGATGCAGGCGTCGAGCTTGGCGGCCAGGTCCGCGTCCGTCCAGTCGTAGCGCGGCATCTTGAAGCCGTGGCCGGTTTCGTCCACCCGCGTCGCATTGTCGTGGCCATCCCAGACATAGGGCATGATGATTGCCGGCTTGCCGAAATAGAGGCACTCGGTGAACGAGTTGTTGCCGCCGTGATGGATGGCAGCATCGATCTGCGGAATGACGGATGGCTGCGGAAACCAGCTTTCGACGATAATGTTGCCGGGCAGGTCTGTATACTGGTCCTTATAGTCGCCGACATTGACCAGCGCGCGATAGGGCAGTTTGCCTATAGTCACGATCAGCCGCTTCAGCAGGTCCGTATCGCCGGCACCAAGACTGCCGAAGGATATATAGAGAAGAGGCTTGTCGTTATTCTCGGCAAAGACCGGAACCTCGTAGGGCTTTTCCTTGCGCACGCAGCCTTCGAGATACTGGAACTGTTTCGGATCGAGCGGATGTTCGCGATCGAACTTCACCGAGTCCGGATAGAGCAGCAGGTTCATGAACGGCGAAGCTTCGAAGAACTGGCCGATCGGATAGGCCGCCTCGCCGGTCGATTCCAGGAAAGCGTTGAAGTCGTCATGGATCGGCTTGATCACGCTATTGAACTTGTCCCGATAGGCGGCATGGCCGGCGAGATCGTCCTGGCGGCAGCCGGACAGATGCGGCGGGATTTTCTCGTCCTCGATCTCGTTTTCCGAGCAGGAAATGATCCGCACCCAAGGCTTGCCGAACTGTTTAATGGCCGGAAACAGAATGACGTTGTCGACGCAGATCAGATCCGGCTTGATCTTCGCCAGCACGCCCGGCAGGTCTTTCTGCGCCCACTTTGCGCTATCGACGATCGCTTCCCAGCAGTCGCGCACATAATTCTCGATCTGGTCGTAGGGGGATTTCCGAAAATTCGGGATATGGCCGTTGATGAAGTCTTCCCAGAATTTCGCCATCTGCTCGGGCGGCATCGGCGCTGACAGGTTCACCGGATAGGCCTCGAATCCATAGCCCTTATAGACATCGACAAAGCCCGGGTCGGAGAGGAAGACCGCTTTGTGGCCAAGCGCCTCAACGGCCTGGGCGATACCGACGGAGTTCAGCGCCGGGCCGAAGGCTGCTTCGGGAAAGAATGCAATCGTCTTGGACATGAAGTTCCCTCTTGTTTTCTTATTCCTGGAAAAGACGGCAGGCCGCCGCGTCGAACGCGAGCGAAACGGTCGCCCCCGTTTGCGCAGCGGCCACTCCAGGTCCTGTCGCCGCCACGCGGACCTGAAGAGGCGCTGGTGACAGCGCCGTTTTGACGTAAAGCTGACGATCGAGGCCGTGATAGGCAACATCGACGACCGTGCCGGCGATGCCGGATCCAGCCGGTTTCAGTGTGATGTTCTCCGGCCGGATCGCCAGCACCGCCCTGGCATTGCGCTGCAGCCCGTCGAGATCACAGGCCAATGCTTCGCCGCCGGCGCGAAACAGGGCATCGGGACCGATCTCGCCATCGATGAAATTCATCGCGCCGATGAAGCCGGCGACGAACCGGTTGGCCGGCCGTTCATAAACCTCTTGCGGTGTCCCGCATTGCAGGATGCTGCCATCCTTCAGAACCGCGACGCGATCCGCCATGACAAGCGCTTCTTCCTGGTCATGGGTGACGATGATGAAGGTAATGCCGACCTCGTGCTGCAGGCGCTTCAGCTCCAGCTGCATCTTCTCGCGCAGCTTTTTGTCGAGCGCGCCGAGCGGTTCGTCGAGCAACAGCACTTTCGGGCGCTTGATTAGGGCGCGAGCAAGGGCGACACGCTGCTTCTGTCCACCGGACAGTTCGGTGGGCTTGCGGCTCGCCAAGGCGGAGAGATCCGTGGTCTTCAGCATGTCGTCGACGCGCGTCGCGATCTCGCCGCGCGGCAGGCTTTCCATTTCAAGGCCATAGGCGAGGTTCTGCCAGACGGTCATATGCGGAAACAGGGCATAGGACTGGAACATCAGGTTGAGCGGGCGCTTTTCCGGAGCGTCATGGGTAATGTCCCGATCGCCGAGACGGATGCTGCCGCCATCGGGCACTTCGAAGCCGGCGATCATCCTCAGCAAAGTCGTCTTGCCGCAACCGGAAGGCCCAAGCAGCGCAAAGAACTCGTTTTCGCGAATGTCGAGCGAGATGCCATTGACGGCAACCGTCTTGCCGAAACGCTTCACGACCGTGTCGACCGACAGAACGGGATTTGAAACACTGTCGTTCATCGGGTCATCTGCTCTTTGTTCAGCCATTGCGAAATGAGAAGCACGGTCGCGCTGACACCCATGACGATGGTGGCCAGCGCGTTGATTTCCGGGGTGATGCCGAAGCGGATCATCGAATAGATCTGCATCGGCAGGGTGATCGAGGCGCGGCCGGCGCCGGCGGTGAAGAAGGCGATGATGAATTCATCGACCGACAGCGTGAAGGCAAGAAGCGCACCGGCAACGATCGCGGGCAGCAGCACCGGGAACGTGACGCGCCAGAAGGTCGTGAAGCTCGATGCACCGAGATCGCGCGAGGCTTCGACAATTGAGAAATCGAAATTCTTCAACCGGGCCCGCACCACCGAGCAGACGAAAGCGAGATCGAAAATCACGTGGCTGACGATGATCGTGTGCAGCCCCATGGCAACGTTCAGCCGGGAAAACAGCGTCAGCAGCGCAACGGCCAGAACGATGTCGGGAATGACCATCGGCGCGAAGGCCAACGCTTCAAGTGGTGTTGAGCGACGCTTGCGCGTTTCCATGCCGATCGCCAGCATAGTGCCGAGGATCGTGGCAATGATGGTCGCGACGACAGCGACGATCAGCGTATTCCATGCGGCATGAAGAATATCGGAATTACCGGCCAGCGAGACGTACCAGCGCAGCGAAAAGCCCGACCAGCTCGTCGGCAGGCCGCTGTCGTTGAACGAGAGCAGCACGAGAACCGCGATCGGCAGATAGAGGAAGCCGAAGACGAGAACCAGGATCGCCCGTCCGGTCAGTTTGATGCGCAGCGCGTCAGCCATTTTTCGCCTCCGCCGTTTCTCCGCTGAAACGCGCCGAGGCGCGGGCCTGCAGCAGAAGAAGCGTCACCATGACGGCGATCAGCACCATGCCGAGCGCGGCACCGAAGGGCCAGTCGTTGGCCGTCAGGAACTGGTCGTAGACGAGATTGCCGATCATCTGGAACCGTCCGCCACCAAGAAGCGCCGGCGTGACGAAGTTTCCGATCGACAGAACGAAGATGAAAACGCCGCCTGCGGCCACGCCCGGCATGGTCAGCGGCAGGGTTACCCGCCAGAACGTACGGATCCGCCCTGCCCCGAGATCGCGCGATGCTTCGACCAGTTCGCCATTGAGACGCGACAGGCTGGAATAGATCGCAAGGATGACGAAAGGCAGATAATTGTAGACGAGACCGACGATCACCGCGCCCTCGCTGTAGAGCAGCGACAAGGGCTCGCCGTCGTAACCCAGCCAGCGCAGCAGGTTGTTGATCAGCCCTTCGCGGTTGAGCAGCACGATCCAGGCATAGGTGCGGATCAGGTAGTTGCTCCAGAACGGCAGAACCGCGAAAAACAGGAGCATCGGCTGTGCCCGCTTCGGCGCAAGGCAGATCGCGTACGCCGCCGGATAGGCAATCAGGATCGCAAACAGCGTCGCCAAACCGGCGATGCGCACCGAGGTCAGGAAGATTTTCGCGTAGAGTGGATCGATGACCCGCAGGAAATTGTCCGATGTCAGCGTGTACTCAACGCCACCGTAGAGACCGCGCGTCAGGAACGCATAGGCAAACACAATCACACACGGCACGATCATGAAGAGACCGAGCCATGCAATGGCAGGCAATGCCATGAGATTGGAACGTGCTGTCTGCGAGGACAAGAAAGGGACTCCGGGAATTGGTTACCTCCTCTCCCCGCCTGCGGGGGAGAGGGTTGGGGTGAGGGGCTATTCGGCACTCTGAATGTCGCGTGCCCCTCATCCGCCCTTCGGGCACCTTCTCCCCGCAAGCGGGGAGAAGGAAGAACGGCTCAGTTCGCCGCCTTGATCTCGCTCACGGCCTTGGAATAATCGCGCTGTGCTTCGCCGAGGTCCTGGAGCTCCTCATACTTCACCAGCGTGTCCGGAGAGACGCCCATGGTCGGGTATTTCTTGATGAGTTCCGGATCAAGGCTTTCCATGGCTGGCTTGTTCGGCACTTCGTAGAAGATGTTCGACGCCGCCCAGGCATGGTTCTTGGCTTCGAGGATGAAGTCGAGGAACTTCATCGCGGCCTCCTTGTGTTCCGAATTCTTCATCACGACCATGGTGTCGATCCAGAGGTCGGAGCCCTCCTTCGGCACGACGAACTTGATCTTGTCGTTCTCGGCAATGCCGTAGTTGCACCAGCCGTCCCAGGCCTGCACCAGCGAAGCTTCGCCGGACACCAGCTTCGAATAGAAGGTCGTGTCGTCATAGGCGAGCAACGTCTTCTTCGCCTCGATCAGGACGTTCTTGGCCTCCTCGATCTTGGCCGGGTCTTTCTCGTTGACCGAATAGCCCTTGAACAACAGGCCGGCCGCCATGAGCCAGCGATCGGTTGACAGCATCGTGACCTTGCCCTTCAGCGCATCCGGCGGGGTCAGGAGATAGGACCAGCTGTCCGGCGTGCCTTCGACGAGATCGGAACGATAGCAAAGGCCGGTCGTGCCCCAGGCATAGGGAACGGCGTAGGTGTTGCCCGGATCGAAGGCGAGCTTGGTCGCCTGCGGATAAAGGTTCTTCAGGTTCGGGACCTTTTCCGCCCCGAGCGGCTCGAGCAGGCCCTGCCCGTTGAGGATATGGGCAAACGGCGAGGAAACGAAGACCACGTCGAAGCCCTTGCCCTGGCTTGCCATCAGCTTGCCCATGATTTCTTCGTTTGTGGCGTGGTTGACCACCTCGATCGTCAGGCCCGTCGCCGCCTTGAAGGTCTCGGCAATGTCCGGCGCCATGTACCCGGCCCAGTTGGAAATCACCAGATCGGCGGACAGCGCCGTGCCGGCCTGCAGCAGCATGGCTGCAGCGGCCAGGCCGGCAATCTTCACGGATGCACGCACGTCACCAGAAGCTTTCACGGTTTTCTCCCGTTGCTGGCGCAGCGTTAAGATCAGGTCGCCTGAATCGCTGCGCAAATTCATCATCCCGAAGCGCGGCCCAAAAAGGCCCACTGTTCGGGGGTTCAACATCTGTTCCCAAGCGGCACGCCGGTTCTCCGGTCCTTGGCTCGCTGTTGCCGGCAGTATTATTTATAAAAAAAATACGTCAATACGAAATCGTGCTGCCTTTGGAAATTTAATAAACGCCCTTGCGCCAAAGCCTTGAAACAGGCAGCATACAGCCGTTAAATCTCCTTTTCGAACCGGACTTGCCATGGATGCGGACACAAAAAAGGTAAAGCATCGCCATGTCGAACTGGCGCAGAAAATACTGGATATTGCGACGGAGCGGGGCATGTCGCGCGGGGAACGCCTGCCGGAGCAGGCGCTTGCGTCCCGCTGCAACGTTTCCAGAACCCCCATTCGCAAAGCCCTGCAGATATTGGCGGAAAGGCTGATCGTCACCGCCGAGCCCGAGGGCGGCTATCTGCTGGCCATCGATCCCGCATCCTTTCCGGGGCTCGAGGACGAACTCCAGCCGGCGGAGGAAACCGAGCTCTACAATGCCATCCTGCGCGACCTCTCGGCCGGTCGTATCGCCGATTCACAGACCGTGGCTAGCCTGCAGCGCCGCTACGAGGCGTCCCGTAGTGCGGTACAGAACGCGCTTATAAAACTTTCCGAGGACAATCTCGCCGAACGCGCGCCCGGACAGCAGTGGCTGATCAAGCAGTTCGCCATCAGTGGCGACGCCATCGCCAGGAGCTTCGAATATCGGCTGTCCTGCGAACCCTTGGCGCTGACGCTTCCGGGTTTCCGGCGCGACGGGCCGGCGATCGCATCCCTGCGGCACTCGATGGACATCCTGCGGGGCATGAATGAAACCAGCTTCGACCAGAAGCTGTTCGACCGCACCGATTTCGATTTTCACATGCTGATCGCCCGCTCCTGCGGCAATCCTTTCATGTCGGAAGCGCTCGTCAGCCACCATCGCCGCCGCCGGTCGAGCCAGCCGCCGGTGCATGTCAACGCCTTTCGCCTGATGCAGTCCAATACCGAGCACATGCAGATTCTCGAACAGATCGAGCGCGGGCAGATGGACCTTGCGAGCGACCTGATGCGCGTGCATATCCAACTTTCCCATGCCCAGCGGCCGCGCCTTGCCGGCCGCGGCGTTCCGCCGGTCTTCCGGGTCGTGGGTTAGACGACATTGGATATTGCATGACACAGCCGAAGGTGATCGCGTTTTTTCCGGAAGCCAGCTATGGCGCGGCGCTGAACTGCGTCGGCATCGCCCAGCAGCTGCGGGCGATGGGCGCACGGCCGGTCTTCATCTGTCATGCCGGCTTTCGCGGCGTCTTCGCTGAATACGGCTTCCCCGAATACCCGCTGCCCTCCTCCGGCAACGAGAGCCAGACGGACTGGACCGATTTCATCAACCGGCACCAGGATGCCTTCCGCCGGACGCCGCTCGAACAGATCAAAAGCTATGTCGCCCCGACCTGGGACGCGATCGTCGATACCGCCATCGCTGCGGAAGAGCCGCTCCGGCAATTGCTTTCGCAACTGAAGCCCGCCTTGATCGTGCTCGACAATGTCGTGATGTTCCCGGCGATCGCCAATGCCGGCGCGCCCTGGGTGCGGATCATTTCCTGCGCCGAGACCGAGCTGCCCGACCCCGCAATCCCGCCCTATCTCTCGGGCTGCGGCGGAGAGCCGGGGCCGGACTGGCAGCAATTCGCGGAGAAATACCAAAAAGCCATTGCGCCGGCGCATCGGCGGATGAATGCCTTTCTCGGCGAATGCGGGCTGAAAGCGCGTCCGGCCGGCGAATTCCTCGAAAGCTCGCCGTTTCTGAACCTGCTGCTTTCGCCCGATGCCGTGCGCTTCGAGCGCGAAATCCCGCTCGAACCGGCGACCCATGTCTATCTGAATGGCTGCGTGCGGCAGGAGGCGCCCTATGCCCTGCCCGCCTTCGCCGCCCATCATGACGGGCCGCTGGTGCTGGTCAGCTTCGGCAGTCTCGGCGCGATGGACGTTTCGATGATCAAGCGGATGATCGACGTCTTTGCCGGCCTGCCCTACCGTTTCATCGTCAATGTCGGTCCCTGGCGCGACGATTACGCCCGGGTGCCGGACAATGTCTTTCTCGAAAGCTGGTTTCCGCAGCCTTCGGTCGTCGCGCAGGCAAACCTCTTCATCCATCACGGTGGCAACAACAGTTTCTGCGAGGCGCTGTATTATGGCGTGCCGTCGCTGGTCATGTCCTATTGCTGGGATGGGCACGACAATGCCCGCCGCGCGGATGACGTCGGCGTCGGCCGGCGGATCGACCGTTATCATTGGACGGACGAAGCATTGGCCGCGGCCATCACCGGCCTGCTCGACGACGCTGCCATGCGCGGCAGGCTCGAAACCTATGCGAAGGCCATGAAACAATCCAATGGCGCAGCCGTTGCGGCGCGGGCCATTCTCGATCTGCTCTAGAAGGGGAGACGGCACATGCAGGACAAGCTCTACATCGACGGCGCATGGGTTTTCCCGGCAAAAAGCGGCACGCTCGACGTCATCGACCCGGCGACGGAACGGGTGATCCACAAGGCGCCGGCAGGCACCGCGGAGGATATCGACCGCGCGGTGAAGGCGGCGCGAAAAGCCTTCGACCACGGGCCCTGGCCCAGAATGCCGGGCAGCGAGCGGGCGACGATCCTGCGCGCCATTGCCGACGGCATTTCCGGGAAGCGCGACTTTCTGGCGCGGCTCGAAGTCGCCGACAACGGCAAGCCGCTGCCGGAAGCGCTGTGGGACATCGACGACGTCTCCGGCTGCTTCAATTTCTACGCAGGCCTTGCCGAAGAGCTGGAGGCCAATCCGGACGAGACCATTCCGCTTGGCGAACCGCGCTTTTCCGCAAAGGTCGTGCGCGAGCCGCTTGGCGTCGTCGGCGCCATCACGCCGTGGAACTATCCACTGCTGATGGTCTCGTGGAAGGTGGCGCCGGCGCTTGCGGCCGGCTGCACCATGGTGCTGAAACCCTCGGAGCTGACGCCGCTGACGGCGCTCGAACTTGGTGTCATCGCAACCGATGCCGGCCTTCCCGCCGGCGTGCTCAACATCGTTACCGGCACCGGGCCGGAGGCCGGCCAGCCGCTGACCGAACATTCGCTGGTCGACAAGCTCGCCTTCACCGGATCGGTGCCGACCGGCCGCAAGGTGATGATCGCCGGGGCACAGGACATCAAGAATGTCAGCCTCGAACTCGGCGGAAAATCGCCCTTCGTCATCTTCGCCGACAGCGATATCGAAAAAGCCGTCGAATGGATTCTGTTCGGCATCTTCTGGAACCAGGGCCAGGTCTGCTCGGCCACGTCGCGGGTGCTGATCGAGGAGAGCGCCTATGACGCCGTGTTGTCGCGGCTCTGCGCGGAGGCCGCGAAAATCACCATCGGCAACGGCCTCGACGACGGCGTTCTGCTGGGACCGATCGTCTCGAAGGGCCAGTATGACAAGATCCTCGCAGCCATCGAGCGCGGCAGGTCGGAAGGCGCGACGGTCGCCGCCGGCGGCGGGCGTGCGCCCGGCTTCGACCGTGGCTATTTCCTGCGACCGACCGTTCTGACCGGTATGGCCGAGGACAGTTTCGTCTGGACCGAGGAAATCTTCGGTCCGGTCGTCTGCGTCAAGCCGTTTAAAGACGAGGCAGACGCGATCCGCATGGCAAACGACAGCCGCTTCGGCCTTGCCGCCGCCGTCATGTCCGCCGATCTCGACCGCGCCGAGCGCGTCGCCCGCGCTTTCCGCGCCGGCATCGTCTGGATCAACTGCTCGCAGCCGACTTTCACCGAAGCTCCCTGGGGCGGCTACAAACAATCCGGCATCGGCCGCGAACTCGGCCGCTGGGGATTGGCAAACTATCTTGAGACCAAGCAGATCACGCGATTCAACAGCGACGAGCCTTGGGGGTGGTACATCAAGGGGTGAGACCTTGCCGAGCTTTCCTTAGGCTCCAATGAGGGGTACTCTCTTCCGTCATCCTGTGCTTGACACGGGAAGCCAGCCACGCGACGTCCGTCACTTGAAAAGACCCTGTTTAACGCAAAGACCTCTCTCGCCGCGCAGACGCGCGGCAGCTGTATCCCCGCCACAAGGGCGAGGAAGACGGTGTTTAAGGAAAGCGCGCGGTCAAACAACGATCCTCCCTCTATTCGCGACGGAAGACAGGGCCCTGCCATCTTGTAACGAGAGCCGGTCATGCGATGCATCGGGGCCATTCTTCAAAGAACACGCGGGTGCGTCCACGCTTGTCACGGCGCGGTTCGAGCGGAACTGGAGAGCACACGCAGATGCGGGGCCTCGTTAGATTTTAAGTTTGTGGCTCCGCATCTGCGTGG
>UCJH01000062.1 GCA_900472785.1 Hyphomicrobiales bacterium | reverse complement strand
TCGACGGCCATGATGGTCTCCTCTGTCTGCGATCACCTCTCATAACCGGAAAAACCAGAACAGGGGTCAATAGGTCCATCAAAAAAAGTCATGAGGCGCCCTGTGGATCGCGGAACCCGCCTCGCCTAAGCTCAGGCAAATCCATGCGAGGAATGCCGCCATGAAAGCCATGTATTACGACGCCTTCGAGAAGCCGCCGGAAATCCGCACCCTGCCCGATCCGACGCCGACCGATGCGGNNTCATCAAGGTCGAGGCGACCGGGCTTTGCCGCAGCGATTGGCACGGGTGGATGGGGCACGATGCGGATATCAACCTGCCGCATGTGCCGGGCCACGAACTGGCCGGAACCATCGCCGCCACCGGCAAGGGCGTCCTGCGCTACAAGGTCGGTGATCGGGTAACCGTGCCCTTCGTTTCCGGTTGCGGCCGTTGCGGCGAATGCCATTCCGGCAATGCGCAGGTCTGCGTCAACCAGTTCCAGCCGGGCTTCACCCACTGGGGCTCGTTCGCCGAATATGTGGCGATCGACTATGCCGACCAGAATCTCGTCCACCTCCCGGAAAGCCTCGACTATGCGACGGCCGCCAGCCTCGGCTGCCGCTTTGCCACCTCGTTTCGCGCGGTGGTCGATCAGGGCCGGGTGCGTGGNNCCATCGCCATCAGGGCCGGGTGCGTGGCGGCGAATGGGTCGCGGTGCACGGCTGCGGCGGCGTCGGCCTGTCGGCCATCATGATCGCCACCGCGCTCGGCGCCAATGTTATCGCCATCGACATTTCCACCGAAAAGCTGGCCTTCGCCCGCGAGATCGGCGCCGTGGCGGTCATCAATGGCCGCGAGACACAGGATGTTGCGGGTGCGGTCGAGGAGATCACCAGAGGCGGCGCGCATGTCTCGATCGACGCGCTCGGCTCGCCTGTCACCTGCTTCAACTCGATCAAGAACCTGCGCCGCCGCGGCCGTCATGTGCAGGTCGGGCTGATGCTTGGCGACCAGGCGACGCCGCAGATCCCGATGGCGCAGGTGATCAGCCGCGAACTCGAGATCTACGGCAGCCATGGCATGCAGGCCTGGCGTTACGAGGCGATGCTGGCCATGCTGGACACCGGCAAGCTCGAACCGCAGCGGCTGATCGGTCGCCATATCAGCCTCGAAGAGGCGGTGCCGGCCCTGATGGCGATGGACACTGCCACCGATCTCGGCATCAGCGTCATCACACGATTCTAGCCGGCCATCATGCGGTTGCAATTCCCTCAAAACGTGCAATTATGAAATAATTCACAACCTTTTTTTTGAGGAGGCCAGTCCGTGGCAAGAACCCGATTCATCCTGTCGATCGATGGCGGCGGCATTCGCGGGCTTATCCCCGCGGTTGTCCTGGCCGAGCTTGAAAAGCGGCTTGAAGGACGACCGCTGCACACGTGCTTCGACATGATCGCCGGCACCTCGACCGGCGGAATCGTCGCCGCCGGTCTCACCTGCCCGCATCCGGACGACAAGACACAAGCCGCCTGCGCGGCGACCGATCTCGTCTCGCTCTACAAGAACGAGGGAGCCGAGATCTTTTCAAGAAGCCTGAGGTCCGGCCTCGTCAATGTCGGCGGCTGGAACGACCAGCGCTATGATGCCGGCCCGCTGGAGAAAAAACTCGAGCGCATTCTGGGAACGAAGGCCCGACTTTCCGATTGCCTGAGTGAAACCATCGTGCTGATGACGGCCTATGAAATCGAGGAGCGCTGCGCCGTCTTCCTGACCAATGCCGATTCGGAAAACGCCAATTACCTCTACTGGGAAGCGGCACGCGCAACCTCGGCGGCACCCACCTATTTCGAACCGGCACGGGTGGGCAACCCCAATCATGCCAAGAACAAGCTGCCGAAAATCCTCTCGCTGATCGACGGCGGCGTGTTTGCCAACGACCCGGTTCTGGCCGCCTATGTCGAGGCGCGCAAGAAGGGCTGGGAAAAGAACGGCGACACGATCGTCATCCTGTCGCTCGGCACCGGCTCGCAGAACCGGCCCTATTCCTATCAGGAGGTCAAGGACTGGGGGGCCGTCGGCTGGATCAACCCGTCTCGCGGCTCTCCGATCATCTCGATCCTGATGCAGGGGCAAGCCAGCACCGCCGCCTATCAGGCCAACAAGCTCCTCAACGAAAACCCGCCATCGATGAAGACGCTGTCGACCGCCGTCACCACCGAAAATGCCGCAAGCCTCAATTATTTCCGCATCGACGGGCCGCTCGATGACGGCAACGACAATCTCGACGATGCCGGTAAGGAAAATATCGGCAAACTGGAGGAGATCGCCAAGGGTTTCATCAAGGCCAACAAACTGGCGCTGGATACGATCGCGGCACGGATCAAGGCGGAGAAATTTACCTGAACGCCGGAGCTTGACATCACACCCGCGCATTTTCTG
Source organism: Hyphomicrobiales bacterium (assembly GCA_900472785.1). GTDB lineage: Bacteria > Pseudomonadota > Alphaproteobacteria > Rhizobiales > Rhizobiaceae > Pararhizobium. The sequence continues at coordinate 105,675 of UCJH01000062.1, read as the reverse complement.
CTTTCAAGCATCCCAAGCTGCCGTTATTTTTCCCCTACGAGGAATCAGCGGGGCGGAACCATGGCATTGGCGGCACTGGCGCAGGCGAAAGAACTCTATGCTCCCTTGCTGGATGCCAATTCCACCCATCCGAACGGCTGGCCGATCCGGATCATCGTCGCCTCGCAGACGGAGGCGCGGCACAATCGCCAGGATTGGGCGCCGAGCCACCTGATCTCGATCCGCGCCCCCGGCACGAAACTTCTCTCGATGATCGACGTTCCCGCGGAAAACCATCTTGAACTGCTGTTCGGCGACGTCACCGATCCGGACGAGCGGGAGGCCGCCCGGCCGGACGCGATCGAGAAAACCTTCGCCTTCATCGATGCCCTGCCCGCCGACGCCAATCTGCTGGTGCACTGCCTGCGCGGCATCGGCCGCTCGACGGCCCTGACGCTCGGCATTCTCGCCCGCTACATGGGCCCGGAAGACGCCGCCGGCCTGCTGCATGCGCTGCGCCCGGAAGCCAAGCCGAACCGCCACGTCGTCGGCCTTTTCGACACCGCACTTGGGCTGAAGGGCCGGTTGGCGAAACAGGCGCTGCGCTTTCCCGCCAAGGTCTGGAAACCCGGCAAGGCGTGAATCACCCATCCAAAGGTCTGATTGTGCAGCGCACAAAAATTTGACATGATGCGCCTCAACAACCGTATTGAAACGGTGGAATGACGGGAGGCTTTCTATGTCGCATGCGGCCTATGTTTTCGACGCCTATGGCACCTTGTTCGACGTGCATGCGGCCGTGCGCAAGCACAGCGCGGCGCTCGGTTCCCAGGCGCAGGCCTTTTCCGACCTCTGGCGGGCCAAGCAGCTGGAATATTCCTGGGTGCGGTCGCTGATGGGCGCCTATGCGGATTTCTGGGTGCTGACCGAACAGGCGCTCGACTATTGCTTCGCCCGGTTCCCATCCGTCGATCCGGCGCTGAAGCCAGCACTTCTCGATGCCTACTGGACACTCGACTGTTATCCGGAGGTGTCCTCGGTGCTGAAGGGTCTCAAGGATGCCGGCGCCCGCATTGCCATCCTCTCCAACGGTTCACCGGAAATGCTGGCTTCCGCGGTCAAGAACGCTGCCCTCGACATCATCATCGACGACGTCTTTTCCGTCGATGTGGTGAAGGCCTTCAAGACGACTCCCGCGGTCTACGATCTGGTGACAACGCATTACAGGCTCTATCCGCAGGCCGTGTCCTTCCAGTCGTCGAACCGCTGGGACATTGCCGGCGCCACCAAATTCGGCTTCCGCACCGTCTGGATCAACCGCTCGAACATGCCGGACGAGTACATGGACTTTGGCCCCTCGCTGATCCTGCCGACGCTCGACAGCCTGTGAAGACCCTGCGCCGTCGCCGACAGGCGCGGCCAGGCAAAACAAACCGAAACGGCATGACGGGAGAGACATCTTGGTCTGGTCGGCAGCGCAATACCTGAAATTCGAGGCGGAGCGCACGCGCCCGGCCCGCGACCTGCTGGCGCAGGTCGATACACCGGCGGACGGCCTGCTCTACGATCTCGGTTGCGGGCCGGGCAATTCGACCGAACTGATCGCGAAGCGGTTTCCCGGCCGCACCGTCGCCGGCATCGACAGCGATGAAGACATGCTGGCTGCGGCGCGCAGGCGCCTGCCGGACATCATCTTTCAGAAAGCCGATCTCGAACGCTGGGTGCCGGAGGCGCCGGCTGGCCTGCTTTACGCCAATGCCGTGTTCCAGTGGGTGCCGGAGCATCTCAATGTCCTCGACCGGCTGATGGTCGGTCTTTCGCCGGGCGGCACATTGGCGGTGCAGATGCCGGACAATCTCGATGCCGACAGCCATATGCTGATGGAAGAGGTTGCGCGTTCGCCGCGCTGGGAAAAGGCTTTTCGGGATTTTGCCATCCGCCGCGCGCCCCTGCCCCCGCCCTCCGCCTATCTGGAAACGCTCGGCAGGACGGCGGCCCGCGTCGATGTCTGGCACACGACCTACTACCACGCGCTGGACAATGCCGAGGCGATCGTCGAATGGGTTCGCGGCACCGGGCTTCGGCCCTATCTCGCGCATCTGCCGGCCGAACAACGCGATGCCTATCGCGCCGATTATCTCGAAAGCATCACCGCGGCCTTTCCGGCCATGGCGGACGACCGGGTGCTCCTGCCGTTCAAGCGGCTGTTCGTCATTGCGGTAAAGACGCGCTGACGCGCCGCGCGGCGCGAACAAAATCCGGACTTGCGCGTTCTGGCTCCGAACACCAACGGAGGAACCTCACATGAGCGACATGACCCTTTCAGACCTGTCCGAAAAAATGCGCGACATCGATATCGCCATGCTTTCCACCCACACCGATGGCGGCGCTATCGCCGGCCGGCCGATGAGCAACAACCGTCAGGTCGATTATGACGGCGATTCCTATTATTTCACCTGGGAAAAGTCGCGCATGGTCGACGACATCAAGAAAGACCCCAAGGTCGCGCTGTCATTCCAGGGCAAGAAAGCCTTTTCGGTCGCCGTCGAAGGCAAGGCGGAACTCAGCACCGACAAGAAGGAATTCAAGGAGCACTGGACGCCCGACCTCGACGACTGGTTCAAGGACGGCATCGACACAAAGGGCGTGGTGATGATCAAGATCCACGCGAGCCGCATCCACTACTGGGACGGCGAGAAGGAAGGCGAAGTCAAGCTGAAGAAGCACTGACGGTAGCGGTCATTACCCCGCGTGTCGTGCCTCCGGCCGGCTTGCGCAGGCTCCAGTACGATCAAGGCCCTTCAGGGCCTTGATCTCGCTGGCGACCAGTTCCTGCAGGCGCCAGAGATTGCGGTCTCGAATGCCGAGCTCTTCCAGATGCGAGACTGTGTTGTAGAGATACTCGGCGCAGGACCCCATATGGCCGCAGGCGCGGGCGAGAACGCCTGCCACTTCATCCAGCGGCCGTCGGCCGGTCGTCCGCGGTGTCGGTCCGACCCAAAATCCCAGCGCCTTCAACGTGCCGAACTCACCCTTGACCGGCAGCCAGCGGATGGAGCGAAGGCTTTCGCAATCGCTGAGTTCGCGCCGAAGCATGCGCTCGATCTGGGCGACGCGATCGGCATCGGGCAATCGATAGATGACGCCGTCGCAGCGGCCGCCGCGGGCGAGCGCCATCATCAGGCCGGGCTGCGCGCGCGATCCGCGCCAACGGTTGATCTCGAGGCTGAAGGCGCGATGCCAGCCATAGGCGGTGGCGCGCGCGGAATCGATATGGTCGAATTCCGGTTTCCAGATCAGCGATCCATAGGCAAACACCCAGAGCGGATCGGCCCCGCTATCCTCCGCCAACCGTTCGGCGACCGCCCGGTAATCTGCGTCGGTCAGCGCCGTCCAGCGCCCGTCCGGACCCGGATCCACCTCGTCCCGGTGGCACAGCGCCACCAGATCGGGCGCAAGAGCCATCTGCCTGTGTCTCGACATCACCACGTCTCGAATTGCCAGTCCTGCAGGTCCGATCGTCCGGATTGCAGCATTTCATACCGCAACAGTGCCAGAGCGGGCGTTTGAGTCAAGCCATTCTTGTGCATTGCAGCAGGCGGTGCAGCCAAATCGTCAGCCGTGGCCGATGCGCTCGGCCAGGAAATCGACGAAGGCGCGTATGCGGGCGGCGAGATGGTCGTGACCGGCAAAGACGGCATAGACCTGCTCCGGCTCGACCGGATTGTACGCCTCCAGAACCTCGATCAGCGCGCCGCTTTCCAGATCGCCGGCGACATGGAATTTGCCGATCCGGGCGATGCCGATGCCCTGCAGGCAGAGCTGGCGCGCGATCGAGCCGCTTGCCGCCTGCAGATTGCCCGGCGCCGGACTGAGATGGACGGCCGCGGTACCGGGATCGCGGAAGGGCCACTCGCCGGGCGTCCTGCCGAAGGTGAAGGTGATGCAATTGTGCGCGGCAAGATCCGCGGGTGTTTTCGGCTGCCCGTGGCGTGCGATATAGCCCGGCGTCGCAACGGTGATGCGGTGGCTTTCCAGCAGCTTGCGGGCCTTCAGGGTCGAATCGCGCATCGGGCCGACGCGGATCGCCACATCGGTGCGCTCCTCGATGAGGTCGATCAGCCCGTCGGTCAGCGAGAGATCAAGCCGCACCTCCGGATAGCGGGCCAGGAATTCCCCCGCCAAGGGCAGAATGTAACATTCGCCGAAGCCGACCGTGGCATTGACCCGCAACAGGCCGCGCGGCGCGGCGCGCCCGCCCTCGGCGACAAGCCGTTCCGTTTCGGCAATCTCCGCAAGGATGCGCTGTGAGCGGGCAAGATAGATTTCGCCCTCAGGCGTCAAAAGCAGCGAGCGCGTGGTGCGCACCAGAAGACGTGTCCCGAGCCGGTCCTCGATGCGGGTGACCAGCTTGCTGACCGCTGACGGCGAGAGATTCAACCGTCGCCCGGCTGCGGAAAAGCTCTTGAGCTCCGCCGCCGTGACGAACACCTCCATCTCACCCGCCCGATTGTCCATGCCGATGCCTTCTATGAAATGAATTCACAGACATTTATCCATTGCACCCGATACCGGCGCAAGTCTTCTTTCGCCATATTCCCGGTATCGAAACAAGACGACGGCAGACGCCGCCGCCCAACGCCCTTCCTCCCCGGGCCAAAAGGTGTTCCAATGCCCCTTGCCCTCTTTGCACTGACGATCGCGGCCTATGCGATCGGCACCACGGAGTTCGTCATCGTCGGCCTTTTGCCGACGGTGGCCACCGACCTCGGCATCACCCTGCCGCTCGCCGGCCTCATCGTTTCCATCTATGCGCTTGGCGTCACCTTCGGCGCCCCCGTCATCACCGCGCTCACCGGTCGCATCGAGCGCAAGCCGCTGCTGATCGGCCTGATGGCGTTGTTCATCGCCGGCAACGTCATGGCGGCACTGAGCCCGACGTATGAAATGCTGCTCGTCGCCCGCGTGCTGTCGGCCTTTGCCCATGGCGTGTTCTTCTCGGTCGGAGCGACGATCGCCGCCAGCCTGGTGCCGGAAAACCGCCGCGCCTCGGCGATCGCCCTGATGTTCATGGGGCTGACCGTCGCCATCGTCACCGGTGTGCCGCTCGGCACCTTCATCGGCCAGACTTTCGGCTGGCGCGCCACCTTCTGGGCGGTCTCGGGCCTCGGCGTGATCGCCCTTGGCGCTATCGCCGCGCTGTTGCCCAACACGATCGAAAAGGCCGCCCCGGCAAGCCTGATGGACCAGGTCCGGGTGCTTGGCTCCGGCCGCCTGCTGCTTGTCTTTGCCATGACCGCGCTCGGCTATGGCGGCACCTTCGTGACCTTCACCTTCTTGGCGCCGATGCTGCAGGAGATCACCGGCCTTGCCGCCTCCAGCATCAGTTTCGTGCTGGTGCTCTATGGCCTTGCCATCGCCGTCGGCAATATTGCCGGTGGACGCGTCGCCGACCGCAATCCGGCAAGGGCGCTGATCGGCCTGTTTGCCCTGCAGGCGCTGGTTCTGGTGATCTTCAGTTTCACCGCATCGGCCACAGTGCCGGCGCTGGTCACGCTGGCGGCACTCGGCTTCCTCTCCTTCGCCAATGTGCCAGGTCTGCAGCTTTATGTCGTGCAACTCGCCAAGCAACACCGTCCCGGTGCCGTCGACGTCGCCTCGGCGCTCAATATCGCCGCCTTCAACCTCGGCATCGCAGCCGGCGCCTGGATCGGCGGTCTCGTCGTGGCCTCACCGCTCGGCCTCGCCGCGACACCGTGGGTCGGTGCCATCCTCGTCGTCGGAGCGCTGGTCCTCACCCTGATCAGCGCCGCCCTCGACCGCAGGCCGCAGGTCATCGCGCAGGCCGCCTGATCGCCTCGCGTGTCCGAACTGACTTGAACCACCGGCCCAATGCGCCATCTATACACTGCCATTTCGAACCCGGCACCGCCTGCCGGGTTTCCTCCCTGAAAGGACATCCCATGCACACTGTCACCGCCAATGGCGCCAACATTCCCGCCCTCGGTTTCGGAACCTTCCGCATGCCCGGCCCGGACGTGTTGCGCGTCGTGCCGAAAGCCATCGAACTCGGCTTCCGCCATATCGATACCGCACAGATCTACCGCAACGAGGCGGAGGTCGGCGATGCGATCAAGGCTTCCGGCATCGCCCGCGGCGAGATTTTCCTCACCACCAAGGTCTGGGTCGATCACTACAGGCATGCCGATTTCCTTGCCTCCGTCGACGAAAGCCTGAAGAAGCTGAAGACCGACTATGTCGACCTGCTGCTGCTGCATTGGCCGTCCAGCGGCGTGCCTCTGGCCGAACAGATCGGCGCGCTGAACGCGGTGAAAAAGGCCGGCAAGGTGCGCAACATCGGCGTCTCCAACTTCAACACCAAACTCATGGCCGAAAGTGTCGCGCTCAGCGAAGCGCCTGTTGCCACCAACCAGATCGAGTATCACCCCTATCTCGACCAGCAGGCCGTTCTCGAGGCTGCCCGCGCCACCGGCATGTCGATCACCGCCTACTACGCCATGGCCGACGGCAAGGTGCCGACCGAGCCGCTGCTGAAGGACATCGGCGCCAAACACGGCAAGACCGCCGCCCAGGTCGTGCTGCGCTGGCTGGTCGCCCAGGACGGCGTGATCGCGCTGTCGAAGACCGCAACGGAAAGCCGCCTGCCGGAAAATTTCGACATCTTCGACTTCGATCTGTCGAGCGAGGAGATGGCCGCGATCCACAAGCTCGCCCGCCCGAACGGCCGCATCGTCAGCCCCGGCGGCCTCGCGCCGGACTGGGACCGGGCGGCCTGACACGACCGCAAAAAGACGGCGGACTTTTCAGTTCGCCGTCTGTCGCCGTTGAGCTGAGCCTCATTCCTCCAACGCGAAAATCGCGGCGTTCATCGGGCTGCGCAGCCGAAAGCCGATCGATTCGTAGAGGCGGATGGCGGCCGTGTTGGTCGCATAGGCGTGCAGGTAAGGCTGGTCGCCAGCCTCCGATATCTTGCCGGCGCCATAGGCCGACATCAGCCGCCCAAGGCCCCTTCCCTGAAAATCCGGATGCACGCAAACGCCGCTGAGTTCGGTAAAGCCGGGCTGCTTCATGCGTTGGCCGGCCATGGCGATGAGCCTGCCATCGACCTTCACGCCCCAGAACGCGCCGAAACGCTGCGCCCCGAGCGTGAAAGGTCCCGGCTTCGTCAGTTGCGCCAGATCAAACATGGCCTGCGCATCGCCGGGTCCCAAAGGCTCGACGCGTGCGTCCGCGATGGACGGCAGCGGCTGCGTCGCGACCATCTGTACGAGCGACGCGCGGGACACGACGACCATGCCCGGCGGAACGGCGATCTCGCCGGCCTGGACGAGGATCAGGGGCTGGCCGCGCTCCGCCAGCGCTGGCAGGGCCGCGAAGCTTTCCGGCCGGTCATCGCCGGTCGCCGCAAAGGCGCTGACCGATGCCGGATAGCGCAAGGCCAGCGGCCCGCCTTCGGCCAGATGCGCATGGCGGGTCTTGAGCGCATTCCAGATCGGCCGGTCGAGAATATGGGTCATTGCGGCGTCCTTTCGCCTTTCGTGTCGTCAATCCGTCGTTCTAGGGAAAGCACCGCGAGACCATCCTCGATCGCGGCCAACTGATCGAGCAGCGGTCCATCAAGACCGCCGCACAGATCGATCACCGCGCTTTCGATCCGCGGCCAGACCTGCGCTTTCGACATTTCGATCAGCGCGCGCCCTTGCGGCGAAAGGCTCATCACCTTGCGGCGCTGGTCGCCCGGCGAGGCATCGGCGCACAGCAGGCCGAGCTGCTTCAGTTGGCCGATGCTGCGGGTGACCCCCGGCTGGCTGATGCCGATCGCTTCCGCGAGCTCGCCGACCGTCAGCGGCCCCAGCCGGTCGATCGCCGCCAGAAGCGGGTATTGTCCGGGCGCGATGCCGACACCCATTTCCTCCATGATCCTTTGCGTATCCGCCTGCAGGCGCTCGCCGATCCGCTTCATTCGCGTGCCGAGACACAGGAACCCGAACGCCCTGACAATATCTTCCGTCATCGAAGCCACCCCATTTGCATAACTATTTATATAACATGTTATGCTTATTGCAAGACGATTGCCGCCACCGATCGCCAAACTGCCAAACCACCGGCAGGAACAGCAGGCTTGGCTGTATCCAGAATGCCGATTTTCCGATATGAGGACCACACCTCAGATCAAGGCCTGTTCCCATGCCGCATACCGCCACGACCACGCCCGACATTGCCATGCCCGACTGGTCGGCGATCGCCGCCGTCATCCTCGGCGCCTCGGCATTTTCGGTAGCGCAGGGGATCACCTATCCGCTGATCTCGCTGGCGCTCGAGGGGCGCGGCGTCTCGCCGGCGATGATCGGGCTGAATGCCGTCGGCTTCGCGCTCGGGCTTGCCGCCTCGACGCTGATGCTCGGGCAATTGACGAGCCGGATGCGGGCCGAGCGACTGATCATCGTCAGCCTTGTCGGCTGCTCGCTGTGCCTTGCGGTTTTCGCCGCGACGGCATCCCTGCCCGTCTGGTTTTTCGCCCGCTTCTTGCTGGGCTTTTTCGCCAGCCTGATCTTCATGCTCGGCGAAGCCTGGATGAACGCCGCCTGTCCGGACCGCCTGCGCGGGCGCGTCTCCGGGCTGTACGGCGCCGGCATCTGCGGCGGTTTTGCCGCCGGCCCGCTGGTCATTCCGTTTCTCGGCACCGAAAGCGGCTTCGGTTTTGCGCTGACCGCCGTCTATGTCGCGCTCGTCGCCTTTGCCACCGGCATCCTGACGCTCTCGACCCGCACGACGCCGGAGGCCTCGTCCACCGGCGAGGTCATCGTGTTCTTCCGAAAGGCGCCGCTTCTGATCGCCATGGTGCTGGCCTTCGGCTTTGCCGATATCGCGGCAATTTCGGTGATGCCGGTCTATTTCGTCAAGATGGGCCACAGCCAGGCCTTTGCCGCGCTCAGCGTCACCGTTCTGGCGCTGCCGACGGCGCTTGCCCAGCCCTTCATCGGGCTTGCGCTGGACCGGTTGCCGCGGCTGCAGGTGTCGATCGCGGCGGCGAGCGTGGCTGCGGCCGGGTTCCTGATCCTGCCGTTGCTGACCTCGCCGGTGGCGATCCTGATCGATTTCGCCATCGTCGGTACCGGCAGCTTCTCGCTTTACACCTGCGCGCTCACCCTGCTCGGCGAGCAGCATCGCGGCAGCATGCTGGTGGCGGGAAGTGCTGCCTTTTCGCTCGCCTATGCCGTTGGTAGCGGCGCAGGCTCGGGAACAACCGGCGCCGTCATGGACCTTCTCGGTCCGCCGGCCGCGCCGATCGGCGTCGGCCTCGCGCTGGTCGTGTTTACGGCCGCCTTCGCTTTCGCGCGGCGGCCGCAACAGGCGTGATCCAATATTGTATCAGACGAACTGGCTAAGGCCCGGAACCGAGGCGACGACTTCGTCGACCGTCTCTTCGCCGGCCTTTTCCTTGGCATAGCCGATGGTTTCCTTGGCAAGCGCCGTGATCTCGCCCATGCCGAGGCCCTGGCTCATCAGCTGCTGGCCGAGCGCCATGACGCCGCCGCCGGCGCCGACCGCGCTTAGAAGGCCGCCGAGCAGGCCGCCGCCGCCGGAACCCTCGCCGTTGAACTTCGCCACCAGATCGGACGCGCCGGGAATGGATTCGATCATCCTGGCAACCGGGCCGTCGGCCGCTTCGCGCTGCAGGAAGCCGAGCATCATGCCGATGGCCTTTTCAGCGGTCGCCGGATCGATGCCGACATTGTCAGCAACGCGGGTCACGAGTTCGTTCATGGGATTCTCCTTGAAATTTTTTTGACGTTGACGTCAAGGTAAATGATCTTTTCGGCAAACTCAAGCGGCGGCCTGCCGCAAGGCGGCGCAGCAAAGCAGTCTGTCCTGCCTATCGTTTCATGCCTCCATGACGATTACAATGCGGCCGATCGGTCGTCTGCAGCGATACCGGCAGGGCACTGCCTGCCATTGCCGCTTTCGGCGTCTCCCCCTATAACGGGACAAAGCATCTGGATGATGCGGCCGGGCGCCGATCCGCGCTTGCCGCCCTCATCGGCACAATGGAGACAAGGCCCACATGCTGCAGGACGGGAAGCTCTACATCGGAACGAGCCGCAAGCCGGACGACACGATCAACAAAGGCGAATATCTGGACCTGAAATTCGGCAACCGCCACGGCCTGATCACCGGTGCGACCGGCACCGGCAAGACGGTGACGCTGCAGATTCTCGCCGAAGGTTTTTCCAATGCCGGCGTGCCGGTGTTCTGCGCCGACGTCAAGGGCGACCTGTCAGGCATCGGCGCGGTCGGCGAGCCCAAGGACTTCCTGCAGAAGCGCGCCACCGAAATCGGTCTCGACCCCTATGATTTCCAGGAATTCCCGGTGATCTTCTGGGATCTCTACGGCGAGAAGGGCCACCGCGTCCGCACCACCATGACGGAGATGGGGCCGCTGCTTTTGTCGCGCCTGATGAATGCGACCGACGCCCAGGAAGGCGTGCTCAACATCGCCTTCAAGATCGCGGACCAGGGTGGGCTCGCACTGCTCGACCTGAAGGACCTGCAGGCGCTGCTCAACTACATGGGCGAAAACGCCACCGCGCTCTCCAACCAGTACGGCTTCATCTCGAAATCCTCCGTCGGCTCGATCCAGCGCGAGCTTCTGATCCTCGAACAGCAGGGCGCCCAGCATTTCTTCGGCGAACCGGCGCTGAAGATCACCGACATCATGCGCACCACCCGCGACGGCCGCGGCGCCATCTCTGTGCTGGCCGCCGACAAGCTGATGATGAACCCGCGCCTTTACGGCACCTTCCTGCTCTGGCTGATGTCGGAACTGTTCGAGCAGCTGCCGGAAATCGGCGATCCGGAAAAGCCCAAGCTCGTCTTCTTCTTCGATGAGGCCCACCTGCTTTTCAACGATGCGCCGAAGGTGCTGGTCGAGCGTGTCGAGCAGGTGGTGCGCCTGATCCGCTCCAAGGGCGTCGGCGTCTATTTCGTCACGCAGAACCCGCTCGATGTGCCGGAAACCGTGCTGGCCCAGCTCGGCAACCGCGTGCAGCATGCGCTGCGCGCCTACACGCCGCGCGAACAGAAGGCGGTGAAGACCGCCGCCGACACGTTCCGCCCGAACCCGGATTTCGACTGCGCCACGGTTATCACCAATCTCGGCACCGGCGAGGCGCTGGTCTCGACGCTGGAAGCCAAGGGCGCCCCCTCGATGGTCGAACGCACGCTGATCCGCCCGCCGTCCTCGCGTCTCGGGCCGATCACCGAAGCCGAACGCGCCAACCTGATGAAGATCAGCCCGGTCTCCGGCCTCTACGACGAGGATTTCGACCGCGAATCGGCCTATGAAATCCTCGCGGCCCGCGCCGCCAAGGCGACGCAGCAGGCCGAAGCCGCCCGCAACGAGGACGAGCAGCCGGCGGAGCAGGACGCCTCGACCGGCGGCAGCCGCTGGACCCTGCCGGGCTTCGGCAATGACGAGCCGACCGCCCCGACCGGCGCCAAGCCCAAACCCCGCTCCGGCTACCAGCGCGAAACCGTCGCCGAAGCCGCCATGAAAAGCGTCGCCCGCACGGTGGCATCCTCGCTCGGAAGGGCCTTGGTGCGGGGGATTTTGGGGAGCTTGCGGCGGTAGCAGAAATCCGCGACGGAATGGAAAACGGCGGCCCGGAAGCCGCCGTTTTCGTTTCAGAACATGCAGTACGGCGAACGCCAAAGCCGTCCGGCGATGCTCAAAGTATGAATTGGTCCTTGGTCAGGTTCATCGCATCATCGAGGCGAATGGAAAAGTCGGCTTTGCCGTCCCCGTTCACATCCCCATAGATGTAGGTGTCGGACGCTGCCTTCGCATAACGCAATTCGCCGGCCTTGTTGGTGAAAGCGGATGTTCCGAGGAACGAGAATGCCTGGTTGGCAGCGACTTTCGTATTCGCGTCGATTCAGGAAAGATTGATGCGATCGCTCTCCGCAGTCGAAAAATCCAGAATTGTGTCGCGATTGCTTGAAGACAGGCCAGAGTCACTTAGCAACCTAAACTGAAAAACGTCCCCGCCGACGCCACCAATCAGCCAATCGGCACCCGTTCCGCCGGTGAGAGTATCTCTGCCGTCTCCACCGAACAACCTGTCATTGCCACGCCCGCCAAGAAGCCAGTCACCGCCGCCGGCACCGTTCAATGTGTCTGCACCTGTCGTGCCAAAAAGGATATCGGACGTGTTTGCGCCGGTTTCCGTTTTGGACGTCTGCTTATCGAAGATAAAATCGGATGCCTGTAGTTGTGATGCTGCGATATTTTTTAGTTTCATCATGAAGTTGCCGTCGCTACGGTACGCGTAGAAAGATACGCTGGTACCGTCTTTGGTATACATGACGGCCTGCAACTGATCGAAACTCGAAATACCTAATGCGGCGAGATCGACTTTATCCAGGCCGATCTGAAAATCATGGACCAAGTCTTCCACATCATTTTCGGCGACCACCTTCGACACCTTAAAAATGTCGGCGCCTGCCTGGCCATAGAGATCATTGAAACCAGTCCCTCCGATGAGGGTATCGCTGCCCGCACCACCGAATAGCTCGTCATCGCCGTTGCCACCTGACAGCCTGTCCGCCGCCATGCCGCCAAACAGGGAGTCGTTACCTGCAGTTCCGGACAGGTTTCGAGCTTCCTGGGTTGCGAAGATAAAATCCCCAATCTTGAGTTTTGCTGGCGCAACACCACTCAAAAATACTTCGTAGTCAGAATTGAACCTTGACCTTATGTAGATTGAGGTACTTGTGGTAGTCATCACCAGTTTCAACTGGTCGAAGCTGGTGATGCCGAAACCTGAAACATCAAGTTTGTCGATACCGACCTGGAAATCCCCGATCGTGGTGAAGTTGAAGCTTGGAGTAACCGCAACGCGAGTAGCGACCCGAAATATATCGGCTCCCGCCTGACCATAGAGCATATCTTGGCCCAGGCCGCCGGACAATATATCATTGCCTGCACCGCCAAACAGGCTGTCATTGCCGGAACCGCCCAGCAGAATATTCGCACTCTTGCCGCCAAACAAAGTGGAGCCAGTCTCCTTAGCGGTCTGGGTCTTTAGATCCTGCTTGTCGAAAATGAAATCCACAGCTGTCAATTTGTCCAGGGCGACATTCATCATCCTGACTTCCTGATCATAACCCCGGTTGTAAATCCGAAATATTGTCCAGTCATATTCCGCCTGCAACAAGAACTTCAGCTGGTCAAAACTTGTCACGCCGGAGGTCGAGATGTCGATCTTGTCGATACCGACCTGGAAATCCATGATGGTATCGTGTGCACTGCTTTTCTGCACCAACCTGAACGTATCGGAACCGCCTCTGCCATAGAGCGTATCGTACCCTTCTCCACCGGTGAGTTTGTCATTGCCGTCGCCTCCGATGAGACGATCCTCGCCGCCCGCGCCGTTGAGCGTGTCACCCCCCGCTCCAGCGAATAACCAGTCTGAGTGCGTCGTGCCATTTTGAGTTCGCGCACCGCCCGAATAGAAGACAAAATCCGCAGCAGTTAATTTGCTTACCGTTATTTTGTCGATCTGTATAAAATAGTCGGCTCCTCCGTAGACGCTACTAAAACTCGCGTTCGCCCCTTTCGTCTGCAATACCAGCTTTATCTGGGCGAGGCTCGAAATGCCCCAAGCCGCAACATCGATCCTGTCCACGCCCTTTTGAAAATCGGCTATGAAGGTTGCCACGGTCCCGTAGGTTGCGGTACGCTGATCGAGCTTGAATGTGTCGGCACCTGCCTCGCCATAAAGAGTGCCTCCGGAAAGAACATCATCTCCAGCACCGCCGTAGAGTTCGTTGTCTCCGCCGCCGCCTTTCAATGTATCGGAGCCCTTGCCACCGAACAGCACGTCATCGTTCTCGGTGCCGGTCTGCATCCGAGCGCCGCCTGTATAAAAAATGAAATCCGTCGCGGCGAGCGTGCCGGGCAGGACGTTGTTGATCTGCACGAGCTGATCAGCACCGCCATAAACTGCCCGAAAGGTCGTATCGGCGCCGCTTGCTTCGAACAATCGTTTCAACTGATCGATGCTGGAGATGCCCCAGCCTGAGATGTCGATCTTGTCAACGCCCTTCTCGAAATCCGCGACAGTGGTCCACATACTATCATTGGTACGCTGGTCGATTTTGAACGTGTCTGCTCCCGCTTGGCCATAAAGGGTGTTGTTCCCCGACCCACCGGAAATGCGGTCTTCTCCGGAGCCTCCGAATATCTGGTCATCACCGCTGCGGCCGCTTATCGTGTCGTTGAATGCACTGCCAAACAACCGGTCCCGGTTTTCAGTGCCGACAAGTATTTTTTGCACCGGATGTGTCGAAGACGAAATCCGATGAAGTAAGAGTGTCAAACACGCCTCCTTCGGCATCGATGACGTGCTGGGCGCCGCTATAGTAGGCGTCAAAGCGGATACTCGAATCCTTGTTGTCCGCAATCAGCGCCAATTGGTCGAAATTCGATATACCGAAGGCGCTGACATCGATTCTGTCCTGCCCCGCCTGGAAATCGCCGATGGACATATAGGTATCGCTGTATTCTTCTGCGAAGCGCACGGACGCCTTGAAAATATCGCTTCCGCTCCCTCCTAAGACCTGTACCCTACCAGGGGAACCAGCAACGAAGGTGTCCGCCCCCTCGCCGCCGCGCAATAAATCCTCGTCCCCCCGTCAACAGGTCGTCGCCATTTCCACCGAAAAGCGTGTCGCGGCCATCGGCGCCATTCAGCGTATCGCCGCCGGTGCTACCAAATAGAATGTCATCCTCAGCCGTGCCGGATTCAACCTTGGCGCCGGAGGTTGCGAAGACGAAATCCGATGCCGACAAGTCGGTATAGGTGATGCCGCTAATATCGACAAAGTGTGCTTTGCCGTTATAGAAGCCGTTGAAAGAGGCATCAACAAAGGTAAATTGAAGAAAATAGAACAACTGATCGAAGCTCGAAATCCCCCAGGCGGAAACATCGATCTTGTCCACGCCAATCTGGAAATCCTTGATGATATCCCAACTGGCTGCGCTCGTCGCCAGGCGCTCGCTGACCTTGAAAATATCCGCTCCGGCGCCGCCCGTCAGGTTGTTCGTGCCGGCACCCCCGATCAACGTGTCGTTGTCGGCGCCGCCGAGCAATGTTTCCGTGGTGCTGTTCTTCCCTACAATCGTCGCCATGCACAATCATCCGCCCAATTCGAAACCATATCAGGCGGTTAAGCTGTGACGAACCTAATGCCCTTCCGTATGACGCGGCAAACGATTTATAGCAAAGGTTGTATTGGAAACAATCGCGGCGGGAGGAATTATTTTTCAATATTAACGGGAAACATGAATGCAGGCCTGTCAAGCGATCATCGGCTCCAGCCGGCGAATCCCAACGCAAAACCCCGGCGGATCGCTCCGCCGGGGTTTTTTAAGTGACATCGAACGACTGTCTCAAGCCAGCGTGACTTCAACTTCCGTCGAGGTGCGCATGGCGTGGCTGTAGGGGCAGACGATGTGGGCGGCGGCCACCAGTTTTTCGGCGACGGCGCGGTCGATGCCGGGCAGCGATGCAACCAGCGAGACTTCGATGCCGAAGCCGGTGCCGTCGTCGCGCGGGCCGATGCCGACGCTGGCCGTAACAGTCGTGTCACTGGAAAGCTTTACCTTCTCCTTGCCGGCGACGAAGTGCAGCGCGCCGAGGAAGCAGGCGGAATAGCCGGTTGCAAAAAGCTGCTCCGGGTTCGTGCCGCGTGCTCCGTCGCCGCCGAGTTCCTTCGGAACCGTCAGCGTCACGTCGAGAACGCCATCGGCCGTCGTTGCGCGACCCGAGCGGCCGCCGCCGGTTGCGGTGGACTTGGTGGTGTAGAGAATGGGCATGTGCGTCTCCTTTTGCTGTTGATTTTTGCTAATGCAATATAGGTATCGCAAAATTAAATTGTGCACAAGTTAATTTTGCAAATTGCAATTTTTCCTCGGATTTGCGATGATGCGACCATGAAACACGCGATTGAGACGCAGAAATCCCTGCCCGATGAAGCGCTGGCGCTTGGCCAGCAGCTCTGTTTTGCCGTCTATTCCGTCGCCCATGCCTTCAACCGGACCTACAAGCCGCTGCTCGACCGCTTCGGCCTCACCTATCCGCAATATCTCGTGCTTCTCGCCCTCTGGCAGAGCGACGGCATCACCGTCAAAACGCTGGGTACGGAACTCGGGCTGGATTCAGGAACGCTGTCCCCTCTCCTGAAGCGGCTGGAGGCCGCCGGGTTCGTCGATAGGACCCGGGACAAAAGCGACGAGCGGCAGGTGCTGGTCAGCCTGACCGACAAGGGGCGCGACCTGAAGAGCGAGGCTTTCGGTATCCTGATGGAAATCGGCAAGGCGACGGGATGCAGCATGGAAGAAGCAGGCGCCCTCCGGGACACGCTCACCGCCCTGACGCACCAGCTCGACGCGTCCTTTGCGGGCGACAAATCGGGCTGATGCCAGATGCTGCGATGCGCAGGCTGCATGGTCGGCGAAATCCGCTCTGACCATTCGCAGTATTCCCCGGGTTGGCCGAACGTTCGATGCGCGGCTGGCTCGGCTGACGGATACCCGTCCCTTCCTGCGTCGCTCCAGGCGACCAGCCATTCCAAGACGAAAGAATGGATAAGGCTGGCGGAAGGATACTGTAAACTGCTTTCAAAACACAACCAAAGCGCTACTATGATCCGACTGCTTCGCAAGGACGGAGGCCGGTTCGTTGCAGTACGAACGCGTTTCAAATGTAGCGGCACAATCGATCGGCTGGCTCTGCATTGCCGTCGCCGGTACGGTGCTGGCCCTGTGGCTGATGCACTCCGCAGCGCTCGCGCAGTCCGTACCGATGCTCTACGCCATGCAATTCAACACCGCCGTTTGTTTCGCCGCGACCGGCCTCGCCTTCGTTCTCGGTGTCGCCAACAATCGCCATCCGACCCTCGTGATCATCCTGTCCACGGCGACCGCCAGCGTTGCGATTGCCAATCTCTTCCAGCACATCTTCAGCGCCGATTTCGGCATCGACAGGCTGCTTTACGAGCCCTTCGTCACCGTCCGGACCAATCGCCCCGGCCGAATGGCCGCGAATACCGCGATGTGTTTCGTTCTGGTGGATGCGGCGATCATCACGACCACGATCCTCGGGCGAAATTCCCTGGCGCGGATGGCCTACGGACTGATCGTCTTCGTGATCGCCGGCAGCGCGCTGCTGGGCTATGCGATCGGCGTCGAATCCTCCCATGACTGGCGGCCGCTTGCACAAATGTCGCCGCAAACCGCTTTCTGCTTTTTTCTGCTGGCAAGCGGCCTGATCTTCATCGGAGCAAAGGAAAGAGGCTATCCGCGATCGACCATTGCCGCCACGCTCGGCGCGGTGACCTATCTGCTGCTTGTGCTGCTCGCTTACATGGAGATGCTCAATCAGGACGAGAAGCTCGCGGAACTGCTGCGGACAGGCAGTGTCAACCCGCGCTCGACATTGCTCGGCATCGTGCTTCTCTCCGGCATTCTCTATGCCGGAATGATCATTTACGGCTTTCGCAGCTCGCAGTTGTACAAGGATGTCGCCGGCCAGCTGCAGGAAAGCGAGAAACGCCTTGCCGCGATCATCGAAACCGCCGTCGACGGCTTCATCACCATCGACGGCCGCGGCAAGATTCTGGCGGTCAATCCGGCCTGCGAAAAGATCTTCGGCTATCGGTCCGACGAAATGCTGCAACGGAACATCAAGATGCTGATGCCCTCCCCCTATCACGAGGCCCATGACCAGTATCTGGCGAACTACCGGGCGACCGGCGAGGCCAAGATCATCGGCGTCGGCCGGGAGGTCGAAGGGCGGCGCAAGGAAGGCTCCACTTTCCCGCTCGATGTCTCCATCGCCAAGGTCGAGCTTGACGAGCAGGTGATCTACAGCGGCATCGTGCGCGATATTTCCGAGCGCAAGAAATACGAGAAGGACATTCTCGAGGCCAATGCAGAGCTGGAGGAATTCTCCTACCGCACGTCGCACGACCTGCGCTCGCCGATCGCCTCGTCGCTCGGGCTCCTGAGCATTGCCCGCGACATGATCGCCAACGGCGAGACGGAAGACCTGCAGCCTGTCCTCGGGCGGATCGAGAGCAGCTTCCGCAAGCTCGACCATCTGATCCAGAACATCATCCTTTTGACGCGGACCAAGGCGATGCAGGAGGCCGACACCCGCATTCCGGTCGCCCGCACGGTGCGCGAGGCGCTGGAAAGGCTGCATTATATGGAAAATGCCGAGCGCCTCAGCATCGACATCGCGATCGACGAAGACCTGGCCATCATGCGCAAGGCGAGCCGGTTCCAGATCATCATCGACAATCTCCTGTCAAACGCCATCAAATATCAGAACCCGGCGCAGAAACATCCGGAAATCCGCATAAAGGCGGCAATGCACGGCAGCGCTTTCGTCCTGTCGGTTGCCGACAACGGCCTTGGGGTTGAGCCGGACAAGGAACACCTGCTGTTCCAGATGTTCAAGCGCCTGCATCCGCAGCATTCGTTCGGCAGCGGTCTCGGCCTTTATATCCTGAAGAAAAGCGTGGAGCACCTTGGCGGCACGGTCTCCTACAAGCGGCTGCAAGAAGGCAGCCTTTTCACAGTGACCTTACCGGAGAAACACCAGCATGCGCATTAAATCCATTCTCACGGTCGACGACGATGAAAACGACCTGTTCATCTGCGCCTATACGATCCGCAAATTCGACCCTGCGGTCCAGACCTTGAAAGCCATGAACGGCGTCGACGCACTCGCCGTTCTGAGGAACACGACGCCGGATGCGATCATTCTCGATATCAACATGCCGGTGATGAACGGCTTCGAGTTTCTCGACCATTATGCGAGCGAATTTTCCGTGCATGCGCCAGTCGTCGCGATGCTGACGAGCTCGCATCTGAGCGCCGATCGCGAGAGGGCGATGCGCTACAACTTCGTCAAAAGCTATTTCGAGAAGCCGTTGACGCTCGCCAACCTGAAGCTGATGGCCGAAATCCTGGATCACGATCACAACTGAGGCAGCCGGATCACACAACCAGAATCGGAGCCTTGGCGCGCACACGCCCGTAGAGATCGATCACGTCCTGGTTCATCAGGCGCACGCAGCCGGACGAGGTCGCCTTGCCGATCGATTGCCATTCCGGCGTTCCGTGCAGGCGGTAAAGCGTGTCCTGTCCATCCTTGAAGATGTACATGGCGCGCGCACCGAGCGGGTTCTTGAGACCTGGCGCCATACCGCCATTGGCGATCGAATATTCCGCCAGTTGCGGCTGGCGCGCCACCATCTCGTTCGGCGGCTTCCAGCGTGGCCATTCCTGCTTCCACTGGATCACGCCGCGGCCCGACCAGGCAAAGCCCTCGCGACCGATGCCGACGCCGTAGCGCATCGCCGAGCCGTTGGCCTGGATCAGGTAGAGGAAGCGGTCCGCGGTATCGACGACGATCGTGCCCGGGCGCTCGCCGAAAGGATCGGAAACCTCCTGGCGGTAGAATTGCGGATCGATCTGCTGATAGGGAATGGCCGGTATGGAAAAACCGCCATCCTCGACCGGGCCGTAGATATCGGCGTAATAGGCCGATTGCATCGGCAATCCACTATCGACAGGCTCCACTGAAACCGGCCCCTCGAGCGTCGGCATCAGCCGCGGATCGTGATACTGCCCCTCCATCCCCGGATTTCGGAAATAGGGTGCCGTTTCCTGTCGAAAACGGTCGGTGTTCATCGAGGAGGTGCATCCCGCAAGGGCAACGGAGGTAACGGCAAGACCGGACATGCCGAGAAACTGGCGGCGCGACGGTGACGAGGAAAAAGCCATGGATATTCAGTTCCGGTTTACGCCATGCGCGGCGACGCCGCAGAAACACGCAGCACAGGGGATTGTTCCGGTGGTGAGCCGGATTATGGTCGCATTTATGGCAATCCCGGCTGGATCGGAGCTTGCGCCCTCTGAGGGTAAGTGACCGCAGTTCGGCTTCGAAATGCGCGGAGATCAGCGATCAGGCCGCTTCGGACCCGAAGGCAAGCCCTGGAAAGTGTCGGATCGCGAGCAAGCTCTCGAAAGAACCAGACGACAGCGGCCGGCTGAAGAAATAGCCTTGAATCTCCTTGCAGCCGGCGTCGCGCAGGAAATCCACCTGTTCCTGCGTTTCCACACCCTCGGCGATGACCCGCAAATGCAGCTTCTGCGCCAGCGAGATGATCGCGCCGGTGATCGCCTTGTCGTCCTCGTCGCCCGGAATATCCTGAACGAAGGACTGGTCGATCTTCAAGCGGCTGACGGGAAAGCTTTTCAGCGCGCTCAGGCTGGAATATCCGGTGCCGAAATCGTCGATCGCCAGTTGCACGCCAAGTGCTTCAAGCTCGTGCATCGTGGCGATCGCTGCCGGAACATCCTGCATGATCAGGCTTTCGGTCAGTTCCAGCTCGAGATAACGGGGCTCCAGCCCGCTGTCGCGCAAGGCGGCGGCAACGCGGCACACCCAGTCGCGTTCGCGGAACTGGCGGGCCGAGACGTTGACGCTGATGACGATCGGCGGCAGACCGGCATCCTGCCAGGCCTTGTTCTGCCGGCAGGCGGCGTTCAGGACCCAGTCTCCGATCGCGACGATCAGGCCGGTTTCCTCGGCAAGCGGAATGAACTCCGCGGGCGACACCATGCCGCGCTGCGGATGCTGCCAGCGCACCAGCGATTCCGCGGCGAAGATCCGCCCGGTCTGCAGGTTCACCTGCGGCTGGTAATGCAACAGGAACTCCTGCCTTGTGACGGCGTCGCGCAACTCCTCATGGCGCAAAAGCTTTTCGTGCGCCTTGGCGGCCATTTCGATGTTGAATATCTGCAGATTGTTGCGGCCCGTCTCCTTCGCCCGGTACATGGCGGAATCGGCATTGGCGAGCAGTTCGATGGCGCTCGTGCCGTGCTCCGGATAACAGACGACGCCCATGCTGCAGCTGACCTGCAGGCTGCGGCCTGACAGTATCATCGGCATGGCGATGGCACTGCGGATTTTTTCGAACCTTGAAAGGATGACGTCCCGCTCGGCCGGCAAACCGTTGAGCATGATGATGAATTCATCGCCGCCAACGCGGACGATCATGTCGGACTTGCGAACGCAGGCGCGCATCCGATCCGCCACGATGCGCAGAAGGTCGTCGCCGGCGTGATGGCCTAGACTGTCGTTGATGAGCTTGAAGTTATCGAGATCAAGGAAGGCCAGCGCCACCCATTCGCCATTCGTCCTGGCTTGCTGCAGGGCGGATGCCACCTGCGCATCGAACAGCAGCCGGTTGGGCAGACCGGTCAGTGCATCGTGATGCGCCATGAACTGGATGCGCTCTTCGGACTGCTGGCGTTCGATGGCGATCCCCGCCAGATGCGCGGCCATCGAGATCAGCTCGTTGTGCACGTCGTTCGGCATGCCGGTTTGATGCGAATAAAGCGCGAAGGTTCCCAGCACCTGCCCCTGATAGGAGCAAATCGGGGTCGACCAGCAGGATCGGTAGCCATATTGGGAGATGAGGGGAACGTAGTCGGCCCAGAGCGGATCCGTCAACACGTCGGCGACGAGGACCGGCTCGCCGGTATAGGCGGCCGTGCCGCAGGATCCGACCTTCGGCCCGATCGCGACGCCATGGATCGCCGCACAGTATTCCGGCGCGAGACTGGGGGCCGCCCCGGTCAGAAGATGGCGCTTGTCTGGCGACAGGAGCAGGATAGAGCCGCTAATCCCCGGCAGTTGCGCCTCGATCAACAGGATAAGCTCCGTAAAAAACTGCTCGATCGCTGCACTCGTCGCGATCATTTCCAGCAGCCTGGCCTGGCCGAGGAGCAGTTTCTCCGCCCGTTTCCGATCTGTGATATCGCGCGAAACGCCAACAACGCCGATCGTCGCGCCCTGCTTGTTGCGCAAAGGCAGTTTCGACGTCATCAGCCAGCGCTCGGCGTCCTTGGCGACGACCGCGCGCTCCTCTATCCCGAAGATGGGCTCCCCGGTTTCGATGACACGGCGTTCCGCCGCGGCGAACTGGGCGGCGGCCTCGGCGGGGTGCAGATCGAAATCGGTCTTGCCAAGAATCTCCTGCATGGTTTCGAAACCGTTATCCGAGACGGTCGCCTGGTTGGCGACGAGGAACCGTCCCTCGAGATCCTTTGCATAGATATAATCGGGGATGTGGTTCATCATCGTCTCGATCCAGTAGTGGCGATCGGCGATGTTGGGTTCGGGGGCAAGCATGCGGGAAACTTCGGCTGCCAGCCGGTGACTGGCATCGATCAGCCGACGCGTGTCTTCGTTGCTGGCTGCTCTGGCTCCGATATCACCGCGATAGCGGGTCATGTTCTTTGTCAAGCACAGCCTCCAAAGACGAAATCAGGTCCGATTTTTCGTTTCCCTCAAACTATCCATAACAGCCAGAGGTTATTCCTTCCCTAAGGGGAACCCTATAAAACAAGGGAACGCGACAGGACACGCGGCCGGTTTCACGCCGTCTCGAACGACGTCTGCAACTGCAGATGTATCATTTCGAAACAGGTTCCGTGGCATACCTTGTGCTTTAAGCATTGCCAAAGGAACACGCCATGTTGAATCGCCGCCTGTTTTCCGCGTCGCTCGCCGCCTCTCTGCTCGAGGCGGCGGCCTTCCCGCGACGGCTCTCGGCAGCGAGCCAGACCGACCTTCGCGGATCCATCGAGATCGCACCCTACGGCCTCGTCCCCGGCGCAGCCACCGACCAGGGAGCCACCCTAAACCGCCTGCTGCGCGACGCGGCATCGTCCGGAATGCCGGTGGTGCTGCCGGCCGGAGATTATGTCATCTCCGGCGTCGAACTGCCCGACGGCGTCGACCTGTCCGGCGCGACAGGCGCGACCCGGCTGATCCATGGCGGCGGAAGTTTCGCCCTGTCCGGGCGGGACCTGAAGCGGGTCCGCCTGTCCGGTCTCGTCATCGATGGCGCAGCGCATCCGCTCGGCCCGGATGCGGGCGGACTTCTGCAATTGCGTGATGTCGCGGACATAACGATCGAGGACTGCACGATCACTGGTTCACCGGCGCATGGAATCCATGCTGAAGGCTGCGGCGGACGCATCGACGGAAACCGCATCACGGCAACCGGCATGGCCGGCATCTACGCGATCGACAGCCGGGCGCTGGCTGTCACCGGCAATACCGTCTCCGACTGCGGCAATGGCGGCATCCTCGTGCATCGCTGGAAGGCAGGCGAGGACGGAACCATGATATCCGGCAACCGGGTGATGCGGATCGCCGCGACCGAAGGCGGCACCGGCGAAAACGGCAACGGCATCAATGTCTTTCGCGCAGGCAACGTGATGGTCACCGGCAACCACATCTCCGACTGCGCCTTTTCCGCGATCCGCGCCAATGCCGCGACAAACGTCCAGATTGCCGACAACCAGTGCCTGCGGTCGGGCGAAACAGCGATCTACTCCGAATTCGGCTTCGAAGGCGCGATCGTGTCGGACAATCTGATCGACGGTGCCGCGAATGGCATCCTGATCGTCAATTTCAATGAAGGCGGAAGGCTGGCCGTGGTCAGCGGCAATCTGGTGCGCAATCTCAAGCTCGACGGACCCTATGTTCACGACGGCGCCGGTTTTGGCTTCGGCATCGCGGTGGAGGCCGACACGGTGCTATCCGGCAATGTCATCGAAAACGCCCCGAAATACGGCCTGATGCTCGGCTGGGGTCCCTATCTGCGCAATGTCGTCGCCACCGGCAATCTCGTGCGCAAGGCTGCGATCGGCTGCGCCGTCACCGTCGTCGAAGATTCGGGCACGGCGCTGATCTCCGACAACCTGTTTCAGGACGTGCCCGGCGGCGGCATTGTCGGCTTCCGCTGGAACGACAAGACCACCGGCGACCTGATGGCCGCCGGAGCCGAAACGTTCAAGCACCTGACGCTCGAAGGCAACCGCAGCGGCTGATGCCGCGTCGGCGAAGCACCGTGGCGGCCTGCGTGTCGCGGGGCGCGCCATCAAAACATTTCATGCCACGCATCACCGTCACCTGCTTCCCCTGGCCGACGCCGTTTCCTACGGTGCCGGGAACATTTGGGGAGACCATGACATGCTGACGATCTACGGCGTTTACCGCTCGCGCGCCTCGCGAAACTACTGGATGGCGCGGGAACTCGACATTCCCTTCAAAAGCGTTCCGGTCATCCAGGCCCGGCGCCTCGACGATCCGCTTTCCGCCGATGCGCCCATCAACACGAAGTCGCCGGCTTTCCTTGCCGTCAATCCGATGGGCCTGATCCCGTCGGTCGAGGATGACGGCCTGATTCTCAACGAATCGCTGGCCATCAACCTCTATCTCGCGCGCAAGCATGGCGGCGCCCTGTCGGCGCAGACGATCGAGGAGGAAGGGCTGATCACCAGCTGGACGATGTGGGCAGCGACCGAAGTCGAGCCGCATGCCGTGAAGATCATACTCGCCTATGACAATCGCATCGAAGACACGCCCGACGGCAAGGCGGTCATCGCGCAGGCTTCCGACGCTCTGGAAAAGGCGTTTGCGGTGCTGGAGGCGCAGCTTTCGCAGTTCGGCCATGTGGCCGCCGACCGCTTTACCGTCGCCGATCTCAACCTCGCGGAAGTGTTCCGCTATGCGATGACGCAGACCGCCCTGTTCGACAATGCACCGCGCGTCAAGGCCTGGCTGGCGCTCTGCCAGTCGCGCCCGGCGTTCAAGGCGATGATGGAGGAGCGCATGCGCGAGCTGGACTAGGCCCCGCGCTCATAAGACGCGCTTGCAGATAAATCTGATTTCGAATGGGCTGTCTTTCAGCCCTTGCTGCCGACAACATTTGAGGCTGCGCAGAAATAAGGGAGTTGGGCTCGTTTTCGAGCCCAACCGGCTTTCGTCCTAATACAGGTTATGCGCCTTCAACCAGTCGTTCGCGATCGCATCGTAGCTATCATGCGCATTCGCCCGAGCGTTCAGCTCGATAAGGTTGTCGGTGGTCAGCGCCGTGGAGACCGCGTCGAGAGTTGCGGCGATTTCCTTGGTTACTTTTGCCGAAGATATCAACGGAACGACGTTCTGCGAGGGAAACTGGTTCAATGGGTCTTCCAAAGTAACCAGCTTGTGCGTCTTGATTGCCGGATCGGTGGAAAACCCGCAACCCACCTGTATCTGGCCGTTGACCAGAGCAGAGAGCACCAGCGGTCCGCAAACGTCCAGCGTCTTGTAGGACTTGAACTTGACGCCATAATTCTTTTCGAAACCAGGAACGCCGTCGGGCCTCACTTTCCACTCCGGAGGACCGCCCAAGACCCAGTCTTCAGCATGGGCTTTCAAATCGCCGATGGATTTGAGGCCGTATTTTTCCGCGGTCGCCTGCGTTACCGAAACGGTATTGGTATCCTGCGCTGGAGATGGCGAGAGTATTTCCACCCCTTCCGGAAGGGCCTTTTCCAGCGCAGCCAACACGTCAGCGGTCGAATTCTGCGTGGAGCTCTTGTCAAGATAGCGCAACACGGCACCGCCGTACTCCGGGATCAGATCGATCGAACCGTCCTTCAGTGCGGGAAAATACACCTCCCGGCTACCGATATTCGGGCGAAGCTCCACCTTGATCCCCTTGGCTTCCAGTGCCTTTGCGTAGATCGTGGCCAAGATCTGGCTTTCTGGAAAATCGGCCGAGCCGATGATGATCGTCGACTTGTCCGTAGCAGCCGCATCGCCGGCGAGCGGGTCGCTTTGGGCAAATGCCGACGACGTGACGAGGGTCGCGATTGTGGCTGCCACGGCAACCGCTAGAGAGCCCAATTTCATACACTTTCTCCATTCACACTCATAAATTCGATAGAATTGATATACAATATTTGGGAGGCATGACAGACAGTTCTGTTCGGCAGAAATGGCTTTCCTGAAACAAAACATTCAAATGCGCATTGACCGAAACAAAGTTTTTCCTTCGATCGGCAAGGTCCTCAGCCCGCTCGACGCAGGCCGCGGGAAACGAACAGCTTTGCTGTGATACCGATGAGAAAATCAACCAAAACAACCAGAACGCCGACCATGATCGCACCGGCGACCATCTGGCCGTAGTCGCTCTGCGCGCGGCCATCGATAATCAGACGGCCGAGGCCTCCAAGCGACGCATAGGCCGCTATCGTCGCCGTGGATATGACCTGCAGCGTTGCATTCCGCAGGCCGGAAAAGATGAACGGCAGCGCGCAGGGAATTTCGACATGAAAGACGATGCCGAGCGGCCGATAGCCATGCCACGGGCGGCATCGACAGCAGCCGGATCGACGGCGGCAATTCCGGCATAGGTCGTCGTCATGATCGGCGGCACGGCGAGCAGAACCAGAACAATCAGGCTGGGCACCGCGAAAGCCAGATCCGATGTAAAAAGCGGACCGCAGAGAATGACGAGCAGTACGAGAAGGCCGAGGCTCGGAAGGGCCCTCAGGGCGTTTGCCAGTCCCGCAACCAGCGTTACACCGCGTCCGGTATGGCCGACATAGACGCCGAAGGGAAAACCGATCGCGCCGGCTATCATCAGGGTGACAAGCGTATATCCGAGATGCTGGCCGCAAAGGGCGAGGATGCCCTCGGGACCGCCCCACTTCTCAGGATCGAACAGATATCCGAAAAACCTCACTTGTTGCTCCTGTTCCAGGGCGAAAGACGAAAGCCGGCCCAGACGACCGCGAGATCCAGAAGCGCAGCAAGGACGATGCACAATACGATGCCTGTGACGATGGGCGTCAGGAAGCGGAGCTGCAGTCCCTGCGTAAAGAGGCTTCCAAGCTGCGGCGTGCCGATCAGCGCGGCAATCGATACGATGCTGACATTCGATACCACCGCCACTCTGAGGCCGGCGGTGATGGCAGGCACCGCAAGCGGCAGTTCGACCCGGAGAAACCGTGCAGCGGGCCGATAGCCCATCGCCGTTGCGGCCTGGAGCGTCTCTGGAGAAACGGTCGAAAGGCCGTCCGCAACCGTTCTGACCAGCATCGCCAAAGCGTAAATCGTCAGGGCGACGACGACATTTATCGGATCGAGAATGCGGGTGTGCAGCACAAGCGGGAGAAGGACGAACAGAGCCAGCGACGGTATCGTATAGAAAAGTCCCGCAAGACCGAGCCAGAAGGGACGCATGAAACCGGAGCGATGTGCCAGCCATCCGAGCGGGATCGCCAACACCAGACTGAGGAGGACCGGTACGACGGAAAGGCCGAAGTGCCACAGGAACAGCGTGCCGATCGTCCCCGCTTCAGCGATGATCCAGTCAAGGTTCATGGCTGCGCCTCCGCCCAGTCTCGCGACCGGCCGTCTTCGAGAACCGAAGAAACGCTGGCAAGCGTCGCGGTTCCCAGCAGACGCCCATCCGCATCGGTCACCACACCGCGGCCTGACGGTGCGCTCAGCACCGCATCGAGAAGTGCTCGCAACGGTTCGCCTTGGGCGGACAGGGTGCCGCTCAGATTGAGCCCGTCCTGCCGGACGTGCGTGAACGGTCGGTCAAGATCGACCCAGCCCAGCGGCCGTTCGTGATCGTCCACGGCAAGGACCCACCGGCCGAGCGCGGCAGCCTTTGCCTCATCGACCGTCGCTCCGAGGCGAACCGTAGGCTCGGAAACGAGACGAACCGCGTCTGCCGTCCCCGCGAAGCCGAGAAATCGATAGCCGCGATCCCTGCCCACGAAGTCCGCAACGAAATTGTCGGCCGGCTGAGCCAGCAGCTGGCGCGGTGTCGCGACCTGCGCCAGCGTCCCCCCGGTCCGCAGCATGGCAACCTGGTTGCCCAATTTCAGTGCCTCATCGATATCATGGGTTACCATGATGATCGTCTTTCCTATGTCCCGTTGAAGCCTGAGGAACTCGTCTTGCAGCTGGGTGCGGACAACCGGATCCACGGCGCTGAAGGGCTCGTCCATCAGCATCAGCTGGGGATCGGACGCAAGGGCTCGGGCCACGCCCACGCGTTGCTGCTGCCCGCCGGACAATTGCCAGGGGTATCGATTTGCAAACTCACCCCCCAGCCCGACACGGTCGAGCAACTCTCGTGCGGTCGCCAATGCCTTGGGCCTGGTGACGCCACTCAGTCTCGCGGTCGTGGCGATATTTTCCACCACCGTTCGATGCGGAAACAATCCGGCATGCTGGATGACATAGCCAATTCGGCGACGAAGCTTCACGACATCCATTTTTTCCGTAGGCTCGCCGTCGATCGAGATCGACCCGGAAGACGGAGTGATCAGCCTGTTGATCATGCGAAGGGATGTCGTCTTCGCGTTCCAAATGATAATCCCTTGACTTGAACAGTCAGAACCGATTGCGACCTTGCGGGCAGACGTCGCCCTTGCACTCGCCCCGCCCAAAGCAGCCGCTACTTCTGCAAGACGCTTGGCGACGATGGCCTTCATCTGCGATATTTCGGCTGTGATGCTTGTGTATACGTGGCCAAAGGTCTCGCGGAGATCATCAGCGCGGAACTATTGGGCTGAGGGGCTTCGGCCATCCTCGGAATATTGGCCAGCCGGCAAAGACTGATACCCGTGGCATGGACGATCGCCCGATGAGACCCGGCCGCATGCGCAAATCAGTCGATGTCGCGCCTGGCCTCCGGCAATCGTCTATCCGTTCAAGCGGACATCACAGGCCGTCACGGGTTTGCGCGATCTCTTCACGGACCCATGTCTTGAAGGCTGTGATTGTTCTCGTCTCACGGCGGTTCGGCGAGGTGACGAAATAATGGGCGAACCCGGTTTTTACCCGCACGCCGAAGGGGATTTTCAACTGCCCGACTGAAAGAGCATAAGCTGCCAGTGTCTGCCACGCCAGCATCACGCCCTGACCGGCGATAGCCGCGTCGAGGCACAGCGAGGCTTCGTTGAAAACATGCCGCGCGGTCATTTGCCGGCCGGAGAGGCCAACCTCTTTCAGCCATGTTTCCCAGCTGAACATCGAACGGCCATCAATGACCGCCTCGCACTGTAGGATATCTGCAGGCTCCTTAAGTTTTTCCGCCATGGCAGGGGTACAGACCGGAAAGACCTCCTGCTCCAGCAAGAGTTCCAGACGCACGCCTGGCCATTGCCCCGAGCCGACACGAATGCCGATATCGACATCCGATGTTTCAAGATTGGCATGGGTCGTGGTCGCATCGATGCGCAGGCGAATATCAGGAAATAGACCGGCGAAACGATCCAGTCTCGGCACCAGCCATCGGGCTGCAAACACCGGCGCCACGGAGATCGTCAGGATTGACTCATCCCGCCGCCGCGCCGATGCGACCGCCTGATCGAGCATTTCGAAGCCGCCTTTCAGCCGCGGCATCAGGCTTTCGCCCGCCGGTGTCAGCACCAGCCCACGCGGGCTGCGCTCGAAAAACACGCGGCCCAGCTGCTGTTCCGTCTTGATGATCTGCTGGCTGACCGCGCCGATGGTCACGCCGAGTTCATCGGCTGCCGCCTTCAGCGAGCCGAGCCGGCCGGCTGCCTCGACCGCGCGCAAACCATTGAGATGAACGGCGTTCAAATCCTTCATATAGTTTTTCTATAGCATCCTGCCGGCAATCTCAATTGAGAAATCGACGGGAGAGGCCGATGATGAGCGTCATGGAAAGGACGATTGTCATGGGAACGATACGCTCGATGCTCAAGAATCTTCTGCACGGCATGGCTTCTCAGGGAGTGGCCGTCGATGCCGACTGGATCAACGATCCGCTCCGCCATCCCGAACTGGCGCGGATGGATCTGCGGGAACTCGGTGATTTGCCGATGCCCGGTTTTGCTCGCCCGGCGCACGGTGTGAAAACGTTCCCGCCCACGGTCCTGCCGCTGCAGCCGCAAGGCAGGACGACGACCGCAGGTCAAGGCTTGCGCACCGCCTGCTGAGCCTTTGTGGCTGCGTCAGCCTTGGAGCGTCGCCAGCACGGCCCCGACCGCCGGGCGGTCCGCCATGCGGTTGCGGTGATCCAGCACCTTTGGAAAGCGCCCCGGATCGACGCCGTCGGCCTCTAGCCATCCGGCCATCGTGTAAAGGTAAGCGTCGGCAACGGAATAGGCCGCGCCCAGCACCCAGGGGCCGGCCAACAGCGTCGTTTCGATCAGTTCGAAGCAGGCCGCCATGGTCTGCGGCATCTTTGCCTTCATCGCCTCGATCGCCGCAGCATCGTCCGTCCAGCGGTAGCCGCGACGTCCATGGGCATGGGCGACATGCACTGTGGCACAGAGATAGCTGTTGAACGCCTGCAGACGGGCAAATTCGAAGGGGTCGTTGACAGGGGCGAGACGGGCAGATGGAAAGCTTTGAGCCACAAAGGCAAGGATCGCCGGGGTCTCTGTGATGACCCCGCGATCCGTGACCAGCGCCGGCACCCGTCCCTTCGGGTTCAAGGCGAGGAAGTCTGCAGACGTCTGCTGCTGCACGGAAAAATCGACACGCCGGGCCTCATAGGACGCGCCGGCCTCCTCCAGAGCAATATGCGAAGCGAGCGAGCAGCTTCCGGGAGAGTAGAACAGCGTGAGCATGGCAGGGTCCTCCATTGATCGAGCCGGCGGGGACGGCATTCGCAAAGGGGTAGCATCGCCCCTTGCCGAACGCCAGACGAAGCCGAGCCTCACGCCACCTTTGCGGCTTCGCAACCCGGAACGTCTTCCAGCCGATAATAAACCGGAATGCCGCGCTCTGTGGCGATCCGCACATCGTTGTCGGCGCCCTTGGAAGCGCCCGGCAGCCGCAGCACGGCATCGCAAAGCGCCAGCAGCCGGCCGGCGACCGGATGGAAGATTTCCTCATAGAGCGCATCACCGACGTGACGGCCACCGGCCGCATGCCAGGTCGGCAACGCCACCCATTCCCCGATCATCGGCACGTGTCCGGCCTGGAACAACGCATGCGACGGCGCTTCCAGCATCTTGAGATTGGCCGCCATCTTGGCCGGATCGTCGCCTGTTCCCGAGCGATAGGGGCCTGCAATCAGGATCAGCATGGATTTTCCTTTCAGTTTGCACGATAGTTCCAGTTATTTCTGGATTTATAAAAATATTCATGCATTATCGTGCAGAGTCAAGTGACGAGGAAAACTTATGCTGACATCGCAACGACGCGCGTTGATCGCGGCGAGATTGGATCGGGACGGCCAGCTGGTGGCCAAGGCGCTGGCGGACGAACTCGGCCTGTCCGAAGACACCATCCGGCGCGACCTGCGCGACATGGCGGCGGAAGGATTGCTGCAACGCGTCCATGGTGGCGCCCTGCCGCTCCAGCCGCCGCTGCCGGATTTCGCCGCACGTCAGAAGATCGCAGGCGCGGAAAAGCGCGACCTCGGAAGGAAGGCAACCAGCCTGATCAAGGTGGGCCAACTGGTCTTCCTCGATGGCGGAACCACCAATGCCGAGATCGCCCGCGCCCTGCCCCGCAACCTTGCTGTCACCATCGCCACCCACAGCCCGACGATCGCGGCCGAACTCGCGCGGCATGAGGCGGAGGTCATCCTGATCGGCGGCAGGCTTTACAGGCATTCGATGGTGGCGACGGGGTCGGCGGCCCTTGCGGCAATCGGGGCCATGCGACCCGACATCTTCTTCATGGGCGTCACGGCCCTGCATCCGGCGCACGGGCTCTCCACTGGCGATTTCGAGGAAGCCGCGATCAAGCGCGCGATCGCCGCGCAATCGGCGGAAACCTATGTTGCCGCCACCCCGGAGAAATTCGGCGCCACCTCGCCGCACCGGATCCTGCCGGTGGAGCGCCTGGCCGGATTGATCGTGAACGGGGGTATGGAGGAGGCCGTGCTTGCGCCGTATCGGGCGATGGACGTTTCGGTCATTGATGCCTAACGCGACGGTATCCGGATATCACGGCTCGCCGATGCGCTTGCTCATGTTGATGCCGGTGATGCGGAAACCGGAGGTCTCGTAGACATGTTTGGCGCGGAGATTGTCGGCGGCGACGCGAAGGCGGATGTCGGTGATGCCCTCGGCCGCAAGGGCGCTTTCGAGCAGAGCAAGGGCATGCTTGCCGAAACCCCGCCCCTGGTGGGTGGCAAGAATATGAAAATCGTTGATGAAGGCGGAGCTTGCGGCGATGTCCGGCCGGTACCAGATGTAGCCGACGGGGCCGTCCCGTTCGTCGACGAGGCAAAGCAAGACTTCGCCCGGGGTCTGCGGTCCCTGCGGCAGGTCGTCGGCAATTTCGCGGCTGGCGCGGGCAAGGGCCTCCGCATCGGGAATGCTGTAATTCGCTGCGATCTCAGCCGCATAATCCGGCACGAAATAAGCGAGATAGGCCGCAAACTCCGCGTCCCGCATGGGCCGCAGGACAAGCGCCGGCCCCGTGTTCGACGCGGTGCCGGCCATCAATTCGCAAACGCGCCGGTCACCCGGACGTCGCCGACGGCGATGCCGTTCCAGTTCTTCATCGTGTGATTGGCCTGCGCCATCAGGGCGGCGTGGATGTCCGGCTCATCGACGAAGAAACGGGCAAGCGTGGCCGCAACCATGGCTTCGGCGGCGCGGGTGGTGCCGTCCTCGCATTTGAGTGCAATCCCGATGCCCATTTCCGGAATGGCGGCGCAGAACACACCTTCCGCACCGGTCTTGGCGAAGATGCGGCCGGGCGCGGTCTTCATCAACCGTGTGCAGGCGCGGCCGGTGCCGGCGACATAGAAGGGTTCGGCCATGCAAGCTTCCATCAATCGCCGCGAGGCGCTGGCGCGGATCGGCGCCAGCCCGGTGCCGGTCGCCATTTTCGCGAAACCGTGGGCCAGCTTGTTCAGGGGTACGGCATAGGTCGGGATCGAGCAGCCGTCGACGCCGCAATTGTCCTCAGCCAACGCCGCGCCGGTCAGCGCCTCCATGACGCCGCGGATTTCCTGCTGGACCGGATGTTCGTAGCCGACATAGCCCTTGGTGTCCGTCCCCGTATGGCAGGCGGCGCAGATGAAACCGGAATGTTTTCCGGAGCAATTGTTGTGCAGGGCGGTCGGACGATCGAGCGTGCGGGCCTGACCGATGATCGCGCCCTGATCGAAGGACCAGTGCGCGCCGCATTCGAGAACGGAGGCATCACGCCCGGCAGCCGAAAGCATGCTCGCCGCCATGGCGACATGCTCCGGCTCGCCGCTGTGGGAAGCGCAGGCGAGCGCCAGCGCCTTGTTCGAAAGGCCATAGGCATCAGCCGCGCCGCTCTCGATCAGCGGCAACGCCTGCATCGCCTTGCAGGCCGAACGCGGGAAGACGCCGTCTTCCGTATCGCCAAGTGAAAACAGCGTCTTGCCATCGCCATCGACGGCGATCACCATGCCGCGATGACGGCTTTCAACGAGATTTCCGCGCGTAACTTCCACCAGTACCGGGTTCGACATGATCCTGCCCTCAAATTTCCAAGTTCGAATGCGCTCTTAGCCGAAGTCTTGAAAAAACTCACGCGAAACCGGCTTCCTCAATGAGATTTATCCGCAGAATGCTGCTTGCCCTGCTTATCGTCTACCTCCTGCCCGCCCTTGCTTCCGCCGGTCTCTGGTATGTCAAGGAACGACCGCAAAGCTGGCGCGAGGCGGATTGGACCTCGGCGAAACTCCTGCCTGCGGCCAAAGACAACCCCGAGGCTGCCATCTACATCTTTTCCGCCCAGACCGGCGGCATGAAAGGCGCCTTTGCCAGCCATTCCTGGATCGTCACCAAACGGGCTGGCGACGACGTCTACAACCGCTACGACAAGGTCGGCTGGGGATCGCCGATCCGCCGCAACGGCTACCCGGCCGATGCCCGCTGGTATTCCAACCCACCGCACCTGGTAACCTCCGTAACCGGCGCGGAGGCCGAACGGTTGATCCCCCTGGTCGAGCAGGCGATCCAGGCCTATCCCTATGCCAAGCCCGGCGGCTACCGCATCTGGCCGGGTCCAAACTCCAACACCTTCGTCGCCCATGTGCTTCGCTCCGTGCCCGCGCTCGGCGTCGTGCTGCCGCCGGATGCGGTCGGGCGCGACTATCTGCCGGAAGGGCGGCTGTTCCAGATCGACACGGACGGGCGCGACGTGCATGCGACGCTCTACGGCCTCATCGGGTTTTCCGCGGGCCTGCGCAGCGGCTTCGAGGTTCACGTCATGGGTCTTGTCGCAGGGATCGACATCCGGCGTCCGGGCCTGAAAATCCCGGCACTCGGCCGGTTCGGCGTATAAGCCGGCCGGCAGGCACGGAGCCACAGCCATGAAAAGCATGAAGAAGGGCAACGCCGTCCTTGAAGCTTCTCCCTTTCTGTCGCATGTCGCAATCAGGCCTTTCTTAACACGGACGCGCTAGGCTTTTTTTCATCGACACTTGATGCGGCTATGGCCGTGCAGTCCGATCACGAGAAAGGTGCCGCCATTTTGGACAAAGGCCACAGACGAAAGCCGGACGACGCAGGCCGGGCGATCGACGGCCCCGCAATCAGCGGGCATGCGATCAATGGCCGCGCGATCCGTACGGACGTCGCCGGTTCCGACAGCACGCTCGTCAACCTGATCGCCGCCGGCTTCGAGGCGAGCGCGACGGCCGTCGTGCTGTTTGCCCCCGACGATACGCTGGCCTTCGCCTCCAGCGCCTTTGCCGAACTCTACGATGTCCAGCCCGGCGCCCGCACGTTCGCGGACGTTATGCGGCATTGCCATGCGACAGGCAAAGGCCCGAAATTCTCGGTCGATATCGACGCCTGGCTTTTGCTGGCGGCCACCAAACGGCGCAGCGCGCCACACCGTGCCTTTGAAATCGACATGGCGGACGGACGCTGGTTCTGGGCGAGCGAAACCAGCTATGCCGGCGGCTGGATGCTGCTCGTGGTCACGGAAATCACCGTGCTCAAATCCAATGAGCGCATGCTGCAGATGGCGCGCGATGCGGCGGAGATCGCCGCCGGCACCGACAGCCTGACGGGCCTGCCCAACCGGCGTCATGCCATGACTGCCTTTGCGGAGGCGATCCGCCAGGCCGACGCGACGGCGTCGCCGCTTTCGCTGGTGTTGATCGATCTCGATCATTTCAAGACCATCAACGACCGCTTCGGCCATCAGGCGGGCGATGACGTGCTGTGCCACTTCGCCGACACCGGAAAACAGCTGCTGCGCAAGACCGACCTCCTGGCACGGATCGGCGGCGAGGAATTCATGCTGCTCATGCCGCAGGCGGCGCGCCAGGAAGCGCTGCGGGCGACGGAACGGCTGCGCCTGCAACTCAGTCTTTCGCCGCAGATCGAGGGGCTCGACCTGACCTATACGATGTCGGCCGGAATTGCGGACTACAGGGGCGAAACGCCGGAAAACTTGTTCCAGAAGGCGGATCGGGCGCTGTATCGCGCCAAGGCCCGCGGCCGCGACTGCATCGACATGGTCGACTAACGCAGCGTCATCAGACATTTTCGCAGGCAACAAAAAAGGGCCGCACGAGGCGGCCCTTCCATGAGTTTTGGCCAGATGAAAGGCCCGGACCGCATGCCCGAGTGCGGCATGCGACCCGCAGGAAGGCGGGGATCAGAGCGAGGGCTGCCTCGAACGTTCCACCACAATTCCCATGCCGGTCACGAGGCTCGAAATCTCATTAGACATTGGATCACCTTCCTTTCGTTACGTTAATCGTATCTTGAAGGTAGTCCGATTCGAGGCGAATGCAAGAGGCTCGCCTCAAGCAGTCTGTCAAAAGGTCATGACGATCTTGCCGATATGGTCGCCGGCCTCCATCAGCCGATGCGCCTCGACCACCTGCGCGAACGGCACGACGGCGTGCATCACCGGGGCGATGTCGCCGTTTTCCAGAAGCGGCCAGACATTATCCTCGAGATCGTCGCGGATCGCCTCTTTTTCCGACGCCGTGCGCGGCCGCATGGCGGAGCCCATGACATGCAGGCGCTTGCCGAGGATCGGCGCGATATTGGCGGTCTCCACCGTGGCGCCGCCGAGGAAGGCGATGATCGACAGGCGGCCGTCCTTTGCCAGCGAGGCAATGTTGCGGTCGAAATAGGGGGCGCCGACCATATCAAGGATGACGTCGACGCCGCGGCCGGCAGTCTCCTCCAGAACGACCACCTTGAAATCCTCGGTCCTGTAGTTGATCGCCCGCCGCGCGCCAAGCGCGATACAGGCATCGGCCTTCTCCTGATTGCCGACCGTCACGAAGACCTCGGCTCCGAAGGCCTTGGCAAGCTGGATCGCGGTGGTGCCGATGCCGCTCGAGCCGCCATGGATGAGGATCGTCTCGCCCTCGACCAGATCGGCCATCTGGAAGACATTGGCCCAGACCGTGAAGAAGGTTTCCGGCAGGGCCGCGGCGCGGGCTGCGTCATAGCCTTTTGGCCAGGGCATGGCCTGCGTCGCCGGCAGGCTGCAAAATTGCGCATAGGCGCCGCCATTGGCGAGCGCGCACACCTTGTCGCCGACGATGAAGCCTTCCGTCCCCTCGCCCACTGCGACGACTTCTCCGGCAACCTCGAGCCCGAGGATCGGGCTGGCCCCTGGCGGCGGCGGATAATGGCCGAGCCGCTGCAGCACATCCGGCCGGTTGACCCCGGCCGCCTCGACGCGGATGAGGATATCGCCCGGATTGACCACCGGCAGCGGACCCTTGGCAAACACCATGTTTTCGGCCCCCCCCGGCTTCGGCAGGTCGACATAGGTCATTTCACTCGGCAGGGTCACAGGTTCGTCCTCGCGTTGATTGTTGCCGCCTATCTAGCGTCCCGTCGACAAAGGACAAAGGCCGATCTCGGATTTTCAGGTTGCTTCGAGAATACCCTGAAGGAACCGTTCGATATGAAGCGCCACCAGAGAAGGGTTTTCCCAATGCGGGTTATGCCCAAAACCGTCCAATAGGACGGTTTTCCCATCATGAAACGCAGTGGCAAGCGCAAGACGATGGTCTGCATCGAAGAGCGTATCCTCGCTGCCGGCCACGCACAGGACCGGCACGGAAATCCGGCTTGCCGTTCGCGTCAAGTCGAGCCGGGAAAATTCGCCGAGGATGCCCTTCCAAACGCTCGACGGGATCGCCGCCGCCTCGCGGCTCAGGAGATCGAGGAACAATCGGTCGACCGGATGCGAACCGGCATGCCAGAGATCGAAGAAAGGATCGGCCGGGCTGATCGGGTCACGGAGCCCCAGAATTCCCTTCGTCACCGGATCGCCCTTCGGAAAGACCGGCCGCAGCGTGCCCGAGATCAGGACGAGCGCCCCGATCGCCTCCGGCATCCGGACCGCAAGCGTCATGCCGATCATCGCGCCCATCGAATGACCGACGACGATGCACTGACCTATACCGAGGGCGCCGGCCAGAGCGATTACGTCATCGGCAAAATCGTCCACTGCCAAACCGCTGCCGGCCGCGGACCCCCCATGGCCGGGCAGATCCGGCATGACCAGGCGATAGGCCGAAAGCCACGGCTCCAGCAGCGAGAAGCTGCGGCTGGAATCCGAATAGCCGTGCAGCAGCAGAAGAACCGGTCCCGGCCCGCCGCTGTCAAAAAAAGCGATGGGGCGACCATCCGGCAGCGATAAGATGTGCTTGCGGTTTGTCCAACCGCCCTGATCGACGGCCGTCACGGGAACAGCTTGGCCTTGACGACATCGAGCCCCGGCTTCCCGTCGAAACTGGTCACGCCGTCGAGCCAGGCATCGAGCCGCTGGGGCTCGCTCACCAGCGCCTTCATGGCCGCATCCTCCGGCGAAAGGCCGTCCGTCATCAGATAGCCCATGCCCTTGTTTTCGAAGTCGATGTCGAAGGTGAGATTGGACAAAAGTTTCGCGACATTCGGGCATTCCTGGAGATAGCCCTTGCGTACCTGCGTCGAAACGGTCGCCGCGCCGAAATCGGGACCGTAGAATTTGTCGCCGCCGGTCAGGTAGCGGATGTCGAGCGCGGTGTTCATCGGATGCGGCGCCCAGCCCTGGAAGACGATGAAGGCCTTGTCCCTGACGTGGCGCTGGACTTCGGCCAGCATGCCCTGTTCGCTCGATTCCACCACCTCCCATCCGGCAAGCCCCAGCGCCGGATCCTTGGTCGCATCGATCATCAACTGGTTCGAGCCGGGCTCGATGCCGTAGAGCTTCTTCTCGAACTGGTCGGGGAACTTCTGCAGATCGGCAAAATCCTTGACGCCCGCCTCCCAGACATCGGCCGGCACCGCGAAGGTGTATTTCGCGCCCGTGAGATTGGTCACGACATCCTCGACCGATCCATCCTCCTTGTAGGGCTTGTAATAGCTGACCATGGCCGGATCCCAGTAACCGAGGAAGACGTCGAGATCCTTGTTCTTCAGGCCGAGATAAATGACGTCGATGCCAAGCAGCGAACTCTGCGGCTCGTAGCCGAGCACCTTCAGGAGCGTCAGGCCAATGCCGGTGGTGAAGGCCAGATCGTTCCAGCCAGGCTCGGCCATGCGAACGACCTTGCAGCTGTCGGGGTCTGCGGCAAAGGCCGGAAGGGCGGCTGCGCCGAGAACGATGGAAAGCATGCCTGTTTTCAAATGCCGGATCACCACATGTCTCCCATTGTTGACCAATTGGTTAGAAAACTGACCAATGGGTCAACAATTGATCTTTATGGAAGAATTGTCAATGGTGAGGCAACACGGACGGGCAACGGGCATGAAACTCACGAAAATCAGTGCAATTCGGCGCAAGGAATTGCGACAGGCGGCATTCCAGGTGCTTCAGCAGGAAGGCATGGCCGGCGCGACACTGGAAAAGGTTGCCACCCATGCGGGCGCATCAAAGGGCATCGTGCTGCATTATTTCCGCAACAAGCAGGAGCTTTTCGAGCATGCCATGCGCGAGGCCAACCTTGCGCTGAGCGAAGCAGTCAGCGCGCGGCTGAGACAGGCGACAACGCCCTATGAGCGGCTGGAGGCGGTTATCGAAGGCAATTTCGAGGCGCGTTTCTTCCAGCCCTCCATATGCCATGCCTGGCTTTCGCTCTGCGCGGAAGTGCCCAGAGAGCCGCAACTCGCCCGCATCCAGACGGTAATCCATGCGCGCATGCGCTCTAACCTGATGTCGGCACTCGTCCACCTCCTGCCCCGCGCCGAATGCGAAGCGGTGGCCCTCTCGATCACCACCCTGATCGACGGGCTATGGCTGCGCGCCGGCCTTCAATCGGAAGGTCTCAGCCGCGACATCGCGCTTGCGCAGATGCGCGACTATCTCGATCACCGTCTCCCACGTCGCGGATAAAACGCAGTAAAGCCTTCGGCAAAAAGGCCGCAAAATCACCGGCGGGTTGCGCCGCTTCATGGCGGAAATGGGTCGTTTTGCACTGCGGAAACATTAAGTTTCTTTAATTTGAAATGCGCGAAGGCCGCGCCTAGCTTCCTCCTCGAAACCGGGAAACGCCGGCGGCCTTGCAGACCGTGACGCGACGGGTTCCGGACGGTTTCACCCTTAAGCCCGATCTCGGGCCAAGCTAGGACGACATCCATGCGTGCTCTTCTGACATCATTGACTGTCATGACCGCGATCTCTCTTTCCTCGGCAGCCTTTGCCGCCAACAGCACCATCGGCACGATCAAGGCGTACAACGCCAAGACGATGACGCTGACCCTGCGCAACGGCACCGCCTTCATGCTCCCGGCCCATTTCAAGGACCCGGGCCTCAAGGTCGGCGAAAAGGTCAGGATCGCCTATGACGTCGTGGGCAAGAAACACGAAGCAACGGCGGTCACGCTGGTGCAGTAATCGGGCATGAGCGTACTCGATCGCGGTTGGACGCTTCGGGATCATGCGGAAGCGGGCTGGAATCCATGACGGGTTCCGGCCCGTTCTCTTTCGGGCCGCCAGGCCACGCCTGTCGCATCACACCAAACCTCTCTTGATCCCTGCCTTCTCCGATGGTATTTCCACAGCTGCAATCTATCGTGAAAGGAGGGCTGCGCATGACTGTTTACTTCCGGCACCATCGCCAGCGTGGCCCCGTCGACGCCCTGCAAACGCGTTTGCAGGGCTGACCAGAGGCTGTTTCTCTCCCCTCTTCCTGGTCGCCCTTCGTGGCACTGCCGGTTGCCGCCTGGCACCGGTGTTTCATAAAACTGCCGTGACTGATCCGCCTGTCCGCCGATGGCTGCATGCCCGGGACCGCGTGTGATCGACGGCCAGACCAGAGAACGATCATGAGCCTTGTCAACATCCGCAATCTCGGCGTGACGCTGAGCAGCCGTCTTTTTTCCAGCCTCACCCTCACCGTCAATGCCGGCGATCGCATCGGCCTCGTCGCCGCCAACGGGCGGGGCAAGTCGACGCTGCTGCGCTGCATTGCGGGTAAGAGCGAGCCGACCGACGGCGAAATCACCAAGGCCCGCGGCCTGACGATCGGCTGCGTCGAGCAGAACGTGCCATCCGCCTTGCTCGACACCAGCTTCTACGATGCCGTGCTGGCGACCCTGCCCACGGAACAGCGGACAAGCGAAAGCTGGCGGGTGGACGTCGTGCTGGAATCGCTGGACGTGCCGGATGCGATGCGCCAAAGGGCGCTTCGCAAGCTGAGCGGCGGCTGGCAGCGGCTGGCAATGCTTGCCCGCGTCTGGGTGACGGAACCCGACATGCTGTTGCTGGACGAACCGACCAACCATCTCGATCTCGCCCGGATCGGCCAGCTCGAAGACTGGCTGAACGCCCTGCCGCGCGATCTGCCGGTGATCATCTCGAGCCACGATCGCGCCTTCCTCGACGCCACGACCAATCGCACGCTGTTCCTGAGGCCGGAACGATCGCAGGTCTTTCCTCTTGCCTACAGCCGCGCGCGGCAGGCGCTCGACGAGGCCGATGCTTCGGAAGAGCGGCGCTATGAGCGCGACATGAAGGCGGCACAGCAGTTGCGCCAGCAGGCGGCCAAGCTCAACAATATCGGCATCAACTCCGGCAGCGACCTTCTCGTCGTCAAGACCAAGCAGTTGAAACAACGCGCCGACAGGCTGGAAGGTGCGGCGAAACCGGCACATCTGGAACGCTCGGCCGGTGCGATCCGGCTTGCCAATCGCGGCACCCATGCCAAGGTTCTGG
Organism: Hyphomicrobiales bacterium; assembly: GCA_900472785.1. Taxonomy (GTDB): domain Bacteria; phylum Pseudomonadota; class Alphaproteobacteria; order Rhizobiales; family Rhizobiaceae; genus Pararhizobium. The sequence goes on along the minus strand of UCJH01000062.1, from coordinate 64,636 downwards.
TGACGCTGGAGGATGCGGCGGTGACGACCCCGGACGGAACGCCTTTGTTCCGCACGGGCCGGAAATTCATCTGCCAGGGCGACCGCATCGTGCTTCTCGGCGCAAACGGCGCGGGCAAGACGCGGCTAGTCGCGATGCTGCGCAACGCCATCGAACATCCGGATATCAGCCATGACGGCATCAAGGCCACGCCGTCGCTGGTGCTTGGCTATGGCGACCAGGCGCTGGCGGATCTCGCGGACGGGCAAACGCCGATGCACAGCCTCGTTCACCGTTTCGATGTCGGCGACCAGCGCGCGCGTTCGCTTCTGGCCGGCGCCGGCTTATCGATGGAGATGCAGGCCCGGCCGATCGGCCAGCTGTCCGGCGGCCAGAAGGCGCGTCTCGGCATGCTGTTCCTGCGGCTGGCAGAGCCGAATTTCTACCTGCTCGACGAGCCGACCAACCATCTGGACATCGACGGGCAGGAAGCGCTGGAGGGCGAACTGCTCAACCACCAGGCCAGCTGCCTTCTGGTTTCCCATGATCGATCGTTCGTCCGCAACGTCGGCAACCGCTTCTGGCTCATCGACCGGAAGATGCTCGTCGAACTGGAAGGGCCGGAAGAGTTTTTTGCACGTGTCGGTGCGATGGAGTGACCGGATAAACGGCTTCAAAGCTGCACTGATCCCGCGGGATACCGCGGGTCAGGGCTCGCCGCGGAACGTATCGAAGATCAGGCCGCTGTCACTTTCCTTGGCGCGACTCTTGATCTCGGCGATGCGGGCGCTGACGGCCTGGGTATCGGAGAACATCAGGCCTTCCGGCAGGGCGAGGACGCCGACCGAGCAACGCATCAGCGGAAAAACCGTGCGCTCGCCGCCACGGCCATAGCCCTGCATCCGGCCCGCCGCCTGATGCTCGGCTGAGTAGAGCTGCCGCACCTCCGCTGTGAATTCGCCGAGCAGCCGCGTCAGCACGCTTCGCAGTTCCTCGATGCCGCGACCGGAGATGCCGATGAAGAAATCGTCGCCTCCGACATGGCCGAGAAATACGTCGTCGCCAACGAAATGCCGCCGCATCAGCGAGGCAAAGAGGCTGATCGCCAGATCGCCTTTCTGGAAGCCGTAATGATCGTTGAAGGGCTTGAAACTGTCGAAATCGCAATAGCAGAAATAGCGGGCGCGATCGCCATCGAGAACCGCTTCCTGCACGTGATCGCGGATGGCGCGATTGCCGGGAAGCCCGGTCAGCGGATTCTGCTCCTGCGCGGTCTTCAGCTGCTTCTCGTTGATGATCTTCAGCAGCGACGACGCCGACAGCACGCCGGCATAGCGCATGTTTTCCGTCAGGATGACACAATCGCTGCCGTCCATACCGGCGAATATCTTCATCATGTCTTCAGCCGGCGTCTCGAGATCGGCAATCGGCGCCGGGCTGACGAAGTGCGAGATGTGGCGCTGGTAGAGATGGTTCTTCAGAAGATCGCGGCCAAAGGGTTGATAGATCATCTCCTTCACATGATATTCGTGCAGCACGCCGCGCGGCTCGCCATTGGCGTTAAGCACCGGGAAGAAGCTGCGCTGCGGCGACTTGCGAAACAATTCGAAGACCGAATCGAGGCTGCCGTTCTCCCACAGCGCCGGCATCTGCTCGATCTGCTTGCGGATGAGGATGCTGTCGAGCGAGGCCGGTTGGCGACGGGCATGGCCGCCCTGCTCCAGATGCGGATAGGCGGGTTGCAGATCGGCCAGATGCACGGTCGGCCGGGCGACGAAATAGCCCTGGGCCAGATCGCAACCAAGGTCGCGGCAGACCAGAAACTCGGCCTCCGTCTCCACACCTTCCGCAATCACGCGGGTGCCGAGCACATGGGCGGTATTGACCGTGTGCTTGACCAGATGGCGCTTGCGCGGGCAGGCATCGATGCCGGAGATGAAATGCCGGTCGATCTTCAGGTAATCCACCGGCTGGTCGCAGAGCAGCTTCAGCCCGTTGAAGCCGACGCCGAAATCATCGATCGCCAGTTTGAAGCCGGCAAGCCGCAGCTTCTTCATCAGGCCGGAGAAATCCGGCATGCGGCCATTGTCGAACCGTTCCGAAAGCTCGAAGCAGATCGATGACGGTGGAATGCCGGCGCGCTGCAGATGGCTGCCGAGCCGCTCGACCATATCGCCTTCTGCGCCGATCAGCCGGCTGTCGAAATTGACGAACAGGGTGCGCGCTGCAAAGTCCGGCAGGCTGGCGAAGGCGGCAAAGGCCCGGCTGTTGATCATCTGTTCCAGCGCCAGCAACTGGCCCGCCTCCTCGGCCTTGTCGAGCAATTCCAGCGGCGAGGAAAAGCCCAGCCGCTGGAAGCCGCGCATCAGCGTCTCGTAACCGAACACGGTCCCGGTCGCCGCCTCGGCGATCGGCTGGAAGGCGTTTTCGATGGCGAGTTTGGCGAGGGTGACGATCTGGTCGCTGCCGAAGCGGCGAAGCGACAGCATTTCGGCGGAGGCGGCGATCGGGGCGGCGGACATGAAAACTCCGGGAAGCGAGGCGCGAGGATGCGCGCAAGATCGCGCCCGAGAGCTGAATTTTCCGTTTCCCCAGCATGACAGTTTGATGAAAGTTCAATGACTGCAGTGTGTTAGGGTGGCATGCAACTGGACTTCGCAGCTTCATAGAATCGCTCAAAGTCGGCGAATTAGCCTTGCACCATTATACGTGTCCGTCTGCGAGCGTGGAGCGATGTCTTTCGACAAATGCTTCAACTGGTCCGGCGAGCGCGTCCGCCTCGGCGACAATCTTTTCGTCGGGCCAATTCCACCAAGCAATTTCGCTCAATGAAGCAGCCAAAGCAGGCTCAACCCTATGCCGGACGAATCGCGCGGGATTGCCTGCGACAACTGAGAACGGCGCGACATCCTTCGTTACGACGGAACCACCGCCGACGATGGCTCCATCGCCGATGCTCACCCCGGGCATGATAAGGGCGCCGCGACCGATCCAGACGTCGTTGCCGACCGTTATTCCGACACGGCGTGTCGGGTTAAAATCCCGGTCCCCTTGCTTAAGTATCAGTTTGTGAACGGGAAACGTTGTGACGGCGTTGAGGCTGTGATTGGCGTCACAGAGAAACATCACAGCATCGGCAATCGAACAAAAGGCCCCGACCGTCAGCGGCGCAGCAGGAGACGCTTTGAACACCCCCGAGCGAACGACGCCGTAGCTGTGACGCCCCAGCGTCACTCCAGTTGGCAGAGCGTCCTCCTTTACAAGACCCAAGGCCAATCGAATTCTTGTGCGTATCCCCATTTTATCTGCTCACCGCCGCGTTCGACATAAAGTTTCATTTACAGCCTCAAACCACGTTTGGGCGAGGCAGTTCAATATAAAAGCCGCTCCTGCGGTCAACACGCCGTCCCATGCATGTCTCGGCAATTTTGACATCTTTCAGAATTTCCTTCGATGTCGCACATTTTTATTGATTGATGGATCAATCAAAAATAAGCTTCGGTCAACAAGGGGAATTTAGATGCCGAAGGTCGGGATGGAACCGGTGCGCCGCAAGGCGTTGGTGGACGCGACATTGCGGGCCGTTGGCGATCACGGCTCGCTGACCGTGACCATGTCGGAAATCGCCCGCCATGCCGGCGTTTCGGCAGCGCTCGCCCATCACTATTTCGGCTCCAAGGAACAGCTGGTCATCGAGACGATCCGCAGCCTGCTCAGGCAATTGCGGGCGGACACGGTCAAAGCGCTCAGCGAGGCGACGACGCCGCGCGAACGCCTGTCGGCGGTGATCCGCGTGAATTTCCAGGCGCACCAGTTCGCGCCGGAAACGGTGGCCGCCTGGCTCGCCTTCTATTCGGAGGCCCAGCGATCCGAGGAAACCCGCCGGTTGCTGGTGGTTTACGCGCGCCGGTTGCGCTCGAATTTCCTCGCCAGCCTGAAAGAGCTTTGCCCGCTGGCGGAGGCCGCCCGGATTGCCGAGGGTGCATCCGCCATGATCGACGGGCTCTACCTGCGACAGGGCCTGCGATCCGCACCCGTCACCATCAATGCCTCGATCGCGCTGGTGGAAGATTACGTCACGGCGCATCTGCGCCTTGTTGCGAACACTGAAGGACAGAGCCTGTGACCGCGCCGAAGCCCAATATCCTCATCATCATGGTCGATCAGCTGAACGGAAAGTTCTTTCCAGACGGCCCGGCGGATTTTCTGCATGCGCCGAACCTGAAGGCGCTGGCCAAGCGTTCGGCGCGGTTCCGCAACAACTATACCTCCTCGCCGCTCTGCGCCCCTGCCCGCGCCTCCTTCATGGCCGGGCAATTGCCGAGCCGCACGCAGGTCTACGACAATGCCGCCGAATACATTTCCTCGATCCCGACCTTTGCGCACCATCTGCGCCGCGCCGGCTATTACACGGCGCTGTCGGGCAAGATGCATTTCGTCGGGCCGGACCAGCTGCACGGCTTCGAGGAACGGCTGACGACGGATATCTACCCGGCCGATTTCGGCTGGACGCCGGATTATCGCAAGCCCGGCGAGCGGATCGACTGGTGGTACCACAATCTCGGCTCCGTCACCGGCGCCGGCGTTGCCGAGATCACCAACCAGATGGAATATGACGACGAGGTCGCCTTCCTCGCCAACCAGAAACTCTATCACCTCTCCCGTGACAACGACGATCAGGGCCGCCGCCCCTGGTGCGTGACCGCTTCCTTCACCCATCCGCACGACCCCTATGTCGCCCGGCGGAAATTCTGGGACCTCTACGAGGGCTGCGAACAGCTGGAGCCGGAGGTCGGTACGCTGCCCATCGAGGAGCAGTGCCCGCATTCGCTGCGCATCATCCATTCCTGCGACTATGTGTCCTTCGACGTGACGCGCGACAACATCCGCCGCTCGCGCCAGGCCTATTTCGCCAATATCTCCTATCTCGACGAGAAGGTCGGCGAACTCATCGATACGCTGACCCGCACGCGGCAGCTCGACAACACGATCATCCTGTTCTGCTCCGATCATGGCGACATGCTGGGCGAGCGCGGGCTATGGTTCAAGATGAACTTCTTCGAGGGCTCGGCCCGCGTGCCGCTGATGGTCGCCGGTCCCGGCGTCGCTCCCGGCTTGCATCTGGCCCCGGTCTCCAACCTCGACGTCACGCCGACGCTCTGCGATCTCGCCGGCATTTCCATGGACGAGATCATGCCTTGGACCGATGGCGAGAGCCTCGTGCCCGTCATCAACGGCGCCGAGCGGGTCTCGCCGGTTCTGATGGAATATGCGGCGGAAGGCTCCTATGCGCCGCTGGTCTGCATCCGCGAGGGCAAGTGGAAATACATCCACTGCGCGCTCGATCCCGACCAGCTGTTCAATCTGGAAGCCGACCCGCTTGAGCTTACCAATCTGGCAAACGACCCGACCGATCCCGTCATCATCGCGACGCTGAAGGCGTTTACCGACATGCGCGAGGCGCGCTGGGACATGGAAGCCTTCGATGCGGCGGTGCGCGAAAGCCAGGCGCGGCGCTGGGTGGTCTATGAGGCGCTGCGCAACGGCGCCTATTATCCCTGGGATCACCAGCCGCTGCAGAAGGCCTCCGAGCGCTACATGCGCAACCACATGAATCTCGACAATCTCGAAGACTCCAAACGTTACCCGAGGGGTGAATGACCATGAAAGCCCAACCCAAAGCCTCGCACTTCATCGACGGCGAATATGTCGAGGACACAGCCGGCGCACCTTTCGACAGCCTGTATCCGGCGACCGGCGAGGTGATCGCCAGGCTGCATGCGGCAACCCCCGCCATCGTCGAAAAGGCGATTGCCGCCGCAAAACGCGCCCAGCCGGAATGGGCAGCCCTGAGCCCGACGGCGCGCGGCCGCATCCTCAAGCGCGCCGCCGATATCATGCGCGAGCGCAACCGCGAGCTTTCGGAACTTGAGACGCTCGATACCGGCAAGCCGATCCAGGAAACCATCGTCGCCGACCCGACGTCCGGCGCCGATGCCTTCGAATTCTTCGGCGGCATCGCGGCTTCGGCGCTGAACGGCGACTATATTCCGCTTGGTGGCGATTTCGCCTTCACCAAGCGCGTCCCGCTCGGCGTCTGCGTCGGCATCGGTGCCTGGAACTATCCCCAGCAGATCGCCTGTTGGAAGGGTGCGCCGGCGCTGATCTGCGGCAATGCCATGGTCTTCAAACCGTCCGAAAACACGCCGCTCGGCGCGCTGAAGATCGCCGAGATCCTGATCGAGGCCGGACTGCCCAAAGGCCTCTACAACGTCATCCAGGGGGATCGTGCGACCGGCCCGCTGCTCGTCAATCACAAGGACGTCGCCAAGGTGTCGCTGACCGGCTCGGTCGAGACCGGCAAGAAGGTTGCCGGGGCCGCAGCCGCGAACCTCAAGCATGTCACGATGGAGCTTGGCGGCAAGTCGCCGCTGATCGTCTTTGACGATGCCGACCTCGAAAGCGCCATCGGCGGGGCGATGCTCGGCAATTTCTACTCGACGGGCCAGGTCTGCTCCAACGGCACGCGTGTCTTCGTGCAGAAGGGCATCAAGGACAAGTTCCTGTCGCGCCTCAAGGAGCGCACCGAAAAAATCGTTATCGGCGATCCGATGGACGAGGCGACGCAGTTCGGGCCGATGGTCTCGAAGGCGCAGCTCGACAAGGTGTTCTCCTACATCGAAAAGGGCAAGGCCGAGGGTGCGACGCTTCTGACCGGCGGCGGCATTCCCAATTCCGTCTCGTCGGCCGGCAACTACATCCAGCCGACCGTCTTTGCCGACGTCACCGACGCCATGACCATCTGCCGCGAGGAGATTTTCGGCCCGGTCATGTGCGTGCTCGATTTCGACACGGAAGAAGAGGTCGTTGCCCGCGCCAATGCCACCGAATTCGGCCTCTCGGCCGGCGTCTTCACCAGCGACCTCACCCGCGGCCACCGCGTGGCGGATGCGCTCGAAGCCGGCACGCTCTGGATCAACGCCTACAATCTGGCGCCGGTGGAAGTGCCGTTCGGCGGCTCCAAGCAATCCGGCTTCGGCCGCGAGAACTCGATTGCAGCGCTGAACCACTATAGCGAACTGAAGAGCGTCTATGTGGCGATGGGGCCTGTGCAGTCGCCGTATTGATCTGGAAGGTGCGGCCGATCTCCCCTAGAGGGGAAATGTCGCGGAGGAACAAGGGGTCACTCTCCTCGAATTCCGGGCTGGCCTACCCCCCCTCTGTCGGCGACGCCGACATCTCCCCCTCAAGGGGGGAGATCACCGAAACATCGAGCGCCGAACAAAGAGGCCAATACCATGCAACAGGCAGACTACGTCATTATCGGTTCCGGCTCCGCAGGCTCGGCGCTTGCCTATCGGTTGTCGGAGGACGGGAAGAATACCGTACTGGTTCTGGAGTTCGGCGGGTCGGATTTCGGGCCGTTCATCCAGATGCCGGCGGCGCTCGCCTGGCCGATGAGCATGAGCCGCTACAACTGGGGTTATCTGTCGGAGCCTGAGCCAAACCTGAACAATCGGCGGATCACGGCTCCCCGCGGAAAGGTCATCGGCGGGTCTTCCTCGATCAACGGCATGGTCTATGTGCGCGGGTCGATGGAAGATTACAACGAGTGGGAAGAGCTCGGCGCCCGCGGCTGGGGCTATGCGGACGTGCTGCCCTACTTCAAGCGCATGGAAAACTCCAGCGGCGGCGAGGACGGCTGGCGCGGCACGGACGGTCCGTTGCATGTGCGGCGGGGCTCCTTCAAAAACCCGCTGTTCAAGGCCTTCGTCGATGCGGGTGCGCAAGCCGGCTTCGAACTGACGGACGACTATAACGGCTCCAAACAGGAGGGCTTCGGCCTGATGGAGCAGACGGTGCACAACGGCAGGCGCTGGTCGACGGCTTCGGCCTATCTGCGCCCGGCGCTCAAGCGGCCGAATGTCGAATTGCTACGCTGCTATGCGCGAAAAATCGTCATCGAAAACGGTCGCGCCGTCGGCGTCGAGATCGAGCGCGGCGGCAAGATCGAGGTCGTGAAGGCCAACCGAGAAGTCATCGTTGCGGCATCCTCGTTCAACTCGCCGAAGCTCCTGATGCTGTCGGGAATCGGACCGGGCGCGCATCTGAAGGAAATGGGCATCGAGGTGAAGGCCGACCGGCCGGGCGTCGGCGCCAACCTGCAGGATCATATGGAATTCTATTTCCAGCAGGTTTCGTTGAAACCCGTCTCGCTCTATTCTTGGCTGCCCTGGTTCTGGCAGGGGGTTGCGGGCGCGCAGTGGCTGTTCACCAAATCCGGGCTCGGCGTCTCCAACCAGTTCGAAGCCTGCGCCTTCCTGCGCTCGGCGCCGGGCATCAGGCAGCCGGATATCCAGTATCACTTCCTGCCGGTGGCCATCTCCTATGACGGCAAGGCTGCGGCCAAGAGCCACGGTTTCCAGGTCCATGTCGGCTACAACCATTCGAAATCGCGCGGGAATGTGACGCTGCGCTCGCCCGACGCGAAGGCCGATCCGGTGATCAGGTTCAACTATATGAGCCATCCGGAAGACTGGGAAAAATTCCGCCACTGCGTCCGGCTGACGCGCGAGATCTTCGGGCAAAAGGCTTTCGACCAGTATCGCGGCCCTGAAATCCAGCCGGGCGAGAGCGTGACGACCGACGACCAGATCGACGCTTTCCTGCGCGAGCATCTGGAAAGCGCCTATCATCCCTGCGGAACCTGCCGGATGGGCGACAAGAACGATCCGATGGCCGTGGTCGATCCTGAAACCCGGGTCATCGGCGTCGACGGCCTGCGGGTCGCGGACAGTTCGATCTTCCCGCACGTGACCTATGGCAACCTCAACGGCCCCTCGATCATGACCGGCGAGAAGGCGGCCGATCACATCCTCGGCAAGCAAATGCTGCCGCGCTCCAACCAGGAGCCGTGGATCAACCCGCGCTGGGAGACCAGCGACCGGTAGAGCATCGCCGCCAATTGCCATTGCGGTGCCGTTCGGTGTAGCGATTCCGCCTGTCTGTTTTTGAAGGAGACGCGGCATGGAGCGGTTCAGCGGCGGTTGCCTGTGCGGCGACGTCCGATTTGTGGCCTCGGGAAACCCCTATCGGGTCGGTCTTTGTCACTGCCTTGACTGCCGCAAGCATCATGGCGCGCTTTTTCACGCCTCCGCGATCTTCCCAAAGGATGCCGTGACGATCGCTGGTGAAACACGCGACTATGCGGGACGGCATTTCTGCCCCCGCTGCGGCTCGTCCGTTTTCGCCCGCACTGGCGACGAGATCGAGGTAAATCTCGGCTCGCTCGACGAAACCGATCGACTGATGCCGACCTACGAGCTCTGGACCGTCCGCCGCGAATCCTGGCTGCCGCCGTTTCCGCTTGCGAGACGATATGAGCGCGACCGGGACGCGACGGACCGCTTCGAGGGGTAATACCGGATGCTGAACGCGAAAACGCCGCGCGTCCTTTTCGACGCGCGGCGTTTCGTCTTGCCGGAAGGGATCAGACGAAGAAGAAGTCGTTGGCGTGCAGGTCGGCCTTTTCGACGCCTTCGAGCAGGATGGTGTCCGCGCCGTACTTGATCAGCAGGCCGCTGACCGTATCGGTTGCCGCAGCCTTGACGGCGGCGAAGGACGACAGGACATCCTTGTCGAGGCTCAGCACGTCACCCGTTGTGGCGCTTCCGGCTTCGAAATCGACGATCGTGTCCTTGCCCGTACCGGTTGCGAAGACGAAGGTGTCTTTTCCAGCACCGCCGATAAGGCTGTCGTTGCCGGCGCCGCCATGCAGCGCATCGTTGCCTGCACCGCCGTTCAGCCTGTCATTGCCCGCATTGCCGGCCAGCACGTCGTTGCCCGCGTTGCCGAAGAGGCTGTCATTGCCGTTGCCGCCAGAGAGGGCGTCGTTGCCTGCACCGCCCTTGAGCAGGTCGTTGCCGCCCTGTCCATTGAGCTTATCGTTGCCGGCGCCGCCATCCAGCGTGTCGTTGAGGTCGAAGCTCGTGAAGGTATCGTTGCCGGTGCTGCCGGAAAAGGCGATGCTGTTCTTCTTCAAAAGGGCGAGCAGACCGCTGATGTCGCTGGAGGACAGGCCGGAGCGCAGGGCGTTGGCGTCGGCGCTGGTTTCCAGGCCAAGGCCCGAGATTTTCAGGTCGGTCGCTTGGGTAAAGACATGTTTCGTAGCGTCGAGCGTCGTCTGCGAACCGAAGCGCAGGGTCTGGAGCGAGCCGGAAACCTGATGCGTGCTCATATTGTAGGACCAGTCGGTCTTTCCGGAATCGAAGACAACGCCGGTTTTGGTGGCCTTGCCGTCGGTTACGGCATATTGCTCGCCGGAAATCCCGTCAGCGCCGCTGAACTGACCGCGGCCGGCCGATACGAAGTTGGTGTCGAACTGGCTCAGATAAGCGAGGACGTTGACACCGGTGCCATCCTTGTTGACGTCGGTTGCGGAGATAGTGATGGTCATTTGCATGCCCCCATGCGTTTGAAAAAACTCTACAGGAACAGGTAGCTATTTAAGGTGATAATTTCTGTCAAGTTTTATGAGTAAAAATATGATGAAATTTATCATATTTATTTCGGAACGTCTTTCATGCGCATGAAGCAGGTCACCAACCATGTGAATAAAACCCGCCTCGACGCCGTTTCCGGAATGGGCGGGGACTGCCGTTGATGCATCGGCAAGCCCGGGTTAGCCTGTGAGATAAATTCCGGGAGGATGCCGACATGCGCCTGCTTGCTTTCCTGGCCAGCGCCTTGCTGCTGGTGGTGCTGTCGATCCCGGTCCAGGCTGGCGAAGCGGTCAATGTGCCGGGCACCAGCTGGAGCATCGAGCCGCCGCCGGGTTTCGCGCTGACCCGCGACCCGATCACAATGTTCGTGCACCCGTCGAAGTCCGTGCTGATGATCATGCAGGCGGCGGCCTCGCCGCTAAAACTGTCCGAACTCGGCGAAGTCGGCAGCATGCAGGGTCAGGGGAACAACGTGGCGCGGATGGACGAGATCCGCGAGATGACCGTTGGCGGCCGCCACGCGATCTATTTCAAGGGCTACATGACGCAGCGCAATTCCACCGTCTATTCCCTGGCGATCGAGGGGGAAGGCAGCAACGGCATGGTGATCGCCGTCGTGCCCGCCAACGCCGCCGGCGCGGTCGATCAGGCCGCCCTGGAAGCGTCGATGGCGACGGCGCGGGAGGTGAAGCAGACCATCGACCAACGCGCCGAAGCCCTGCCCTACCGCTTCGACGATCTGGCGGGAATGCGGATCAGCGATATTCTTGTCGGCAGCGTCGCAATCGTCACCGAGGGGCCGAGCGGCGCCATGGCAAGCGCGCCCGACCAGCCCTTCGCCATGATCTTCGTCGCCGACTCCGGCGGAGAAACCTATCTCGACGTCGAGAGAGACGGGAAACAGGTTCGCGCCCGCATCACCCAGGAATATCCCGATGCCGAATTTCTCGGCACCATCGCCCGCGACACCAAACGCGGCGCCGTTCTGGAAGTCACCTATACCCGCAAGGACAAGGAAACGGGCAAGCCGCTGGGCGGTATCGCCTGGTTCCGGATCGACAATGGCAAGATCATTCTGATGATCGCCCAGCATCCAATCAAAGGCTATTATTACGACCGCCTGGCGAGCGTCAGGGACGGAATTACGCTGAAGTAACCGGCGCTTTCGCACACTCGACCATGGACGGCATGTCGGCGACGGCGCGCGATCACCTCCATCAGTGGTAATCCTCCTCGCGCTGGTGTCGGACGGCCAGGATCGTCACCGTTTCGCTGTCTTCGATTTCGAACAGGGCGACGTAGCCGGCAGACCCAAAAGGGATGACCAGTTTGCGCAGGAACGCGGTTTCCGCGGACGCCTTTCGACAAGCAAAGGGAAAAGCTTCTAGCACCTTTATGCTCTTCTTGATGGCGGCGGCAGCCTGCACAACGACCGTTTCATTGATCCAAAAGGTAAGCGCAGTGCCTAACAATAGCGGCGTGGACGGCTCCGGAATAGCGGACAGCGAAGCTTATCCGGCTTTCTCGCCACTCTTAGCCGCAAGCATATCCTTCGGTTCATCAAGAACCTCCTCGGCGCTATAATAGACACCTGTGCGCTTGGCTTCTTCCAGTGAAGCCAGTCCGCGGGTAACGAATTCCGCCTGCGTCTTGCGCGCATGAATTTGGCTTCGCACAGACGCCTCCACAAAGGCCGACAGCGTCTCGCCATCCTTGAGAACGCTTTCCGCGTCAGCCCGCAATTGCGGATCGACGCGCAGAGAGGAAATCGCCGCTGATTTCATTGCCGTAACTCCTGAATTGCACTTGCGATGCAGGTTGGCAGACGCAAGTAAAAAGATCAAAGGAACAGCCTTAACAGAGCGAATAATCTACTAAATTACTAGTTTTTCCGATATTTTTGATGAAGTTAGAGACATTTGCTCACATCCAGCGGCAATTGAAATCCGTTTTTCTGTCTTTTGTCACACTGGGCTGCGATAGTCCGGGACAACCAGACAGGATTGCGTCATGACGTCCATCTCTCTTGAAAGTGCAGCCAAGGCTCTTGATCAGCAGCTTGGCGGCCTCGATCTCGCCGGTCGGCTGGCGCTTGTCGCCCGCCTTGACGGCAAGGCCGTGTTCACGACCAGCCTTGGCATCGAGGATCAGGTGATCACGGCGACCATCGGCAGCGACGCCCTCGATATAGAGGTATCGACGCTCGAGACCGGCCGGCTGTTCAATGAAACGGTCGCGCTGATCGACAAGACCGAGGAAACCTACAACATCCTCATCAAGCGCTTCTATCCCGAGCAGACGGATATCGACGCCTATGCCGCCAAGTATGGCCTCAACGGCTTCTATGACAGCGTCGAGGCCCGGCACGCCTGTTGCGGCTTTCGCAAGCTCAAGCCGCTTGCGAAAGCGCTCGAAGGTGCCACGTACTGGATCACGGGCTTACGCCGCGGCCAGTCGGGCGCCCGTGCCGAGACGCCGTTTGCCGAGTTCGACGCAGAGCGCAATCTTGTGAAGATCAACCCGCTGGCCGACTGGAGCATCGAGACGATCCACGCGCATGTCGCGGCCGAGGCGATCCCGGTCAATCCGCTTCATCAGCGCGGATATCCTTCGATCGGCTGCGAGCCCTGCACCCGCGCCATCAAGCCCGGCGAACCGGAACGCGCCGGCCGCTGGTGGTGGGAGAACGACGAAAAGCGCGAATGCGGCCTGCATGTCCCGGAGACCGCATCATCCACCATCCCGCAATCAAGTGTACTGGCAAACAGCATCGCGCGATAACGCGCATCTGGCCTACACCTCCACAGACTTCCCGGAGATTTGAAATGTCGCCCATCCATCCGGAAACGGAACTGCATAACCCGCAGAGCACGAAGACGCCGCTCGACCCGCATTTGAAAGCGCTGGAAAACGAAGCGATCCACATCTTCCGCGAAGTGGCCGCCGAGTTCGACAATCCCGTCATGCTCTATTCGATCGGCAAGGATAGCTCCGTTCTCCTGCACCTGGCGCGCAAGGCCTTCTATCCCGGCCGAGTGCCCTTCCCGCTGTTGCACGTCAACACCGGCTGGAAGTTCCCGGAGATGATCGGCTTTCGCGATGCGCTCGTGAAAGAATACGATCTCGACCTGATCGAGCACATCAATCCGCGCGGTGCTGCCGAAAACATCACGCCGTTTTCGCACGGGTCGGCGCTCTATACCGACATCATGAAAACCGAATCCCTGCGCCAGGCGCTGGATGCCGGCGGTTACGACGCGGCCTTCGGCGGCGCGCGCCGCGACGAGGAAGCATCGCGCGCCAAGGAGCGCATCTATTCGTTCCGCACCCCGGACCACAAATGGGACCCGCGCAACCAGCGCCCGGAACTCTGGAACGTCTATAACGGCATGATCCGCAAGGGCGAAAGCGTGCGCGCCTTCCCGCTGTCGAACTGGACCGAAGTCGACATCTGGCGCTACATCCAGGCCGAGGACATTCCGCTTGTGCCGCTCTACTACGCCAAGCCGCGCAAGTTCGTCGATCGCGACGGCATGCTCGTCTGGGCCGAGGATCCGCGCTTTGAGCCGCTGCCGGGCGAACAGGTGCAGGAAGGCATGCTGCGCTTTCGCACGCTCGGCTGCTGGCCGCTGACCGGCGGCATCCGCTCCCATGCCACGACGCTCGACGAGGTGATCGCCGAGCTTGAAATCGCCACCGTCTCCGAACGTCAGGGACGCGCCATCGACCGCGACCAGTCCGGATCGATGGAAAAGAAAAAACGCGAAGGATATTTCTGATGACCGTTTCCGCAGTCGCCGCCGCTGCCGCCTCGTCCAACGTCAGCGCCCTGCCGCATGCAGAGCCGGCCCACGCACAGCGCGATACCCGTCCGCTCCGCCTCATCACCTGCGGCAGCGTTGACGATGGCAAGTCGACCCTGATCGGCCGCCTGCTCTGGGATACCAAGGCCGTCAAGGAAGACCAGGCCGCCACGCTTCATCGCGATTCCGGCAAGCAGAACGATCTCGGCCTGCCCGACTTCGCATTGCTGCTCGACGGCCTGCAGGCCGAGCGCGAACAGGGCATCACCATTGACGTCGCCTATCGGTATTTCGCCACCGACAAGCGCTCCTTCATCGTCGCCGACACGCCCGGCCACGAGCAGTATACGCGCAACATGGCGACCGGCGCCTCGACCGCCGATCTCGCCATCCTGCTCGTCGATGCCCGCGTCGGCATGCTCGAACAGACCCGCCGCCACGCCACCATCGCCTCGCTGATGGGCATCAAGCAGTTTGTTCTCGCCGTCAACAAGATCGACCTGACCGGTTATGACCGTGCCCGTTTCGACCAGATCAGTCATGAATTCCGCGAACTCGCGCTGTCGCTCGGCGTGCGCCAGATCACGGCCATCCCGGTGTCTGCGCTCAAGGGTGAAAACGTCGTCTATGACGGCAAGACTTCGATGCCCTGGTATGACGGCCCGACGCTGGTCGAGGTTCTCGAACTGGCCACCGTCCGTTCGGCCCAGACGGTCGGATTCCGCCTGCCGGTGCAGCGCGTCTCGCGTCCGGGCGAAAGCTTTCGCGGCTATCAGGGCACCGTTGCCGGTGGCTCGGTAAAACCGGGCGATTCCGTCGTCATCCTGCCCTCGGGCATGGTCGCGAACGTCACCAAGATCGTCACCTTCGACCTCGTGCGCAACGCCGCCGTGGCCGGCGACGCGATCACGCTGGTGCTCGACCGTCAGGTCGACGTTTCGCGCGGCGACATGATCGTCTCCATCGACAGCCAGCCGCAGACCGGCCTGTCCTTCGATGCGCAGCTCGTCGCCCTGCAGTCGGACGGCATCCAGCCGGGCAAGCGCTACTGGCTGAAGAGCGGCTCGCGCCGTCAGCGCGTCACCATCGAGCCGGCAAGCCAGCTGGACCTGAAGAGCGGCAAGTGGAACCCGGCCAAGTCGCTGCCGATGAACGCCATCGGCAAGGTGCACCTGTCCTTCGACGAGCAGGCGATCTTCGACAGCTACGAGCAGAACCGCACCACCGGCGCCTTCATCCTGATCGACCCCGACACCAACAACACGGTGGCGGGCGGCATGATCACCGGCAAGCGCTCGTCGCTGTCCGGAATCCACACCGAAGACAGCCGCGTCATCCTGTCCCTCCCCGCCGATCTCGCCGATCAGATCCTGGCCAGCGAGCTTTTCGCCAGCCGCCGCGAGGAAATCGAACTGCGCCGCGTCAACGCCGGCAGGGCCGCCGAAATCTTCGACGGCATCGACGGCTGATCGGCGGAAGACAGAAAACGGAAAAGGGCCGCGTGACGGCCCTTTTTTTATGCTTGCTTGCCTGCGCTGCTTCAATGTTCGTTGCCGGCCTGCGAAATCGCCTTGAGCAGATCAAGGTCGCGCGCTTTCAGCGCATCGGCTTCGACATCGTGCTTACCCCGGAACCATTGCATGGCGGCGGCAAGGGCTGTTGCATAGGGTTCCGGATAGCCGCCGAGGCCGAGCACCCATTCGCGCACCGTTTCCCGCTCCATCCGCCCGGCCGTGTAGCGGGCGTGAATGCTGTCGACGGAAGCGATGAGGTCGTCGATCTTCTTCATGCGATGTTCCCGTGGCGCATCGGCCTATTCCTGCACATGGATTTCAGCCTCTGCCACTGCTGCGAGAAAGGCGTTGCGCGCCTCTTCCGGCTTGCGTTTGCCTTCGGCGACGGCAGCGCAGATATCCAGCGCCTTGGTCAGCGCCGGCGCTTCGTCGAGAGGCCAGTCCTCGATCATCGCCCAGGACGCCTCCGTCGTGTTGCGGATCGTCGTGTACTTGCCCGGCCCTTCCAGGGCGAGCGTGACGCTCTTGCTCCAAGGTGTATCCATGATTGGCGACCTTCCCGCTCCTGTTTCAGCCCGCGTCGAATCCGAGATGGCCGGTTACGGATGTCATAGCCGCAAAGCGGCCTGCCTGACCAGCGGCATCCGAGATCATCGAAGCCAAGCCTGATCTTATCGCACCGCAGGCGCGCGAATACTGTCGGCGACGTCACGGTCGAAGACATCATGCCTATAGAAATTAAGGAAAATTGCTTCGGGAAAACATATTCTAGCTGGTCGGAGTGAGAGGATTCGAACCTCCGACCCCGTCGTCCCGAACGACGTGCGCTACCAGGCTGCGCTACACTCCGTGACCAGCGGCGCCTCTATAGAACAGCATTTTCCTTTCCACAAGCCGCAAACGACAAAAAGACGACAGTTGCGTTGAAAACTTGGGAAAGATGCCTGTCAAAACCGCAGAAGCAACTGATTTTCCTTTAGAAACTTGCCTGTCGTTTCGGCCTGTTGCCGGTCCGCAGGCGGCTGGAAGACGCCTTGCGCCAGGCAATGGGTTGCGCCGGGAGGCGCGCTGATCAGGGCCACCTGCGGAGGCGGCGGCAGGCCTTGGCGGGCCAGGGACGAAAGACGCCGATAGGGCCTTTCGGCAACGCTTTCCAAATTATGCGGAGATAACGCAAACAGCCGATTTTCTTTCGCCGCATTTAGCGCTAGAGGCAGGACTGGAAGCCTTGGAAACGCAAGCGTTGCGCGTTTCCGCGCGAGCGCTGTTTTAGAACGAAAACCCAAAGGGACGACGACATGAATTTCCGCCTGACGACCGTAGCCGGCCTTGCGCTGGCGCTTGCCGGATGCACCACCGTGGGAACGGCATCCAATGCCGTCGAGGCCCGCTGGAACGGTCAACCGGCCGGCATCTTCTTCGCCAAGTTCGGCCCGCCGACATCGGACGTCGAAAGCGGCAGCTCGACCGTCTACGCCTGGAAGGGCGGCTACAAGACCCGCCGCACGCCGGCCGAATATGCAAAGACGAAGGACGGCAAGCGCGGCAAGAAGATTTCCAATGCCCGCACCGAATATCTGAGCTGCTCCGTCCAGCTCACCGTCTCGTCCGACTACGTCATCCGCTCCATCCGCGTCGCCGGCGGCGGCTCCGACTGGTGCACGGAATTCCTGACGGCCGACAAGGCGAAGTAAGACTGTTTTCATCGACAATGATATGCAAAGCCCGCCGATGGAAAACCGGCGGGCTTTTTTGCGTCTTGCAGCCTTTGTTCGTGGTTTGCTTTGGTCTCGCCGCATTCTCCTGAAAATTTCACGTCGCATGTCGGGTGGCACGGACGTCGATCGTCCTCGGTTTATCGCAAGCAAAGGGAGATGAGACATGAGGAAAGTCATCGCAGCAACCTTCGTCAGCCTCGACGGCGTCATGCAGGCGCCGGGCGGCCCGGACGAGGACCCCACCAAAGGCTTCGCCTATGGCGGCTGGACCGCCACCTATTGGGACGAGGCCATGGGCGCTGTCATGGGGCGGATTTTCGACATATCTTTCGATCTTCTGCTCGGCCGCAAGACCTATGAAATCTTCGCAGCGCATTGGCCCTTCGTCGATTCCGGCGATCCGATCGGCGCGGTTTTCGACCGCGTGACCAAATATGTCGCCAGCCGCTCGGCCATGCCGCTCACCTGGCAGAATTCGGTCGCGCTCCCAGGCGAGGCGGCGGAGGCTGTCGCCAGACTGAAACAGGAGGACGGCCCGGACCTTCTGCTGCAGGGATCAGGCGACCTCATCCAGACGCTCCTCGCCAACGACCTGATCGACGAATTCCAACTGTTGGTCTTTCCACTCGTGCTGGGCAAGGGCAGGCGGCTCTTCGGGAGTGGCACCCTGCCCGGCGCCCTGAAACTGACCGACAGCAAGGTTTCCACGACCGGCGTGATCATGAACACCTATGTGCGCGACGGTGATATCAAGACCGGCTCGTTCGCGCTGGCCGCGCCGACGGAGGCGGAATTGGCAAGGCGGGAGAGGATGGCGCGCGAGGGGTGAGGAGGAAGCTCTTAAAAAGAATGGCGGGTCGCTACATCGAATTGTCTGAAATGTCCGGTCCAGCAAACGTCCCTTCCAGCAAGTGGGCTGCATTTCGACCGCTTGCCGGATGAGCCATGGAGTGGTACATTAACTCGCCATTGGAGGAATGGAATGAGGACGGATTTCGGGACGGATGGTTGCGGGCCTTCTTTATGGAAGATATCCACTCTCGCAACATCCCGGCCGACGTCGAAAGCCGATTGTTCCGCAAGCTCCAGATGATCGATGACGCGGCGACAGATCAGGACTTGCATGTGCCGCCCAGCAACCATTTCGAGAAACTGCGCGGTAATCTCGATGGTCTGCATTCCATCCGCGTCAACAAGCGATGGCGGCTGATCTTTCGATGGGACAGTAGCCGTGGCGAGGCGTCTGAGCTCTATCTTGACGACCACAGCTATCGGTGAGGTGACAGATGTTGATGACCAAGCGTAAGCCGGCGACGGTTGGCGAAATACTGACGGAAGAGTTCATGCAGCCGCTCGGCCTCACGCAGCGAGCCTTGGCCGAGGCTATGGGCGTCCAGCGCAAGCATGTGAACGAATTGTGCAACGACCGGCGCAACATAACGGCAGCGACCGCGCTGATCCTGGCGCGCGTATTCGGCAACAGCCCGGACTTCTGGCTGAACGTGCAGCGTCGCGGTGACCTGTGGGAGGCCATGCACAGCCCCAAGGAGCTGGCGCGGATCGAGCGCGCAAGGCCGCTTGCCACAGCCGCGTAGCTTATAATGGCCGCAAGACAGACCTGCTGCCAATAAGATCGCGGCCTGCTGATAGGGTATGCCGGAAACGCAAGCTTAGAGTTCTTAATCTAAGGAATTGTTTTATTTAAAAATAAGTTGTGGCTGGGGCGCCTGGATTCGAACCAGGGGTGCCGGTACCAAAAACCAGTGCCTTACCGCTTGGCTACGCCCCAACGCTTGGCGCCGGGCAAATCGCCGGGCCAAATCGAGAGCCGGTTTAGCAAAGGCCGGCGAGCGCGACAATCGCAAAGTTGGGTATGAAGCGGATTTTCCGGTGCAAAGGCCGGCCTATCCTTCCCATTCCGTTCCGCCACCTCTAGTCTCTCCGGAAAACCGGAGAGACTCATGAGCCAATATCGTGCCCGCCCGCCTGCCAAGCCGACGCTTCTGCTGGATGATGCCGTGGTGCGCATCACCCGCTGGGATTTCGAGCCGGGGGCCGATACCGGGCATCATGTACATGGCATGGGCTACGTCGTCGTGCCGATGACCGATTGCCGGTTCCTTTTGGAGGAACCGACCGGCGAACGGCGGGTGGATATGGCCGCCGGCGCCGCCTATCGGCGCGAAGCGGGCGTCGAGCACAATGTCGTCAATGCCGGTACCGAGCCGATGTCGTTCATCGAGATCGAGTACAAGTGAAGAGACGGGTGGCGCGGATGGAAGGCCCGGATTTCGACCTGGATTTCAAGCCGGCGCATGGGCAGGCGGTGACCGTCGCGCCGAACGTGCAGCGCATCACCGTCAACAATCCCGGCCCGTTCACCTTTCACGGCACCAACAGCTACATCGTCGGCGACCGCTCGGTGGCGGTCATCGATCCCGGCCCGGAGGACGAGGCCCATTTTGCGGCGCTGATGGAGGCTCTGAAGGGTCGCGAGGTCACTCATATCGCCGTCAGCCACACGCATCGCGACCACTCGCCTCTCGCGGGCAGGCTGAAGCAGGCGACGGGCGCGCTGGTCGTCGCGGAAGGACCGCACCGGGCGGCGCGTCCGCTGCATGAAGGCGAGATCAATCCCTTTGCCGAAAGTTCGGACATGGCGTTCAAGCCGGACCGGGCGCTTGCCGATGGCGAAACCATCGAGGGCGACGGCTGGGTGCTGACCGCGCTGATGACGCCCGGCCACACCGCCAACCATGCAGCCTTTGCGCTGGAAGGCACCGGCACGGTTTTTTCGGCGGACCATGTCATGGCCTGGGCGACGACGATCGTCGCACCGCCGGATGGGTCGATGGCCGATTACATGGCCTCGCTGGAGGCGATGCTTTTGCGGGACGACAGGCTCTACCTGCCCGGCCACGGCGGGCCGGTGAGCGAGCCTGCCGCCTTCCTGCGCGGCCTGCGCGCCCATCGGCGCATGCGCGAGCGCGCCGTCTTGGAGCGGGTGCGTGCCGGGGATACGTCCATTCCGGACATGGTCAAGGTGATCTACGCCTCGACCGATATCCGTCTGCATGGCGCGGCGGCCCTTTCGGTGCTGGCCCATCTCGAAGACCTCGTCGAACGCGGACAGGTGGAGACGGACGGCCCGCCGTCGCTCCTGGGGCAGTATCGGCTCGCCCCGGGCGGAGCGGCCTGATGGTCGAGCACGCGGCCTATAGCTACCGCAACGACAGCGCGGTCCCTGGCTTTGACGACAGCCATCCGATCATCGTTTTCGACGGCGAATGCATCTTCTGTTCGGGCTGGGTGAATTTCGTGCTGCGCCACGATCGCACCCGGCGCTTCCGGTTCCTCACCGCGCAATCACCGCTCGGCGCGGCGCTCTATCGGCACTATGGCCTCGACACCCGCGACTATGAGACGAATATCCTGATCGAGGATGGCCGGGCCTTCTTCAAGTCGGAGGGATCGATCCGCATGGCGGCCGGGCTCGGTTATCCCTGGCGGCTGGCCACCCTCCTGCGCATCCTGCCCCGCCGGTTCCGCGATGCGCTCTACGAACTCGTTGCGCGCAACCGCTACCGCATCGCCGGGCGGCGCGACCGCTGCTTCGTGCCGACTGCCGACCATCGAAGCCGGTTCCTCGGATGAGCGAGGACCGCCTGCGCATCCTCCTTGTCGGCGGCTACGGCACCTTTGGCGGCCGACTGGCACGCCTGCTCAGCGACGAACCGCGGCTGACGCTGATGATCGCCGGACGGTCGCTGGCAAAAGCGCAGGTTTTTTGCGGCGGGCTAAAGGGTGCCGCAATGCTGGAACCGGTGCAATTCGATCGCAACAGCGATATCGACGCTGCACTTGCATTGTTGAAGCCCGATATTCTGGTCGATGCCTCCGGGCCGTTCCAGACCATGGGAGAACGGCCCTACCGCGTCCCGGAGGCCTGCATCCGGCATGGCATCGATTATCTCGACCTTGGGACAGTGCCGCTTTCGTCACCGGCATCGCCATGCTGGATGACAGGGCAAAGGCGGCAAATGTCGCGGTCCTGTCCGGCTGCAGCAGTTTTCCCGCCCTTTCCTTCGCGGCCCTTGATGCCTTGCAGCCGGGATTTGCGGCGATCGCCACGGTCGAAGCCGGCATTGCACCTTCACCGCGGGTGAAGATGGCACTTAACGTCATCCGCGCCGTCTCCAGTTATGCCGGCAAGCCCATCGCCCTGTTGCGCGGCGGTAAGCGGGTGCAGGGACACGGACTGATCGACGGCATCGACATGACGATTGCGCCACCGGGAGCGGTGCCGCTGAAACGCCGGCATTTCCTGCTCGCCGATGCGCCGGATCTGCATCTGCTGCCGGAGGCCCTGCCCGGCCTGCAATCGGTCTTTACCGGCGCCGGTACAGAACCGCAGGCGCTGCAGCGCCTGCTTGGCCTTCTGGCAAGGCTGGCGCGGATGAACATGCTGTCATCGCTTTTGCCGCTTGCGCCGCTCTTTCACCGGGCAAGCAGCCTGTTCGCTTTTGGCGCGCATCGTGGCGGTATGTTCGTTCGCGCCACAGGCAAGGCCCCGGACGGCACGGATATCCAGCGCGGCTGGCACCTGATCGCCGAAGGCGACGACGGACCTTTCATCCCGGCAATGGCGAGCGAGGCGCTCATTCGCCGCCGGCTTTCAGGCACGCGCTTGCCTCCCGGCGCGCGCAGCGCGGCAGGCATGCTGACGCTTGCGGATTTCGAGCCGCTGTTCAGGCGGTTTGCGATTGCAAGCGGCATCCGCGAGACGAGCGGCGACGGGACCGGTACACCACTGTACCGCCGCATGCTGGGCAGCGCCTGGAACGACCTGCCGCAGGCCGTCGCCGAGTTGCATGACAGCATTGTATCGCAGGTGTTCAAAGGTCGGGCAAAGGTGGAGCGCGGCCGGAACCCACTGGCGCGGATCGTCGCCGCGCTCATCGGTTTTCCGGCAGAAGGCGCCGATGTGCCGGTCAGCGTGCGCTTCGATCGCAAAGCGGGCGGGGAACTCTGGACGCGGAGCTTTGCCGGCAAATCCTTCCGGAGTCTCCAATCGGCCGGCGTCGGGACCGATGAAAACCTGCTGGTCGAAACGTTCGGCCCGTTTCGTATCCTGATCGCGCTGGTGCCGGAAGAAGGCCACCTGCACCTCGTCATCCGCGGATGGCGGTTTTTGGGCATTCCATTGCCGCTGTTTCTCGCACCGGGCGGCGAAACCTACGAGGAAGAGCGCGACGGCGCTTTTCGATTTCACGTCGAGATCGCCAGTCCGATGACCGGGCTAATCGTTCGCTACACCGGCTGGCTTCGGCCGGCGGAAAACTGAACGTGCCGGAACGCCGATGTCGGATCAACCGCCGGCAATGCCCAGAAGCTCGGCATCAAGCGCCTTCAGGAAACTGTCGGCGAAGGCGGCGCCGATGCCGAGATCGTGCGGGCCGTAGCGGGAGGCGACACGCAGGTCCACCAGCGTGGTTTCCGCCTCTTCGCGCAGCCGGACCAAAACATCGAAGCGCAGGCCGGTGATCAGCGTGCGCCACTCGCCCTGCAGCAGCACGTCGCTCGGGCGCCGGCCGGGCGGCAGGTCGCCGGGCACGATAGTGTCCGGCCGGGACAGCGGGATCGGCACGGAATCCGGCTCGCTGTCGCGCTCTTCGGCATCCGGCTTGACGACCAGATCCTCAAGGTCGGCCTCGGTGTTCTCGACGCCTTCCTCCGCGGTGATCCGCACGCCGGTCTTTTCGACGACATTGCGCACGCCCTGATAAACGCGGTCGAGCGCGCCATCATAGCGGCGCCCGGTCAGGCCCGGATAGGCGACGCGCTGGGCTTCCCTGTCTTCGGGCGTGACAACCGTCGCGCGTTGCAGCCAGCCCTGCGCGGCATCCGACGGAATGATAAAGGACGGCGGCGTCTGGGTGTCGGTCGAAACGTCATAGATCGCCGGGCGGGTGAAATAGGCCGCCAGCCCGGCTCCGGCAAAACCGAGCGGCCCGGCGGCATACAGCAGCGCCATGAAGGAAGCGATGCCACCGACGGCCGCCACCTGCCACAGACGCATGAAGCCGATGACCGAAAGAACGACGGCGATCAGAGCCAGACCGGTCGAGAGCCCGCAGAGGGCCAGGAAATGCGGTGTCGTCAGCGGACCGAAGCGATGCGCAAGCAGCGTGACGGCAAACAGGCCGAAGGAAAAACGGGCAAGACGTCGCGCCCAAAAGGCCGCATGCGAGATGGGACGCTCGTACTTGATCATCATGAAACGGAATCAGTCCCCTCTCAACCGCCGGCATCTTGCGTGTTTAAAGCGGAAAACCGCATGAGGGAACAGGCAAACGCAGGCCCTGCCAAAAGAGGCATGCCGCAAATTCGCCATTCTCCTTAAGCATGTCTGGCAGACGGGGGTTAACACGCGTGCCGTCCACATCGAAGGCGCGTGCATTGTCAGGATCTCGGGGCAAACGTTCGGCGACGTTCGCACCATGCGCAAGGAGTGCGATCATGCTGTCATTCGAACCCGCCATCGTACCGGGCACCCTCCAGCCGACCATAACGACGGCTGATCCCGGCCTGCCGATGGAACTCATCGAACTCGAACTTTCGCTCGACGGTTTCACCGCCGGTGCCGCCGGTTTTTCCGCGCATGTGCGCATTGCCGCCGAAGGCGTCAACGGTGCATTTCTGTTCGAATTTCCGGCTTCCGGCCTGATCGCCGATTGCGAGCGCATTGCCGTGCTGCGCATTCCCGAAGAGGACGGCGCGACGGCGACGATTTTCGCCTGCCTTGAAAGCGACGGCACCACCATCCGCATCGAACGGCCCGACGAGGCAACCGCCGGCCTGAAGAATTTCGCCGACGCCTTCGTGGATGTGCTCGAGCGCATTTGAGCGTTTGCGGTACACGCGCAGTATAGTCTGCCCTCAAAAACCGGAATGACGGAGAGATTTTTCTTCTCGCCGCTCGCAACTACGGGCGTGCTGTCTTCTGGAATGCAAAATCTGGCGTAGGATTACAGGCAGTGCACTCCAGCCGGGAACCGTGACCATGAAGCTCGCCGCCGCCATCAGCCTGTTCTGCGCCCTTACACTTTCAACGACGGCTGCGATTGCCGCCGAGCGCTGGGAAACCTTGCCGGATCCCGTCGCCCTGCCGGCCGCCGCCAAGACCGGAAGCGCGCCGGTCAATGGTATCAATATGCATTATGCCGTCTACGGTTCAGGCCCCGCCGTGCTGCTCATCCATGGCGGGCTCGGCTATAGCGAAGTCTGGGGCGCGCAGGTCGCTGATCTCTCGAAGGATCACACCGTCATCGTCGCCGACAGCCGCGGGCATGGCCGCTCGACCCGCAACGCCGATCCCTACAGCTACGACCTGATGGCGTCGGACTATCTGGCGCTGCTCGACTACCTGAAGATTGAGAAAACCGCACTGGTCGGCTGGAGCGACGGCGGCATCATCGGCCTCGACATCGCCATCAAACATCCGGAACGGCTGACGAAGCTCTTTGCCCATGCCGCCAATTCCAAGGTCGACGGCGTCATTCCGACGGTGATGGAAAACAAGACGTTTGCGGGCTACATCGAGAAGGCCGGCGAGGTTTACAAGACGATCTCGCCGACGCCGACCGAATACGACGCCTTCGTCACCCAGATCAGCGGCATGTGGGCGAGCCAGCCCAACTGGAGCGACGACGACCTGAAGAAGATCACCACCCCGACCGCCATCGTACTCGGCGATCACGACGAGGCGATCAGCCGCGAGCACACGGATTATCTGGCAAAGACCATCCCGGGCGCTACGGAAATCATCCTCAAGGACGCCAGCCACTTTGCCATGCTGCAGGACCCGGAGGGATACAACAAGGCGGTACGGGACTTCATTGATCGGTGATCTAGCACCACAACGCCAATTCTTGCTTTTGCAGCCGCACCAGTTTAAGCTAGCTAAGCTAGCTTTTATAGGAGATGTCGGTGCGGCAAATCGGAGCATTTGAGGCGAAGAATACTCTTGGCACCCTTCTCGACCTTGTCGAGCACGGAGAGGAAGTCGTCATCACACGCCATGGCAAACCTGTGGCGCGGATGGTGAAGGAAACCAGTTCTTCGGACCGATCCGCGGCGACCCAAGCTGCAGAAGCGATCAGGGCATTGGCCAAGGATATCAAACTCGGTTCCTTCGACTGGGCGGAATGGAAAAGCTATCGCGATGAGGGGCGCCGTTGAGCCTCGTTCTCGACTGCTCTGCAACGCTCGCCTTCCTGATGGAAGACGAGAAAACATCTGAGATTTCCGACATACTCAATGAGATCGTTGCCGATGGCGCCATCGTACCAGCGCTTTGGCACCTGGAAGTCGCCAACGGCCTTTCCATCGCCGTGCGCAGGAAACGCATTTCGCAGGAAACCAGAAATCAGTTTCTGGGCTACCTCGTGAAGCTCGACATTTCCGTCGACGACGAAACCCAGAAACATGCTTGGTCAGCAACGATCAAACTCGCCGACCTGCATGGACTGACGCTTTACGATGCCGCTTACCTGGAACTGGCCCAACGGCGCAGGCTGCCGCTGGCAACACTGGATACGGATTTGGCAGCCGCCGCAAGAAAATCGGGCGTCGACGTTTTGCCTAAAACTTGAAGATCCTCACCCCTTGCCGTTGATCGCAGCCTGCGCTGCCGCAAGCCGGGCGATCGGGACGCGGAAGGGCGAACAGGAGACATAGTCGAGGCCGGTCTGCTCGCAGAAGCGGATAGAGGCGGGATCGCCGCCATGTTCGCCGCAGATGCCGAGCTTCAAGCCGTTCTTGGTGCGGCGGCCGCGCTCGGCCGCGATCTGGATCAATTCGCCGACGCCGTCGAAATCGAGCGAGACGAAGGGGTCCTGCTCGACGATACCCTTCTGGATATAGGTGTTGAGGAACTGGGCGGCATCGTCGCGCGAAATGCCGAAGGTCGTCTGCGTCAGATCGTTGGTGCCGAAGGAGAAGAAATCGGCGCTTTCGGCGATGACATGCGCGCGCAGGGCCGCGCGCGGCAGTTCGATCATCGTGCCGACGAGATATTCGATCTCGATGCCCGCCTCGCCGATCACCTCTTTGGCAACCGCGTCGATGCAGGCCTTGACATAGTCGAGCTCGGATTTGAGGCCGACCAGCGGCACCATGATTTCCGGCACGACGGCAGCCCCGGTCTCGCGGGCCGCCTCGACAGCCGCCTCGAAGATGGCGCGCGCCTGCATCTCGCAGATTTCGGGATAGGAAATGGCGAGCCGGCAGCCACGATGGCCGAGCATCGGGTTGAACTCGTGCAGCGCATCGACCCGCTGGCGCAGATCCGCCGGATTGAGCCCGAGAACGCCGGCGACATCGGCGATTTCCTCGTCCGTCTTCGGCAGGAACTCGTGCAAGGGCGGGTCGAGCAGGCGGATGGTGACGGGAAGCCCGTGCATGATCGAGAACAGTTCGGCAAAATCGGAACGCTGCATCGGCAAAAGCTTGCCGAGCGCCACGCGGCGGCCGGCCTCGTCGCTGGCCAGTATCATCTCGCGCATGACGTTGATGCGCTCACCCTCGAAGAACATGTGCTCGGTGCGGCAGAGCCCGATGCCCTCGGCGCCGAAGGAGCGGGCAGCGCGTGCATCCGCCGGCGTCTCCGCATTGGTGCGCACGGTCATCCGCCGGCTCTTGTCGGCCCATTCCATGATCTTGCCGAAATCACCGGACAGTTCCGGCTGCAGCATCGGGATTTCGCCCTTCAGTACCTGGCCGGAGGAGCCGTCGATGGTGATGATGTCGCCCTTCTTCAGCGTCGTTCCGGCGGCGATCAAAAGTTCGTTGCGCAGATCGACGCGGATATTGCCGGCACCGGAGACGCAGGGAATGCCCATGCCGCGGGCGACGACGGCCGCATGGCTGGTCATGCCGCCGCGGGACGTCAGGATGCCCTCGGCGGCGTGCATGCCGTGAATATCTTCCGGGCTCGTCTCGATGCGCACGAGGATGACCTTGCGGCCTTCCTTCTCGGCCAGGACCGCCTCTTCCGAGGTGAAGACGATCTCGCCGGTTGCCGCTCCGGGAGAGGCCGGCAGGCCGGAGCCGATGATATCGCGCCTAGCGCGCGGATCGATCGTCGGATGCAGCAATTGGTCGAGCGAGGCCGGGTCGATGCGGGTGACCGCCTGATGCCGGGTGATCAGCCTGGCTTCGGCCATATCGACGGCGATCTTCAAGGCCGCCTTGGCCGTGCGCTTGCCGGAGCGGGTCTGCAGCATCCAGAGCTTGCCGCGCTCGATGGTGAACTCCAGGTCCTGCATATCCTTGTAGTGGCCCTCAAGCGTATCGCAGATCGTGCGAAACTCCTCGAAGGCCTCCGGCATCAGCTTTTCCAGCGACGGCTTGTCGGAGCCCGACGCAAGCCGCGAGGCCTCGGTGATATTCTGCGGCGTGCGGATGCCGGCCACGACGTCCTCGCCCTGCGCATTGACCAGGAACTCGCCGTAAAGCTCGTTTTCGCCGGTCGAGGGATTGCGGGTGAAGGCGACGCCGGTCGCCGACGAATTGCCGAGGTTGCCGAAGACCATCGCCTGGACGTTGACGGCGGTTCCCCATTCGGCCGGGATGTTGTGCAGGTGACGATAGGTGATGGCGCGTGCATTCATCCAGCTGGCAAAAACGGCGCCGATCGCGCCCCAGAGCTGCACTTCCGGATCCTGCGGAAAGGTCTGGCCGAGTTCATCCTCGATCGCGCGCTTGTAGAGCGCGATCACATGCTGCCATTCGACGGCGGAAAGCTCGGTGTCCTGTCCGTGGCCCAGCCGTCCCTTCTCGTCCTCGAGTATCTCCTCGAAAATCTCGTGATCGAGCCCCATGACGACATCGCCGTACATCTGGATGAAGCGACGATAGCTGTCCCATGCGAACCGCGCATCGCCGGCATCATGGCCGAGCGCCTGTACGGAACGATCGTTGAGGCCGAGATTGAGCACCGTGTCCATCATGCCCGGCATCGAGGCGCGGGCGCCGGAGCGGACAGACAAAAGAAGCGGACGCTGGTTGTCGCCGAAGACGCGGCCGGTGATCTCCTCGATGCGGGCAATGCCGGCGCGAACCTGCGCCTTCAGATCGTCGGTGATCGTCTTGCCGCTTTTATAATAGCCTGCGCAGGCATCGGTGATGATCGTCAGGCCGGGCGGCACCGGCAGACCGAGATTGCACATCTCGGCCAGGTTTGCGCCCTTGCCTCCCAGAAGATCGCGATCGCCTGCTGCGCCCTCGGCTTTTCCTCCGCCGAAGGTATAAACCCACTTGGTCATTCCTGTTCTCCACCCAAACAGTCCGTCCCGGAAGCTACAGTATACACAACGGGTTGGAAATGCATGCGATCCGGATTATTGCTGCATTGCACCAGAATTGCGGCATTTTTCACCGCATTGCACACATACGGATCGATACCATCGAATCGGTGGAACGGGACTTCGGCGCAAGAACAATCAGGCTGCCGAACGGCGCCAGGTATTCTTGCCCGCGGCCTTGGCCTGATAGAGAGCCGTATCGGCAGCGCTCATCAATCCGTCTGGATCTATGCCGTTGCCTGGAGCGACGGCAATGCCGATACTGGCGCTGATGCTGATCTCGCTGTCGGCGATGCCGAAGGGCTGACGAAGCGCCTGGATGCAGAGTTGCGCTACATCCTCGGCGCCGAGAGCGGAGGCATGCTGGAGAATAGCGAACTCATCGCCACCCAGCCGCGCGACCAGATCGCCGGTCCGCAACAGGCCGGTCAGGCGTTCCGCCACCTGTTCCAGCAGCGTATCGCCGGCCGCGTGGCCAAAGGTGTCGTTGACCGGCTTGAAGCCGTCAAGATCAAGGTAGTGCACCGCGACCTCCTCGCCACTCAACGTCGCCCTGGCCAGAGCGGCCTCCAGGGTCTGGCGAAACCGCATGCGGTTCGGCAGTCCCGTCAGCGGGTCGTGATGCGCAAGATGCGTCGCATGCGCTTCGGCATGGACCCGGTCGCTGACATCGGCGATCGTCAGCAGCAGGCGACGGTCGGAGCCTTCATTGAGAAAGCGGACATAGATGAGGACATGGCGCTCGTCACCATCGGCGGTGCGGTGCCGCCAGACGGTTCGCGCCTCGCAATCGTCGTCCACATCCTTCAACGCCGTGCCGAAATGTACGCCTTCACCGGCAACATGCAGGTCGGTGACCGCTTTCGACAGCAGATCGGCACGGCTGAAACCGTAAAGCGCGATTGCCGCTTCGTTGACGGCGAGGATATTCAGCGTGCCGACCTCGCAGAGCATCATCGGCATGGGATTGGCATCGAACAGCTGCCGCATGGATTCCTCGCGACGCTTCAGATCGGTGATGTCGATGCGCATGCCGATCGCGCCACCATCCGGCGTGCGGCGATCGTCGTGGCGCAGCCAGCGCCCGTCCCGCAGCATCTGTTCGTCCTGCGACGACGGCAGGGCGTGCTTCTTCATCCGCTCCTCGATCCAGTGTTCCGGATCGTCGATCATTTCCGGCATCTCGCCGCTCTCCAGGCTGATGCGCAGGATGTCGCGAAACGGAATGCCGGGGCGCAGATGCGGCGCGATTTCCGGATAGAGCGCGGCGTATTTCTCGTTCCACAGCACGTATCTGTCTTCGGCGTCGAAGACGCAGGCCGCCTGCGGCAGCATGTCGATGATGAAACCCAGCCGCCGATGCGCAGCCTCCGCCTCGGCCAGAACCAGCTCGTTCTGCCGCTCGAGCTCCAACCGCATCGATTCGAGCGCCCGCTCGTCGATCAGGTCGCGGATCACGACGCCGGTCAGGCCTGCACCATCGCGCTCCCAGCGCACCAGCGAGAGCTCGACGGGAATGGCGCTGCCGTCCCGGCGCAACAGGACCGTCTCGCGCCGGAAGGATTTCGCCGGACTGGCCGACAGGGCATGCCATTCGGGCAGCAGCCGCGACACGGGCGTGCGCGCAAGCCCCGCGCCTGCACCGGCAATGCCGCTAACGGCCGCGTTGGCAAAGAGAATGATGCCGCCTGCATTGACGCACAGGGAGGCTGACGGCACGGCTCCGAGAAAAACCAGTGCATCTGCGCTTGTGAAGTCCGTCAATTCGCACCTCTCCAACACCGCAAGCCGCGATGTGATGGCGCATGATGAAGCAAGAACGAAAAGATTGCGTTACCGTTGCCGGTCGTCGTTCGGGGAGCACCATGCGGAACCGGGCGGAAAGAGGTCTTGAACGCCTGTGAAACAGGCATTGCGGCATCCCGGATGACTGATAATGTGACATCGGGCGGCGGGCGATCGGCGACAGCGTGAATTTCTCGAGGCTGCCATGCGTTTCACGATGGCGATCGGCGCGACGGGGGGTGAGGCGATGCAGAAGAGTGTCCGTCTGATGGCTTGGCTTGCTCTTGCCATGGCAATCATCCCTTTTGCCGACGCGGCTGCCGAGATGAAACGGCTCGCGCTGGTGATCGGCAATTCGAAGTACGAGGTCGCGGGCGCGCTGCCGAACGCCGCGCGCGACGCCACGTCCTTCGGCGAGTTCCTGTCCTCACAGGGCTTCGAGGTCGATGTTGTCACCGATGCCAGCCGGCGCGAAATGGCAAGCGCCGTCTCGCTGTTCGCAAAGAAGGTCGGCCCCGAGGATGTCGCCCTCCTCTATTTTGCCGGCCATGGCATGCAGCTCCACGGCGAAAACTTTCTGGTCGGCACCGATGCGCATCTGGAAAGCGAACTGGACGTGCCGGCCGAAACGGTTGCCCTTACGGACGTCATCGGGGCGGTGGAAAAGAAAGCGAAGATCGCGCTTTTCTTCCTCGACGCCTGCCGCAACAACCCGCTTGCCAACCGCCTGAACGAACAGGTCGAAGGCGTCAGCCGCAGCCTGGCAACGAGAGGTCTTGCTCCGGTGAATACCGAGGCCGCAGGCACGATGGTGGCGTTTGCCGCAGCACCGGGCCAGGTCGCCGCGGATGGCAGCGGGGAGAATTCGCCGTTCACCACCGCCCTCATCGCCAATCTTTCCGGCCCCGGGCTTGAAATCGGCACGGCGTTCAAGCGCGTCATCCGCGACGTGAGGAACCAGACATCCGGCAAACAATCGCCGCAGATCCTGTCGTCTCTGGCTCTGGAATTCTATTTTAACGCCAGTCTTCCCGTCGCGACGAAAGACCTCGAGGCGAAAACCGACGATGCGCTTTCCACACCCGTCGCGGACACGAAAGCCGACGCTGTCGAGGCGGATTTCCGCAAGGCGCTGAGAATCAATACGCCGCGCATCTGGAAGGCCTTCATCAATAAACATCGCATTGGCGAGTACCCGGAGGTCGCCCGGCAAATGCTGGCGCAAATGCAGCCGGCGCAGACGACCGCCAGAGCAAGCACGCCAGAACAGCGCGAGGCGCTCGTGGCGGGCGGAGCGGCTGGGCGCAAGCGGATCCAGTTGGTGCTCGCCGGCAAAGGATTTGATCCAGGCAGTGCAGATGGCGCGTTCGGCAAGCAGACCCGCAACGCTATTTCGGCCTACCAGCGATCAGAAAGGATCGCGGAAACCGGCTTTCTCAACTCGCTCACCCTGTCGAAACTTGGCGTTCAGATTGATGTCAATGAGGACGGCATTTATTCATCGCCCCGCGCGCGCTCTTACAAGCCAGAGGACTTCATAGGACTGGAGAACGACGCGCGTGTCTTAAAGGCGCTTGCTTGCTTCCCTTATTACGAACGGATTTACGGCGCCTTCGGGGGACATCTCTATATGGTGCTCCGTAGCGGCAACATCACGCGTGCCTCGGCCGACCGCATCGCCGGAGACTGCGGCGGCCATCTTGCGACAATCGGCTCTCAGTCGGAAAACGACTTTCTAGCCGATATGATGAATGGCGACCAGCGCACTTTTCTGACGGGCTATGACGTCAAATACGCCACCTCCTACAAGATGGGCGCATGGATCGGCCTTGTTCAGGCTTCCACCGGCGCTGAACCCCGCGGCGGTTGGGGTTGGGTTACCGGCGAACCGCTCACCTATACGAACTGGTATCGCGACATGCCGAACGAACACAATAAAGGCGACGATTTCGGCATGTTCTACGCGCATGGGAAAGGCAAAACTGATTTCGGCAGTCTTGTCGTAACCAATTGGGACGATATGGGGCCGAGCGACAGCACCAACTCCCTCATGATCGAATTCGAGTGATGCCCTCGCCCGGGCATTCCGCGTCAGCCGGTCGATGGGCATGCCCAGGTTGCACGGCAAGCGGCGCGGACCGGAAGGACGTAACGACGCGCCCCTTCTGGTGGGAGCGAGTTCCCCTCGGCTTCAGCCTTCCCGAAAAGGGTTCCTGATGGTCACGCGACCGAAGACACGGTCGTGCTGGAGGTCCTCGCTGAACAGAGTGTCGCAGCCGGCTTCAAAAGCGGCGGCGACGATGAGGGCATCGTAGATGGTTAGGCCATGATCGCGGGCGAGCGGCAGCGCGGTTTCGTGAAGCTGGGCGGTAAGGGGCACTATATCCGGAAAACGCAGCCTCAACACCGAAAGCGCGCTTTCGATCGTCCGCCAGTCCCTCATTTGCTTCTTGCGCAGAACGTTGGTCAGTTCGTTCAACACCTGCACGCTGATGACGCCGCCATCAGAGAGTGCCGCGAGTGCTACCCCGCGCTTTTCATTTTCGGAGAAAGAATAGACCAGAATATTGGTGTCGAAAAAGGCGCTCAACGTTCGTTGGCCTCTTCACGATCGAATTTGTAATCGGCCGGCAGCGGAAATCTGAATTCCTCCATCCTGCGAAGAAATTCAGCCTTTTGATCGACCTTCTCCACGACAATCGTTCGATCGCCGATATCGACCACCTTGATTTCATCGCCGGCGGAAAGCGCCATTTCCTCAACCAGCTTTTTGGGCAGACGCACAGCCAGACTGTTGCCCCATTTCGAGACCTGCATGCAAACCTCCATGATATACGTTTTTCAATTGTATATCATGAAAAACATCCGGAGCCAATCGATCCTCAGACCGCTTCCCGCAACTGCTCCGCCGTCTGCAGGTCCACCGAGACCAGCTGGCTGACCCCCTGCTCGCCCATGGTCACGCCGAAGAGGCGGTTCATGCGGGCCATGGTGATCGGGTTGTGGGTGATGATGACGAAGCGGGTCTCGGTCGAGGCGGCCATCTCATCCATCAGGTTGCAGTAGCGCTCGACATTATGGTCGTCGAGCGGTGCATCGACCTCGTCGAGCACGCAGATCGGCGCCGGATTGGTCAGGAAGACGGCGAAGATCAGCGCCATGGCCGTCAAAGCCTGCTCGCCGCCGGACAACAGCGTCATGGTCTGCGGCTTCTTGCCCGGCGGGCGGGCGAGGATTTCGAGGCCCGCATCCAGCGGATCGTCGCTTTCGATCAGCTGCAACTCGGCCGTGCCGCCGCCGAACAGGTGCGTGAACAGCCGCTGGAACTGGACGTTGACGATATCGAAGGCGGCGAGAAGCCGTTCGCGGCCCTCGCGGTTGAGGCTCTGGATCGCGGCGCGCAGCTTGCGGATGGCGTCGATGACGTCCTCGCGCTCCTTGATCAGCGCGGCGAGCTTGTCGGACAGTTCCTTCTGTTCCTCCTCAGCGCGCAGGTTGACGGCGCCCAGCCGCTCGCGCTCGATCTTCAACCGCTCCAGCTCGCGCTCAATGGTGCGGACATCCGGCAGGTCCTGATCGACGGCAAGACCAGTCAGGCGCATCACCTCATGCGGGGCGCAGTTCAGTGCCTGGCGGATCGCACCCTCGATCTCGACACGCTTTTCGCGGGCGGAAACCAGCCGTTCCTCGGCGCGGCCGCGTTTTTCGCGCACCTCGGCCAGCTGCGAAAGGGCCGTCGCGGCTGTCCTGTCGGCGTCGCGCTGGCGGTTTTCCGCCTCGGCCAGCCGATCGGCGGCAGCCCGGCGGGCGGTCTCCATGTTGGCAAGCTCGCTCATCAGGGCGCGGCGCTTTTCGTCAAATTCGTCCGGCGCGTCCATTAGCGCCTCGACTTCGTCGCGCGCTTCCGCTTCACGGTCGCGCAGGGTGGCGATGTGCTCGCCGGTGCTTGCGGCCCGCGCATTCCAGGTCTGGCGTTCCAACGCGATCGCCGTCAGGCGGCGCTGCCGTGCTTCGTTTTCGCGGGCAAGACCGTCATGGGCGGCGCGCGCTTCGGCGACTGCGGCGCGATCCTGCGCCACCTCCAGAAGCACGTTTCGCAGGCGCGTCTCGAGATCGGCAAGATCAGGTGCATCCTCCAGCGCCCCGCGGGCGCCCTCCATCTGCTCGCCGAGTTCCTCGAGCTGCAGTTCGAGCTGGCTGCGGGTCTCGGCCAGCACCGCCCGGCGGCGCACGAGATCGCCGGAGGCGCGCTCGGCGGCGGCCAGCGCGTCGCGGGCTTCCGCCACCTTGCGCGCCATCAGCCGCTGCGCATCGCGCGCCTGCCGCAACCGCTCGTCCTGGCTATGGATGCCGGCCGCCGCCTTTGCCAGATCGGCTTCGCGCTTCTCCAGTTCGGCCTGCGCGTCCTCGGCCTCACCATCGAGTTCGGCCAGGCGGTTCTTCTGCGCCAGCCGCAGTGCCGCGGCACTTGGCGCATCCGCGCCGGTGACATGGCCGTCCCAGCGCCAGACTGCACCATCACGCGTTACGAGCCGCTGCCCGGCCTGCAACTGCGGCATCAGGATCTCGGCGGCCGCATCGTCCGGAACGATGCCGATCTGGTGCAGCGCGCGGAAAAGGGCTGCCGGCGCGCGGACGTGATCGGCAAGCGGTGTTGCTCCTGCCGGCAGAGCAGCGTCCCGGGCTTCTCCAGGCATGCGCCAATGGGCGGGTGCCGCCGGATCGAGCGGCGAATCGAGATCGTCGCCGAGCGCGGCCCCCAGCGCCGTCTCGAAGCCGCGATCGACCTTCATCTCGTCGACCACCGGCGGCGAGGCGCCCTGAACGGTTGCCGCCTCCAGCATGCGGCGGATGGTGCGGGCCTCCGTCTCGATGCCGTTCAGCCGCGCCCGGGCGGCATCGACCGGCGGGCGGGCTGCGGCTTCCGTCTGGCGGGCAGCGGCAAGCGCTTCCTCAACCGACACGATGACGGCGTCGGCCTCTTCCTGCGCGGCCTCCGCAGCCTCGACCTCCTCGCGCTTTGCCTCCGGATCCGGCAGCACGGCGATCTGCCGGTCGAGGTCTTCGAGGTCGCGGCTCTGGTCCTGCAACTGCCGGGCAAGCCTGCCCTGACGCTCGGCAAGATCGCGGATGGTTTTTTCCAGCTGGTTGCGGCCGGCCTGCGCCTCGGCCCGCTCGGCGGTCAGCANNCTTTCAGCCAGCTTTTCGCTGACATCGCCAAGCCGTTCCTGCGCTTCCACGGCCCGGTCGTCAGCTTCGGCCAGTGTGTCCAGCAGAGACGCCTCTTCCTCTTCGAGACGCGCGAGAATGCCCGCATTGTCGGCGATCATGCGTTCCTCGCGCACGATATCCTCGGCCAGCTGCGACAGCCGCCGCTGCAGCTCGTCGCGGCGGCGCAGGGTCCGGCCGGCATCCTCTTCGAGCTGCGCCTTGGCGATCTGCAGGCGCTGGAGCGCGGCTGCGACCCTTGCCTCCTCCTCGCGCAGTTCCGGCAGCTTCAGGCTGGCGATGCCCTGCGCTTTGGCCGCTTCCATCTGACCTTGCGCCTTTTCGGCAACCAGCGAGGTGATCTGGTTGAGCTGGCTGTCGGCCTCGCCCTCCGCCTGTTTGGCCTGGACCCAGCGGATATGCAGCAGCATCGCCTCGTGCCGGCGGATATCGGCCGACAGCATCTTGAAACGGTTGGCCTGGCGCGCCTGGCGCTTCAGGCTCTCGATCTGGCTTTCCAGCTGCGAAGTGACGTCGTCCAGCCGTTCGAGATTGGTCTCCGCCCCCTTCAGCCGCAGTTCCGCCTCGTGGCGGCGCGAATGCAGACCGGAAATCCCGGCCGCCTCTTCCAGCAATTGCCGGCGCGCCTGCGGCTTGGCCGCGATCAGCTCGCCGATGCGTCCCTGCCCGACCATCGAGGGCGAACGCGCGCCGGTCGAGGCATCGGCAAACAACAGCTGTACATCCTTGGCGCGGGCTTCCTTGCCGTTGATCCGGTAAACCGAACCGTTTTCCCGTTCGATCCGGCGAGTCACCTGGATTTCGTCGCTATCGTTGAACGCAGCCGGTGCCGTGCGGTCGGAATTGTCGAGATAGAGACCCACCTCGGCCGTGTTGCGGGCCGGACGGTTGCCCGAACCCGAAAAGATCACGTCGTCCATGCCGGAGGCACGCATGTTCTTGTAGGAGTTTTCCCCCATCACCCAGCGCAGCGCCTCGACAAGGTTCGACTTGCCGCACCCGTTCGGCCCGACAACGCCGGTCAGCCCGCGCTCGATGACGAACTCGGTAGGCTCGACGAAGGACTTGAAGCCAAGGAGACGGAGGCGGTTGAACTTCATGATGCAGAGCCCCGTCGTGCGCGGAGTACCGCGTGCGCCGAGACTTCCCCCCCTCTGCCCCTCCGGGGCATCTCCCCCTCAAGGGGGGAGATTGGCCGCAAGCTTTGTGCTCGCCCCACGAGAAAACTATAGAGGGAAAAGAATGATCTCCCCCCTTGAGGGGGAGATGTCACGAAGTGACAGAGGGGGGGAACGCACGGCATACTCGAAACAAAAACGGGCGCACAAAGGCGCCCGTCGATCGTTCCAGGGAAACGCGAAGGATCAGAGCATCGTGTCGATAAGGGCCGACATGGTGTCAACCGACATTTCTCCAGAGTATTTCTTGCCGTTGACGAAGAAGGTCGGCGTGGCGGCGACGCCGAAATCCTTTGCGCCCTTCTGCATCGTGGCGTTCACATCATCCAGAAGTTTCTGGTTCGTCAAGCAGGCCTCGAAGCTCTCCTGTGTAAAACCGGCGAGTTTCGACATCTGCAGCAGCGCATCGCGGCCGTTCTGCGACGCGGCCCACTGTTCCTGCTGCTTCATCAGCATCGAAACCATCGGGAAATACTGGCCTTCCGGGGCGCAGCGCGCCAGCATGAAGGCCGCGGCCGCGCGCGGATCGAAGGGGAATTCGCGAATGACGAAACGGACCTGGCCGCCATCGACATATTTCGTCTTGATCGCATCGAAGGTTTCGTTGTGGAAGCGTGCGCAATGCGGGCAGGTCATCGACATGTATTCGACGATCGTCACCTTGGCGTCGGCCTTGCCGATCGACATTTCCGGCAACGGACCCGGCGCCATTAGCTTTTCGACATCGACTTCGCCTTCGGAGGCCGGAACTTCGACCTTTGTGGCCGGTGCGGCGGCCTGCGCCACCTGGGTCTGTCCGGTTTCCGCTGCCGTCGATGTCGCGGCCGTATCGGCGGGCTTCGTTTCCGTCTTGGTCGCCGCCATCATCGAATTATCCGCGGGCTTCATGGCGTTGTCGGCCGGCTTCATCGCATCATTGGATGCCATCATCGAGCCGCCGGTGTTGACTTCGGTCTTCGTCGCCGTGTCGGTGGTTTCCGTTGCGGGGGTTGCCGAGGCGGTTTCCTTCTTTTCGTCGCTGCAGGCGGACAGCGTTATGGCGAGCGCCGCCAGTGCGACACCGCCCAGAAGGCGCTTGCCCGGAAAAGTCTTGAAAGGGCTCATTTCGGAAAGGGACATGGAATCACCTGGGTCAAGGGCTGGAAATGGGAATAGGCTTGCAGTTCCGATAACTTGCCTTACCGGCACTCACAAGCGTTAGTCGGTTCGAAGAGTTCAAACAATTGTGACCGCTTGATGATCGCCGTCATTTTTTGCGTTGCGACATCACCGCCGTGCCAAGCCGGGTGAGCGCCGCTTTCAGCGCATCGCTCTCTATACCGTCAATCATCGCACCCAGCCGTCGGGCGGGCTCGCCCGTCAGGGGCCGTGGCTTGAAGTTGGCCTTGCGCGGAGCCGAGACCGGTTTCTGCACGATGCGGATCTGGTTGATCGCCGGAAAGCCGAAGAAGCCGTTGATCCGCTGGATGAGTTCCCCTTGCGCGTGGGTCAGGAAGAGGGCCCGCGCGCCTTCGCAAGCGATCGTCAGCACGCCCGGCAGATAACCGCCGTCCTGTCCGCTTTCCGACGCCCGCCTCTGCCAGGCGATCTTTTCCGGCCGGGTGCAGTCGGCGAAATCCTCGCCGGCGATCTCGTCCCACGAGCCGAGCAGCAGCGTGCTGATGCCGGCGCGCTTGGCCAGCACCGGGTCGATCAGGCCATTGGCGACTTCGCTGATCTGAACGACGCCTCTGCGCGTATAGGGTTGTTTCAAGAGAAGAACTTCCGGTTCCGTTTCAGCCCTGAGGCCGGGATGAGCCTTGAAGGCCGGTTTTAGCCTTGAAGGAAAGCGAACACTTCGCCAAGTATAGGATACAAACCAACCTTCCGGCAAATGATGACCATGACTTCGAAAGCGGCAGACGCCGCCGCATTGCTGATCGCCTGGTACGACCGACACCACCGCGACCTGCCCTGGCGGATTTCCCCGGCCATGGCGGCGCGCGGCGTTCGACCCGATCCGTATCACATCTGGATGTCGGAAGTGATGCTGCAGCAGACGACGGTGCAGGCGGTGAAGGCCTATTTCGAAAAGTTCCGCGGGCTCTGGCCGACAGTCGGCGATCTGGCGGCCGCCGATACGGAAGAGGTGATGAAGGCCTGGGCGGGGCTTGGCTATTATGCCCGGGCGCGCAACCTGAAAAAATGCGCCGAAGCCGTCGCCCGCGACCATGGCGGTGTATTTCCGGACACGGAGGAAGGCCTGAAGGCGCTTCCGGGCATCGGTGACTATACGGCCGCGGCGGTGGCCGCGATTGCCTTCAACCGCCAGAGCGCCGTGCTCGACGGCAATGTCGAGCGGGTGATTTCCCGCCTTCATGCCATCGAAACGCCCCTGCCCGCTGCCAAGCCGCAGATGCGGGCGCTTGTTGCGGCGATGACGCCGCAGGAGCGCCCGGGCGACTTCGCGCAGGGGATGATGGATCTCGGGGCGACGATCTGCACGCCAAGGCGTCCGGCCTGCGCGCTCTGTCCGCTGAACAGTCATTGCCTGGCGCTGAAGATTGCAGATCCGGAAACCTTTCCGCGCAAGGCGGCCAAGAAGGAAAAGCCGCTGCGCCTCGGTGCCGCCTTCGTCGCCATCGACCCATCCGGCGCCGTCTATCTGCGCAAGCGCGCCGATACGGGCCTGCTCGGCGGCATGACCGAGGTGCCGGGCACCGCCTGGACATCGCGGGTTGATGGCGACAACTCGATCGATGCAAGACCGTTTCCGGCGCAGTGGCAGGCCTGCGGGGCGATCACGCATGTGTTCACACATTTTGAATTGCGCCTCTCGGTCTATCGCGCGACGGTCGCGGGCGCGTCCCCGGGCATTGGAAACGGCTGGTGGGAGCCTGCCGAGACCCTTGGCGCGCAGGCGCTGCCGACGGTCATGAAAAAAGCAATCGCCCAGGCTATACCGCATGCCTTCGCGACGGTCGGCACCGAGCCGAAAAGACAGATGAGGAAAACCACGGCATGAACAGCATCTCTATCCGGCATATCGTCTTCGACATCGGCAAGGTGCTGATCCACTACGATCCGCATCTTCCCTTCGCCCGCCTCATCCCCGACGATGCGGAACGGAACTGGTTTTTCGCCAATGTCTGTACGTCCGACTGGAACCTGGAGCAGGATCGCGGCAGAAGCTGGCAGGAGGCCGAGGCCTTGCTGATCGCCGATCACCCGGAACGCGAAGAGCAAATTCGCGGCTTCCGCAAATACTGGCACGAGATGGTGCCGCACGCCTATGTCGAGAGCGTCTCGATCATGGAAAGCCTGATCGCGAAGGGCCAGGATGTGACCATGCTGACGAACTTCGCCTCCGATACCTTCCGCCATGCGCAGACGCTGTTTCCATTCCTCAGCCTGCCACGGGGCGTTACCGTTTCGGGCGATGTCGGCCTGATCAAGCCGGATCCGCAGATCTACCGGCTGCACGCGCAGACCTTCGATCTCGATCCGGCGGCGACGATCTTCATCGACGACAGCCTCGCCAATGTCGAGGGCGCGCGCGCCAGCGGTTGGCATGCGGTGCATTTCACCGATGCGCAGACGCTGCAGGCCGATCTCGCCCGCCACGGCATCCCCATCTGATTGAACCGAGGGCCGACATCATGACCTACGACCCCACGGATTTGCTGATCCGGTTTCACGATGCCATCAACGCGCTCGATTTTGCGACGATCGATGCCTTCTTCACGGATGAGGCGACCTATGCCTCCGGCAAGATCGGTGCCGTCGAGGGCAAGCCGGCGATCATGGTGGCCTTCCGCCGCTATTTCGACGAATATTCCGACCAGGTGGCCCGTGACAGCCTTGTCGAAACGGTTTCGCGCAATGCGGCCCGCTCCGTCTGGCATCTGGAAGCGACCAGCGCCAGGACGGGCGAGCGATTGGTGCGCGACGGCGAGGAGACCATCACTTTCGACGGTGCGGGTCGCATTCTCAAGGTCGAGGTAACAGACTACGAAAGCGCCTGAATCATTTCACGAAAACGCCGCAATTGGTTCAGCTATCATTCACCTTGATGACCGCATTCTCTGGCTTAAAGTTTAACACACCGAAAGGCTGCTACCATGGCAACGATCCGAGGCACCAACTACAGCGACAAGATTTATCAGGACGGTTATACGGCTGTAGATATCTTCGCCTATGATGGCAACGACAAGATCTACCTGAACAATATCGGCATCAACGGCGGCAACAACTATGTCAGCGCCGGCTATGGCAACGATACGGTGTACAACTACTTCGAAGGCGGAAACGAAATCAGGCTCGGCGCCGGCAACGACCTTT
The DNA here is from genome assembly GCA_900472785.1 of Hyphomicrobiales bacterium. Lineage (GTDB taxonomy): Bacteria > Pseudomonadota > Alphaproteobacteria > Rhizobiales > Rhizobiaceae > Pararhizobium. The sequence continues at coordinate 23,242 of UCJH01000062.1, read as the reverse complement.
ACGTCTCCATCATCAGGGCCGGCGATGCGAACGATTATGACGAAGTGTTCGGCGGCGACGGTGCAGACGTGTTCGACATCGACACCTTTGCCAGTGATTATTTCGGCGAAGCCGGCAACGACACTTTCTACTCCGTTGGTTACAACAATTATTTCAACGGCGGTACCGGTATCGACACGATCAGCTATCAGAACCGTGACGATACCTCGCTGAAAGGCCGCGGCGTAACGATCGATCTCGGCGGTAGGTTCGCCAATACCGGCAGCGGCCGTTCCGAGGACCTGATCAGCATCGAGAATGCCACCGGCACCAATTCGGCTAGCGACGACATCACCGGTTCGAGCGTCGGCAACGTGCTGAAGGGCCTGGGCGGCAATGACGAGCTTTATGGTCTCGGCGGCAACGATCTGCTCGACGGCGGCACCGGCGCGGACGACCTGTTCGGCGGCACCGGCAACGACGTGCTGCGCGGCAGCACCGGCTATGACTATCTGACGGGCGGCAGCGGTGCCGACACGTTCGATTTCAACAGCTACAAGGACTCGGCTGTCGGCAGCACCCGCGATGTGATCACCGATTTCAGCCGCGCCTCGTTCGACCTGATCGACCTGTCCGGCGTCGATGCCGACTGGACCCTGGGCGGCAATCAGCGCTTCGACTATATCGGCAGCCGCGCCTTTACCGGCGAGGCTGGCGAACTCAACTTCCGCAACGGCATCGTCTCCGCCGACATGGACGGCGACGGCCTTGCCGACTTCCAGATAAAGGTCAACAACGTCTCCAGCCTGCGCGCCGACGATTTCGTCCTCTGAGACCGGCCAAAGCTGAAACAATCAAACCCGGCGCAATTGTTTGCGCCGGGTTTTTCATTTCATGGGATGCGACTGCCGGCGAAACTCAGGTTTCGAAATAACCCGGCTGTTTTAGATCCGACAAAAGGCCGGGCTGCGTCGGCCGCCATCCGAGGATGGCGCGCGTCTGGGCGCTCGACGCCTTGTTGTCGATACCCGCGAAATGCGCGAACCAGCCGAAATGCTCTGCCGCCGCCTCTGAAGCCTTGCTGACCACAGGCAGGTTGAGGCCGCGGCCGATAGCGCCGGCGATATCCCGGAACGGCACCCCCTCCTCCGCCACGCCATGATAACGGGCGCCTGCGATCCCGTTTTCGAGCACCAGCCGGTAGAGGCGGCCGGCATCGAGCCGATGCACCGCAGGCCATTGGTTGAGCCCATCTCCGATATAGGCCGAAGCCCCTTTTTCCCGGGCGATACCGATCAGAATCGGAACGAAACCATGGTCCCCCTCGCCGTGAACCGATGGCGGGAGGCGAACGACGGACACGCGGACGTCCTTGTCGACGAATGACAGCGCGGTCTGCTCCGATACCCGCGGAACCGCCGAACCATAGGCGGGCAGCGTCTCTTCGGTGGCAAGCTCGCCCTTCGAAAGCAGGCCGGTCCCGGAGGTGACGATCAGCGGCCGGCCGCTGCCTTCAAGCGCCGAACCGAGCGCCTCGATGGCCAGCCGGTCGATCTCGCAATTTTCCCTGAACTTCGAGAAGTCATGGATGAAGCCGGTGTGGATGACGGCGCCTGCGGCGGCGGCCCCGGAACGCAGGCTCTCCGGATCCTCCAGTGCCCCACGATGGACCTCGACGCCGGCACTATGCAGCGCGGCGGCCGCGGCATCCGATCGCGCAAGGCCCAGCACAGTATGGCCGGCGCCCAGCAACTCCTGGACAATGGCGGAGCCGACGAAGCCTGTGGCTCCGGTCAAGAAAACACGCATGACGATTTCTCCTGTCATTTTCTGTATGGTCACGGGCCGCCTTCGCTGCACCGTTGCCCGGAAGATAAAGTGTTGAGGAAATACGATCCATGCTGTAGCGTCTGGATTATCTTCGCAATCGTCCGGATAAATGATGGATCCTCTCTCCAACGTGCTATCGCTCCTGAAACCGCAAAACTATATGTCTGCCGGTTTCGAGGCCGGCGGAGACTGGGCGATCCAGTTTCCCGACCAGCAGGACGGCATCAAATGCGGTGCCGTGGTTTCCGGCGCATGCTGGCTTTCGGTAGAGGGCGTCACCGACGCCGTGCGGTTCGAAACCGGGGATTGTTTCCTCCTGCCGAGCGGCAAGCCATTCCTTCTGGCAAGCGGCCTCGACGTCACGCCGGTTCATGCAGCGACAGTGTTTTCGCCCGTGCGACGCGGCGGCATCGTCACCCACAATGGCGGCGGCGACTGCGTGCTCGTCAGCAGCCGTTTTGCGCTTGGCGGAAACCATGCCGGCATCCTTTTGCGGATGCTGCCGCCGATCATTCACATCCGCGACGAGAAGGGCAAGGCGGCAATGCGCTGGGCCGTGGAACGGATGATGCAGGAACTGCGCGAACCGGAACCGGGCGGATTTCTCGTCGTCCAGCACCTCGCCCATATGATCCTGGTTCAAGGACTGCGGCTGCATCTCGCCGAGGGCGCGCAAGCCAGCGTCGGCTGGCTTTTCGCGCTTGCCGACAGGCAGATGAGCAAGGCGATGCACGCACTGCATGACGACCCGGCATATCGCTGGACATTGCAGGATCTGGCGGCGCGCGCCGGCATGTCGCGCTCGACCTTTGCCCTCAGATTCAAGCAAACGGTCGGCACTTCGCCGATGGACTATCTCCTCCACTGGCGCATGCTGCTGGCAGCCGACCGGCTGGAAAACTCCAGGGATCCCGTCTCAATGATCGCCCCGTCGCTCGGCTACGAATCCGAAGCGGCCTTCAGCACGGCGTTCAAGCGGGTGATGGGATGCTCGCCCCGACAATATGGCAGCACCCGCAGGCCGGCATCCCGGGAAGGTAACGCCCAGCCAACACCGTTGGTCAGACTGGCGGGCTAGAGATCATCGCGTGCGCCGACAGCCGCCAGAACTACACGCCCGGGGTTCTTGCGAACCCCGGGCGCTCATGTCCTTGTCCGGGACTGAAGGTACGAAAACCGGACAAGGATTATTCCTGGCCGACGGGCTGAAGCAGCTCTTGCGTGGTTGATCACGACTGCCCGACCCACGATGATATTAGGGGAAAGATGGTTAAGAGGGTCTAAAAGACCCACAGCCGGCAACAATTTCCCTGCCGGGATTTGCGCAGCCTGCAACGCGCTGACGCAACGAGTCGACGTAAGGTCTGGCGCGGCGAAACCGCCACGAAATATGCCTCGACCAGCGTCATTCCGGCTATTGCCGGACTCACGCCAAGATCCTTGGCCCGAGGTGAGGCTTTTGACCTGGCGGACATCAGCTCGCCGGATTTCGCCAAAGGGCCGAAACAAGCGGGTAAGAAGCCGGACGTGCAACGTTACGGCGACGCTACAACGTTAAAGCGAAGCGACCTGGAAAAATGCCCAGCCTCTGCCTTGTCTCAAAGATGCAGCGTCGATTATTTCGACATCGCCGCGGATGCCTCGATGAGAGAGGCGGCGATGGCTCTTGCCAGCAGCATGCCGTTTTCGCGGATTGCATTGTGATCGAAACTGCGGGCGGATTTGGCGAGGTCCATGCCTTCGCGCTGGAGAATTTCCTGTGCCCGGTAGATTGCCCAGTTGCTGACGTCATCGCGCTTGTTCATGGCGCTTCCCCTTTGCTAAATCATTTAGCGGTTGTGCTTCGGCTCTGAACGGAAATCGGCCTACTCGGGAACATCAATCGAATCGCAAGAGCATGCTCCAAACATCGCGCATCGCTGATATTTATAAAGGGTCATTTCTCAACTACGAATAGTTGTTGTTTTTGACATAGGACCAAAACAAACGACCCGCGCGAGGCACTCGCGCGGGTCGTCAAGGGGATCGGCGAGGCCGCTGTCAGTTCAGCTTCGCCATGTCGCTGCGGATGACGGCCCGTAGGTCGTCGATCGGTTTCAGCGTCTTGCCGTCGTCATAGTGCCAGAAGGTCCAGCCGTTGCAGGCATCCAGCCCCTGAACCTTGGCGCCCAGGCGGTGGATCGAGCCGGCTTCGCCGTTGCAGGCGACGGTGCCGTCGGCCCGGACGATGGCGCTGTAGCGGCGGCGGGCATCGGTCAGAACAGCACCCGGCTTGATCATGCCGCTTTCGACCAGCGTGTTGAAGGCCACTCTGGGCTCGGCCTTCTTGCCGCTGAGAACCGAGAGCGTCGCCTTGCCGAGCGGCTCGACGGCGGCGATGCGCTCGTTGGCGGCATCGATGTAGACCTGCTCGCGCTCGACGCCAACAAAGTTGCGGCCGAGACGCTTGGCGACGGCACCGGTGGTGCCGGAACCGAAGAACGGATCGAGGATGACGTCGCCGGGCTTGCTCGACGCCATCATGATGCGGGCCAGAAGCGCTTCGGGCTTCTGCGTCGGATGCACCTTCTTGCCGTCCTCGCCCTTCAGGCGTTCGCCGCCCGAGCAGATCGGGAACAGCCAGTCGGAACGCATCTGCACGTCGTCGTTGGACGCTTTCAGCGCATCGTAGTTGAAGGTGTAGCCCTTGCCCTTGGCGTTCGGGGAGGCCCAGATCAGCGTTTCGTGGGCATTCTGGAACCGGCGGCCCTTGAAGTTCGGCATCGGGTTGGTCTTGCGCCAGATGATGTCGTTGAGGATCCAGAAATTCAGGTCCTGCAGCGTCGCACCGACGCGGAAGATATTGTGGTAGGAGCCGATGACCCAGAGGGTTCCGGTCGGCTTCAGGACGCGGCGCACGGCCAAAAGCCAGGCGCGGGTAAAGGCGTCATAGGCCTCGAAGGAAACGAACTGGTCCCACTCGTCATCGACCGCATCGACCAGCGACTGGTCGGGACGGGTCAGCGCGCCGCCGAGCTGAAGATTATAGGGCGGATCGGCAAAGACGACATCGACGGAATTGTCGGGAAGCGCTTCGAGCGCAGCGACGCAATCGCCCTTGAGGATGGTGTTGAGCCAGCCGGAAGGACGGGCGGCGCGGGAGATTTCGGCCGTTGAAACAACTGATGACATGGACAACTCGCAATCACGCTTACTCGGAACTGATTTCAGCGCTTATGGTTACCGAACTTGGTTACCAAAGACTGAAAGCATTGCGGAAAGTCCGAAATATTCTCGCGCCGGTACGGATCGATGCGAATAGACCGGATGTCCACGCCGTTAACCGAACTGTGCCCGCGCCGGCAATTGCCGTGCCGTGCAGCGCGTGCAACAGTGTTGCCACGGAGCTTAGACCGGGAGAATTTCGGTGCGTCTATCAAGCCTTCTTGCCTTTTGCCTTTCCATCCTGCCCCTGACATTCGCAGAGGCCGCGGAGCGCACCATCGTCGTGCTCGATGCATCCGGGTCGATGTGGGGGCAGATCGACGGTCGCTCGAAGATCGAGATCGCCCGCGAGACGCTGGGCGAGGTCCTGCAATCCGTGCCAAAGGAAACCGAGCTGGGGCTGATGGTCTACGGCCACCGCGACAAGGGCTCGTGCTCCGATATCCAGCTGGTGGTGCCGCCGGCAGCCGGAACCGGTAAAGAGATTTCCGACTTCGTCAACACGATCACGCCGAAAGGCAAGACGCCGCTGTCGCAGGCCGTGCGCGACGCCGCGGAGGCGCTGAAATACACTGAGGAAAAGGCAACCGTCGTGCTTTTGACCGATGGCCTGGAAACCTGCGAGGCAGACCCTTGCGCGCTCGCGGCTGAACTGGAGAGCAAGGGCGTCGATTTCACCGCCCATGTCGTCGGCTTCGGCCTGACGCAGGAGGAAGGCAAGCAGGTCGCCTGCCTCGCGGAGGGCACGGGCGGCAAATATTTCCAGGCGTCGGATGCCCAGCAACTGGTTGCGGCCCTTGCGGCAACAGTGGCCGCGCCGCCCGTCGTCAAGCAGAAGACCGAGCCGGTGGAACCTGTCGAGGCGGTCGAACCGGTCAAGCTCGAATACAACGTCATGCTCGACAGCACCCTGTCGGAAGGTGGCCCACCGATCGGCGAGACCAGCGACGTACAGTGGAAGATCTTCAAGACCGGCGCGAACGGCCAGCCGGAGGGCGATTACATCGCGCTGGAATACAAGGGGGGCTTTACCGCCACCTACCCCGCCGGGAAATATGTTGCCGAAGTGATCCTGAACAGCTCGATCGAACGCAAGGTTCCGTTCGAGATCAAGGACGGCGACGTCGCCAAACCTGTCGTCAATTTCGACGCTGGCTACGTGATTTTATCCCCGAAACGCACGCCGCAGGACACCGAGGCCGACGCAAACGCCGCCGTCGAAATCGGTTTCGGCGACTATTCGACGACCTATTACGGCCTTGCCAAATTCTACGCCGCCGCCGGTAGCGTCCGGCTCAAGGGCACCATCGGAGCAGCGATCGCCGAGGAGACATTGACCGTCAAGGCCGGTGAAACGATCGAACACGATCTCGTCATCGGCTCGGGCGTCGTCGACAACAAGGCGGTCTATTCGGACGGCGGGCTGGCGGTGGATTCGTCTGAAATCTTCTTCGAGATCGTTTCGCCGGACAAGGACATCAACGGCGCGCGCAAGCAGTATGGCAACACCTATGGCACCGGCACCAAGCTGGACACGCCGACCGGTGATTTCATCCTCACCGCCAAGATGGGTTTCGTGCAGGGCGAAACGCCGTTTTCGATCAAGGCCGGCGAGCGCAAGGACGTGACCGTCAACCTCAACGGCGGCGTCATCGCGATCACCGCGCCGGGCGCCGAGAAGATCGAGATTCTGGCGGCCAAAAAGGATATTCAGGGCAACCAGAACACCATCGCCACCGCCTATGGCGCCGAATATACCGAGACCGTGCCGCCCGGCGACTACATCGTCCGTGCCAGCTATCAGGACGACAAGGCCCCGAAGGACATGCCCGCGACGGTGAAGGCAGCCGAGCGCACAGAGGTCGCGGTGCAGTAGAAGAGGTGCCGGGCCGTCTGGCCCGGCATACTAAAATCAGGCCGCGTGCCCTTCCCTTGCCCGATGAAATGCGCAGCTGTCTTCCGGCACCTCATCCCGTTCCGTCATGCCGTAATCGCGGATGACGCCGGCGATGCGCAAACGGTAATCGGCGAAAATGCCATCGCGGCCGGCGGCCTGGGCGGCGCGGTGCTCCGGCCCGTTGCGCCACCTGGCGATCGCGGCCTCGTCGCGCCAGAATGACAGCGAAAGAATCTTTCCCGGATATTTCAGGCTTTCGAACCGCTCAATCGAGAGAAAGCCGTCGATACCGTCGAGCCGCGTGTGCAGTTGCGCGGCCAGATCGAGATAGGTATTGCGCCGGCCGTAGACGGGCGTGACCTCGAAGATGACGGCGATCATAGCGACACCTTTCCAGCATGCAGGGTCTCGGCATGAGGCGCTGAAACATTCTTCAGAAAAATCCGGTCTTCCTTGAGGATGAAACGTTTTTCTCGGGCAAAACGATAGTTTTCGGCGCCGAGCGGATCGGCCTTCAGCCTTGCGCGATAATCCTCGTAGGCTGCGAGGCTTTGAATGTTGTAGACGCCGTAGGCCGTGGTCGAGGAACCTTCGTGCGGAGCGAAATAACCGATGAGATCGGCGCCGTTGCGCGGGATCGCCTGACCCCAGTTGCGGGCATAGGTGGCGAAATCCTCCTGAGCGAACGGGTCGATTTCGTAGCGGATGAAGCAGGTGATCATCGGGGTCTCCTTGGTTTCAATGATCCCTTTTGCCATCTTGAACGGCACTCATGCTTCGGCTAGCATCGAAGTATGAAAGAAGGACCGGACATAGCCCAGATCGGCGCGCTCATCGGCGACCCTGCCCGCGCCAACATGCTCACCGCCCTGATGAGCGGAAAGGCGCTGACGGCGACGGAGCTTGCCGGAACGGCGGGCATCACGCTGCAGACCGCGAGCTCGCACCTCTCGAAACTTGAGGCCGGCGGGCTGATCGGCCAGCGCAAGCAGGGCCGGCACCGCTATTTTTCGCTAACGGACGACGATGTCGGCCTTCTGCTCGAAAGCCTGATGGGGTTCGCCGCCGGCCGCGGCTTTACCCGGCATCGCACCGGCCCGAAGGATCCGGCGCTTCGCAAGGCGCGGGTCTGCTACAATCACCTGGCTGGCGACTACGGCGTGCGCATGCTCGACAGCCTCGTGGCTGAAGAGGTGATTACCGGCACCGGCGACGATCTGGCGCTGACGGACGCCGGCCATCGGCGCATGACCGAGCTCGGCATCGACCTTGCTGCGCTAACGAAACAACGCCGGCCCGTCTGCCGGACCTGCCTCGACTGGAGCGAGCGGCGTTCGCATCTGGCCGGTTCGCTCGGCGAGGCGCTGCTGTCGATGTTTCTGGAAAAAGGCTGGGCGAAGCGCGAGCCGGACAGCCGCGCCGTGCGCTTTACCCCCAATGGCGAAAAGGCCTTTTCAAAGCTTTTCGGCATGCCCGGCTGAAGCGACCAGGACATCCGGAAAGCCTTTCTCCGCGACATCGGTGCAAAGCGGCGACCATTCGCAGCGCGCGCAGCCGGACCGGATGTCACCCGCCCGAAACGCGCGTCGCAACAGGCTGAGGAACGCGGCATCGGGCATGATCACGCTGCCTTCGCAAATCGGCCGGTTCAAAAGCGCGGAAACGGCCGCGGCCGCCTTCTCGTCCCGGTCGAAGACGCTGTCCTGCAGGCAGTGAGCATCGGAGAGGTCCGCAAGCGGAGCGCAGATGTCGTCGGGTCCGCTGACGAGTTCGATCGGCTCGCCGCTCGAAAGCCGGGCCGCGATCCGCCGGTAGTTCTCGGTGAATTCCGGCGTATAGCCCTTGCCGATGAAGGTCAGCATGCAGAGCAGATGATGCGCGCGCAGGCGGACGGTCACGATCGGTTTCCCCATATTGCAGATATCGCGCCAGGCAACATGCCGGTACGCTCGTGTTCTTTTGCCGGTGAGCCGCGCTAAAGTCGAGAGCCACGACCATTGCTGCATGGCAGCCACCCGCTGTTGGCGGTTGAGCTTTTGACCCGCATCGTGTAAGTCGCGGCCATCCCCCAAAGATACCCCAAAGGAATTCTCCGGCATGACCAGCATCGACCTCATTCTCTTCGACTGCGACGGCGTTCTTGTCGATTCCGAAATCATCGCGGCCGAAGTCGAGGCGGAACTGCTGACGGAGGCTGGCTACCCGATCAGCACCGAGGAGATGGGCGAACGTTTTGCCGGCCTGACCTGGCACCACACGCTGCTCGCCATCGAGAAGGAAGCAGACATCCCGCTTTCCGCCTCGCTGCTGACCAAGGTTGACACCATTCTCGACGCGCGGCTGGCGGCCGACGTCAAAATCATCGAAGGCGTTCAGCCGATGCTGGCGCAGATCAAGCTGCCGCACGGCATCTGCTCGAATTCCACCACCGAACGGCTGTCGATGATGCTGGGCAAAGTCGGCATCAAGGCGCATTTCGGCGCGCATATCTATTCGGCCCGCGACCTCGGTCCTGACCGCGTCAAGCCGAAGCCGGATATCTTCCTGCATGGCGCAAAGCAGTTCGGCGTCAGCCCGTCGCGTGTTCTCGTGATCGAGGATTCGGTTCATGGCGTCCATGCCGCCCGTGCCGCCGGCATGCGCGTCGTCGGCTTTACCGGTGGGGCCCACTCCTATCCGTCGCACGCCGACAAGCTGACGGAAGCCGGCGCCGAAACGGTGATCTCGCGCATGAGCGCCCTGCCCGGCGTCATCGCCGCCCTGTCCGAATGGTCGGAAGAACTGATCGCCTGACGCCAGGATCGCTGTTGAAAGCGTGACGGCAAACCGGTTGCTCCAGGGCAGCGGCCTTTCCTACAGAGATACGAACCGTCGCAGCACGCGCCTGACGACCTGCCAGGCGCCGACGGTTGTTCGCGTCGCCGGGGAGAGGAACCGCGGCTGGGCGAGGCAGGGCAGCACAAAGGCTTCAATGTCCGCAAGCGCCTCGGCAATCGCGGCGTCAACGCTCACCTGGTCATCCGGAAGATATTTGTACCAATGGTCCTGCCCTTCTGGCCGCAGCATGCCGATGCGCATGCGCCAACGGCAGCCATGTTCTGCGACCCAGGCATCGGGCGCCAGAAGATCGGGCGTTGCGCCGACATTGACCGTGAACTGGGCGCCAAGCACGGTGTTGTAGGTCGATCGCTGGACCGAGATCACCTGAATTTCGCCGGCGCGACGCCTGTTCCAGCTCTGGCCGCGCCGAGCGAACCCTTCGGCCTTCAATCTTGGCGCGATCTGCCGACCAACAGCCTGTTCAAAAGCGCCCATCGATGCGATTCCGCTTCGCGCCGGAACTTGGGTCCGGCGGCCCCTCGATCATTTCTTCTTCGAAGGCGGGCCTTCGTCGAAGCCGACATAGAGCTTGGCGAACTCGCCGGCGCCGCCCGGCAGGACCGCGCTCTTGCTGAACACGAACTGCGCCGTTCCCTCGGCGGGGATTTCCACCGGATATGGCGTTAGTTCGGAATAGAGCGTCTTTTCGCCGTCTGTCGCGGCAACGCGGATCGGCAGGTTGACGGTGCCCGAACCGCCGGCCGGTCCGGAGATCACACGGCCCTTGACGACGATGTTGACCGTCAGGCTGGTGTCGCTCTGCACGCACTGGCGTGTCGTATCGGCGAGCGACGCCTGATAGATGATCTGGGTCGGATCGTCCTTGGCGCCCTTGGCATAGGTGCGATAGATCGACGTGCCGTCGCGCAGGAAGACCTGCGGGCACGTGCCCTGGATCACAGCCGGTGTCGGTGTCGCTGCACTTCCGCCGGCATCGATGGCGCCGCCCGTATCCGTTTTGTTGCAGCCCGCGACGAGCGCAAGAAGTGAAATTCCGAGAAGACGGCTGGAAGCTTTACCAAACACGTGACGTAACCCTCTGCTTTCGCCCTTGACCGCACCTTGCGAACAATCAGCCGCAAACTACGACTTTTTTCCGCCCGATGCGCCGGTGCCTTTTATCTTTCAAGACCCTTGCCGATGGTCTATAGCAGCGGCGCATTGAAAAATCGATTGGAGTCTGTGCGGCGGCGGCCAAAATTTCAGCAGCACCTGATGCGCGAAAATCGAGGCTATCCGAACCCTTCCTGAACGCTGCAAGCCGGGAATTTCCTCAGCTTTGCCAAGGACTGACGCAAAGAGAACCATGTTTGCAGACCGGCTCGCTTATGATCCGGACGATCTCAAAGCCGCGAAGGCGGCGACGAACGCATGACGAAGGATGGTAAGGTGAAGTATGTCTCGACACGGGGCCAGGCCCCTTCTCTCGGCTTCTGCGATGCCCTCTTGGCCGGTCTTGGCCGCGATGGCGGGCTCTACGTCCCGGAGACTTGGCCGACGCTGTCGAAAAAGGAAATCCGCGGCTTGCGCGGCAAATCCTATCAGGACATCGCGTTCACGGTGCTGACCCCCTTTGTCGGCGACGAAATTCCGGCGGACACCTTCCGTGCGATGATCGACGAAGCCTACGCGACCTTCCGCCACCCGGCGATCGCGCCCCTGGTGCAGACCGGCCCGAACGCCTTCATCATGGAGTTGTTCCACGGCTCGACGCTTGCCTTCAAGGATGTCGCCATGCAGCTCCTGGCGCGCCTGATGGACCATGTTTTGGCCGAGCGCGGCGAGCGCGCCACGATTGTCGGCGCGACCTCCGGCGACACCGGCGGCGCGGCGATCGATGCCTTTGCCGGACGCGACCGGACCGACATCTTCATCCTGTTCCCGCATGGCAAGGTCTCGGCCGTCCAGCAGCACCAGATGACCACCTCGAAGGCGTCCAACGTCCATGCCGTGGCGCTCAAGGGCAATTTCGACGACTGCCAGAACCTCGTCAAGGCGATGTTCAACGATGTAAAGTTCCGCGACGGCGTGGCGCTCTCCGGCGTCAATTCGATCAACTGGGCGCGCATCATGGCGCAGATCGTCTACTACTTCACGACGGCGGTGGCGCTCGGCAGCCCCGACCGCAAGATTTCCTTCACCGTGCCGACCGGCAATTTCGGCGACATCTTCGCCGGCTACGTCGCCAAGAAGATGGGCCTGCCGATCGACCGGCTGGTCGTCGCCACCAACGAGAACGACATTCTGGCGCGGGCGCTGAAAACCGGGCGCTACGAGATGCGCGGCGTCAAGGCCACGACCTCACCGTCGATGGACATCCAAATCTCGTCGAATTTCGAGCGGCTGCTGTTCGAAGCCAACGACCGCGACGCCTCCAAGGTGCGCGCCGCGATGGAAAGCTTGAAGCAATCCGGCGCCTTCGAACTGGGCGAAACGGCGCTGAAGGCGATCCGCAAGGAATTCCGCGCCGGCCGCGCATCGGAAAAGGAAGTCGCGAAAACCATCCGGGAAACATTCGAAAACACCGGCTATCTGCTCGATCCGCATACGGCGATCGGCGTGTTCGTCGCGGCGAAAAACGAAAAACCCGCCTCGCCAATGGTAACGCTCGCCACCGCGCATCCGGCGAAATTCCCGGCCGCGGTAAAATCAGCCAGTGGTATTGACCCGGCGCTTCCAACGTGGCTTGCTGATCTAATGGACAGGGAGGAGCGTTTCGACATTCTGGAGCCAGAGCTTGAAGCCGTTGAAAACTACGTCAACGCGCATGCACGCATCCGGAAATAGGAATGCAGAAAGACGGATGATGAAAGTTGAATGCACCCGGCTTGCGTCGGGGTTGACGGTGGTGACCGAGACGATGCCGCATCTCGAGAGCGTGGCTCTCGGCGTCTGGATCAAGTCCGGTTCCCGCAACGAAACGGCAGACGAGCACGGGATCGCGCACCTTCTGGAGCATATGGCTTTCAAGGGCACAGCAAGACGCAGCGCCCGCCAGATCGCCGAGCAGATCGAAAATGTCGGCGGCGAAGTCAACGCCGCGACATCGACCGAAACCACGTCCTACTACGCGCGCATTCTCGAGGACGACGTCCCGCTCGCCGTCGATATCCTCGCGGATATCCTGACGGAATCCTCCTTCGACGAGGAAGAACTACAGCGCGAAAAACACGTTATCCTTCAGGAAATCGGTGCTGCGAACGACACGCCTGATGACGTCGTCTTCGACCGCTTTGCCGAAACCGCCTTTGCCGACCAGACGATCGGGCGTCCGATCCTCGGCACGCCGGAAACGGTTCTTTCCTTCACGCCGGACCAGATTCGCGCCTATCTCGACCGCAATTACACGACGGATCGCATGTTCGTCGTCGGTGCCGGCGCCATGGACCATGACAGCTTCGTGCGACAGGTCGAAGACAGGTTTTCCAGCCTGCCGCAAACCCCGGCGACGCCGCCCGTTTCCGAGGTCGCGCACTATACCGGCGGCGACGTGCGCGAAGACCGCGACCTGATGGACGCCCAGGTCCTGCTCGGTTTTGAAGGCAAGGCCTATCATGCCCGGGATTTCTACTGTTCGCAGATCCTCGCCAATATTCTCGGCGGCGGCATGTCCTCCCGCCTCTTCCAGGAAGTCCGCGAGCATCGCGGGCTTTGCTATTCGGTCTACGCATTTCACTGGGGCTTTTCGGACACCGGCATTTTCGGCGTGCATGCCGCGACCGGCGGCGAGAACCTGCCGGAGCTGATGCCGGTGATCATCGACGAGCTGCGCAAGTCCTCGATGAACATCGAACAGCAGGAAATCGACCGCGCCCGCGCCCAGATTCGCGCCCAGCTTCTGATGGGCCAGGAAAGCCCGGCTGCCCGCGCCGGCCAGATCGCGCGGCAGATGATGCTGTATGGCCGCCCGATTCCCAACGAGGAGCTGATGGAGCGTCTGTCGGGCATCACCGTCGAGCGCCTGACCGATCTCGCCGGACGCCTGTTCTTCGACACCGTGCCGACGCTTTCGGCGATCGGGCCGGTCGAGAAGCTGGCGCCGATGAACGATATCCTCTCGTCGCTTTCCAACAAGGCCGTCCGGCCGCGCGCTGCCAACGGCTGAGCCGAAATTTGCTTTGCGGCTAGCCGCGTTCGTTACGTGTAGATCCATCAATCCGATATCCGGAGGCTCGCATGGCAAGATCGGTGTTTCGGTTTCTGTCGCGGCAGCCGGATCCGATGGAGATTGCCAGCGCCACGCATCTGTTGCGCCTGCCCCGAACCTCCGACTACCGGCAATGGTTTGCCTTGCGCAGCGAGAGCCGTATTTTCCTGGAGCCTTGGGAGCCGACATGGCAAAGCGGCGAGATGAGCGAAAGCGCCTTCCGAGCCCGGGTCATCCGCAACGAGCAGGAGTTCGCCTCCGGCCAGGCCGTTCCGCTGTTTCTGTTTTCAAGGACGGACGGCGTCCTTCTGGGCGGCATCACCATCGGCTATATCCGCCGGGGCGCTGCGCAATGCTGCATGATCGGTTACTGGATGGGCGAGCGTTTTGCCGGGAAAGGCCATATGGCGCAAGGAGTCAAGCTCGCTATTCCCTATATCTTTTCAAGCCTTCAGTTGCACCGTATTGAAGCAGCCTGTATTCCCGAGAACCAAAGAAGCATAAGGCTCCTTGAAAAGGCCGGCTTTCAGCGTGAAGGCTACCTGCGGGAATACCTTAAAATCAACGGACAATGGCGCGACCATCTGATGTTTTCTCTGCTTTCGCCGGACATCGCGTCAAACAGGAATTCGAGTATTTGATGTTTTTCACCCGTCGGTCGTTTCACTGGTCAGCCACAGGGCTCATGGCTCTGACGTTTGCCCTGGCGGCTGCCCTCTGGTGCGTCGGGGCCGGTCTTGCGCAGGCGACGGAGCCTGTGAAGATTTCGCGCGAAGACACTGCGCTCGACCTCACCGCAACCACCGAAATCTATACCGGTCGCGGCGAAGCCTTCCAGGTCTCGACGGCGCCGGGAACCGACGGCATCGTGCGGCGTATCGAGGTGCGCTCCAGCGCCGAAAACCACCAGGGCGACTGGGCCGTCTTCGCACTCGCCAATGTCTCGGAGGAACAGCTGGAGCGCGTCATCGTCGCCCCGCACTTCCGGCTCGTCAATTCCAAGCTGTTCTGGCCGGACCTCGGCTCGCAGCGCATCCTGTCGATCACGCCGTCCGAAGGCTTTGCACTGGACCGCCAGCCGAGCGAGGAAGCCGACGTCTTCCGCATCACGCTCAATCCCGGCTCAGTCATCACCTTCGTCGCGGAACTGGCAACGCCTGAACTGCCGCAGATCTATCTCTGGCAACCGGACGCCTACAAGGACACGGTCAACGCCTTCACGCTATACCGGGGCATCGTGCTCGGCATTGCCGGGCTTCTCGCGGTGTTCCTGACCATTCTCTTCGTCGTCAAGGGAACCTCAATGCTGCCGGCGACGGCAGCGCTCGCCTGGGCGGTGCTGGCCTATATCTGCGTCGATTTCGGCTTCCTGTCGAAGCTGATCTCCATCACCGCCGGCGACGAGCGCATATGGCGGGCAGGAACCGAAGTGTTCCTGGCGGCGGGCCTGGTGGTCTTCCTGTTCACCTATCTCAATCTCAATCGCTGGCACCAGCACCTGTCCTACGCGACGCTCGCCTGGATCCTCGGCCTTGGCCTGCTCTTCGGCGTCGCCATCTACGATCCGGCCATCGCATCGGGCATCGCGCGCCTCTCCTTCGCGCTGACCGGAACGGCCGGCATCGTCCTCATCGCCTATCTCGGCTTCAACCGTTACGACCGCGCCATCCTGCTCGTGCCGGCCTGGCTGCTCATTCTTGTCTGGCTGTTCGGTGCATGGCTGACTGTGACCGGACAGCTTGCCAACGACATCGTCCAGCCTGCGCTCGGCGGCGGTCTCGTTCTCATCGTGCTGCTCATCGGCTTCACGGTCATGCAGCACGCCTTTTCCGGCGGCGCCTACAGCCAAGGCCTGTTTTCCGACCTCGAGCGCCAGTCGCTGGCGCTGACCGGCTCCGGCGATACCGTCTGGGACTGGGACGTGGCGCGCGACCGTGTCGTGACGATCCCGGATATTTCCGCCCAGCTGGGCTTGTCCACCGGCACCATGCACGGCGCTGCGCGCAACTGGCTGCCGCGCCTGCACCCCGACGACCGCGACCGGTTCCGCGCGACGCTCGACGTCCTGCTCGAACATCGCCGCGGCCGCCTTAACCATGAATTCCGCGTGCGGGCCGAGGACGGCCATTATCACTGGCTGTCGATCCGCGCCCGCCCGGTGCTCGGCGCCAATGGCGAGATCATCCGCTGCGTCGGCACGATCATCGACATCACCGAACAGAAGAATTCGATCGACCGCCTGCTGCACGATGCGCTGAATGACAATCTGACCGGGCTGCCGAACCGGCAAATCTTCCTCGACCGGCTGCAGTCCATTCTCTCGCTGGCGCCGGGCTCAAACTCCGTGCGCCCGACCATCCTTGCCATCGACATCGACCGCTATCGGCAGGTAAACGAAAAATTCGGCATCGCTGCCGGCGACAACATCCTGATCGCGCTGACGCGCCGCCTGCGCCGCTTGCTGAAGCCGCAGGATACGCTGGCCCGCCTCGGCGGCGACCAGTTCGGCCTTGTGCTGATGTCGGAGCGCGATCCGGCCAAGGTCGCGGATTTTGCCGATGCGGTCAGCAAGGCGATCATGGTGCCGCTCAATTTCGGCAACAAGGAAATCAACCTGACGGCGTCGATCGGCCTCGTCTCCTGGGTGGACCAGCAGGAAAATGCCGCCGGACTGCTCGGCGATGCGGAGCTGGCGATGTTCCGCGCCAAGAAGGCCGGCGGCAATCGCGTCGAGCCCTTCCGCCCGGCATTCCGCGCATCGGGCACGGACCGGCTGCAGCTGGAGAGCGACCTGCGGCGGGCCATCGAGCGCAAGGAACTATCGCTCGTCTATCAGCCGATCGTCCGTCTCAGCGATGCGGAAATTGCGGGTTTCGAAGCGCTGATGCGCTGGGATCATCCGAAACGCGGCAGTATTTCGCCGACGGAGTTCATCCCGATCGCCGAAAGTTCGGACCTCATCAACCAGCTCGGCATGTTCGCCTTCGAAAAAGCCACCAGCGACCTGACGGAATGGCAGATCCAGACCGGCGAATTGCCGATCTTCGTCTCGGTCAACCTGTCGAGCGCGCAGTTGCTCAACAACCATCTCTACGACGACATCCGCGCCGTCTTGAACAAGAGCCGCTGCGACCCGCAGAAAATCAAGATCGAGATCACCGAATCCGTGGTGATGGAAAATCCGGAGCAGGCGCGGCTGGTGCTGGAAAAACTCAAGGAAGCCGGACTGAAGCTGGCGCTGGACGATTTCGGCACCGGCTATTCGTCGCTTGCCTATCTGACGCGCTTCCCCTTCGACACGATCAAGATCGACAAGGCGCTGGTGAAGGACGCAAGCGACAAACGCACGATCCTGCTGCGCTCCGTCATCACCATGGCCCGCGACCTCGACATGCAGGTGGTGGCCGAGGGCATCGAATCGGAGGAAGACGCCATCCAGCTTGCCCAGATGGGCTGCGATTTCGGCCAAAGCTTCCTGTTCGGCCCCCCGATCGGCTCGGAATCGATCCAGCGGCTGTTGAAGGAACGGTTCCCGTTGATGAAGAGGGCGTGAGGGCAGTAGGCAGTAGGCAGTAGGCAGTAGGCAGTAGGCAGTAGGAAAATTATCCAATGCCTATTGGCTATTGGCTATTGGCTAATGCCTCCCTTACGGCCCATTGACCAATTGCAGCACCAGCTGGTTGACGTTTCCGCCGGGGCCGAGTTCCGTCTGGTCGAAGTCGCGGCTCTGCTGGCGCTGCGCCAGGGACAGGGCGCCGAGACGTTTGGTCATTTCTTGCCTGATGGCGCGGCATTTCGGGTCGCCGGGCACGGTAAGCCCGACCGTTGCCGTCTCGATCTTGCGCACCATGTCCTCGATGATATCGCCATGCACGCGCTCATGGGCACGGACGCCTGTGATGAACGTCTCCCAGCTGCCTTTGAGCGGCTGTGCAAGCGTGCCGGCCACCTGCGGCAGGTGATAGGTGACGATCAGCTTCGGACGCGCCGAGACGAGCACGCAGGCATCGCCCTTTCGCTCATATTTGCGGGTCCAGGTAAGCTTGAAGTTCGTATAGGCGATGACCCGGGCGAGGCCGCCGATCTTTGGACCATGCTCGCCGATCGATTGATAGAGTTCGGCGCCGGACGTTCCCCGCACGGCATAGGTCTTTACAACCTCCGTCCGCTGCCACTCGGCCTGTACCGGAACGACCGACATGCCAAGACAGGTCAAGGTCCAAAACAATATGCCTGATTTCACGCCACGTCCCGCCATGCTTCATTCGAGCGCGACTGTAGACAGTTGGCGCGTGGCGTTCAATCGGCGCCCTGCCGGCATCCCGCCTAGCGTATCAGGCATTGGACGCGCGGAACTCAGTTTCCGCCGGCGCGACGGATCAGCCGGTTGATGAAACCAAGCTTTTCAACGACGGGTGGCGACAACACGAAAGGATAGCTGTCCGGCTGGCCCATGCTGCGCTGGATGCTGTTCATCGCGACGCTGAGCGGGATCCAGGCATCGACCAGAACTTGCGCGTCCCAGACCCTGTAGGGATCGAAATCGACTTCCGCCGCCATTTCGCTGTGTCGCCAGGGGTCGGTGGAGAGGCCGAAGGCACGCGCCGTTTCCAGCACATCGACGATATGGAAATAATGCGCCCAGCATTCGGCAAAATCCTCGGCGGGATGGCTGCTGGCATAGGTACTGATGAACCGTGTCTGCCAGTCCGCAGGTGGGCCATCCTCGTAGTTGCGCCGAAGGGCCTCTTCATAGTCTTCGCGCTCGTCGCCGAACAGCGCTCTCGCCTCGGCCAGCGTCTCCTCGTCGCGCACCAGCTGCATCCAATAGAAATGGCCGATCTCATGGCGAAAGTGACCCAGCAGCGTGCGATAGGGCTCACCCATGGACAGGCGCACGCTTTCGCGTGTCGCATCGTTTGCCTCGGCGGCGCGCAGGCTGATCAACCCATCCTCATGGCCGGTCATCGCAGGCACGACCGAACCGTCGGCTGTGACCTCGTCTGCCAGGAAGTCGAAGACAAGACCGCCTTGCGGATCGACGTCACGGCCCGGACGCGGCAGGTTCCAGCGGATGAGCGAATAAAACAGGTAGCGCTGCGCCCGCCCGATGTTCTGCCAGCGCGACAGGCCTTCCGGATTGTCCGTCACCGGCACGATGCGGTTGTAGCGGCAGGCCTGGCAATAGGTGTGGCTGTCTGCCTCCGGGATCAGCCAGTTGCAGATATCCTGCGCCGCATTGGCACAAAACCGGAGCGTACCCAGCGTCCAGGCAGGCGTCTGCCACTGGAGATCGCCGGCCGGCGTCAGCGCGTGGATCGCCGAGGTTTCCGGCAGGAATCCGAGAGGCGATCCGCAGCTGATGCACATGCGGTTGTCGAAATGCACGGGCTGACCGCAATTTTCGCATTGGTAGAGCTTCATGGAAATGCCCGCCGGGATTATGGATAAATGGAAAATAGGAGAGGTCTGCTTAACAGAGGAATGCCCGCCGGTGCAGAGCACACAGCGGGCATCGGCGCGAGCTCCAGCCCCGTTGAACCCGTCGGAACCGAAGCGCTGCGCACTGCGGGGTCCTGAGGTGCGATGGCCGTGCCACCGCGCGACAGGACGATCGCGGAATCACATGCGGTCGACGGCGCCCTTTACGGCATCCTTGGCCTTGCCGGACGCGGTCTGGACCTTGCCCTTGACTTCCTGGCCCTTGCCTTCGGCGCGCAGCTTGTCGTTGCCCGTCGCCTTGCCGGCAGCCTGCTTCGCCTTGCCTGCAACCTTGTTGGCGGCGCCTGCGACCTTGTCCGATGTGCTACCCATGTTCGGTCTCCTTGAGAGGTTGGAGAACACGCTCTTCGTCGTGTCCCTGCGACCTGAAAACGGGGACAGGATCAAAAGGTTCCAAAGGCTTGAGAGGATTTTGAGGCGGCCGGTCCGATCGGGGAGCGGCTGCAATCAGGCGTGGCCCGCATCCGTCGACAGCATGGCCGGCGTCACCCCCATCAAGGCAAGGGCGCGGTCATATTTGTCGCCCAGTCCCCGGTCGAAGATCAGGTCCTCGGAGGCCGGGCAGTTCAGCCAGCCATTGTTGGCGATCTCGTTTTCGAGCTGGCCCGCCCCCCAGCCGGCATAGCCGAGCATCATCATCGCTTTTGCCGGCCCGTCGCCGCGGGAGATCGCTCGGACGATATCCAGCGTCGCCGTCAGGCAGATGTCGTCGCTGACGGGAATGCTCGATTCGCTCAGATAATCGTCCGAATGCAGAACGAAACCGCGGCCGGTCTCGACCGGACCGCCGGTCTGGATCTGGAAATCCCGGGTCGTCGACGGCAGCCGGATCGCCTGATCCTTGTCGATGATCTGCAGGTGCAGGAGCACATCGGAGAAAGTCAGATGCTGCGGGCGGTTGAGCACGAAACCCATCGCCCCATCGCTGGAATGGGCGCAGACATAGATCACGGTGCGGGCAAAATTGCTGTCGAACATGCCCGGCATGGCGATCAGGAACTGACCGTCAAGCAATCCGCGCTCACGTTTCTTCTGGAACGTCGCCATGGTTACCATGCGAACAGCCTACCAATTCACAGGCAAATGAAAAGCGTTTCCGCCGGTCTTTTCCGTTTTTTTCGCAACTGCGTTGTCGCCGGGGGATCACGGGACATCAAGCGAATATGATGCGGCCCATACCGCCGCGCACTGGCAGGACGGGGGCAAACAGGCTAATTCTTGCATCATGAAACATCCCTGCCGCACCGCTGTTTTTCGTTCTTTCCTGTCCGTCCTGGCCGCCGCCTGTCTTGCCGCCGCGCCTTTGATCCTGCAGCCGGCATCGGCAGCATCCAGCGATTGGGCGCGCTCCCAGGGCGGGGACGTGCGGATCGTGGCGGTACCGCCGCTTGCCGACGGCACCATTCCGGCGGTTCTCGATATCAGGCTAAAACCCGGCTGGAAAACCTACTGGCGGGAGCCTGGCGCAAGCGGCATTCCCCCGCAGGTCACGGTCGATCCGGCGACAGGCATCACTTTCGCCGGCCTACGCTTTCCGGTGCCGAAAACATTCGACGACGGCATCGTGCGCTACACCGGCTACGACCGATCCGTCGCCCTGCCGATGCTCTTGCGACAGGCCGAGCCGGGCAGCGCGGCGGATCTGCGGGCATCCGTATTCCTCGGAATCTGCAAGGATATCTGCATTCCCGTGCAAGCCGATCTTACGCTATCGCTCCCGGTTGGAACGGCTGCCAACCCGCTGGAGCAGGCGCGGATCGACGATGCGATCGCCGCCTTGCCGGGCGCGCCGGCAGCAGACCTGAAAGTGACTGCGACCAGGGTCGATGCGGCGGCAAAAAAACTGGAAATCGCCTTTGTCGCACCCGGCGGCAAGGCCGCGGATGCGGAGATATTCCTGGCCGGACCGGCCGGATTTTCCTTCTCCAAGCCGACGATCCATCGATCGGCCGATGGCACTTTCGTCGCGGATATCCCCTACCGCACGCCGAAGAATGGGGCTTTGACAGGCAAGTCCGCCGTCCTTGTCCTGCGCGCAGGGCCGCGGAGCATGGAAACGGTACTTGCCTTTGAGTGAGGCGAATCTATATTCCAGAGCGATTTCACCAGGGCTTCCCGCGCCCGCACCCCGTTTTCAAGGAGAGCCAATCGTGACCATTGCCGTCGGAGACAAGCTGCCATCCGCGACCTTCAAGGAAAAGACTGCCGATGGCCCGGTGGAAGTTTCAACCGAAGAGCTTTTTGCCGGCAAGAAGGTCGTTCTCTTCGCGGTTCCCGGCGCGTTTACGCCGACCTGCTCGCTCAACCACCTGCCGGGCTATCTGGAAAATCGCGACGCCATCCTCGCGCGCGGCGTCGATGATATCGCCGTGGTTGCCGTCAACGACCTGCATGTGATGGGTGCCTGGGCGACCTCCTCGGGCGGCATGGGCAAGATCCACTTCCTTTCCGATTGGGACGCCGCCTTCACCAAGAAGCTCGGCCTCGACATCGACCTGTCCGCCGGCACGCTCGGCGTCCGTTCGAAGCGCTATTCGATGCTGGTCGAGGACGGCGTCGTCAAGTCGCTGAACATTGAGGACAGCCCCGGCCAGGCCACGGTTTCGGCCGCGGCTGCCATGCTGGAACAGCTCTGATTGCCTTGTCGGACTTTGCACCAGGCTGGTAACGGCCCGGTGCAGGCAAAGCAGGCGTGATCGCAGCTTTATTCAGGATGGCCGCTCGACGAGGCCGGCAAGCTGCCCGATGGCGGTGCCCCAGCCGTCGTAGAAGCCCATTTTATCATGCCTGGCCCTGTCTGCACCGGTTCGGTGCATGACATGGGCGGCATAGTCGGTGCCATCGGCATGATCGTGCAGCGTGATGATCGCGGTTATGAAGGGCTTTTCGGCGGGCCGCCAGCCACCCAGCAGCGCATTGGTGAAGACAATGCGCTCCATCGGATCGACGGCGAGGAAACAGCCGCTGACATGCGGGCCGAATTCACCGCCATTCTCGCTCATCCGGGTGACGAAGGCCCCACCGGGACGGAGGTTCATCTGCTCGACCCGGCAGCGTGTCGGCGCGGGTATCCACCATTGTTCAAAACGTGACGGCGTCGTCCAGGCGCTCCAGACAGCGGCGCGCGGTGCCTTGATGATGCGCGAGATCTTGAGGTCGAGATCAGGGTTGAAAGCTTCGGTCATTTCGACGTCTCCTTATTTCCATCCATGTCTTTGTCCTTGTCGAGGTCGGCGATAACGAACTGCTCCAGCCGATCGGTCCGCGCCTCCCAGAGCGCCCTTTGCTCCGATAGCCAGTCGTCGACGGCCGCAAGCCGCGCTTTTTCGAGCGTGCAGGTCCGCACCCGGCCATGCTTGCGGGTGCGGATCAGGCCATTGTCCTCAAGAAGGTGGATGTGCTTCATGAACGACGGCAAGGCCATCTCGAACGGTTGCGCCAGTTCGCCGATGCTGGCCGGCCCCCGCCCCAATTGCCGCAGCACCGCCCGACGGGTCGGATCGGCAAGGGCCTGGAAGATTCCGTTCAACTGACTTGAATAGTGTTCCATTAGGCTAAGTATCAAAATTGAATAGTTAGCGCAATGGCTAAGCAATCGAATTTGAGACCTGTTCCTTCCGAAACAGCGCGTCTCTTAAGCGCATGGCATTGTCGGGTCACTGGATGAGACGAGCTCATCTGCAACCCGGATCAAAGGATTTTCATCATGCGCAAGTTCATCATCTCCGCCATCGTCGCCGCCGTCGCCGCCGTTTCCTTCGCCGCTCCCTCGCAGGCCGGTGGCTATGGCTACAAGTCCTACG
>UCJH01000061.1 GCA_900472785.1 Hyphomicrobiales bacterium | reverse complement strand
TTGCTGCTCTCGTCGTCGTCGGCGACCAGAAGGGCCGCGTTGGCTTCGGTCACGGCAAGGCACGTGAAGTGCCGGAAGCGATCCGCAAGGCCACCGAAGCTGCCAAGCGCGAACTGATCTTCGTTCCGCTGCGTTCGGGCCGCACACTGCATCACGACGTCCACGGCCGTCACGGCGCCGGCAAGGTTCTGCTGCGCTCCGCCAAGGCTGGTACCGGCATCATCGCCGGTGGTCCGATGCGTGCTGTTTTCGAAACACTCGGCATGCACGACGTCGTTGCGAAGTCGACGGGTTCTTCCAACCCGTACAACATGATTCGCGCCACGTTCGACGCCCTCAAGAACCAGATGCACCCGAAGGACATCGCGGCACAGCGTGGCATGAAGTTTGCCACGCTCCAGGGCCGTCGCGCGTCCGCCGGCGTTGCTTCCGAAGAATAAGGGAGCCTGAACAATGGCCAAGAAAGCAACCACAGTGTCTGAAAAGGCAACGGTTACCGTCGAACAGATCGGTAGCCCCATTCGTCGCCCGAACGTTCAGCGTCAGACGCTGATCGGCCTTGGGCTGAACAAGATGCATCGGGTTCGCACGCTGGAAGACACACCTTCCGTCCGTGGCATGATCCGTGCCGTCCAGCACCTCGTCCGCGTCGTCGACGAGAAGTGAGGGGGATACAGTCATGAAACTGAATGAAATCAAGGACAATGAAGGTTCTACCAAGAACCGCAAGCGTCTCGGTCGCGGTATCGGCTCCGGCTCCGGCAAGACTGCCGGTCGCGGTGTGAAGGGCCAGAAGGCACGCTCCGGCGTCGCCATCAACGGCTTCGAAGGCGGCCAGATGCCGATCTACCGTCGCCTGCCGAAGCGCGGCTTCAACAACATCTTCCGTTCGGACTTTGTTGTCGTGTCGCTCGGCCGCATCCAGACCGCAATCGACGCCAAGAAGCTCGACGCTTCGAAGACCGTCGATGCCGCGTCGCTCCAGGCTGCCGGCGTCATCCGCCGCGCCAAGGACGGCGTCCGCGTTCTGGCCGATGGCGAACTGAAGGCCAAGGTAACGATCGAAGTTGCCGGCGCTTCCAAGCCTGCGATCGAAAAGATCGAAAAGGCTGGCGGTTCGATCAAGCTGCTTTCGGGCGCTGCTGAATAATTGTTTGCCGACAGACCGCCCGGGGTGCTTCACACCGGGCGGTTTTGCTCCCATATGAGAGCCTCACGGATTCGTGGCCGGTCAAAGCGGGCACTGACATTAAACGGGAGCCAGGTGAGGCGTATGATTGCGAGACGCAGTCTTTCCGAGCCGGTTCCACCCATAGAACATAGCCTCTACCGGAACTGACCGGGTTTCCCGCGGGTTCCAAGATGGTTACGCGGAGAATTGCATGGCTTCTGCAGCGGAACAGCTCGCCTCCAACCTGAATTTTTCGACTTTCGCCAAGGCGGAAGATCTGAAAATACGCCTCTGGTTCACCCTTGGCGCGCTTCTGGTTTATCGCCTTGGCACCTATATCCCGCTGCCCGGTCTCAACCCGGAAGCATTCGCCCAGGCCTTTCAGGGCCAGAGCGGCGGTATTCTCGGTCTTTTCAACATGTTTTCCGGCGGCGCTGTCGAGCGCATGGCGATCTTCGCCCTCGGCATCATGCCCTATATCTCGGCCTCCATCATCGTTCAGCTTATGACCTCCGTCGTCCCGTCGCTGGAACAGCTGAAGAAGGAAGGCGAGCAGGGCCGCAAGGTCATCAACCAGTATACGCGCTACGGCACGGTGCTTCTCGGCACGATGCAGGCCTATGGCATTGCGGTCGGTCTCGAAAGCGGCAACGGCCTGGTGGGCGATCCGGGCTGGTTCTTCAAGATTTCTACGGTCATTTCGCTCTTGGGCGGCACCATGTTCCTGATGTGGCTCGGTGAGCAGATCACCTCGCGCGGCATCGGCAACGGTATCTCGCTGATCATCTTCGCCGGCATCGTCGCGCATCTGCCGACCGCCATGGCCAGCACGCTGGAACTCGGCCGCACCGGCGCCCTGTCGACGCCGCTGATTCTCGCGATCATCGTCATGGTCGTCGGCGTCATCGCGCTGATCGTCTTTGTCGAGCGCGCCCAGCGCCGTCTGTTGATTCAGTATCCGAAGCGCCAGGTCGGCAACAAGATGTTCCAGGGCGACACGTCGCACCTACCGCTGAAGCT
Source organism: Hyphomicrobiales bacterium (assembly GCA_900472785.1). Taxonomy (GTDB): domain Bacteria; phylum Pseudomonadota; class Alphaproteobacteria; order Rhizobiales; family Rhizobiaceae; genus Pararhizobium. The sequence goes on along the minus strand of UCJH01000061.1, from coordinate 41,682 downwards.
GAACACCGCCGGCGTCATTCCCGCGATCTTCGCGTCCTCGCTTCTGCTTCTGCCGGCAACGATCGCCGGTTTCGCAAACACGGCCAATCTGCCGGGCTGGGCAACGACGATCGTTGCGGCACTCGGCCACGGCCAGCCGCTCTATATGGTGCTTTATGGTGCCATGATCGCATTCTTTGCCTTCTTCTACACAGCCATCGTCTTCAATCCGAAGGATACGGCCGACAATCTGAAGAAACATGGCGGCTTCATCCTCGGCATTCGTCCGGGCGAGCGCACCGCCGAATATATCGATTACGTCCTGACCCGCATCACGGTTCTCGGCGCGATCTACCTGATGTTCGTCTGTATTCTTCCTGAAGTGATGATCGCGCAGACCGGCGTGCCGTTCTACCTTGGTGGTACGTCGCTTTTGATTGTTGTCAGCGTGACCCTTGATACTGTAGCACAGATACAGGGTCACCTGATTGCCCAGCAGTATGAGGGGCTGATCAAGAAATCAAAGCTGCGTGGAGGGAAGAGGGGACGATGAGACTTATATTTTTGGGACCGCCTGGCGCAGGCAAGGGTACACAGGCCAAGCTTCTGACCGAAGCCTATGGAATTCCCCAGCTCTCGACCGGTGACATGCTGCGTGCCGCTGTGGCCGAACAGAGCGATGTGGGAAAACGGGCGAAGGCCGTCATGGACGCGGGCCAGCTGGTCTCCGATGAGATCGTCAACGAGATCGTCTCGGACAAGATCGATTCGCCGGAATGCGCCAAGGGCTTCATCCTCGACGGCTATCCCCGCACTGTTCCCCAGGCTGTGGCTCTCGCCCGCATACTGGAGGCCAAGGGTCTGAAACTCGATGCTGTCATCGAGTTGAAGGTCGATGAAAATGCCTTGGTGCGCCGGATCGAGAATCGGGTTACGGAGACACTGGCTGCAGGCGGCAAGGTTCGCTCCGACGACAATCCGGAAGCAGTCAAAAAGCGTTTGGTGGAGTATCGGGAAAAGACGGCGCCGCTGTCGGATCATTATGCTTCCACGGGACAGCTGCAGACGGTTGACGGCATGGCGCCCGTGGAAACGGTGACTGCCGAAATCAACAGAATACTGGCCTCGGCATCCGCCGCTGCCTAAAAAGGACGGCCGGGGAGTTGACTTTCCCGGCCTAATCCTTCAAAGACCGCGCTAACTCGCGATATGCAAGCGATCGGCGCGGATTTCAGACAACGAAGTCCGGGTGCGGTCGTTTTCGACGTGTCCCGAACATCACTTTCACAGGCTGCTTTTCGAGGCGGCACAACGAAGCACCTATTGCCGGATGGCAACTGGTAGGCAAGGAGAATAGGCGTGGCACGTATCGCTGGCGTCAACATCCCGACGAGCAAGCGCGTAGTAATTGCGCTTCGCTACATTCACGGGATCGGAGCGAAATTCGCACAGGAAATCGTCGAGAAGGTCGGTATTCCGGCTGAACGTCGTGTGCACCAACTGACGGATGCTGAAGTTCTTCAGATCCGCGAAACGATTGACCGTGATTATCAGGTTGAAGGCGATCTTCGCCGTGAGACCTCGATGAACATCAAGCGTCTGATGGACCTGGGCTGCTACCGCGGTCTGCGTCACCGTCGTTCGCTGCCGGTTCGTGGCCAGCGTACGCACACCAATGCCCGCACCCGCAAGGGTCCGGCAAAGGCGATCGCCGGTAAGAAGAAGTAATTTCCTGAAAAGGAAGTGCTCGAGGCTGGCGCCTGTCGCCGGCCTCTTTTGTAGTTTCGGACAGGCGTCAACGTGCGCCCGTCCGGTGGAGCTGCTGGAATTACGGCAGTGACGATATCGCCGCGCAACAGGGTTCATTCCTGGCTGCGCATTTTTGACATTCAGGGAAGGGCGCTTGTCTTTCCCGGTGGAGCCGCTGGAACTACGGCGGTGCAGAGATCAACGAAAGGTATACCATGGCCAAGGAAGCCGTACGCGTTCGCCGTCGCGAGCGTAAAAACATCTCGTCGGGCGTTGCCCACGTCAATTCGTCGTTCAACAACACGATGATCACCATCACCGACGCGCAGGGCAATGCGATTGCCTGGTCGTCGGCTGGCGCCAAGGGCTTCAAGGGTTCGCGCAAGTCGACCCCGTTCGCTGCCCAGATTGCCGCTGAGGATGCTGCCAAGAAGGCGCAGGAACATGGCATGAAGACGCTCGAAGTTGAAGTCTGCGGCCCGGGTTCCGGCCGTGAGTCGGCTCTGCGCGCGCTCCAGGCTGCCGGTTTCATGATCACCTCGATCCGCGATGTGACCCCGATCCCGCACAATGGCTGCCGCCCGCGCAAGAAGCGTCGCGTTTAATCGCTTATTTCGTCAAGCCGGCAGGGACTGATGCTTCCTCCGGCGCTTCAAGGCTCGGTTGCCACGATTGGATGGTGGCAACGAACGGAAGGCAAAACATATGATTCAGAAAAACTGGCAGGAACTGATCAAGCCGAACAAGGTCGAGTTCACCTCTTCCGGCCGCACCAAGGTTAGTCTTGTTGCCGAGCCGCTGGAGCGTGGCTTCGGCCTGACGCTTGGCAACGCGCTTCGCCGCGTGCTTCTGTCTTCGCTGCGCGGCGCTGCCGTGACGGCGGTGCAGATCGACGGCGTACTGCATGAGTTCTCCTCGATCCCAGGCGTTCGCGAGGACGTGACCGATATCGTGCTGAACATCAAGGAAATCGCCATCAAGATGGACGGCGACGATTCCAAGCGCATGGTCGTGCGTAAGCAGGGCCCGGGTGTTGTCACGGCTGGCGATATCCAGACGGTTGGCGACATCGAAATCCTCAATCCGAACCATGTGATCTGCACCCTCGACGAGGGCGCCGAGATTCGCATGGAATTCACGGTCTCGAACGGCAAGGGCTATGTTCCTGCCGATCGCAATCGTTCGGAAGATGCTCCGATCGGCCTCATCCCGGTCGACAGCCTGTATTCGCCGGTCAAGAAAGTGTCCTACAAGGTGGAAAACACCCGAGAAGGCCAGGTTCTCGACTACGACAAGCTGTCGATGCAGATCGAGACCGATGGTTCGGTCACCGGTGAAGATGCAGTCGCTTTCGCGGCCCGTATCCTTCAGGACCAGCTCGGCGTTTTCGTCAATTTCGACGAGCCGCAGAAGGAAGCCGAAGAAGAAGCCGTTACCGAACTGGCGTTCAACCCGGCCCTTCTCAAGAAGGTCGACGAACTGGAACTGTCCGTCCGTTCGGCGAATTGCCTGAAGAACGACAACATCGTCTATATCGGCGACCTCATTCAGAAGACCGAAGCCGAAATGCTTCGCACTCCGAACTTTGGCCGCAAGTCGCTGAACGAAATCAAGGAAGTTCTCGCTTCCATGGGCCTGCATCTCGGCATGGAAGTGCCCGCATGGCCGCCCGAGAACATCGAAGATCTCGCCAAGCGTTACGAAGACCAGTATTAAGCACAGCAAAGGCAGGTTAACCCTCTGCCTTTCCCCGTCAAACAGCAGGTTTAAACCTGTATGTGCCAGGAAACGGCAGGCCCAGAGAACAAGGGAACCTGCATTAAAGGAGAATAGCCATGCGCCACCAGAAAGCCGGCCGCAAGCTGAACCGGACCGCCAGCCACCGTAAGGCAATGTTTGCCAACATGGCTGCTTCGCTCATCGAACATGAGCAGATCGTCACGACCCTGCCGAAGGCAAAGGAAATCCGTCCGATCGTCGAGAAGCTCGTCACGCTCGGCAAGAAGGGTGACCTTCATGCCCGTCGTCAGGCCATCTCGCAGATCCGCGACGTTGCCGTCGTCGGCAAGCTGTTCGATGCCATTGCCACGCGTTACGCAACCCGCAACGGCGGCTACCTTCGCATCATGAAGGCCGGCTTCCGTCACGGCGACAACGCCGCTCTGGCCGTCATCGAGTTCGTCGATCGCGACACCTCGGCCAAGGGCTCGAAGGACATCGCACGCGTTGCCGCCGAAGCAGAGGCTGCCGAAGCCGCATAAGTTTCGGCTTTGCCGGAATATCGAGACAGCCGGGTTGCAAAACCCGGCTGTTTTGCGTTTGGATACGGTGAGTTTGCGGCAACGTGGATGTTTGGATCTGGCGCTACAGTTTTCACGCTTCCGCCGTCTTTGCTTTTTAATCCTGACATCTTATCTCTTGTCTCCCGCCGCAGGATCTTGCCAGCATGACACGTTTGTTTCGCTCGCCCCGTCTTCTCGTTCTGTCCACCATAGCCGGCCTCGCTTTTGCCGGCGGTATCGTCCATTTAGGTGTTGCGGGCGAGGCGGCAGGCGATGGCGTCGAACCTCTCATCACCGGGGCGGTGACCACGCCGGTTGCGGCGACGAAAGCTGTGCCCCAGAGCCACACGGAAATGCAGCTGTCGTTCGCGCCGCTCGTCAAGCAGACGGCCAATGCGGTCGTCAACGTCTATGCCGAAAAAACCGTCGAGAGCCGTTCGCCCTTTGCCGATGATCCCTTTTTCCAACAATTCTTCGGCCAGCAGATGCCGAATCGTTCGGAGAAGCAATCCTCGCTCGGCTCCGGAGTGATCGTCGGCGGCAATGGCATTGTCGTCACCAACAATCACGTCATCGAGGGAGCGGATGATATCAAGGTGGCGCTTGCCGATGGGCGCGAGTTCGAAAGCAAGGTTATCCTCAAGGACGAGCGCGTCGATCTGGCCGTCCTCAAGATCCAGTCCGACGGCCCGTTCGAGACCATTCCGCTTGGCGATTCGGATGCCGTCGAGGTCGGCGATCTGGTGCTGGCCATCGGCAATCCCTTTGGCGTTGGCCAGACGGTGACCAGCGGCATCGTTTCGGCGCTGGCGCGCAACCAGGTGAGCAACGGAGACTTCGGCTTCTTCATCCAGACGGATGCCGCGATCAATCCCGGAAACTCCGGCGGCGGTCTGATCAACATGAACGGCGAGCTGATCGGCATCAACACCGCGATCTTTTCGCGCGGCGGTGGCTCGAACGGCGTCGGCTTTGCCATCCCGGCCAATCTTGTCAAGGTTTTCGTGGCATCTGCGGAGGGCGGCAATGGTAGCTTCATCCGGCCGTATATCGGCGCCAGCTTCGAACCGGTAACGTCCGAGGTCGCCGAAGCGCTTGGGCTCGACCGCGCGCGCGGCGCCTTGGTCAGTGCCGTGGTCGAAGGCGGCCCGGCCGACAAGGCGGGTATCAGGCCGGGGCAGGTGATCACGGCCGTCAACGGCATTCCCGTAGAACATCCCGATGCACTCGGCTACCGGCTGACGACTGTTGGTATCGGGCATGATGCGCACATCACCGTCAGCGACAATGGCAAGCAGCGGGACCTGACCATGGTTCTGGCCCAGGCGCCCGAAACATCGCCGCGCGACGAACGGCTGATCGAGGGGCGCAATCCCTTCTCGGGCGCGGTGGTGGCCAATCTTTCGCCGCGCCTTGCCGACGAATTGCGGATGCCGAGCGCGACGCAGGGTGTGGTCATCACCCAGATCAACCGTGGCTCTCCGGCCGCGCGCGTCGGTTTCGAGCCGAAGGATATCATCATCGCCGTCAACGGCACAGACATCGATTCGTCTGCGACATTGGAGACTGTCGTTGGCGCCGATCCCTCGCTCTGGCGGGTGGAGATCGAGCGCAACGGCCAACGCATCCGGCAGTTCTTCCGATGAGCGATCTTTTTGCGGCCAGCGAGCCGCCGGGCATGGAGGCGAAACGCCCGCTTGCAGACCGGCTGCGGCCGCAGACGCTGGCGGACGTCACGGGCCAGGCGCACCTGACCGGTGAAGATGGTGTGCTGGCGCGCATGATCGCATCCGGCTCGCTCGGCTCGATGATCTTCTGGGGCCCGCCCGGCACCGGCAAGACAACCGTGGCACGGTTGCTGTCGGGCGAGGCGGGGCTGGCCTTCGAACAGATTTCGGCAATCTTTTCCGGCGTGGCCGATTTGAAGCGCGTCTTCGAAGGCGCGCGGGCAAGACGCATGTCCGGCCGCCAGACGCTTCTCTTCGTCGACGAAATCCACCGGTTCAACCGCGCCCAACAGGACAGCTTTCTGCCGGTGATGGAAGACGGCACGGTGATCCTGGTTGGCGCAACGACCGAAAACCCGTCCTTCGAACTCAACGCCGCTCTTCTGTCGCGGGCGCGCGTTCTGACGTTCAAGCCGCATGACGAGGCAAGCCTCGCCGAGCTTTTGACGCGGGCGGAGCAGATTGAGGGCAGGGCCTTGCCGCTTGATGCCGACGCTCGCGCCAGCCTCGTGCGCATGGCCGATGGCGACGGCCGGGCGGTCCTGACGCTTGCCGAGGAAGTCTGGCGCGCTGCGCGCAAGGGCGAGGTGTTCGATGCGGCGGCGGTTCAGGAGATCGTCCAGCGCCGCGCCCCGGTCTACGACAAGGGGCAGGATGGCCATTACAATCTGATCTCGGCACTGCACAAATCGGTGCGCGGTTCCGATCCCGATGCGGCCCTCTATTATCTGTGCCGGATGTTCGATGCCGGCGAGGACCCGCTTTATCTCGGACGGCGCCTGGTGCGCATGGCGGTCGAGGATATCGGCCTTGCCGATCCGCAGGCGCTTGTCGTCTGCAATGCCGCCAAGGATGCCTACGACTATCTCGGTTCGCCGGAGGGGGAACTGGCGCTGGCGCAGGCCTGCGTCTATCTCGCCACGGCGCCAAAGTCGAACGGCGTCTATACGGCCTATAAGGCCGCGATGCGGGCGGCCAAGGAGCATGGATCGCTGCTCCCGCCAAAGCACATTCTCAACGCGCCGACCAAGCTGATGAAGGGCGAGGGTTATGGCGACGGCTATCGGTACGATCACGACGAGCCGGACGCATTCTCGGGCCAGGATTATTTCCCCGAGAAGATGGGCCGGAAGGTTTTTTACGATCCGCCCGAGCGCGGTTTCGAGCGGGATATCCGCAAGCGGCTCGACTGGTGGGCAAAGCTCAGGAAAGAGCGCGGGTAGGCCGGAAGGTCCTTTGCAATCGCATGACTGAGTTGCATTGCGGCTGCTTGCCCGAACACGCGGGCGATGGCATAGAGAGGATATGCAGACGGCTGCACGGGCTTGGTGATATTGCCAGGCTCGAACGACCGCGGGGACGGCCTCGCTCCTTTTGATGGAGTTGTAAATGGCCTGGATCTATCTGCTTGTCGCGGGACTTCTCGAAATCGGCTGGGCGATCGGCCTGAAGTATACGGCAGGTTTCACCAAGCTTGTGCCGACGGTGCTGACCGCAGGCTCGATGGTTGCAAGCGTCGTTCTTCTGGGACTTGCCGTGCGCACCCTGCCGCTCGGCACCGCCTATGCCGTCTGGACCGGTATCGGCACCGTCGGCACGGTTATCCTCGGTATCGTGCTGTTCGCCGAGCCGGCGACCGCGATACGGGTCGGCTGTATCGCCCTGATCATCGCCGGGATTGCCGGGCTCAAGCTGACCGCCTGATTCGAACGGAGTTTACAGTGGTCGCAGCGCGTCGAAGGCGCTGGTTGCGGCCTGCATTTCCTTCCAGCGATTTTCGCGTCGCTGGAAGGCTTCATCGTCCGTTCCCCAATGCTCGATTTGCCAGTCCTCGTCCAGATGGGCGAGCGTCCAGGCTTCCTCCGCGCTCAGGCGCTTTTCGGCAAAAGCCATGGCGAGCAAGGCCGAGCCGGTCAGGGTGGTGATCGTGTGCAGGCTGGCGAGGCCGAAGGGTGTCGCATAGGGCCGCAGGGCGTCGGCATAGGCCGTCAATGCCGTTTGCGGCTGCGTCTGATGCATGATGCCTTCCGCCAGGATGAAGCGTGCTCCGAAGGTTTCCGCAGCCCAGGTCAGGATTGGATCCCACTGGAGGCTCTGTCGTTCGACCAGCCCTTCCGGCTGTTCGGCGCGGTAGCAGAGAAGGTCGGTGCCCGAGAAATTCAGGATATCGTCAAAAACCGCGCGGATATCGGGTTTCACCCCATCGATGGCGGTGTTCACCAGCCGTGTAATGGGCATTTTGGCCGGGTCGATGACATCGACCTGTGCCGTCCATTCGGCGCTGAGAAGTTCTGCCAGCGCAACGGTGGGAACGCTGAGCGTGTTCCGGGCCGGGGTCCGCACCGGACGACCGTCAAGCAGGACAGAGTGGTCGCCGCCGGACGCCAATCCGACTGTGACATCCTTGTAGAAGCGTTTTGGCAGGGGCTTGTGCATCTGAATCTGCGCCCGGCGCACGGGGTCCGCATTGCTCAGCGCATTGGCGAGTTCGTCGCGCATGTCAGCCATGGTGTCTCTCCATCCAGTCGATGATGTCTTCGGGAACGCGGGCGATATGGTCGGCGCCGGCATCAACGAGTTCCGGCACGGACGCATAGCCCCAGGCGACGCCGACTGCTGCCGCGCCGGCGCTCTTCGCCATCTGCATGTCATAGATCGCGTCGCCGACGACGATGGTATCCGCAGCATCGATTCCGGCTTCGGAACAGCATTCCGTCACCATGGCGGGATGCGGTTTCGATGGGCAATCGTCGGCGGTTCTGGAAACTGAAAATACCGTGTCAAAACCGTGTGTTGTCGAAATCAGCTGCAGTCCGCGCCGCGACTTTCCCGTTACGGCACCCAGGACAAGATCGTCGCGTTTGGCGAGCGTCGCAACGAGCATGGCGATGCCGGGAAACAGCGGTTCCTGAAAGCCGGCCTCGGCGCGCACCGTGGTGTAGATCGCCTTATAATGTGCGGTCATTGCGAGTGCGCGGTCATCGACATGCGGCTGGCGCAGCATCCGGGCAATGGCGATATCGAGCGTCAGACCGATGATGCTTTTGGTTGAGGCGAGCGGTGGGCGTTCGAAGCCGAAGGCGACAAAGGTGCGCGCCATGACCTCGTGGATCAGCGAAGCGCTATCGACCAGCGTGCCGTCGCAATCGAACAGAACCAGTTTCATCAGTCGTCGTCTTCCTGGGCGTTTTCCATGTCGAAGCCGATCAGGTTCCACGTTTGGACCATATGCGCCGGCATGGGCGCCGTTATCCGCAGACGGCCGCCGTCCGGATGCGGCACGTCTATGCGCCTTGCATGCAGATGAAGCTTGTTCTGCACGCCGCCTGGGAAGGCCCAGTTGTGTTCGGCTTCGAAATATTTCGGGTCGCCGATGATCGGATGGCCGATATGGGCGGCATGGACGCGCAGCTGGTGGGTGCGGCCCGTATAGGGCTCCATCTCCAGCCAGCTGAGGTTCGGACCCGCCGTCTCGAGTATCTTGTAGTAGGAGATCGCGTGATCCGCACCGTCATCGCCATGCCGGGCGATACGCATGCGGTCGCCGTCTTCCGTCTGCTCCTTGACCAGCCAGGTGGAGACCTTGTCTTCCTTCTTGCGCGGCACGCCCTTCACCAGGGCCCAATAGGTCTTCTTGGTGTCACGTTCGCGGAAAGCGGCCGTCAGCTTCTGGGCCGCGCCGCGGGTGCGGGCGACGACCAACACGCCGGATGTATCGCGGTCGAGGCGATGGACGAGGCGGGGTTTTTCGCCGCGCGGGCTCGTCCAGGCCTCGAGCATCTGGTCGATATGACGGTTGATTCCGGAGCCGCCCTGGACGGCGATGCCCGGAGGCTTGTTGAGCACGATGACCTTGGCATCCTCATGCAGCAGCATGCGCGACAGAAGCTCATGGTCGGAGGCGTGGCGCAGGTCGTGGCCGGGGATCGGGCCGGACTTCGTCTTGGCATCGACATCCATCGGCGGAATGCGAACCACCTGGCCGGGCTGGACGCGTGCATCGGACTTGACGCGGCCGCCATCGACGCGGATCTGGCCGGAGCGCAGCAGCTTCTGCAGCGGGCCGAAGCCGAGACCGGGGAAATGCACCTTGAACCACCGGTCAAGCCGCATGCCCGCCTCGTCGCTCTCAACCTGCCTGTGTTCGATGCCCGCCATCTGATCCTGTCCAATCTGTCTAAAGCGGACCCTTTAGACCATTGCACGCATAAGGGCCAGCCCGGCAAACACCGCGCCGATCGAAAGAACGACGCTGGCGCCGATATAGATGGCTGCCGTCAGCGGCTCGCCACGCTCGAACAGCGTCACCGCGTCCAGCGAGAAAGCCGAGAAGGTCGTATAGCCGCCGAGAACACCGGTGATGAGCAGGACACGCAGGTCCGCGGAGGCCCCGAATTTCCGGGCGATCAGTTCTGCCAATATCCCGATCAGAAACGAGCCGGTGATGTTGACGGTCAACGTACCCCAGGGGAATGCCGCGCCGAAGGTCCGCAGCGTCCAGAGACCGACGAGGTATCGGATGACGGAGCCGAAAGCCCCGCCGGCGGCAACGAGCAGGATGTGTGTCATGAGTTCCGAATAGCCGAAATGCCCGGTCGAGGAAAGGCGGAACGATGCCTGCCTTTTGGGGACGTTGCGGCTGGACCTGCATCGAGCACAGAAACATTAACAAGCCGGGCAATGCTATCGGTTCTAACGGTTTCGGCTGGCCGAAAAAGCATTCTTTAACGCATTAGCGCTAGGTTGAATAATCGTACGGTCCCGATCTTAACGGAAGAACGATGGCGAAACTGACTGTCAATTTTACGCATTACGATCTGAAGCAGCAGCGTGCGGGCGTCACGATCGAAATTACCTTGTCGGCCGTTGCCAATGTGCGGTTGATGACGGAAAGCAATTTCACGCTTTATAAGCAGGCACAGAAACATCAATTTGTGGGCGGCGTGGCGCGCAAGTCGCCTATCCGCCTATCGATCCCGCAAAATGGCCACTGGCACGTGATCGTCGATATGGAAGGCCATAATGGACTTGCGCAGTCCAGCATCAAGATCGTCGATGCTGTTGGCACGCCGCGGTTTCAAGCCGCCTCCTGATCGCATTCGGCATTGCCGCTACACATGCACCGCGCTTGGCCGCGCGGCGGCGCATGGTTTTTCTGTCAGGCCAGCCGTTCCGCGTGCCACTTCAGATGGTCGCCCATGAAGGTCGAGATGAAGTAGTAGGAGTGGTCATACCGCTCCTGCATGCGCAGCGTCAGGCCGATGCCGGTGTCCTTGATCGCTTCCTCTAACAACCAGGGGCGCAGGCCGTTTTCCAGAAAGCCATCCGCCATTCCCTGGTCGATCAGGAATTCGGGGAAACGTGCGCCATCCTCGACCAGCGCGCAGGCGTCGTATTTGCGCCAGGCGGCCCTGTCTTCCCCAAGGTATTTCTCAAACGCGCCGATGGACCAGTCGGCGCTGGAAGGGGCAACGATGGGTGCGAAAGCCGAGCAGCTTTTGAAGCGGTCCGGGTTTTTCAGGGCAATCGTCATCGCCCCGTGACCGCCCATCGAGTGACCGAAGATGCCTTGCCGATTCATGTCCACCTTGAAATGCTGGCTGACGAAAGCCGGCAGTTCCTCAGTGACGTAGGTATACATCCGGTAATGTTCGGCCCAGGGCGCCTGCGTCGCGTCGAGATAGAAGCCGGCACCCTTGCCCATCTGCCAGTTGGTCAGTTCGTCCGCAACGTTTTCGCCGCGCGGACTGGTGTCTGGGCAGACGATGATAAGGCCGAGTTCGGCAGCCATGTGGCGATACTCGCCCTTGTCCATGACGTTGGCGTGGGTACAGGTCAGGCCTGAAAGATACCAGACGACGGGGCAGGCCTGCGTGATGGCCTGGGGTGGCACGAAGACGGCAAAGGTCATCTCGCCGGCGCAAGCCTGCGATTCATGGGAAAATACGCCCTGCATGCCGCCGAATGCGGTGTTCTGGGAAATGACTTTCATGCCTTACTCCAATTCCAGATTTTGGGTTCACTGCGCCAGCGATACGGCGGTGTTGACCGCCGCTGCCACCAGGACCGTGTTGAAGAAAAACGAGACCACAGCGTGCAGGAGGTTGATCCTGCGCATGGCGGTCGTGGTGATGGTGACGTCCGAGGTCTGCGCCGTCATGCCGATGACAAAGGCAAAATACAGGAAATCGAAAGCGCCGGGCTCTTTCGTTTCCGGGAAGGCAAGGCCGCGCTCCGATGCATCCGGCTCCGCCTCTCTATGCCGTGCCCAGTAAAGGTGCGCGTAGTGCAGCGCGGCCATGGTGTGGATGGTGAACCAGCCCAGCGCCACGGAGGAAAAGGCCAGCACGAGTTCCGCAACGGATGCCGTCTGGCGGCCGTTGAGCGCGGAAAACAGCGAGACCACGGAAATCAGCACGGCCGCAAAGGTGATCGCGAAAATAATTGCGGCCGGCGCATCGTCTCCGGCGGCATTGTTTTTCAGGTAGGCGCCGGTCAGTGCAGGGATCCGGATGGCGACCAGCGTCAGGTAGACGAGAAAGAAAACGACGGCGGATATTTCGACGGTCAGTGCCGGCCGAATCATCAAGCTTGCCGGCGAGGCGACAACAGCGCAGAGCAGGCCCCAGTAAAAGGGCGCATGGCGGCGGCGAGCGACGTTCATGGCCGGATTGCGTCCTGCTTTTTCCCAGATTGCCGATTGTCAGAGAGTTGATACACGCTCGATCGTCCCGTCCGCTTCATGGAAAAGCAGTTGCCACGTGGCCGGCTGCGTCGTCAAGCGCACGGATACCCGTGGGCGTAGATGCGGTTCAGCCTGTCGTCGCAATGTTTTTCGCGCGGCGGCAGAGCCGATCAAGCGTTTCGAGGAAAGCCGAGCGGTCGCGCGGCGAAAAGGCGGCGTTGTATCCCTTGCTTTCGCCTGTCTCGCGCAGATGCGCACCGAGATCGCGCATCGCGGTCGCCATGCCGATATTGGTCTTGTCGAACACCCGCCCCGTCGGCCCGGTCACCTGCGCGCCCGCGGCAACGCAACGACCAGCGAGCGGCACATCGGCCGTCACGACGATGTCGCCTTCAACAGCCCGTTCTGCGATCCAGTCGTCGGCCGCGTCAAAACCGGCCGAGACTATGATATTGGTAATCATCGGATCGCGCGACGGACGCAAGCCGGAATTGGCAACGAAGGTCACCGGAAAACCGTGGCGTTCGGCAACCTTGAGAATTTCGGGTTTTACCGGGCAGGCATCGGCGTCCACATAAATGATGCTGCCGCGGGGCGGGGCGGTGTCGGGCATAGTCCGCTCGGTTCCTGTCTGCAATTCGTGGGGGGCGGGGCGAGCTGAAAATGCGTTATCCCGCCGCCCGTCGTCAAGCAGGTTACCGCCGGTACCAGTTCTCGCTGGTGGCCTTCGTCGATCCGCCATAGGTCCAGACGCCCTGCCAGTGTCCGTCCGGCTGCTCGAAATACATGGCCATGCCGAACGAATTCTGCGCGACATAACCGACCGACAAGGCAATGTCGTCCGGGCTTGCCACGCCCATTTCGAAACGATCCTGGCTCACGAATTTTGCGCCGAGGCCCGTACCGATAAACCGTGTACCGCCGATATCCCAGGTGACGGAATAGGTTTCGCCGGTGCGCTTGACGACGACGGTGCCGCGATACTCGCCGTTTCCATCGGCGTTCTTCCCGACAACATCATAGGTGCCGGTCGGGTCCGCTGCAGCAAGCTGCGGTGTGACCGCAAAAAGCGCAGCCGACGTCAAAATGCGTATGAGCATGTCAGTCTCCTCCCGTTCGGGCACCGCATGCTTTTCCATGCGATGCTAATGGAGACTATGCCGAATTTCATTTTGAAAGCGACGGCGAATTTTGGGGCAAAACTAGTAGATCACCACGCTCCTGATGCTTTCGCCGGCATGCATGAGGTCAAACCCCTTGTTGATGTCGGAAAGCGGCATCGTATGCGTGATCATCGGATCGATCTGGATCTTGCCCTGCATGTACCACTCGACGATCTTCGGCACGTCGGTGCGGCCGCGGGCGCCACCAAAGGCGGTACCCATCCAGTTGCGGCCGGTGACCAGCTGGAAGGGGCGGGTGGAGATTTCCTGGCCGGCGCCGGCAACGCCGATAATCACCGACTTGCCCCAACCGCGATGCGACGATTCCAGCGCCTGGCGCATGACCTTGGTGTTGCCCGTGCAATCGAAGGTGTAATCGGCTCCGCCGATCGTGTCGCCGTTCCGCTTCGTCAGGTTGACGAGATAGGGCACGATGTCGTCGCCGACCTCCTTCGGGTTGACGAAATGCGTCATGCCGAACTTCTCACCCCAGGCCTTGCGGTCGTTGTTGATGTCGACGCCGATGATCATGTCGGCGCCGGCAAGCCTTAGGCCCTGCAAGACGTTCAGGCCGATACCGCCGAGACCGAAAACGATCGCCGTCGAACCGACTTCGACCTTGGCCGTGTTGATGACGGCGCCGATGCCGGTGGTGACGCCGCAGCCGATGTAGCAGATCTTGTCGAACGGCGCGTCGGGATTGACCTTGGCGAGTGCGATTTCCGGAAGCACCGTGAAGTTCGCAAAGGTCGAGCAGCCCATGTAGTGGAAGATCTTGTCCTTGCCGATTGAGAATCGGCTCGTCCCGTCGGGCATCAGGCCCTGGCCCTGAGTTGATCGGATCGAGGTGCAGAGATTGGTCTTACGTGACAGGCAGGAATAACATTCGCGGCATTCCGGCGTGTAGAGCGGAATGACGTGGTCACCTTTTTTCAAGGAGGTGACGCCCGGACCGACATCAACGACGATGCCTGCGCCCTCATGGCCGAGAATAGCGGGAAACAAGCCTTCCGGGTCTGCGCCCGAGAGCGTGAATTCGTCGGTGTGGCAGATACCGGTCGCCTTGACCTCGACCAGCACTTCGCCCGCCCGTGGACCCTCCAGCTGCACGGTCATGACTTCCAAAGGCTTGCCAGCCTGAACGGCTACAGCGGCGCGAACGTCCATGGTGTTTTTCTCCCAGATTGTAGACTGCTGGCGCCACAATTGCAGAGCTGTCGGCGGCGCTCAAGGCAGAATCGGATAATGTATTACTGAATGTCCTGTAGGACGCGGGCAAGCTCCACCTCAAGGGCGGAAATCGCCTTTCCGGTCTCATCGTGCAGTTTCCGGATGGCTGCCAGCTGATCGCGCAGCCGCAAGGTGGCCGGTTGGGAAAGATCGTCCTTCGGTGCATCGCCGATCCCGGCAATCAGCCACGCAGGTGTCACGCCAAGGATACCGGCCAACATGAAAAGGCGGTTGGTCCGGGGTTCGGAGCGGTCGCGCTCCCAGGCGGCGATGGTGTCTATCCGCACGCCGAGCTGGTTGGCGAGATCTTTCGTCGAAAGGTTCATGGCGTCCCGTGCCCGCCAGATGCGGCCGCCCAGGGTATCGTTGTCAGTCTTGGGGCGGAGCTTCGAAATGACGGCTTCGGTGGATAAACGCATGGTTTTCTCCTTTTGGCTGGCCTGCGAGCTGTCGTCCGGGCGGACGCGGCAATCCGATGCGAAGGTTGCCTTGAAAAGGAATTCTATAGGACGCGGGCGGAATGGGACCCGTCCTTCACGTCAAAAAATCATCAGGAAGCGCCGTATGCGTCGCACATCCGCATGATCATGCGGCTAAATACGGACATTGTCGTTTTGATTGAAACAGTCCCGGAAGCGGATAAGGTCCGGGTCCCGCCGACAGGATTCGAAATCTTGACCAACACCGAACGCTCCGTGCAGCCTCCCGCCGACACCGTCATGCACGGTCTCGCGATCATGCTTTTTGCCATGGTCATCCTTCCCTGCATGGATGCGATCGCCAAATACATGGCGCTTTATCAGGGCATGTCGCCGGGACAGGTGACCTTCTACCGCTTCTTTTTCCAGCTGGTTTCGACGCTGCCGCTTCTTCTGTCCACGGGCGGGCTGAAGGCACTGCGTCCAAACCGGCTGTGGGTCAACCTGCTGCGCGGCGTGCTGCTCGCCGCCGCCGCCCTGCTGTTCTTCATATCGGTCAAATACATGCCGCTGGCCGATGTGTTCGCGATCTATTTCGTGGAGCCCTTCATTCTCACCTGCCTGTCGGCGCTGGTGCTCGGCGAAAAAGTCGGCTGGCGGCGGTGGGCTGCGATCGTCGTCGGCTTTGGCGGCGCCATGATCGTCATTCAGCCGAGCTTCGAACTCTTCGGTCTGAAATCGCTGCTGCCGATCTTCTGCGCTTTTTTCTTCGCCTGCTACCTGCTGATGAACCGCGCCGTCGGCTCCTCCGATACGCCGCTCGTCATGCAGACCATTGCCGGCGTCGGCGGCTCGCTGTTCATGGTCGTGGCGATCGCCGTCGGCGCCATGATCGGCAGCGTCGATTTCGTGCCCTCCTTGCCGGGCAGCGGCCTCGGCTGGCTGCTGGTCATCGCGCTCGGCACGATTTCCGGCTACGGTCACCTCCTGGTGGTCAAGGCGTTCCAGGCGGCGCCGGTGTCGATCCTGGCGCCGTTCCATTATTTCGAGATCATTTCAGCCACGGTTCTCGGCTTTGCCATTTTCGGTGATTTTCCTACGCCTTCGAAATGGCTTGGCATCGCCATCATCGTCGCCTCCGGCCTGTTCATCATCTGGCGGGAGCGCCGGGTGCGGGTTGAAAGTTAAACATTGAATGAATCTCTAAAGTCCTTGCTAAGGCAGAATCTTTGCGGATTTGAAATGGCTGCGGCAGCATCCTAGATTCCAGTTTCATGACGAAACAGGAGGCAAAGATGGGTGAACTTCGTCTTTCTCAACCGGCATGCGGGATCGCCGGAAAACCGCGACTGACATCGATGGACATCGATATCCTGCGCGAACACGTTTTCGTGCACGGGATAACCTCGTCGCAGGAGGCCGCGACGCTTCTCGCGATCAACACGGCCTGCGCGGAAAAATGTCCGGAATGGCATCATTATTTCATCGATTCCCTCAGCAGCTTCGTCCTGCACCACTGCTATCCGCAGGGGTCGCTCGACCAACACAATGCCGCCTGGCTGATCGGGATGATTTCGACGGGCGGAACGGTCAACTCGCCGATCGAACTGGAACTCCTGTTCCATGTCATCGACGTTTCGCCCTTCGTGCCCGACAGCCTGACGATCTTCGCGCTCCAGCAAATCCGGATCGGTATCCGCGACAATGCCGGTGCCTGGGCGGCGATGCGCCATTCGCGACGACCGGTCCTGGACGGCGATGACGTCCATATGGCATGCCGCATCATGAGCGCGATCGCGCGATCGAGGGGTGGTATCCCGACTGCGCGCGAAAATCAGATTCTCGAATCCATGGGCGTCCTGCGTGGCGCCATCGGCGAGGTCGTTGCGGCGTGACATCGCACGGAACATGCGGCCAAGGTCGGTTTGCCGGTGGTCGCATGTTCCCGATGTCCGCTATCGTTCGCTCTGCCAATAGACCCGGTGCCGCGCAAAGGTTGGGCTGGTCATGACGGCATATGCATCGGCAGTCACTCTGCTCGTCATCAATATGGGGCTGCTTTGGCTGTTGATGGCTGCTCCCGTCGGCAGGCGGACCCTGCGTGTCAGCCGACGCCTCCAGGCGGACTGCGACACGGTTTGGAAAGCGGTTTCCGCAACGGGGCGATCGGCGGACTGGCATCATGCCGTTCTTTCGAGCCGCGTTCTGCCCGGCGCCGTTTTGCGGGTCGAGCAGACGTTCACGCATCTCGACAGGCATGGCCAGCCGATCGTCCGGCAGTTTGCCGTAACCGAGCAGATCATGGCCGACGGTATGGACAGGCGATGCGAGCTTCGGGTGCTGGAGGACAGTGCGCTGGACGTTGCTTTCTGGAAAGATTTCCGGGAGCAGCGCCGGCTCGCCGTGCAGGGCGACGGCGTCGTTCTGACGCTTGAGCAGACGGACCGTTATCGCGGCCTTGCCTTCCTGGTCTTTCGCTTCTTCTCCATGCGCCGAGAGATGCTAGCGCTGCAGCAATGGCTGGAAACCGGGCAAAGCCTGCCGATCCGCGGCGGTTTCGAGCATCCGCTGGTCCAAGTAGGCCTTGCCCTGTTATCGACGCTGATTCTCTGGCCGTTCTTCGGGCTCAACAGTCATGGCTTGATGATGTCGGTGCTCCTCACACTGGTCATCGTCCTGCATGAGTTCGGCCATATGGCAGCGTATCGTGCCTTCGGCCATAAGTCTGTGCGCATGATTTTCGTGCCCTTGCTCGGCGGGATCGCTATTGGCGGGCGACCCTATAATTCCCTGTTCGAGGTTGCGACCTGCGCCTTGATGGGAGCCGGACTGTCCGCTTTCCTGGTTCCTGTCGCGGTCGCCCTGCACAATGCCGGGGGCGAGGCGCCGTTGGGGCTGATCCCGGGGCCGTCAATCTTGATCTTCCTCTTGATTCTCGGCGCGTTCAACCTTCTCAACCTGTTGCCGATGAACCGCTTCGACGGCGGGCAGGTGCTGCGGCAGGTCTTTCGTTCCCGCCATAGCCTGATGATCGGCAGTTTCTTGGTGACGCTGGTGATCCTGGCCATTGGCTGGCGCATCGGGCTGCCGACGCCGGCGCTTCTGGCCGGATTGGCGATTTTCGCGCTCCTGAGCCTGATGGCGCGGGGCGGGATCAAACCGCGCCACCGGCTGGACGAGATGACGACGGTGCAGCGCTTGGTAAGCGGTTTCGGGCTCTATGCGGCCGTTGCCCTGCATGGCTATGCGATCATCTATGCGACAGACCGCCTGTTCGGCTGATCAGGCGCTTTCCTCGGCAAGGGGGCCGAAGATTGTTTCGAACGCCTGCCGCAATCGAATGTCCACATCCGTCATCATCACCGGCAGGCCGAGATCGACGAGGCTGGTGACGCCATAGCCCCGGATGCCGCAGGGCACGATGCCGTCGAAGTGATCGAGCTGCGGATCGACGTTCAGGGAAAGGCCATGAAAGCTGACCCAGCGCCGCAGCCGGATGCCGATCGCGGCGATCTTGTCCTCTGCCGGACTACCATCGGCGAGCGATGGCTTTTCCGGCCGCCGGACCCAGACGCCGACACGATCTTCCCTGCGTTCGCCGCGCACATTCATCGAGGCCAGCGTTGTGATCACGACGCTTTCCAGCGCCGCCACGAAAGCCCGAACGTCCTGCCGCCGCCGCTTCAGGTCGAGCATGACATAGACGACGCGCTGGCCCGGCCCGTGATAGGTGTATTCGCCGCCGCGACCGGTCTGGAACACGGGAAACCGGCCCGGCGTTACCAGATCGCCGCTGTCGGCGCTCGTGCCGGCCGTATAGAGCGGCGGATGCTCGACCAGCCAGACCAGCTCGTCTGCCTCGCCGGCGGCAATGGCCGCAGCTTCCCGTTCCATCACGGCGACAGCCTCCTCGTAGGCGACCGCAGCGTCTGCGATCCGCCAGCGGATCGGTGGCGAACCGGGTTTTGCAAGAAAGGTAATATCGAGATCGTCGCGCTGCATCTGTGTCTTCGGCCCTGATGTCGGGTTCTAGATGGTATGTCGAAAGCCAAGAGTCCAGCGTTTCCGGGTAGTCCATCGGCAGGCTGTTGAAATAGTTCACAATCCCGTCAACTTTCTCTTGCCTTGCCCTTGTGCACCCCAAATGCTTTTGCTACATGCAGCCGCGCCGGAGCAATACGGCGACTACCACGATGCGGTCGTGGCGGAATTGGTAGACGCGCAGCGTTGAGGTCGCTGTGGGGCAACCCGTGGAAGTTCGAGTCTTCTCGACCGCACCAAAAACTAAACCCGCCTATGGCGGGTTTTTTTATGCCCGGATTCTCGATGTGCTTTCAAGGCGCAGCGCGTGCCGGCGTCTAGACGTAGGCGGTCATCATCAACGAGATTGCGATGGACAGGGCGGCCACGGGAATGGCCCACATGATCAGATAGTAGGCCTGTTCCTGCACATAGGGATGGAATATCCGGGCGATCAGGTTGAAGCGTGCAAAGAGGATATTGACCATCAGTGCCGTCGCCAGCGTGAGGTAGTTGAGCGCGAACAGCCTGTTGACCGTATTGTCGCCGAGCGACAGGACGACATAGCTGCTGTAAACGGTGAAATTCAGGGCGATGACCGTGAATAGCCCGCCGATGATGATATTGACCATCTCATGCGTCTCGACCTGGAAGACGCCGTCGTCCATGAAATTCAGCCAGATGGCCAGCAGCGGTATCAGCAACGAGGCGAACAGCGGAATGAAGATCGATGCCACCACGAGGCCCGGCTGCCGTTGCAGCGACAGCGTTGCGACCACCCTGTCCTCGGAGGAATTATACCAGCCGGGGATCGGGCTGCCCTGCAGATCGACAAGCCCCACGCTCCATCCGGTCAGCGACGCTTCGCGGGCAGGGCGACTGAAGTCGATATCCGACTGGTCGAACCGCAGCGCCACCTGCGCAACGGTCAATCCTCGCAGCGCGACCTCGACGGCGAGTTTTTGATCGTCGAAGGGAAACCGGCCGACATCCACATCTGTCGTGAATGTCGCCGTCATGCGATGCAGCAGCTCCGCCCGTCCATCCGTGAAAATCCGCAGTCCATGAGCGGAAAAGGTTGCGTCGCCCTTCTGGTTCGCCAGCACGACCGGCGGCAGCCAGATCGAGCGCATGCGCGTCTCAGCAGCCGCATCACGCAGAATTTCAGGCGGGGTGTTTGCCGGTGCATCCGCTGTTGCCAGCCGCCAGTCCGTCCATCCGATGCGCACATCCACCGTTGCCTGAAACGTCGNNCCCGGCATTCTCGTCGAATTCAAGGAGTTCCATGAACGCCACGCCGACATTGACGAGCACCGGAAGCCCCTTGTCGCGGGGGAAATCGGTGTTCGCGGCATTTGCGACACCCGTCATGGCAAAGGCGAGCAGGAGGATGAAAAGACCTGCGCCTGTTCCAACGGACCGAAGACGCGCCATCATGACGATCCGCCCCCGGCGCCGCGTCGCGTCCGGACTTTCTCGTAAAGGCGGACGAAGACCTGTAGTTCCTGGGGAAAACGCTCAGCCCCGGATATCGGTTCGGGCTTTTCGTCGGAGTTCAATCGGTCGAAGCGTTCGCTGAGCACTTGAAGCGGCCGGACGAGGAATCCCCTGATGACGACGACGACGATGCCGACGAGGATGATGATCGACAGCAGGGTGATCAGCGTCTGCCAGACATGCGAACGGTTCACTGCGGCTCGCGAGCCGCTGAAATCCGACGAAACCGCGACGACGCCGACCGGCGTGCCGGCGCTGTTGGCAAGCGGCAGGAGCGTAACACCGCGCACGACGCCCTGCGCTTCACGGACATAATTGACCGTCTCGGCAACGACGGCGATATCGGCCGGCGCGATCAGTTCGCCCATCAGGGCGGCATTGGTGGATTTGAAGCGAATGTATCGGCCCACGCGGTTTTCTTCGCCGAGGAGCGCCGGATCGATGCCCTTTGCAAACTCCCTCAGTCCCTGCTCGTCGATAAAGAGCGCGAGATCGAGGCCGTAGGCGGTTTTCAATCCGGCGAGCAGAGGTCCGAAATCAATGCCGACTTCGAAACTGCCGAGATGTTTTCCGGCGGCGTCGAAAACCGGGGTCACGCCAAAGATGGCCGGACCGTTGCGGGCGATGGTGATGCCTTTCAGCGGTTCGCGGCGGCGATTGACAGCAACCACCATGGGGCGAAAGACCGTCAGGTCATCGCCGAAAGTCGCCGGATCATGCAGCCGGAGGAAGGACGTCGCCGGCGGCACATGGAATTGCGCCTGATCGACCCCATAACGCGCTTTCTGATTGGCATAGGCCTTGCTCAGTTCGGCAAGCAGGCCGGCCCTGTCGCGCGTGCCAAACAAACGCTGGACATTCGGCAGTTCGGCGATGAGGTCGGCGCGAGCCAAAGCCTTGTTTTCGGCGTCCTTGAAACTCGTTTCGACGATCGCACGCATCAGCTTGAACTGGCTTTCCTCGACATTGTCGGTCATGCCCGAAAAAAGTCGGCTTGAAAGAGCTGCCGCTGCAACAATCACGATGATGATCGCAATCGCCAGGGTCACGGTCGCATCGCGACGGAATCTCATAGCTGCCCCATCCCCAACTGCGAAGATATTCATGCCGTTTAAGTGAAATATACTATACCTCGCCGGTCCACCAGTGGGGGGGAGCTTTGGACGTGCCGGCGGATGACGGGCATTGCGGTCCATTATTGGGGAGATATGGATGGATTTCCCCGGACGGCGCCTCATTTCGTATTAGGTAAAGGCGTTAGGAGGCAATTGCATCCGTGTCGCTCATCAGCATATGCGTCAGCTTGATTTCGGTGCGAATGCCGTGTTGAAAGAGATGTATGACGCGTGCCGCGTCCTCGGCTGCAGCCGGGCTGTCGATGGTCCATCCCTTGCGTGCGCAGATGTCATTGAAGACCCGTTGCAGCATGCTGAGGTCTTCCGGCGAAATGTCCGGAAGCACTTTCCTGTCGTCGGTTTGCATGGCTTGCTCCCGCATTGCCGCTTGTGATGCGTCTATTGCTATGCTCCGCTGCAAATGCTCGCAATTAACTATATTGTGTCGGCAGGACTTTATTTACATCACCATGGAAGCAGACAATCGCCGTCAATCCTGGCCGAAGCGGAGCTTCTCAAAGCGTTTGATCACGCGTTCCCGCTTCAGTCTGGACAACCGCTGGATCCAGAAGATGCCGTCGAGCTGATCGATCTCGTGCTGCAGGCAGATGCCTGGAAACCCGTCGGCTTCCTCCTCCCGAATGTCGCCGCCAAGTGTCTGGAAGCGGATGCGCACGGATCGCGGCCGCTCGATCTCTTCCGTGACGCCCGGCATGGAGACGCTGCCTTCGACATGCCGCATGGTCTCCGGCGCGTGGGAAATCACCACCGGGTTGACATAGGTCCGTACCCCGGATTCCGCGTTGATTTCGATCACCACGACACGTTGCATGATGCCGATATGCGGGGCGGTGATCCCGATGCCCGGCGCGGCACGCATCGTCTGCAGGAGATCGTCCGCCAAGGCCGCAAGCGCCGGATCGAAGAGTGTAACGGCCGCCGCGGGCGTGCGCAGCAGCGGATGGGGAAAACGCAGGATAGGTCTGATCGCCATGAAGCTCTTCCTTGATAATGGCTTCGATAGCAGCTCTTTTTTTATTATTTTGCAACAGCTTGGACAAAATATGAACTTCAGGCGCCACATAGATGCTTGCGATGTGGACCTTGATGCGGCTTTGCGCTAGCAGAACAGGACAGGCCTCGTCGGCGAGGCGTGTAATCAACCGGCATTTGGCATTTCGCCCCGTCTCCGCAAGGCCTTGTGCCTGCCACGGGATGGCGGCAGCGGTTTCGAGGGCGACAGGATGAGCGATACCGGCGAAGGCGATCGTAAGGAAGGCCCTGTCGTGGCGGAAATCCTCGAGGACGAGGATATTTACTCCGAAGACGGATCTGTCCGCACCGATTATCTCATGCATGTCGGCGCTGCGATCGCCGATCGCGACCTCCTGTATTTGCGCCAGCACGTCGCGCGCCTGCACGCCTCTGAAATGGGCGATCTTCTGGAGGCCATACAGGCGGAACAGCGGCGCACGCTGGTTTCGCTGCTGGGAGACGATTTCGATCTGTCGGCGCTGACAGAGGTAGACGAGGCGATCCGTCTCGATATCGTCGAACATCTGCCGAACGACAGGATTGCCGCTGCTCTCGGCGAGATGGATTCCGATGACGCGGTCTACATTCTCGAGGACCTCGATCAGGAAGACCAGGAAGAGATTCTCGCCAAGCTTCCGTTCACCGAACGGGTTCGCCTGCGGCGTTCGCTCGATTATCCGGAAAGCACGGCCGGACGTCGCATGCAGACGGAATTCGTGGCGGTGCCGCCGTTCTGGACCGTCGGCCAGACCATAGACTACATGCGCGAAGACGATGACCTGCCCGAAAGCTTTACGCAGATCTTCGTCATCGATCCGACGTTCAAGCTGCTGGGCGCGCTCGATCTCGACCGCGTGCTGCGCACCAAGCGCTCCGTCAAGATCGAGACGATCATGCGCGAAACCAACCATCCGGTGCCGGCCGAGATGGACCAGGAAGAGGCAGCCCAGCTGTTCGAGCAGTACGACCTTCTGTCGGCGGCCGTCGTCGATGAGAACAACCGTCTCGTTGGCGTGCTGACCATTGACGATGTCGTCGACGTCATCCAGGAGGAAGCCGAGGAAGACCTGATGCGCCTCGGCGGCGTTGGTGACGAAGAGCTGTCCGATTCGATCGGCAGCACGTCGCGCTCGCGTGTTCCCTGGCTCCTGGTCAACCTTCTGACGGCATTCCTTGCCGCTTCGGTCATCGGCCTGTTCGAGGCGACCATCGAGCAGATCGTTGCGCTGGCGGTGCTGATGCCGATCGTTGCCGGCATGGGCGGCAATGCCGGTTCGCAGACCATGACGGTCACGGTGCGGGCACTCGCCACCCGCGATCTCGACATCCACAATGCCTGGCGCATCGTCCGCCGCGAGGCGGGCGTCGGGCTGCTGAACGGCCTCCTGTTCGGCCTGCTGATCGGTATCGTCGCCGGCGCCTGGTTCCAGGACGTCAACCTCGGCGGCATCATCGCAACGGCCATGCTCATCAACATGATTGCGGCCGCTCTGGCCGGTATCATGATTCCGTTGCTGCTCGACCGGTTTGGAGCCGATCCCGCGGTTTCGTCGGCCGTCTTCGTGACGACCGTGACGGATGTAACCGGATTCTTCGCTTTTCTTGGCCTTGCGACCTGGTGGTTCGGAATCCACTAGGGAGGATTACCGGCAAAAGTTTGACTTTTACGTCAAAGTCAATAAACTCATCCTTCAGTCGACGCAGACGAGAGATGGCGTGAACAAATACTATACCATTACAGAGCTGACGCGGGAATTCGGTGTATCCACCCGCACGCTGCGTTTTTACGAGGACGAAGGTCTCATCCATCCGGAGCGCCGCGGGCGCACCCGTCTGTTCCGCTCGGCCGATCGTCGGCTGATCATGGAAATCCTGCGAGGCCGCCGCATCGGATTCACGATCGCCGAAATCCGTGAAATCATTCAGGTCTATAAGGATCCGCCGGGCGAATCTGGCCAGCTTCGGCTGCTGATGAAACGCGTCGAGGAAAAGCGGGACGAATTGCGCCAGAAGCGCAAGGATATCGACGATACGCTGGAAGAACTCAGCAATGTCGAGGAAGCCTGCCTGACACGGCTCGCCGAAATCGGCGTCAGCACCTGATCCTGCGCCCTACACCGGACGACGGTTCTGGCCGTGCACAGGTTGATCCGTTCTCGCAGGTCAGCGGGCATACCTGCGGGTCGTCAAGATTGGGCTTCTAATTCTTCGCGCCCGCATCCGCCGTGCATTGTCCGGCAATTCGACCAATCCGCTCATCGGTCATGCCGTCGATCTGGCCGGCATTCCAGGCCGTGAACAGGTTTTCTTCCAGCATTTTGTTGAGCGTGCAGTCGCAGAACGCGGTGCAAAAACCTTGAGGATCCTGCTGTCTGCAGGTCGCGACGCATTCGGCGCGACGCACGGAAACAGGATCGGGCTTTGCCGCCGGAAAACCCAGCGAGAACAGGTAGACCAGGCCGATCAGCAGCGGTTGGTGCAATAGATAGACCGCAAGGCTATGACGCCCGCCGAAGATCAGGGCAACTTTCCATCGTGGCTGGCGGTCGTCGCCATCAAGCGGACGCTTCAGCCATTGCCGGAAAACGGCAATCCTGGCCATTGCAACGCCGGTCAGGAAAGGTGCAAGCCACGGCAAGAGCGGCACATAGTCATTGGAGCGTGGCAAGGTTTCCGACAAGCCGACCCACCAGAGCGCGGGGCTGTCGAAGACGGCGGACCTCAGATAATTCGGTGCCAGGAAGGCGGCGACGGCTGCGAGAAGTGTAACGACGACAGGAAGGCGCAGAAAAAGCAGCCCGATCAGGCTGGCGGCCGCGATGGAATGCAAGATGCCGAAGAAGATGAAGCTGTCGGGAAAGGCAAGCCAGGTGGCGATCGTAATGACGAGGGCTGCGCCGGCGATTTTTGCAAACCGGATCGCGAAAGAACGAACGCGCAGGGTAGGGTAGTGCCCGAGGACCAGACTGAAACCTGCGAGGAACAGGAAACTGCTGGCGATCGCTCGCGCATAGAGTTTCCACAGGCCGGCGCCCGTCGTCCCGCCGTCGACATAACCGAAGAATTCCAGGTCCCAGGCAAAGTGGTAGCTGGCCATGGCGATCAGGGCAGCGCCGCGCAGGGCATCGATGGCAACGATGCGGCCGCGCCGCACGTTTGCCGCAGGTTGGACATCGTCTGCGACGCTCTCTATCGATGCGTTGGTGGTCGCCATGATTTTGCTTTCCAGTTCCCGGATCCCGCAGCGGTGACCTGCGCAATATGCGCCGCCAACCGTCTTGCGGTGTGTCGTTTCAGGGATTTGTGTCTTCAAGAAGGGCAGCGCGCGCTTCGGAAAAAAATTGACGGCGCAGCAGCACGAAGATCACGAAGGTGGTAAGGACGATCAGCACGTAAGGGCTGATGAACCAGCCGAGATAGCCGATCGAGAGAAAGATCGTGCGCAGGCCGGCGTTGAAATGCTTGGCCGCCATGATGTTGAGCAGCGCGGCGCGCTCAGCCGCCCGTGCTGCGGCCTCCGGATCGCGGGATGCATCGCCCATCATCGGAATGCCGCCCATCAGGATCGAGCAGTAGTTGAACAGGCGGTAGGACCAGCCGAACTTGAAAAAGGCATAGCCGAACAGGCCGATCAGGCCGCCGACCTTGAGTTCAAATCCGCTGCGGCTGCCATGAAAGACAAAGGGCAGGTCATTGAAGATCGCCTCGACCTGATCGGTCGCGCCGAGCAGGGCAAAGCAGCCGCCTAGTGCGAAGATTGTCGTGGAGGCGAAGAAGGCGGTGCCTGCCTGCAGGCCGGCAATGATCTGGGTGTCGATCATCTTCAGGTCGCGGTTGAGCGAATTGCGTATCCATTTCCGGCGGTGCTCGTTCATCAGCCGGGTCAGGCTTATGCGCTTGAACAGCCTCTGCCCGTCCGTCGCCCAGTTGAAGCCGGCCCACAGGAGCCCGAAGATTGCTAGCGCTGTATAATCCACGATTGTCATGACCCGTTTTTCGCAGGAAACAACCAAAATGCAAGACGCACGGAAAGTTTACAGCGCCTCTTGCAATGTGGACCCCATCGTGACGACATGAGGTAAGGAAGCCCGTGTCGCCACTTTTGCGGCAAGGCATGTCGCACCCGCAAAGCGTAATGTCGGTTCATCGCCTGATAGCGACGGTCAGATAGCCTAGTCTTCCTTCACAAATGATCTTGTTGCGCCGCAGGCGCCATGCAGTCCGGGGCGGAGTTCGAATGTTTCTTTCGGTTTTTGATGTCTTCAAGATTGGTATCGGCCCCTCAAGTTCGCATACCATGGGGCCGATGTCGGCTGCGGTGCGCTTCCTCGATCTTATCCTCTCGAGCGACTGGCCGCGCCCCGCCAATGCCCATGTGGCGGCGATCAAGGTCAGTCTGCACGGTTCGCTTGCCCATACCGGCATCGGCCACGGCACCGGTCGCGCCGTCGTTCTCGGATTGATGGGGGAGCGGCCGGACCGGGTGGATCCCGACCATATGGATGCGATCATCGACAAGGTCGAGCGCTCCGGCCGCATCACGCCTCCCGGCCATCCCGCCTATGATTTCCAGCCGAAAACCGATCTGATCTTCGACAAGAAGGTGCCGCTGCCCGGCCATGCCAACGGCATGTCCTTTTCCGCTTTCGACCGCGACGGGCGACTGCTCCTGAAGCGCGTCTACTATTCGATCGGTGGCGGTTTCGTCGTGACGGATACCGAACTCGAGGCGATGAAGGCGAGCAAGAACAAGCCGGACGGGGTCAAGGTTCCCTATCCCTTCGGGACTGCGAAGCAGATGCTGGAGATGGCGGCGCGCTCGGGCCTCTCGATCGCCCAGATGAAGCGGGCGAATGAAGAATGTTCGATGTCGCCGGAAGAGCTTGACGCCGGCCTCGACCGTATCTGGGCGGCGATGAAGAGCTGTATCGACCGCGGGCTGACGCAGACGGGCACCCTGCCGGGCGGCCTGAAGGTGCGTCGCCGCGCCGGCATGATCCACGACAAGCTGCAGGACGAATGGCGGTCCAACAAGATCAACCCGCTGCTCGCCAACGACTGGCTGAGCGTCTACGCGATGGCCGTTAATGAGGAGAATGCGGCCGGCGGCCGGGTGGTGACCTCGCCGACCAATGGTGCGGCCGGCGTCGTTCCCGCCACGATCCGTTATTATCTGCATTTCCATGAGGACGCCGATGCGCAGGGCATTCGCGACTATTTGCTGACGGCCGCCGCGATCGGCGGCATCATCAAGTTCAACGCTTCGATCTCCGGCGCCGAAGTCGGCTGTCAGGGGGAGGTGGGTTCTGCCGCGGCAATGGCCGCTGCCGGTCTCGCGGCCGTCATGGGCGGCTCGCCCGAGCAGATCGAGAATGCGGCCGAGATCGCGCTGGAACACCATCTCGGCATGACCTGCGATCCGGTCGCCGGACTGGTGCAGGTGCCTTGCATCGAGCGCAATGCGCTCGGCGCCGTGAAGGCCGTCACGGCCGCCTCGTTGGCGGTCAAGGGAGACGGCCAGCATTTCGTTCCGCTCGACGCCTGCATCGAAACCATGCGCCAGACCGGCGAGGACATGAACGAGAAATACAAGGAAACCTCGACCGGCGGCCTCGCCGTCAATGTCGTCGAGTGCTGAATCTGTTTTCGAGGATTGTGGATCGCGGCGCAAAGCGCCTTGACCGAAGATGGACAACGGGTGTTCAAAGCCAGCCATGGCTTTAAATCTGCTCAAACTCTGCGTCGGCGCCGATACGATCGAGGATTTGCGCGAATGGGTGGCGCGCAAGGCCCTGGTGGCGATCGCCGCCGGACTGGAGCCCCATTCGACCCATACGACGCGCATGGTGCCGAAGCGCATGGATGAACTGCTGGACGGTGGTTCGCTCTACTGGGTGATCAAGGGGCAGGTGCAGGCACGCCAGAATTTGTTGGACATCGAAACCTTCAAGGATGCAGACGGCATCGGTCGCTGCAATCTCGTGCTCGGGTCGGAGGTCATCGAGACCGAATATCAGCCGCGCCGCGCCTTCCAGGGCTGGCGTTATCTCCAGGCAAGCGAGGCGCCGCGCGATCTTTCCTCGCTGTCGGGCGAAGGCGGCGAACTGCCGCTGGAATTGCGCCGGGAGCTTGCGGAGCTCGGTCTTCTCTAAAATGAATGGCTGAAACGACAAAGCCCGGATCAGTTCCGGGCTTTGTACAATCTTGCGTGGCTCTCAGCGGATCCGTATGCGGATCGGATAGCGGCCCGAGGGCGACGTCACATGGACGTGGATATCGGCTTCCGGCTGCGTCGACCGCCAGGCACGGGCGCCGTGGGTCAGAAGCAGGGTCACCAGATCCTTCGTCTTCGATCGCGGGCGGTTGAGACCGATCTCCGCGATCCGCATCGCCGCTTCGTGCAACGGATGCAGACCGAGACGTGGTGACTTGCGCTTCTTTTCCGACACCGGCGCGCTGCCGGTTCCATTTTCATTCATTCCCATAACTGACCTCGTTACGCAGTACCAAATCCGAGGAGGACCGCCGGCAAATACGCGCCGGCAATCGAAACTTCATTCATTTGTTATTGCAGGCTCGCCCAGCAGGCAAAACCCTTGCCCTTCAGAACCTTGCAGGCGGAGAGAGCCTTGTTCTGATTGGTGAAGCCGGCGAAGCGGGCGCGGTAGAGCTGGCCGCCGCCGTTGGAGAAGGCGACAGTGAACGGCTTGGCACCGCGCAATGCCTTGCCACCCTTGCCCTTGGCGTTTTCGAGCAACGTCATGGCCTGGTCCTTGTCGGGTGTTGCGCCGATCTGGATAACCCAGCCTTCGGGCTGCGCCGCCTGCGTCGATGCGGTTGTCACGCTGTCGACGGAATTGGTGACCTGATCGTCGAGGTCGCTGGCCGGAACCGGTGCTGCCCGGGCAATCTTGCGGCTCTGGGACTCAAGCGTGTTCGGCTGAACGGTTTCGGCAAGCACAGGATTGTCGCTGACCGGCTTCTTTTCGGCGGCATAGGCCACCTCGATGCTCTGCGTGGTTTCGCCGCTGTAGCGTACGCCGGGCACCGGACCATTGTTCGGAAGATTGAAACTGCCGCCGCGAACGACCGCGACATCTTCTGAAGCCGTCGCTTCGACAGCTTGCACGGTCGGCGAAACGGCGGTTTCCGCCACAAGGTTGCCGCCACCGCGACGCGAGGCCGTGGGCATGTACTTGGCAACGAGCGCCCGCATCTGTGCGTCACGCGCACCGCCGGACTTTCCGCCGAGCACGACGCCAACGATGCTGCGACCGTCGGCCTGCGCCGAGGTCACGAGATTGAAGCCGGACGCGTTGGTATAGCCCGTCTTGATGCCATCGACGCCGCGCACATTGCCGAGCAGGCGGTTGTGATTACCGATGGTCTGCTTTCCGAACTTGAAACTGCGCGTCGAGAAGTAGCCGTAATATTGCGGAAAGTGCTGGCGCAGCGCGAGGCCAAGCCGCGCCTGATCGCGCGCCGTGGTTACCTGGCCGCCGTTCGGCAGACCATTTGCATTGCGATAGGTCGTGCGCGTCATGCCAAGGGCACGCGCCTTGTTGGTCATGATCCGGGCAAAGCGGTCTTCCGACCCGCCGAGCAATTCCCCAAGCGCCGTCGCCGCGTCATTGGCCGACCGGGTGACGAGCGCCAGCATGGCCTGCTCGACCGTAATCGACTTGCCGGAGCGGACGCCCAGCTTGGACGGAGGCTCCGCAGACGCGTTCTTCGAGAAGGGAACGGGCGTGTTCTTGGTGATCTTGCCGGCTTCGAGCGCTTCGAAGGTCAGATACAAGGTCATCATCTTGGTCAGCGAGGCCGGATAGCGCAGGCCGTCCGCATCTTCGCTGTAGAGAACCTTGCCGGTCTTGGCATCGACGACGATGCCGGCGTATTTCGCGGCGGACGCGGTGGTGGCGATGGCCAGGGACGCAACCAGAGACACCAGCAGTATTCTGCAGGCCTTCCGGAAGAATGGGACAGGGGTGTGTTGAACGGAACCGATCAATAGGGATTTGGACACTACACTACTCTTCATTCTTTTTCACTGATGTCGTCCGGTCGTCGCCTCCAGAAACGCCCGTTCTGAAAACTCTATCGGCATAGCGTTACCAATCTGTTTATGATGAATGATTGGTTTCACTATTCGGCGCTTGAGATTGTCTGGTGTTCCATTTTTTTTGCCATCGCCTGCCTCACGCCTCTTCGGATTTCAGGGGGCGATCACCAGTTTGGCGCTGACGAAGTCGAGAATGGCTTTGTCGATGGCCTGCCATTGTGGCAGCAATTGGCTCGAAAAGCGGTACAACACAACAAGATCGCCGCCTGCGTGAATATCCCGCTGGCAATCGGCGCTTGTCGAGAGCGCGGCAGACTGCGGCAGGATGCAACGAACGGCATACGGGGCTTTTCCGGCATTTTCCGCCGTGAACATGACTTCGTCGCCGTAACCGGAATTTTTCTTCATGGCATGGCGGGCGAGGCCGCCCGGTCCTTCTGTAGGCGCACCATCAAAAAGATGACTGTAGATCGGCTCGAGCCGCCCCGACATGTCGCGTGACATCGTGCTCTGCGAAATCTGCAGGAAGATCAGGTTTTCCGGGTGATCGACATCGTTGAAGAGCTGGCGGTTCTCGTTGGTGTAGCCCTCGAGAGCAGGCCAGGTCACATAGAGGTCGGTTCGCTCGGCGACACCGGTGACGCGCTGGTTTTCAAAACGGATGACATTTGCGGGCAGGCGCAAATGGTCCCGTCCGATGAAAATGTCGGTCGTCTGCGTGCTCGCCGTATGCCCCGCTTGCGCCAGGCTTTGCCCGAACCACCGGCCGGCGCCGCTGATGCCGACCGTGAGCACCGCAAGGCTGACGGCAACCGCCGTCACCCGATAGATGAAGCGCGGGGAAATCAGCGGGCTGTGGTCGTCGGAAGATGCGGCGGAAGAAACGCTCATCGGATCGCTGCCCTGCGCTCGGAAGGTTGACGGTGTATGAGTGCCCGACAGACATGTGTTCCGGAATGAAACAGCCGTGGCGGCACGGGATTTGCAGAAGGTCGTCTATATCCGCCACGCTGCTTCAACAGGGTTAATTTATGGTAAATCTCGAGACAATCCTGTTGATCCTTGTCGCCGGCTATGGCGTCTCCTTTCTTGTCATGGATGTCAGTCGGGTGGTGGTCGGGGCGGCATGGCCCATTTCCACGAAAGGCGGGAGGGATGGATTTCGTCCGCTGCCGGTTCTTCTGGCATTGTCCGCAGGGCCGGCGCTTTTTATCGCCGCGCTGTGGCGAATGCGGCGTGAGGGGCATCTGCCGGCAATCGATTGTGCTGTCGCTACGGTGATAGCGTGTGGCTGGGCAGGCTGCTACGGCGTGCTCGTTCTTGAATGCGCCGCTTTGCTCGGCCTTGGCGGCTGATCATGCTGCGGGCATGAAAAAGGCCGGTTCCGGGGACAGCGGAACCGGCCAGGAGGGCCTTGGTCTGGGACGGGGATGGGGACTGACCGAAGCCCTTTTTATGCGCGAACCCGGGGACAAGGTCGGGACCGCAAATCTTTAAGCCTGCGTGCACGAAGGCTATTGTGTCCGAACGGTACCTACGGCAACGGCACGGCCATCCTGAAGCTTCACCCAGCGGCCCGAATCGTCCGAGGATTGGCGCTTGAGAAATGTGTATTCGGTGTCCGACCAGAGAAGGACCTTGTTGCGCATGTTGTCGAGGACGAAGTCGCCGCGATCCGTGCGGACCGTGAGGACGGCATGGCCATCTCCATTCGGCTGCAATACGACGGTGATCAGCAGATCCGAGGCCGAAAATCCGTCTTCAATCAGCTTTTTCCGCTTCAGCAGCACATAGTCCTCGCAATCGCCAACCTTGTCAGGATAGGTCCAGCGCTCCTCGACGCCATATATGTCCTTGTCGGTCATCGGCGTCACGGATTCGTTGACGTCGTAGTTGACCTGAAGAAGCGTCTTCCATCCCTCGCGGGTCAGGACGCCAGGTCCGCCGTGTCTGGCGTTCGACCGGCATTCCTGCGGCGAGGTCTTGCAGAATTCATAATGTCCGACGGGCGGATTGGTCGAGCCTGATGTCACCATATTGGCAGGAAAAGCCCAAGCTGTCTGAGCTGCCAGTCCCGCAAGCAGTGCGCCGAGCAAGCCGGCCTTCACGATTGTCTTTGCTGTCATTTCTTGTCTCCCCGTTATGGTTTGACAATGACACCGAGTTTTTTATTGCTCGCGAAAACCGGAAGTACAATTAAGTACAAAATGAGAGAAAATAAGTATAAAAATAAAATAAAGCTCGATTAAATCTTGAAGCTGTTTTTATTCAATTCTGTCTAAAATTTGAATTGTAATTTGCCGAATGGTGACGTATTCACCAAGCCTTTGTCATTCAAGCTGCTGATAATACGAGAATTTTAGGAGATCCGTATTCATGGAGGATCGTCTCGGGAATTTTCTGATGCTGCCGCCGCCGTGAAGTCGGATATCCAGCGATCCCATATATACGTCCGAACTGGTGCAAAAGTCGCGTTTTATACGCAAATAGCGGGCAAAAAATATTCAAAAATATTTTTGGGCCGTCACGAAAAAAACCATTTTCGGAGCGGTGTCGCGCCGATTTCCGTGAAATTTTGATGATAGAGACGGGAGATGTGCCGTCGTGACACACTCGAACGCCAGAGCGCCATCAGGCACATGCTTTAAGCAGTCTGCGGCAAATGCGTCAAAAATGAAAAACCGCGCCAGGAGGTCCGGGCGCGGTTTGGGCGAAGGCGGATGGGTAAATTACAGGAATTCGCGCAGGGTTTCGCGCGACTGGATGCCGAGGAATTCGATAGCCACGCCTTCCTGGAAATGGCGGACGACGCGGCCCTTCATGCTGCCGAGCAGAATGGCGGCGCCAAGGGCAGGGCGGGTCTCGATATCGACGGCGGCGCCCGACAGCGAAAGGTCGATGAGGCGGCAGGTATATTTGCTGCCGTCGTCGAGCGTGATCTCGGTGCGCACCTTGCGCGGCGCGAGACGGTCGTGACGACGATCTTCCGGCAGGCCGAGTTCATGCTTGTTGGCGATCCAGGTCAGCTGTGCAGCGAGCTTTTCGCGCTTGCGGTCTGTCGCGTTGATCTGGATGACGAAGGCATTATCGACGAGTTTCGAGACGTTGCCTTCCAGGCGGCCGACGTGATCGACATAGGCAATGATGCGTTCGCCGGCGCGGGGCCGCGCATCGCAGGTGAAGACGACGTCGCCCGGCGACATGTCGATCGCGGTGCATTCGTATTCGTCGTGGTTGGCAAGCATGAGGCGGCCGGTCAGATTCACCGAGACGCGCTGAAACGCACCTTCATTGTGCTGTTTTGTACCGGCATTCTGTGCTTGCTGAAATGAATACATGATCACTCTGCGGAGACGTTCATTCAAGCAAGGACCATACACCCGCGCGGGTTAATAGAAGGTTTGTAGCAGGGGGATCAATCCTGCCGTCCGCCCTCGAAAACACGCAGGTGCAGGACACGCCGGATAGCGTTGCCGATTCCATCATGCCGCTGGCGTGCCGGTTGCGGCGGAACGGGAATTTCGGGGCGATTTCCAAGAAAGACATTGGTTCTTGCTGTATCGAGAACGCGGATGCCGGAAAGATCGAGATAGTTGACCGGGGTCGCATTGAGCCAGTGCGGACGGGACAACGGGACAATGGCGCCGATGACACGATCCACCGCTCCCTCCGGCGAGCGCAGCGGCAACAGGATGATCTCGATCGGCAGCCGCTCACGGGATCCGGCGAGTGCGGTGGCGGACAGGATCACCGGCGTCTTGCGCGTCATGACCTCGGTTGCGATCCGGGTCATCCGGTTGGTCTGGTCGGCAAGCCACAGGGCATCAAAGGTGCAGCCGCGCAGTTCCCGTGCGAACAGGGCGCAGATATGCGTTCCGGCCAGGCGAAAGCGGACGCCGGCCCCCGGCTTGTGTTCCAGAATGAAAAGATCGGGCAGGATATGGCGAATGTCCGCCGGCTCGATCTGGCTGCGGGCAGGCACCTCGCGGTGTCCGCGCAAGGCGTCCCAATAGGCATAGATGTCGGCGGTCGTCTTGCTGCGCATGCGAATTCCATTGTCAAGCGTCTGTGCCGTCATGGCACATGTGGCCCTGAAGGAAGGGCGTTCGCCATTCCTCACGCGATTTTCGTGCCAGCCGGAAATTAAGGTTAATATTTGGTTTAGATTGCCGCCGCGGGCCGCCTGTGGCATCAACGGACATCACTTCGAAGGATTGTCCTTCAGCACAAAATTAGGGCTCGGGGTAATGGGGGCTCACCGGCCGTTCAGTCTGACTGGACGGCTTTTTTTATGGGTAACATCTCTCCGCTTGCCGGATCGCTGCTGCCGATTTATCCGCGAAACGACCTCTTCGAGCGTAAGGCAGGGACGATGTTTCGTTAACGCGTTTCGAAAGAACTTTTTGCGCGCTGGACGTTTTGCATTGTGCCGCCTAAATCTGCGCGCAATAGCTGCTTAGAAAATACCGTTTTCCGCCACTTGAAACGCACCGGTCGCTCTGGCCGCAACAGAAATGTCGGTTGCTTGCCCGTAGGCCTGGGTTTAGCCTCCGAAGAACGTGTGAAGAAATGACCGAACATAGGGGCCATGCCCTTCCTCCCGAAACTGAACCCTTGGCAGTAGGCGAACCGCTGACCGAAGCGGCACCTTCGCTGCCGGTGCGAGAACCGGCTTTCAATCTGCCGGGAGGGCTTGTCGTCATCCTCTTTGTTCTGGTGGCGATCCATGCCGTACGGACCTACCTGCTGCCGGTCGCGCTCGATGACGAGATCATCTTCAATTTTGCGTTTCTGCCGGCACGCTACGATCATCCGCTGGCCGAGCAGGGATTTGCCTGGCTGTGGAGCCCGGTCACCTATTCGCTGCTTCATGGCAATTGGGAACATGTGATTTTCAATGGCTTCTGGATGATCGCCTTCGGCGCGCCCGTCGTGCGCCGCATCGGTCTGGTGCGCCTGGCGGTCTTCTGGTGTCTGTCGGCGGCGGCGGCAGTCGCGTTGCACGTCGCCTTTCATTGGGGCGAGATGATGGTGGTTGTCGGTGCGTCCGGGGTCGTCGCCGGCCTGATGGGAGCGGCCGCCCGCTTCGTGTTTTCGCCGAGCGGACGGATCAGCCGGCAGTTCGCCCATGTCAACCGTCGCCTGTCGATCGGCGAGGCGCTGTCCAACCGGTCGGTGCTGATGTTTTCCGGCATCTGGTTCCTCATCAATTTCCTGATCGGCCTTGGCCTGTTTGCGGTTGGCGGAGCGGGCGCCATCGCCTGGGAGGCGCATATCGGCGGTTTTCTCTTCGGGTTCTTCCTTTTCGGATTTTTCGATCCCCGCAGATAAGGCCGAGGCGGCTGCGCGCCACGACGCTTGATTTCCGCTCCCGGGTGGCGCACCATCCTGCTTCAGGAGGCAAGGATTTGGAGTGCCTCCTGAGGCCGGGCATGGACT
Organism: Hyphomicrobiales bacterium; assembly: GCA_900472785.1. Taxonomy (GTDB): domain Bacteria; phylum Pseudomonadota; class Alphaproteobacteria; order Rhizobiales; family Rhizobiaceae; genus Pararhizobium. The sequence continues at coordinate 5,280 of UCJH01000061.1, read as the reverse complement.
TTTCGCATGAGGAGAAATGCGAAGGGTATTGCAAACCATCGATCGAGCGATGTCTGCGACGGATTTTACCGTCGGGGCTCGCCAGGAAGATCGCCCGGCCAGACGCATGATGCTGTCAAAATGGGAGATTTGGAATGTCTGTACGGCATATTCTCAATGAAAAAGGGCGCAACGTCGTCACCGTCGGTCCGCAGATGACCGTGCGGGAGGCTGCGACGTTCCTGCATGACAATCATATTGGTGCGGTGATTATTATCGACAGCGAAGACCGGATTGCGGGCATTTTGACGGAACGCGACGTCGTCGCGTCCGTGGCGAAATATGGTGCGGACTGTCTGGAAAAGCCGGTCTCGTCCGTGATGTGGTCGAACGTCTATTGCTGCACCGAGGAAACCAGCGTCAACGCGCTGATGGAGATGATGAACAAGCTTCGTGCACGTCATCTGCCGGTGGAGAAAAACGGCCGTCTCGTCGGTATCGTTTCCATCGGGGATGCGGTGAAAACCCATATCAGGGCAATCGAACGCGAGGCCGAACACATCAAGGCCTACATCGCTGGCTGATTGCTGACGGCCCTGATTATCCGGGCTGCGCGTCCCGTGGGAAGCGCAGCTACCGGATCATGACGTCCTGAAGACGTTTCAGTTCGCTGAGCTTGGCCTTTGTTTCATGATAGCCGCGATCGATGGCTTCGCCGGCCCGGTGGAATTCCGACAGACCGATATCGTTCAGTTTCGGATGCAGCGCCAGATCCGGCGGGTCGCCGGCAAGGCGCGCGCGCGAAATCCGGTCCTGGATGATGTTGAAGGCCTGGACCATCACGCCCGTCATGCCCAGACGCGGGTTGCCGTCTTCCGGTACCGGCTGTCTTTTGGACGTCTCCATCGGCAAGACGCTGGCATTGTGCTTGATGACGGCCGAGCGGCCGTAGAGGTCATAGTGGAGGTTGACCGCAACGACGAGCGGCTGCTCATAGGCGCGGCAGACGGAGACCGGGACGGGGTTGACCAGCGCGCCGTCGACCAGGGTGCGGTTGTTGCACTTGATCGGCTCGAAAATGCCGGGCAGGGCGTAGGACGCGCGGATGGCGGTGATCAGCGAGCCCTGGCCGATCCAGACCTCGTGACCGCTGTTGACTTCGGTCGCCACCGCGACGAAGGGCCGGTCGAGACCTTCGATGGTCATGTCCTGAAGATGTTCCTGCATGCGCCGCGTCAGCCGCAGGCCGCCGAACAGGCCTCCGCCGCCGATCGCGAAATCGAGGAGGCCGGCGATGCGCCGCATGGTCAGCGAGCGGGCGAAGCTTTCGAGCTCATCGAGCTTGCCGGCGAGGTAGCAGCCGCCGACAAGGGCGCCGATCGATGTTCCGGCGATCATGCCGACATCGATGCCTTCCTCGTCGGNNCGATCTTCGCCTTGGCCGGTCTGGATTCGATGGGGGGAGGAGGGGTTAATGTCAGGGATGGCCCACCGGGGGCCGAAGCGTCTGCGGTCGTTCCGCTGCGATTAAATGTCCAGTTCAACATCCGGCACCTCCATGCCGCAGAACATACTGTTGGAACCGTGCATGTGCTGGGCGTACAACGCACAAGCCCCTGCGATAGTTGCGTAGTCTGCGCTTGCGCGGCCCGGTCCGCTGTTTCCGGCGGAACCGCCCGCTTCCATCAGATTACGCGCCCAGTTTGGTTGCGAATTGATGAATCCCGCCAAAAACTGGACTAAAAAGCGCCAGATGCTTAATTTTTGCCGTAGATTTCGTCGGGATGGAAATGTCTGTCGTGGTCGACGATCGCAAGAACCGGTTTTCCGTCGCCTTTATCCACGGCCCGATAGAAACAGGAGCGACGGCCGGTATGGCAGGTGGCGTCGTGGCCGGCGACCTTGACTTTGAGCCAGAGGGCATCCTGGTCGCAATCGGTGCGGATCTCGACGACGGTCTGCAGGTTTCCGGACGTCTCGCCTTTTTTCCAGAGGCTTTTTCGCGAGCGGCTGTAATAATGGGCGATGCCGGTCTCGNNTCGGCGTTCATATGCGCGACCATCAGAAGCATACCGTCGCCGGCGTCCGTCACCACGGCGGTGATCAGGCCGTTGCCGTCGAAGCGCGGGGTGAAGGCCGATCCGGCCTCCAGTTCGCTCTTGTCGCTGGACGGGGTGTCGAAAATGATAGGCATCGCCGAAAGCTCCGATGGTCTCGGCGCCTACTTGAAGCCCCGCAGCATGGTCATGAAACGGGCCTGCTCGGCAGGCTCCGCCTTGAAGGCACCGGTAAAGGTCGTGGTCAGCGTTGTCGAGCCCTGTTTCTGGACGCCGCGCATCGCCATGCACATATGCTCGGCCTCGATCATCACGGCAACGCCGCGCGGCTGCAAGGTTTCATCGATTGCCCTCGCGATCTGCGCCGTCATGGTTTCCTGCGTCTGCAGGCGGCGGCCATAGATATCGACGACCCGGGCGATCTTCGACAGGCCGAGAACCTTGCCATCCGGCAGATAGGCGACATGCGCCTTGCCGATGATCGGAACCATGTGGTGCTCGCAATGGGAGAAGAAGGGAATATCCTTGACCAGCACGATATCGTCGTAACCGCCGACCTCGTCGAAGGTCCGGCCAAGCACATCTTCGGCCGCAAGATCGTAGCCGGAAAACAGCTCCTTATAGGCCTTGGCGACGCGGGCCGGCGTGTCGAGCAGGCCTTCGCGGGTCGGATCGTCGCCGGCCCAGCGGAGCAGGACGCGAACGGCATCCTCTGCTTCCTTCTGGCTTGGACGATCGTCGACAGCGGAAAGGGCAGGAAAATTCTTGACTATGGCATCCATCATGGCCTCTTGGCGTAACGCTGCGTTACTTGACGTTTATCTTTATCGGACAACTCGCCACTGGCCATTGACCTGACATTTCCAGGCCTGGTTTCCGTCGGCGGGCTCCGGGGCTTTCCGATCTGGAGAGGTTAAGGGCTCTCACATCGTCCGGCACGGTTTCCCAAACAACAGGCGGGCATTCGCTCTTGCGAACCGCTCGCCCCCACACGACATACCATATAATAGGCCGCGATACATCCGAAAGGGGCGCTTTGGGAGACAGTGTGTTTTTTTACGGAATACGATAGAAAATCATGCTGGGATCACCCAGAAACGCGCAATATCAACCGGATCACGCCAAATGATCGATGACATCTACAACAGCCGCATTCTCGAGTTCGCCGGCAACATTCCGCGCTCCGGCCGCCTGGAGAACGCCGATGCCGAAGCGAGCGCCCATTCGAAGCTCTGCGGATCGCGGGTGAAAATCTGGCTGACGATGGACGGCGACAAGGTCAGCGACTTCGCCCATGAGGTCAAGGCCTGCGCGCTGGGGCAGGCCTCGTCGTCGATCATGGCGCGCCATGTGGTGGGCGCGACGGCCGCCGAACTCAAGCAGGCGCGCGAGGACATGCTGGCCATGCTGAAGGCCGACGGCGAGGGACCGGCGGGGCGCTTCGAGGACATGCGGTTCCTGAAGCCCGTCAAGGACTACAAGGCCCGCCACGCCTCGACCATGCTGACCTTCGATGCGGTGGTCGACGCGATCGGCCAGATCGAGGCGCGGCGGCTTGAAAAGGCAGCCGGCTGAGATGTGCGACGCGCCGGGCTGCAAGAGCGAGCACGCCGCCACCCCGCGCCCCTATCGCGGCCGCAACTGGGCCGGACCTTTTCGCAGGACGCCCGGACGGCTGTTCGGCATGGGTCTGATCCGCCTCTACCAGCTGACGCTTTCCGGCTTCATCGGCAACTCCTGCCGCCATATTCCGACCTGCTCGGAATATGGCTACGAGGCGATTGCGCGGCATGGGTTCTGGCCGGGCGGCTGGATGGCGGCGTTTCGGGTGATGCGCTGCGGGCCGGGCGGCACGAGCGGGCTCGATCCGGTGCCGGAGGCGCTGCCGGGCTCGAGACGCTGGTGGACGCCCTGGCGGTACTGGCGCGTTTCGAAGGGGAACTGAGACGATGGCACCCCATTCCAGCGCCCGCTCCCATCTCCATGTCGCGCTGCTGCATTCGATCGTGCTGGGGCCTGGCAAAAGGCTGGTGATGGCCGACCTGAAGGCGATGGTGCAGCAACTGGGTTTTGCGGCGCCGCGCACGCTGGTGGCGACCGGCAATCTGGTCTTTGGGGCAGGGGACGAAACGATCCCGGCCATCGAGGGTCGGCTCGAGGAGGGGTTTCGCCAGCGATTCGAAAAGCACGTCGATATCCTCGTGCGCACCGCCGACGCCTGGCTGCGGCTTGCCGCCCAAAATCCCTTTCCGGAGACTGAGGGCGCTCAAGTCGGGGTTCGCATCATGCGAAAGCCGCTGGCGGAGGAAGCGCTGGCGATGCTGCGGGCCATCGCGGAGCCGGGGATCCGGCTGGCGGCGGTGGATGGGGATCTCTGGATCGATTTCGGCCAAANNAAAGGCCAGCGAAACCCGGCTTTTGTCACATCTGACGACGAAGAAACTCGGCATCGGCACGCTGCGCAACGCCAACACCGTCAACCGGCTTTGCCCAATGCTTTCCGCCGCTTCCGACCCGGTGCCCGATTTTGCGTCGTTTCCCGTGCCTGGTCCCGCACAGAATTGACGCCGGCAAGCGGGTCTTCCGGCCAATCGTCGGCGTTGCAAAGGGCATTGTAATAATCCTGGCTACCCCGCGCGATCTCCTGCGGACTGCGGCCCTCGGATCGCAGCGCCTCCTCCCCCGCTTCGACCATCCGGTTGAGGCCGTCGGCAAGGGCCTTGTGAAGCTGAAAATTGATGACGCAGGGTGGAAAGTTCTTGTAAAGGCTGCTGCCGATCTCCGCGTCCGGGTGTCGACCGAGGCACTCCTTCGCTCGTCGGCATCGGGAAAAGCGGCATTCGGAAAACAACCCGGCCACGGTCGCGGCGTCGCGCAGACGCGGTTGCAACCGGCGAAACTTGCGCCGCTGGCGGCGTTCCTCGTCGGAAAGCTCCGTCTCGTAGGGTTCCATCTGATGCCTCCATGTGTTCGGCCTGCTGGCGGGCGCCCAAAAATCCGGGCAGGGCGAAACGCCCCGAAGTGTCGCCCATCGGGTTTGTGAGAAAAGTCAGTCCGGAGAACCGCGCGAAAGCGTTGCCTCTCTGGTAGGAAATGTATGCGGCTTCGCTTTCGCGCGGCCCAAGGCGTTTTTCGGAGGCGGTCCGGCCTCCTTCAAGCGCAGAACTGCTTCGCTGCACGGTCTGGCCGGCGCATGTGCCTTTCGGTCAGATGCGCGGTCATCCCGCTTGCATGGCGGACCCAA
>UCJH01000119.1 GCA_900472785.1 Hyphomicrobiales bacterium | reverse complement strand
CCCTCATCACCGGCGCGACAACGCTCGGCGGCAACCTGAACAAGCAGTTCACCAACCTCGGCGGAAAGCTGACGCTCAAATAGCTTCCGACATCATATGTCCTGCACTGATCGAAAGCTGCTTCCGGCAACGGGGCAGTCTTTCTTTATTTGGCATTGCTGCACCCGTTCTCGGGCCGGACGTGCATCAGGAGACGATCCCTGTTCGGTGTTCGGTAACGAAGTCGCTGTAAGATTACCGTGTTGACTGCCAACCGATGGAGACGACCTTGGCCGGCGCCGCTATTTTTGTGATATTTCCGCTTTGCCTGGCGATCGCGGCATTTTCCGATCTGTTCACGATGACGATCCCCAATCGCGCGTCCGCCATCCTTCTGGGTGCCTTCATCCTCGTCGCGCCTCTCGCCGGCCTGAGCCTTCCGCTGATCGGCATGCACTTTCTCGCCGGAGTGATCGTCTTTGCAGTCTGTTTCGTGCTGTTCGCCCTCAACATCATGGGCGGAGGCGATGCTAAGCTTCTGACGGCAAGCTCCGTCTGGTTCGGCCTGAACAGTTCGCTCCCCGAGTTCCTCATTTACGTCTCGTTCCTCGGAGGGGTGCTGACCCTGCTCATCCTTGCGATGCGGAGCCAGGAAAACACCATCCTCGCCTCCGGTCTTCCGGTGCCGCAACTTTTGTTTACGGCAAAGAAGATCCCCTATGGCATCGCCATCGGTCTGGGCGGTTTTCTCGCCTACCCGTCCTCGCCGCTGATGCAGGCCGCTTTCGCACAGGTTCACTAATTTAGCCGTATTCGGTTGATGCCGGACGGCTGCGCCGGCGCCGATTTCGGGCACCGGCTCCGGATTTGCAGCGCAAATCATTTGTTAACCACGATCGTAAGCGCGTTGTTAACCATAATTACACCAATTCCTGACCATTCTGCGCAGACAAGAGTCTCGGGGCGCAGGAAGAATCATGAAACCGGTACGCGTTATCATTCTGGCAGTGGCTGTGGTGTCCGCGGGATTGGCCGGATTCCTGGCGCTGAAGCTCACCGGCGGTCAACAGGTCATTCAGACTTCGGAGCCGGTCATCGAACAGGCGCCCTCCGTCAACGTGCTGGTCGCCTCCAAGAGCCTGCCGGTCGGATCCAGGCTTGATCCCGATTCGATCCGCTGGATGGCCTGGCCGAAGGACGGCGTGGTCGACGGTCTGATTACCGAGGACGTTCGTCCGAATGCCGTGACGGACCTCGCCGGCGTCGTCGTGCGCCTCCCCATCTTCAATGGCGAGCCTGTCCGGCAGGAAAAGATCGCCGATTCCTCGAGCCAGATCCTGTCCTCGCTGCTGCCGGCCGGCAAGCGCGCCGTCGCGACGGAAATCACGGTGGCAACCGGCGCCGGCGGTTTCATTCTGCCGAACGACCGCGTCGACGTCATCATGGTCCGCAAATC
>UCJH01000057.1:1386-7122 GCA_900472785.1 Hyphomicrobiales bacterium | reverse complement strand
CAGCTCGGCATCGGCCGCAAGTTCCAGAAGCCGACCGTGTTCGAAAGCCATACGGTCTGGGACAATATCGAGCTGGCGCTCAACCGCAAACGCGGTGTTTTTTCGACGCTCTTCTATCGCCTGACGCCGGCCGATAAGGCTCGCATCGAGGAAATCCTCGAAACCGTGCGCATGACGGCGCGCAGGGACGATCTGGCAGCCAATCTCTCGCATGGGCAGAAGCAGTGGCTGGAGATCGGCATGCTGCTGGCGCAGGAGCCCAAGCTTCTACTCGTCGACGAGCCGGTGGCCGGCATGACGGACGCCGAAACGGCGGAGACGGCGGTTCTCCTCAAGGAAATCGCCAAGACCCGCTCGGTCGTCGTGGTCGAGCACGACATGGGCTTTATCCGTGATCTCGGCGTCAAGGTCACGTGTCTGGCGGAGGGCTCGGTGCTGGCTGAAGGCTCCATCGATTTCGTCAGCAACGATCCGAAGGTGATCGAGAATTATCTGGGGCGGTGATCATGCATTACAATGTTTCGATGTTTGGGTTTCAGTTCGGGGCCGGCTTCCCCCCCTCTGTCGNNTTGAGGGGGAGATGTCCCGAAGGGACAGAGGCGGGGAGGCCCGCCCAAGATGCGGGGGCCGCCCTATGCTGACGGTCGATAACATCAATCTTCACTACGGCGCGGCACAAGCCCTGCGCGGTGTCTCCATCACAGCCCCCATGGGCAAGATCACCTGCGTGCTCGGCCGCAACGGCGTTGGCAAGACCAGCCTGATGCGGGCGGTCACAGGACAGCATGGCGTCAGTGCCGGAACGGTGACCTTCAACGGCAAGGTTCTGAACGGCATGGCGCCCTACAATCGCGCCAAGCAGGGGATCGGCTTCGTGCCGCAGGGCCGCGAGGTCTTTCCGCTGCTCACCGTCAAGGAAAATCTGGAATCGGGCTACGCGCCGGTGGCGCGCAAGGACCGCTTCATTCCGGATGATATCTTCAGTCTGTTTCCGGTACTCAACACCATGCTGAAGCGTCGTGGCGGCGACTTGTCCGGCGGCCAGCAACANNGTGCTGGACGAGCCGACCGAAGGCATCCAGCCGTCGATCATCAAGGATATCGGCCGGGCGATCCAATACCTGCGCGATTCCACCGGCATGGCAATTCTGCTTGTGGAACAATATCTTGACTTCTGCCGTGAGCTTGCAGACCATGTCTATATCATGGACCGTGGCGAGATCGTGCATGAAGGCCCGGCCGAAACGCTGGATACGCCGGAAGCGCGCCGCCACCTCACAGTCTGACGGCGGATTTCATGGAAAAGCCAGCAGTGATTGCTCCGCAGCGGGCATGGGGCAAGGGGCGGCTGGTCGCAAAGCCCTTTGCGGGCCGCACACGCATCGCCGAACTCTATCAGGAGGGCTGCGCCAAGATCAGGCTGCCCGAAAGCTTCGACGGCAAGATGGAGGCGGTGCTGATCAACAGTTCCGGCGGGCTGACCGGCGGCGACCGCATGGACTGGAGCTTTGCCGCGGGCGCGGGCACGCATCTGACGCTGACCACGCAGGCCTGCGAAAAGATCTATAAGGCGAGCGCCGATACGGCGGGCGTGAAGACCCGGATCGAGGTCGGGCCGGATGCCAGTGTGCATTGGCTGCCGCAGGAAACCATCCTCTTTGACCGTGCGTCGCTGACCCGCCGTCTGGATGTCGATATCGCCGAAGGCGGCGCGTTCCTGGCGGTCGAGGCGGTGCTGCTTGGCCGCACGGCGATGCAGGAGGCGATGGAGACCGGCCTTTTCCAGGATTGCTGGCGCATTCGCAAGTCCGGCGTGCTTGTGCATGCGGAAAACATGCGGCTTTCCGGCGCCGTCGGATGCCTGACGCAGACCGCACCGGTGCTGGGTGGCAGGGTGGCTTTTGCGACGCTGTTCTATACCGGACCCGATTGCGAAATGCTGGTCGATCGGCTGCGGGCATGCCTTGGAGATACGGCCGGCGGCGTCAGCCACTATCAGGTTTCGGGTGAAGACAAACTGGTTGCCAGGCTTGCGGCAACGGACGGTTTTGCCTTGAGAAAAATCCTCATCCCACTCATTTCGCACTTGCGTAAAGGCGCATCAGTGCCGAAAGTCTGGACATTGTAATCTGGCACGCAATATCGGTGGCGACGCATGAATCTCACTCCCCGCGAAAAAGACAAGCTCCTGATTTCCATGGCGGCCATGGTGGCCCGCCGGCGGCTCGAGCGCGGCGTCAAGCTCAACCATCCGGAAGCCATCGCGCTGATCAGCGATTTTGTCGTCGAAGGTGCCCGTGACGGTCGCTCGGTTGCAGACCTGATGGAAGCGGGCGCCCATGTCATCACCCGCGAGCAGGTGATGGAAGGCATTGCGGAGATGATCCACGACATTCAGGTCGAGGCGACGTTTCCGGATGGCACCAAGCTCGTCACCGTCCACGAACCGATCCGCTGAGGAACTGGCATGCTGCAGCTGAGACCCAATTGCGAATGCTGCGACAGGGACCTGCCGCCGGACAGCCGTGACGCGATGATCTGCAGTTTCGAATGCACATTTTGCGCGGACTGCGCGGTCGGCACCCTGAGCGGCATCTGCCCGAATTGCAGCGGCGAGCTGGTCCGGCGGCCCGTTCGGCCGGCCGCAAAACTTCAAGGCAACCCGCCATCGTCGCAGCGCGTGCTGAAAGCCGAAGGTTGTGCGCCGGGCAAAGCCGCATGACCGATTGCCGTATGAACAGGAGAGACGCATGATCCCGGGCGAAATCATTGCAGCAGAGGGCGAGATCGAGCTGAATGCCGGTCTGGAAAGCATCAGTCTCGATGTATCCAATACAGGCGACCGCCCGGTGCAGGTCGGCAGTCATTATCATTTTGCGGAAACCAATCCCGGCCTGTCGTTCGATCGCACGGCGGCGCATGGACGACGGCTGGACATTCCGGCAGGCACGGCGGTTCGCTTCGAGCCGGGCCAGACCCGCACGGTCCATCTCATCCCTTTCACGGGCAAACGGGAGGTCTATGGGTTCCGGCAGGACGTGATGGGCGCCCTATGAGATATCGCATCCTGTTTTGCGCAGTTGCATTTACGAGCATTCTCGCAACTGCCGGCCTATCGGCAGCGCAGGAGGATCCGGAGGTGGATTGCGGCAATGCGATGACGCAGTTCGAGATGAACTACTGCGCGAACGTCGATTACGAAGCGGCCGACAAGCTGCTGAACACGACCTACAGATCGGTTTTGGCCCATATGGCCAAGGTCGACACGGATTTGGCCGAGACAATGCCCGATCTCGCTGGTGCGGTCGATGCCCTGAAGAAAGCGCAGAGGGCGTGGATTGGATACCGCGACGGTCAGTGCGAACTTTCCGGTTTTTCGGCGCGTGGCGGATCGATGGAGCCGATGCTGGTTTCCGGCTGCCTTGCCGACCTGACGACGAAGCGGACGGCGGAACTGAAAGACATGCTGGAAGCCGATTGATGGCCGGGATTTGAGATTGAACGCGGGACGGAGCATCATGATCGTCGGCAATGGCGAGATCCAGCAGGGGCTTGCGGCGGCAATCGATGCAGCCGATGTCGTCGTGCGGTTCAACGATTGCCGCTCCTATGGCGCAGGTGGCACGAAAACCGATGTGATCGCGGTCTGCAGCACCGGCCGGCCGGCGCTTTCGATGCTTGGCGGCGGCCGATGGAAAGCGAGTTCTCCCGTGCGGCAGGCAAACGAAATCTGGTGCACACGCGATCCGCTAAGGTTCGAGGCGATGCGCGCCGCATTGACCGTCTCGCACCCCGATCTTGAGGACTTCTGCGACGACTACAGTGCCGGTTTTAAAGCCTTCGCGGACGCGACCGAGCGCCGAATGGTCCAGTTGAGCGCAGCGGTGCATGCGGGAACCGACGAGCGCCTGAAGGTTGCCGGGGCTTCGGCCTATGTCGTTCCGAGCAGCGGCCTTCTGGTGATCGAAGCTGTTCTGGATGAGGCCGAACGATCGGGCGACAGCGTTGCCATTGCCGGTTTTGGCCATCAGGGCTGGGAATGGCATCCATTTGCGGCCGAGAAGCGGCTGGTGGACGGTTATGTTGCCGCCGGTCGCCTGAAACGCCTTGAGACGATTTTGAATTAAAGAGTTTTTCGAAGGAGCCGAACCCATGTCCTACAAGATGTCCCGTGCTGCCTATGCCTCGATGTTCGGGCCGACGACCGGTGACAAGGTTCGTCTGGCTGATACCGAGCTTTTCATCGAGGTGGAAAAGGATTTCACCACCTATGGCGACGAGGTGAAGTTCGGCGGCGGCAAGGTCATCCGTGACGGCATGGGCCAGAGCCAAGTGACGCGCGCGGACGGCGCCGTCGACACCGTCATCACCAACGCGCTGATCCTCGATCACTGGGGCATCGTCAAGGCCGACATCGGCCTGAAGGACGGCCGCATTGTCGCGATCGGCAAGGCCGGCAACCCGGACACGCAGCCGGGCGTCGATATCATCGTCGGACCGGGCACGGAAGCGATCGCCGCAGAAGGCAAGATCATCACCGCCGGCGGCATGGATGCGCATATCCACTTCATTTGCCCGCAGCAGATCGAGGAGGCACTGATGAGCGGCCTCACCACCATGCTCGGCGGCGGCACCGGCCCGGCGCATGGAACGCTCGCCACCACCTGTACGCCGGGCCCGTGGCATCTGGCCCGGATGATCGAGGCGGCGGATGCCTTCCCGATGAACCTCGCTTTTGCCGGCAAGGGAAACGCCTCGCTGCCGGGAGCACTGGTCGAGATGGTCATGGGCGGAGCAACATCGCTGAAGCTGCACGAGGACTGGGGGACGACGCCGGCGGCCATCGATTGCTGCCTGTCGGTTGCCGACGAGTATGACGTTCAGGTGATGATCCATACTGATACGCTGAACGAGAGCGGCTTCGTCGAGCACACGATCGATGCCATCCGCGGCCGGACAATCCATGCGTTCCACACGGAAGGGGCGGGCGGCGGCCATGCGCCTGATATCATCAAGATCTGCGGCCAGTCGAATGTCATCCCGTCCTCGACCAACCCGACGCGTCCCTACACGATCAATACGCTGGCCGAGCATCTCGACATGCTGATGGTCTGCCACCATCTGTCGCCGTCGATTCCCGAGGACATCGCCTTTGCCGAAAGCCGCATCCGCAAGGAAACCATCGCGGCGGAAGACATCCTCCACGATATCGGCGCGTTCTCGATCATTTCCTCCGACAGCCAGGCCATGGGCCGCGTCGGCGAGGTGGCGATCCGCACCTGGCAGACGGCCGACAAGATGAAGCGCCAGCGCGGGCGGTTGGCATCGGAAACCGGCGAGAACGACAACATGCGCGTCAAGCGCTACATCGCCAAATACACGATCAACCCGGCAATCGCCCATGGCCTGAGCCATGAGATCGGCTCGGTCGAAATCGGCAAACGCGCCGACCTCGTGATGTGGAACCCGGCGTTCTTCGGCGTCAAACCGGACATGGTGCTGCTCGGCGGTACGATCGCAGCGGCGCCGATGGGTGACCCGAATGCGTCCATCCCGACGCCGCAGCCGGTGCATTATCGTCCGATGTTCGGCGCCTACGGCAAGAGCCGGACGAATTCATCCGTGACGTTCGTCAGCCAAGCCGCTCTCGATGCGGGCCTCAAGGGCCGCCTCGGCGTCGCCAAGGAACTGGTGGCAGTCAAGAATACCCGTGGCGGCATCGGCAAGCATTCGATG
>UCJH01000057.1:0-1378 GCA_900472785.1 Hyphomicrobiales bacterium | reverse complement strand
TGCCGATGGCGCAGCGGTATTTCCTGTTTTAGTCTGTCGTTCAAGAAAGGCGTTCCATGGTCTATGTCGTCGCCTATATGAAAGTTCAGCAGGGTCGGGCAGCCGATGTTGTCGCCGTGGCGCAGCCGTTGATCGAAGCGGCGCGTCGCGAAAAGAACTGTCTTTCCTATGACCTCTACCAGAAGCCGGGTGTTGCCGACACGCTGGTGTTCGTCGAGACTTGGAAGAGCCAGGCATCGTTCGACGCGCATCTTTCCGACCGGCACGCCAAGGCGTTCCGGCGCGCGACGGCCGATCTCGTGATCGGTGGACGCGTCGAAGTCGTTCATCCGGAGAAAGTCGAGGTACTCTGACATGCCCTATCGTTCCACGAAAATCTTGTCGCCTGGTCCGGCGGGCACGGTGCCGCTGCACACCATCGCGCTGGCCCATGACCAGCGGCACCTGCGCCGCAAGCTGCTGCACCTGCCGGATGACGACGTGGTGATGCTGGACCTCAAGGAGGCCGTGATGCTGGCGCATGGAGACCTTCTGGTTCTCGACACCGGCGAGCATGTTCGGATCGCCGCCACTGAAGAGGCGCTCTACGACATTCGTCCGCACGACCGGCAGCACCTGACCGAACTTGCCTGGCACCTGGGCAATCGCCATCTGCCGGCGGAGTTGCGGGAGGACCGCATCCTGATCGTTCGAGATCCGGTCATCAAGGCGATGCTGGAAGGGCTGGGGGCGACGGTCCACGAAGTCACGGAGCCCTTTCACCCGATGCGCGGCGCCTATCATGGTACCGGGGGGCATGGCCATGGACATCACCACCACCAGCATGGCTGAACAGGCGGATACGCAGGCTCTGGTCCGGCTGATGACATGGTTGTCGCCGGCTTTTCCAATCGGTGCGTTTTCCTATTCCGCGGGTCTGGAGCAGGCGATCCACGATCGGCTGATTGTCGATGCGCCGGGCCTTGCCGTCTGGCTGAACGTGCTGATGACGGCCGGAAGCGGCTGGAACGACGCCGTTCTACTTTCGGAAAGTTACAAGTCCATTGGCGACCGCGTGCGTCTGGGTGCGGTCAGTGCGCTTGCCGAGGCACTTGCCGGCTCGCGCGAACGGCACATGGAAACCATGCTGCAGGGAGAGGCCTTTCTTGTCGCCGCGGCGCACTGGCCGCATCCGGCGCTGGCCTGGCTGAACGAGAGGGCGCCTTATCCGGTTGCGGTCGGCGCGGTTGCCGGCCTGCACGGCACAGGCTTGCAGCCGGCGCTCGCAGCCTATCTGCACGCGCAATCCTCCAATGCCGTTTCCGTTGCGATCCGTTGCGGTCTGACCGGACAAAAGGATGGCGTCTGCATTCTGGCGGGGCTGGAAGCGGCGATCGGC
>UCJH01000109.1 GCA_900472785.1 Hyphomicrobiales bacterium | reverse complement strand
ATCGAGGATCAGCCGAATGACGCGGCGCATCTTGCGGCGCTCGCGACATCCGTTCTCGAGGCGGAAATGTTCATCCTCAAGCTCTGCCGCTGACCGACGCATCCGCAAATGCCGCCGATGCGGCTGCAGCGCCTTTCGCCGCAGCGTTGGCGAGTTGACTGCCGGACTGAATTGTTGGAAGAAATCGGGTGAATTTGCCGTGTCCTGCGCCGCCTTCTCCAAAGGGCGGCGCAATTGTTGATACGGCACGCCGAAACAACGCCAGCATCCGGAACAGATCATGACAAAACTGACCATCGTTGCCTTTGATGGCACGCGCCACGACCTCGATGTCCAGAACGGCTCGACCGTCATGGAAAATGCCGTGCGCAATTCCGTTCCAGGCATTGAAGCGGAATGCGGCGGTGCCTGCGCCTGCGCAACCTGTCATGTCTATGTCGACGAGGCCTGGTCGGCCGCCGTCGGCGCACCGGAAGCCATGGAAGAAGACATGCTCGACTTCGCCTATGACGTGAAGCCGACCTCGCGCCTGTCGTGTCAGATCAAGATGTCCGACGCCTTTGACGGCCTTGTCGTGCATGTGCCTGAGCGTCAGGCCTGACGACCGAAAGATTGCCGGCTGACGGTGATCTTCCCAGATTTTATGCAGAAGACAAAAAAGCCCCGCTTGCCGTGATCGGCGAGCGGGGCCAGGAGGGCGCATCGCATGCAGATGAGGGAGGGAACATCTGCAGCAAAAGGATACGCCAGGAGAACTTCGTTGCATGGCTACCCGGCGACCGATCAAACGATCAAGCCAAGGCGGAACAACATACGAAACCGTTACTCGGGAAACACTTCGCTCGTCATGAGCTTACTCGGGCACGCCCTGAATTCTTGTGAAGAGGCCTGTTTGCCTGTCCTTCACTCTATGATTTAAATATAGCGTAACTTTGTGCTTTGTTCTATCGCTAGAAATCACCAATAAAATTCTATTGACGCGCAAGTTTTGCGCAAGGTTCGCTTCGAATCCTCATGCATTTTTTACGTTTTTGATATCCGAAAGCCTGGCGGGCGGCAGGGTGGCAGCGGCCATCGCGCTGAATTCACGCATGTTTTCCAGATGCCGACATCGAAGCATGCCGTTCGGCAGCCGGGCGATGCCTCACGACCGGCTTCGGTTACTTCTTGCGAATGGCATCCAGGCGATACTGCAGAAGCCGAATCATGCGGCGATCGAAATTGGCCGCTTCCGTCCGGTCGAAACGGGCCTGATCGCGGTCGTGCTCGGTGATTGCCGTTTCGCTGGCTCGGGCGACGCGGGCCTGCATGCGTTCGCAGTCGGCTTCGGGACGCAGGGCAAGGAAGCTGCGCTCCAGCTGGCGCGCATGGGTTCGGGCGATTTCGGCGTGGCGTTCTTCGTGGCGCTTGATATCCTTGGACAGCGTATCCCAGACCAGAGCGAGATCACGGCCTGCACGCTTCCGGTTGGTCCAGCGCGGCAGGATGATATTGGTGTTGAGCGTCACCTTGGCGCTGCCGACAGCGCATTTGCCGCCCCGGTTGACATAGGTGACCGTCCCGCCGAACTTGATCTTCGTGGCGCCGGGATGGCGCGCGCCGGTCGATTTCATCAAGGGGCCTTGCGCCGACAGCGCCTTGTCCAACTCTTCGGCGGTGCGTCCGCCGACGGAGAAATAGGAAAAGCTTTTGCTGATGACCGTTTCGGCGGTGGCAGTGCCGGCTTGGCCGAATGCAAGCGCTAAAAACATCAGCGCTGTGAAGGAAATACGGCCTGAAGGCATCGGCATGGCAGTCTCTGTGGTTGAAGTTCCCCAAAGCTTGGGGCATAGCCAGCGCCAGTGCAACACAAAATCGCAGGCAGCCGCAGACATCCGCGGCGAAAGTCATGATGTACGATCCTTTTCAGCCCTTTGACTGGCATCTCGCGCACGGGCGCCGTCTGACGCTCGGTCCCGCGGGCTTGCTGATGGCGATCATCAATGTCACGCCGGATTCGTTTTCCGATGGCGGCGCCGACAGGGATTCAGCGGGTGCGGTCGAAAGAGCGCTGCGGGCTGTCGAGGCGGGGGCCGGCATTCTCGACATCGGCGGTGAATCCACACGGCCGGGCGCTGCACCCGTTTCTCCAGCCGAGGAGCAGGATCGCATTCTGCCGGTGATTTCAGCGCTGTCGGCTCGGACCGACGCGGCGATCTCGGTGGATACCTATCGTGCCGAAACCGCCCGCCTTGCGGTTGCGGCCGGTGCCCACATCATCAACGACGTCCACGGGCTGCAGCGCGAGCCCGATCTCGCCAATGTGGCTGCGAAAACCGGGGCGGGGCTTTGCGTCATGCACACCGGCCGCGACCGGACGAAGATGGATGACGTGATCGCCGACCAGTTTCATTTCCTTCATCGGTCTCTCGAGATTGCTGCCGCCGCCGGGGTCTCCAAGGCACAGATCGTGCTTGATCCCGGCTTCGGCTTTGCCAAGGATACCGACGAAAACCTCGCGCTGATGACGGGGTTTGCCGCGCTTCACCGGTTCGGGGCGCCGCTGCTTGCCGGCACGTCACGCAAACGGTTCATCGGCGCTGTGACCGGACGGGAGGCTGCGGAGCGGGATGTTGCCACCGCCGCGACGACGGCGCTTCTGCGGATCGAGGGTGCGGCTGTTTTCCGGGTACACGATGTCGCAATCAACAGGGATGCGTTGCTGATGGCTGATGCTATGCTGGCAGCGAGGAACAAGAGGCAGGATTGAGATCATGACGGCGACCTACAGGATCACGCTCAAGAACTGCGCCTTCTTTGCGCGCCACGGCGTCCACGACGAGGAAGAGTTCCTCGGGCAGCGCTTCTTCGTCGATGCGATTCTCGATGTGGAGCCGGGCACGGCGCTTGTCGATGATTCGATCGAGGATACGGTCCATTACGGCATTGCCTTCACCGAGATCGAGAAGATCATCACCGGCCGCCGCCGCTACCTGATCGAGGCGCTGGCGCTTGAAGTGGCCCAGACGCTCTGTTCCCGCTTCCCGCAGATCCGCCGCGCGGAAATTTCGATCCGCAAGCCGAATGCGCCGGTTCCGGGTGTCCTCGACTATGTCGAAGTCACCGTCGAGCATTTTGCCTGAGATGACGCTCGCGACCGCAACACTTGGTCTTGGAGGCAATATCGGCGATCCCGCGGCGTCCATGGCGCAGTCGCTGATCATGCTTGACGCGCGGGCGGATTGTTCCGTCAAGGCCGTCTCTCGGCTCTACCGCACGCCTCCCTGGGGCAAGATCGATCAGGCCTGGTTCTTCAATGCCTGCGCCGCCGTCGAAACCTCACTTCCGCCCGATGACCTGCTCGATACCTGTCTTTCGATCGAGCGCGAGATGAAGCGCGAACGTGTCGAGCGCTGGGGGCCGAGAACGATCGATATCGATGTTCTGACCTATGGCGACATGGTGCTGAAGACCGCGAAGCTGGAGATTCCCCATCCGAGAATGACCGGTCGCGGTTTCGTGCTGATGCCGCTTGCCGATTTTGCGCCGCAAATGCCGATTGACGGCAGAACGGTCGTTGACTGGCTCGGTGAAGCGGACATTTCCGGTATTGAAGCCGCATCACCGGACGCGAACTGGTGGAAAGACATCGGTTGAAACGAAAAGGAGCCCGCCGGTAGGCGGGCTCCTTCTCATAGCGGATGGAAATTCCTATTCGATCGAGCCGACGGCCATGGTGTCAACCTGTCGGCTGAGGCTGACGCCGATCACCGGAACCATGGTCTCCTCGACCTTGACCGAAATGGTGATGTTCATTGTCGAGGCATCCTGCATACGGGCGATCATCGCGCCGTTCAGCTTCTTGCGGTTGATGCCGACGACAATCTTGTCCTTCGAGACATTGCCGGAGATGATATCGAGGCCCTTGCCGTTAGCGCCATCGAGAAACTTGCCCTTGTAGCTGTTGCCGGCCTGGGTGATGACGGCAGACATGGGCTGCTTGAAGACGCCGACGCGGCAGAAGCCGTCCAGCTTGATGCCGGCACTTTTGCCGCCGGCAACGTCACCGGTCAGGTCGCAGGTGAATTTCGTGCCCTTGTATTTTCCGGCGACGATTTCGCCCGGGCCTTTCCACTGGCCGGAAACCTGTTCGAAGAATGCCTTGTCGCGGCTGCCGGACAGGGCCGGGGTCGCCGTTGCGAAGAGGGCGGAAAAAGTGGCTGCTGCGAAGCTGCAGGCGATCAAAGAAGGGCGCGAAAACATAAACGATCCTTGAAGGGTCAACGTCCAGAATGTGAGGCTACATTTGCGCTTAAATGGTTAATGGACTGTTTCAGAGTGTTTTGCCGGAACGAGAAATGGCCTCACGATATGTTTCAGTCGACAGTTTTGAAGTTGAGGAAAAGGGGCTGATTTCCGTGTCGTCACGGTCGTATCACCGTCATGTGTGCGCCGGTGAGCCGACGTGCGTTTGAAACCTTGTCGCGGTTTGTTACGTAAGTTTGCATATAAAGGGAGGCTTGCGAGATGACGATTCTGAACGAGACCGACGACAGGACGGCGGGGCAGCCGGAGAGGGGGCAGCTGATTCTCAGGCATGGGGTTGCAACGCGCCTGACGCACTGGACCTGGGCGATTGCACTGTTCTTCCTGCTGCTCAGCGGCCTGCAGATCTTCAACGCACATCCCTCGCTCTATATCGGCAACCAGTCGGGCTTCGAATTCGACAACGCCGTGCTGGAGATCGGCGCTGTCCGCGGCGATGACGGCGTGCCGAAGGGTGTGACCACTTTGTTCGGCAAGAGTTTTACGACAACCGGGGTGCTGGGCATGAGCGGCGCCGCCGAAAATCCATCCTTCCGCGGCTTTCCGGCCTGGGCGACGCTGCCCTCCTACCAGGACCTATCGACCGGTCGGGTCATTCACTTCTTTTTCGCGTGGTTTTTCGTGGCGGCTTTTCTCGTCTGGTTCGTGTCGAGCCTGATCAATGGCCATATCCGTCGCGACATCCTGCCGTCTCTGGCCGACGTGAAGGCCCTTCCGCGAAGTCTTGCCGATCACCTTCGGCTCCGCTTTCACCATGACGGCAGGTACAACGGCCTGCAAAAATTCGCTTATGCCGGTGTGCTGCTGGTCCTGTTTCCGCTGATCATTCTGACGGGGTTGACCATGTCGCCGGGCATGAATGCCGCCTGGCCCTGGCTGCTCGACCTGTTCGGCGGACGCCAGACAGCGCGTACCCTTCACTTCGTCTGCATGGCGCTGCTGGTCGGGTTTTTCGTCATTCATATTTTCATGGTGATTGCCGCAGGACCGTTGAACGAAATGCGTTCGATCATCACGGGACGGTATCGCATCGATCCGGAGACGCCGGAAAAGGAGACGCGCCAATGAGTCGCTTTCTCGTCAATCGCCGCCGATTCCTGACAGTTGCCGGGGTTGCGGCGTCCGCCGTGCCGCTTTCCGGATGCGATGCCTTCGACGGCTTTCTGTCGGGCCAAAGTCCCGTTCGCGGTTTCATGGCCTCCGCCAATACCCTGACATACAGGGTGCAGCGCATGCTGATCGGGGCCGATCAGTTGGCTCCGGAGTTTGCGGCAAGCGAAGTGCGGCAGGGCCAGCGCCCGAACGGATCGACCGATCCGACCGGCGAGGACTATTTGGCGCTGCAGGTCAAGGCATTTGCGGATTATCGCCTGCAGGTGACCGGGCTTGTCGAAAAGCCGTCGAGCTTCAGCCTGGAGGAATTGCGCAACATGCCGTCGCGGACCCAGATCACCCGGCACGACTGCGTCGAGGGCTGGAGCTGCATTGCCAAATGGTCCGGCGTGCCGCTCGCCCGTGTTTTGGATGAGGCAAAGGTCAAGCCGGAAGCGCGGTTCGTGGTCTTCCACTGTTTCGACAGCATGAACCTTGGTCTTTCAGGTGCCGTTCCCTATTACGAATCGATCGACCTGATCGATGCCCGGCATCCCCAGACGATTCTTGCCTATGGCTGCAACGATCAACCGTTGCCGGTTGCCAATGGCGCACCGCTGCGCGTTCGTATCGAGCGGCAGCTGGGCTACAAGATGGCGAAGTACATCAAGTCGATCGAGCTTGTCTCGACACTTCAGCCGTTCGGCAGCGGCAAGGGCGGGTTCTGGGAAGACCTCGGCTATGAATGGTACGGCGGTATTTAAGCGACATCGTCGCCGGGTCTGCCTTTTCCTGCCATGCCCGGCGTCAGGTCTCCGATGAAGTCGCCGATGCCGGGGCGTTTGAGGGCCTGAAACGGCATCGGCCTGCAGAGGTCCATGGCGGCGATGCCGATACGTGCGGTCATCAGGCCGTTGATCACGCCTTCGCCAAGCCGGGCGGACAGCTTCGACGCCAGTCCGTGGCCAAGAACCTGCTGGATCAGGCTGTCGCCGACGGCGATCGAGCCGGTGACGGCAAGATGGGCGATCACGTCGCGCATCAGCCGCATCATGCCGAAGGTGCCCGGCCTCCCGCCGTAGAGTTCGGCCATGGCGCGGATCATCTGGGCGGATTCGTAGATGACGTAACCGAGATCGACCAGCGCGCGCGGACTGACCGCCGTGACGATCGAGACGCGTTTCGAGGCATTGAGGATGATCGCCCGGGCTTCGCGGTCGAGCGGGGATAGGAGTTCGCGCTCCGTCAGGTCCAGAAGATGCGGACCGTCGATGATCTCGCCGTCGGTCTCCTTCAGGCGCGCCCGGCCTCGCGCAGTCTGTGGTTTGGCCGACAACAGGCCGACGAGATGATCCATCACCTTGCGCGCCGGTTTTGGCGAGGAAGAAAGGCCGGCTTCGACGGCTTCCTGTTTCAGGGCCTGGACCGCATTGAGCTGCATGATTCCGGCAAGCTCGCGGGCGACGACGGCCAGAAATGCGAGAACGCCGATCGCCGCGGTGCCGATGGCAAGGTATCCAAGCCAGTCTGCGCGAGTGAAGAGGTCGCGGATCAGGCTGTCGATCCACAGGCCGACGGAGAGCGAGACCAGAAGCCCGAAGGCACCGGCGGCAACACGTCCGAAGGAGAATCGACGTTTTCGCGGGGCGGCTTCCGGAACCGGCAGCGAAGATAAGGCGGCCGTCGTCTCGATGAAGGGATCTTCGGCATCGGCCGTCATGACGATGTTCTCGTCGAAACTGCCGGGCGCGCGTCTTGTCGGTTTTTCCGGCTGCGGTGCAGGTCCGCTGTCCAGCGTGAAGGAGGCGGGCTTGCGCCGCGGAATGTTGGGCGTGTCGGTCATGCCAGCCGGTCTCCGAACAGGAATTGCATGGCCCTGTCGAGCCGGATGTGCGGCACCGACAGTTTCAGCCCGCCGCCGGTTTCCTCGATATGCGGCGGGCGGAACCGCACGAAGCTCAGGTCCGGCACGAGGCTTTCTTCAGGCTTTGATTCAATGTCTCGAAACAATGAATCCGGATTTTCCGGCAAGTCCCCGGGAAATATCGCCGTTTTGCGATCGCCGTCGAACGTCTCGCCGTTGATTTTCTCGCCGGCAATCGGCGTTCCGACGATCACCGGAAGAGCGTGGCCGTCATGGTTGACGGTTGCCTCCCGCGTCGCCCGCACCGAGGCGAGCGCCATGACCTCGATGCCTGCGCCGCTCATGCCGATCCGCTCGATCGCCCGGGCGACGAGGCGGCCGGTGATCCTTTCCAGCCGGTCGTGACTCTCGTGATGCAGGTGATCGGCCTTGGTCGCCGCGATCAGCACCTTGTCTATCCGCCGCGTCAGGAAGGATGACAGGAAGGAGTTGGTGCCGGACTGGAAGCAGGCGAGCACATCGGCCAGCGAGCCCTCCAGGTCGATCAGCGATTCCGGCCCGCGATTGATCGCCTGCAGGGCATCGACCAAAACGATCTGCCGGTCGAGCCGGGCGAAGTGTTCGCGGAAGAATGGCTTGACCACGTGCGTCTTGTAGGCTTCGTAGCGCCGCTCCATCATCGCCCACAGCGAGCCCTTTGGGGCACGACCATCGGGAAGGTCGGCGAGCGGCGAGAAGGTGAGGGCAGGCGAACCTTCAAGATCGCCGGGCATCAGGAAACGGCCGGGGGGCAGGGTGGACAGCGAGCGTTCGTCGGACTTGCAGGCCTTCAGATAGATTGTGAATGCCTCGGCCAATCGCCGTGCGTCACCCTCGTCGGCCGGCCCCTCGACGTTCATCGCCAGCGCAAGCGTCAACCATTCGGAAGACAGTTCCGAACGCACGCCGCGCCGCGCCCGCTCGACGGTGTTGCGGCTGAAAGTTCGGAAATCCTGCGCCAATAACGGCAGGTCAAGCAGCCATTCGCCGGGATAATCGACGATGTCGATCGACAGCCGTCCAGGTGAAAACAGCCGGTTCCAGCCGCTGGCGCTTTCATAGTCGAGCGTGATGCGCAGCTGCGAAATGGCGCGGGTGGAGTCCGGCCAAATCCTGTCGCGGACGAGCGCCGTGACATGGTCCTCATACTGGAAGCGGGGCACGGCATCGTCCGGCTGCGGTTCCAGCCGGAACTTCGAGACGCGGCCTGAACGGACGGCTTCAAACACAGGCAAGCGCCCGCCGTTGAGCAGATTGTGCACCAGAGAGGAGATGAATACCGTCTTGCCGGCGCGTGAGAGACCTGTGACGCCGAGCCTCAGCGTCGGGTTGACGAAGCCGGATGCCCGGTCGGCAAGATTGTCGAAGGCGATGCGGGCGTCGTCTGTGAGGCTGGTGAGGATTGGCGGCAACGGGCACTGTTCCCAGATGTGAGGTCATATGGTGGATGCGGACGTCGATGACGGGGCGGCCCATCCACCTGCGATATAGGACGGCAAGACGACCGAATAAAGAAGCCGAAACCCGATTGCTGTTATGGAGTGAGCAAGGTGACCAGCCTGCCGGGTGTGGAGGCACGTGCCGAAGGGCCGCGGTCGATATCGATGACCGCCAGTCCGGCGCAGGGATAGCCGGCCGGAATGGCGGTCGCGGCGCCGGCTTCGCCGATGAGCGCGCGCAGCAATTCCTCCATCATCGGATTGTGCCCGACCAGCATCAACGAGGGCGCCTCCTGAAAGGCATCGATCAGGTCGCTATAAACCGTTGCCGGGCCGGCATAAAGCGCATCGCTATATTCGATCTCGAGCGCTTCGCCCATGGCGCGTCGCAGCGCCTCTGCGGTTTCCCGGCATCGTTTCGCCGTCGAGCAGAGAACCTTGCCGGGCCTGTAGCCGCGATCCGCCGCCATGTCCGCAACAACTTCCGCCTGGGCATAGCCTGTATCGTCCAGCGTCCGGTCGAAATCCTTCTGGCCGGGCAGCGCCCAGCCGGCCTGCGCGTGCCGCATGAGGTAGAGGCGGAGGATTGGGGGAGCAGCGAGCGGCATGTTGTCACTTCCGGAACGACGAGTCTGTGGCGCCGCATGCGGCGCGCGCAAACCGTTTGTCGTCTGCGGCCCGCCAAAGATCAAGCGGCTTTTCCGGTTTCCTGATGCTTCTGCAGACTCAGGAATCGAGCATTTCGCGAACGGCGACGGCCAGTTGCTTCAAGGAGAACGGCTTTGGCAGGAAACCGAATTTCGCGTCTGCCGGCAGGTTCTTGGCAAAGGCGTCCTCCGCATAGCCCGAGACGAAGATGAACTTCATGTCGGGATGGGTCTTGCGCAATTCGCGCAGCAGGGTCGGCCCGTCCATCTCCGGCATGACGACGTCGGAGACGACGATGTCGATCGTATCGCCGAACTCCTCGATGATTTCGAGCGCCTCGACGCCCGAACCGGCTTCGTGCACGGTATAACCGCGCGTTTCCAGCATGCGCTTGCCGCCGCGGCGAACGGCCTCCTCGTCTTCGACGAGGAGCACGACGGCGGAATCGCCGGTCAGATCCGTTGGTTCCTCAGTCTTGCCGGATTTCACCGTGCCAAGGGCCGGGACCGCTTCGGTGACCACGTTGCCGGCCGCATCCGTCACCACTTCCTCGATATAGCGCGGCAACAGGATGCGGAACGTCGTTCCCTTGCCCATCTCGGATTCCGGGTAGATATAGCCGCCCGACTGCTTGATGATGCCGTAAACCATCGAGAGGCCAAGCCCGGTGCCCTTGCCGACTTCCTTGGTGGTGAAGAACGGTTCGAAAATCTTGTCGATGATTTCCGCCGGGATGCCGGTCCCCTGGTCGGAGACCTCGATCATTACATAGTCCTCTTCCGGCAGGTCCCGTCGGTTGAGGGCGGCGACGTCGGCGGCCTGCAAATTTCGGGTGCGCAACGTGATGATGCCGCCATCCGGCATGGCGTCGCGGGCATTGACGGCGAGATTGAGGACCACCTGTTCGAATTGGCCAAGGTCGGTGCGCACCGGCCAGAGGTCGCGGCCATAGTCCACCTCGAGCTTGACGTTCGTGCCGGTCATCCGGTCGACGAGCATGCGCAGGTCGCCGACGACGTCGGTCATGTTGAGCACGGTCGGCCGCATCGTCTGCTTGCGCGAGAAGGCAAGCAGCTGCCGCACGAGCACGGCCGCGCGGTTGGCGTTGCGCTTGATTTCCATCAGGTCCGCGAAGCTGGCGTCCGAAGGCCGCGCGGACAGCAGCAGATGATCGGAGGAAAGCAGGATCGCAGTGAGCACGTTGTTGAAATCGTGCGCGATGCCGCCGGCAAGCGTCCCGACTGCATTCATTTTCTGTGTCTGCGCCATCTGGGTTTCGAGCGCCTTCTGCTCGGTGATCTCCACGGCGTAGACGATGGCTGCCTCTTCAGGGGCCTGATCGCTCTGGTCGATGACGGCATTCACATAGAAACGGAAATGCCGTGTCTCATCCTTGGGGTGCAGTGAATCGATT
Source organism: Hyphomicrobiales bacterium (assembly GCA_900472785.1). Classification (GTDB taxonomy): domain Bacteria; phylum Pseudomonadota; class Alphaproteobacteria; order Rhizobiales; family Rhizobiaceae; genus Pararhizobium. Next base: position 11,634 of record UCJH01000109.1, on the reverse strand, counting down.
GGCGCGATGTCGCTCTGGCGGTCCTTGGCCGCATCGAGCGCCTCGCGAAGGCGCGTGCGGTCGGATTCGTGCACGACCGTTTCGAGAATGGCGCCATGTTCCATGTCGTCCCGCGAGACAACGGCGGAAAACAGTTTCAGGAAAGGGGCGTTGGTCCTCAAGATCCGGCCGGCGCCGTCGACAGAGGCGATCGCCATCGGCGTGTTGTTGAAGAAGCGCGTAAAGCGCATCGCCGCGATCGAGGCGGACTGGTCGCTTTCGTCGTCACCGGCACGCGACAGGACGATGGTCCGGCTTTCGCCCGGAGCGCCATCGCGATTGGACGACACACGGTGAACCAGCCGGACGGCAAGGCTCTGACCGTTCGCCTTGCGAAGGTCGAGATCGAGAACCTTGGTCTTCTTCAGTCCGGGTTCGGCTTGAACCGACTGCACCAGAGCCAGGCCTTCGCCGGCCACCAGATCGGCAATGTTCATCGACCCAGGCTGGAATTTGGTCAGATCGAGACCCAGCCAGTCCGCCAGCGTGGCGTTGATATAGAAGATCTCGCCCTTTTTTCCGGCCGAGAAGAAACCGGCCGGCGCATGGTCGAGGTAGTCGATGGCGTTCTGCAGCTCCTTGAAGAACCGTTCCTGATCATCGCGCTCGGAGGTGATGTCGGAAATCTGCCAGATATACAGCGGGTTGCGCTGTCCGTCTTCCAACGGCAGCACACGGGCCTTCAGGCGAAACCAGTGGGCGCCGGAACCGGCGGAGCCCCTGCTCGGGCTGAGTGGTTTCAGCAGGCGGAACTCTTCGTGTCCGGCCTTGCCTTCGTGCAGGCCGTTGGTCAGGCGGTAGATCGCCTCGGTCGCCTCGCGATTGCGCGACAGGATGGTTTCGAGCGACTGGATCTCCGTCGCTTTGGTGGCGCCCATCAAGGCCCCATAGGCGGCGTTGGCGTAGATGATCCGGCCTTTGCGATCAGTCACCAGTGTCCCGTCTTCATGGGCGTCGAGAAATGCACGCGCCAGTTCGTCGGGCCGCGACTGTGGCATGACCTCGATGAAGCCGATGATCGACGAAACCAGGAAAAAGATGCCGACCATCGCCAGAATGCCAAGAATACCGAGCACGATCTCGTTTTCGAGCTGGTTCTTGAAGACGACGAAGGCGGCGGCCGAAACGGTCAGAACGATAGCCAGAAGAATGATGCGCAGCACCGTGCCGGGACGTGTGCCCCGATCCACGATCGGCATATGGTATTCCCCGGCTTGCCGCAATTTCGTCATACGCGCCTCGTTGATCGACGGCTGCGCCGATCCGGAATGAACGGGCGCCTGTCCGACATGCCTGAACGCAAAAACCGGCATTCGCATCGGTCTCGTTTCCGTGAGGCAAGGCCTCCGCGGAAGATCAGGCAGGAATCATCTTTAACAGCGCATGGTTAAAGCAAAAAGCACTGCGTGGATGCAGGCGGGGTCAATTCACAAGGAATGTCTGTTTTCCCGGATATCGTCTTGATCAGCCGGTCAAAAACCGTTTCAGCTATTCTCTGTTGGACAATGCCAGGTGACCGGGTTGAATAGGCCCGAAAAAAGCCGTCAAATAGCGGCAGGCTTTGGATCGAAACGGAGTACGGACGATGATCGAAGAGATGCTCGGAACGAACGGCGCGAAGTTTATCGTCGCATCGCTCGTCGTGGCGCTTGCGCTCCTGTGCCTCGTCGGGGTTTTCTGGTTCATCCGCAACCGTCCGTCCTCGCCCTTCATCCGCGGCGGCAAGAACCGCCAGCCGCGTCTTGCGGTCCTGGATGCCGCAGCCGTCGATACGCGCCGGCGACTGGTGCTGGTGCGGCGCGACGACGTCGAGCACCTGATCATGATCGGCGGCCCGACGGATATCGTGATCGAGAGCCGCATCGCGCCGCAGCGGCCTGCAACGATGGCAACGCCGCAGCCCGTCGCGGAGCCTGCGCTGTCGCAGCCGGCGGCGGAGCGCCGGGTCGCGCAGCAAGCGCCGCCGCAGGCACAGACTTTGCCGGAAACGAAGGCTGCTCCGGTTTCCGCGATGGCCAACGTGCTTTATGGCGAAGGCCCGGACAGGGCAGTGGAACAACCCCGCCAGGTCGTAACGCCAGCGCAGGTCAGGCTTCCGCGTGATGAAGCCTCCGCTTTGCCTCGCCAGGCCAATATCGACCGTTTGCCGACGCAGACCACGCCGTCCCGGGAGCAGACAGGCGGCGTCAGCGCGGCCGCAACACCCTTTCCGACGAGCAAGGCGCCGGAAGATATTCTGGAGGCGGCCAGGAACCGGGTGCTGGCCGCCGGTGGCGTTCCCGCGCAGCTTCCCGTGCAGAGCCGCCCGGTCCAAACACCCGTGGTCACCATTCCACAGCCGGTGGAAAAGCCACGTGTCGATTTCGAGAGTTTCCTTGATGCCGAGATCAGTGGCGACCTGCAGAAACTGACGCCTGAATCCGCAGCACGGCCGGATACGGGTGTTCGGCCTGTCGTCGCCGGGCGGCAGGAACCGAAGCTGGACGCCTCGGCGCCTCGGCAGGAGCCTTCCCTGGAAGAGGAGATGAACCGCATGCTTGGCGAAATTGCCAGCAACCGCAAACCCTGATCGAAAATCCTCTGAAGAGGGCAGGGTAAATTGCGATCAAAACGACAAACGGCGCAGACAAGCCGCGCCGTTTGAAAAATCGAATGCAAGACTTTCGCCTGTTACTCGTCTCGATAGACTTTTTCGCGACGCTCGTGCCGCTCCTGCGCCTCAATGGACAGGGTTGCGATCGGCCGCGCATCCAGACGTTTGAGGCCAATCGGCTCGCCCGTCTCCTCGCAATAACCGTAAGTGCCTTCGTCGAGCCGCTGAAGCGCCGCGTCGATCTTCGAAATCAGCTTTCGCTGACGATCACGCGCACGCAATTCGATTGCACGATCGGTTTCCGATGAGGCTCTGTCTGCAAGGTCGGGGTGGTTGGCACTTTCTTCGGCCAGATGACCAAGCGTTTCGCGCGCTTCCCGAAGGATGTCGTTTTTCCAGGCATTCAGTTTTGCTCGGAAATAGGCACGCTGGCTTGCATTCATGAATTCTTCGTCCTCGGAAAGGACGAAGGTACCAAGATCGATCTTCTCACTCAACGCGATTCTCCTGAAGAACATCTCATGTCGGCGGTGTATAGACCCATGAAGGCAGGGTTTCAAGCCTCCAGAAATCATCGCACAGCTTTTTAATATTGCTCAAGACTCAAGCTAACCAGCTAATATTTCATCAAGATTACAGTTCCATGATGAAGCAACGCCGAAGCTGTTTGCCGAAGAGCGCATGCTGTCTCGGATTTGGCATCAGGGCGACGACACGCTGTGCGCACCATCATCCGGACAACGCATATTTGCGCAGGAAACCGGCGCATATTTTCGGAGTTGTCGCTTCTCATGCCTCGTTGAGTTGCCGGAAAGTATAATTCCGCGGGCGGCGGGTGCCGTACACGCCGATTTATAAAAGATATTTCAGCAAACCTTCACCTTTTTACCGGAGACTTGCGCGGGAAAAAGCGGAGGCGACGATGTTTCGCAGAGTGAGTGCATTTCTGGCCATCGACGCCAATAATCCGGAGTTGATCCAGGCGCAGCTCGCCGCTTTCACCAAACAGGTGCCGCTCCTCTACTTCACTTTGATGACGAACACGATCGCCCTGTCGCTGACGCACTACGACAGCGCCCCGTTGATGTTGAGCACCTATTTGCCGTGCATTCTTTACGCGGGATGCGTCGCCCGGATCTGGTTCTGGTGGCGCACCCGCAACCGCGCCGTCGGCCACGAGAAGGCCGTTCGGCAATTGCAGGGAACGATTTATCTGGCCGGGATCCTCGGGCTTTGTTTTACGCTGTGGGCGCTTGCGCTGTTTCCCTATGGCGGCGCCTATGCCAAGGGCCATGTCGCGTTCTACATGGCCAATACCGTGATCGGCTGCATTTTCTGCCTGATGCATGTGCGTGCCGCGGCTCTAATGGTCACCGGTGCCGTGCTCGTACCGTTCACCGTGTTCTTTGCCTCGACCGGAAACGTCGTTTTCGTGGCCATCGCCTTCAATATGGTGCTTGTCGTCGGCGCCATGATCTACATCCTGCTGACCCACTATCGAGATTTCGTTGATCTCATCGAATCGCAGAAGGCGTTGATCGCCAAGCAGAGGGAAACGCAGTCGCTGAGTGACGAGAACCGTCGGCTCGCCAATATCGACAGCCTGACGGAACTGCCCAATCGTCGCAGTTTCCAGTTCGAGCTGGAAAGCAGGCTTGCAGTAGCCGTTCGCGAAAATCGCTCTCTTGCGGTGGGGATCATCGATCTCGACGGGTTCAAGCCCGTCAACGACGCTTTCGGACACGCTGTGGGCGACCGGTTGCTTGTGGAGGCGGCACGCCGCCTGATGCGTTTCAGCGACCGGCAAATCTTTGCGGCCCGCCTCGGCGGTGACGAATTCGGGCTGATCGTCGAGGCGGATCTTGGCGAAAGCGCGCTGTCGAAAGTGGGCGAGGCGATCTGCACGGAACTGGAAAAACCGTACAATCTTCTCGGCATAACCGCGAAGGTTTCCGGTTCTCTCGGTTTTGCGCAGTTTCCGACCGCCGGCGACAATGCCGCGCATCTGTTCGAGCAGGCGGATTTCGCCCTGTATTATGCCAAGCAGCATGCCCGCGGCGGCACGGTGGTTTTTTCCCAGGAACACGAGCGCGAAATCATGCGCCAGAGCCGCATCGACCAGGCGTTGAAGAGCGCCGATCTCGAGCGCGAACTGCATATGATGTTTCAGCCTTTCATCGATACCGATACGCAGCAGGTGCTCGGTTTCGAGGCGCTGGCGCGCTGGGACAATGCAGCACTTGGGCGCATCTCGCCCGACGTCTTCATCCGCTCTGCCGAGCGATGCGGCATGATGGGCCAGATGACGGCCATTCTCTTTGCCAAGGCGCTGGATGCGGCCAATCAATGGCCGAAGGGAACGCGTCTGTCGTTCAACCTGTCGGCGCGCGACATTGTTTCGATATCGACGCTTGAGACGCTGCTCGGGATTCTGGACGAGAGCGGGTTCAATCCGACGGATCTTGACTTCGAGGTGACCGAAACCTCAGTCATGACCAATTTCGACGTGGCTTGTGGAAATCTAAACCTGCTGATCCAGCGCGGTATCGGCATCGCGCTCGATGATTTCGGCACCGGTCATTCCAGCCTGGGTTACGTACACCGACTGCCGTTGCGCAAGATCAAGATCGACCGCAGCTTCATCGTCGATATCGGCGCGGACGGCCTTAGCCAGAACATCGTCAAGACCATTGTTGATTTGTGCCGCAACATCGGCTGCGTCTGTGTTGTCGAGGGCATGGAAACCGTCGAGCAGGTGGCCATCCTGCGGCGGCTGGGATGCTCCATCATGCAGGGCTTCTATTTCGGTCGCCCGATGCTTGTCGAACAAACGCTCGACCTCTTCGACAGCAAGACCGCCATAGCCGGTTGATCGACCGTCGGCCTCAGGCGAGCGCCACGGCGATTTCGGCGGCGAGCCGCGCATTGTTCTCGACCAGCGCGATATTGGTTTCGAGGCTCCGTCCATCCGTCATCCGGAAGATGCTGTCGAGCAGATAGGGTGTCACGGCCTTGCCGGAAATCTCGTCGCGGATCGCATTGTCCAGCGCGCGGGTGATGTAGATTTCCATCTCTTCGCGGGCGATTTCGCTTTCCATCGGGACCGGATTGGCAACCAGCATGCCGCCGTCGACGCCGAGTTGGTCGCGCAGCGTCTGGAAATTGGCGATCGCCGCCGGGCTGTTCAGCATCAACGGGCTTTTCAGCCCGGAATCGCGCGACCAGAAGGCCGGGAAGATATCACTGTCATAGGTGACGACCGGCACGCCGCGGGTTTCCAGCACCTCAAGCGTCTTTGGTATGTCGAGGATCGCCTTGGCACCGGCGCAGACGACGATGACGCCCGTGCGCGACAATTCCTCGAGGTCGGCCGAGATGTCGAAGGTTTCTTCCGCCCTGCGATGCACGCCGCCGATGCCGCCCGTTGCAAAGACGCGAATGCCGGCGCGATAAGCGGCGATCATCGTGGCCGCGACCGTGGTCGCGCCGGTGCGCCGCTCGGCGATCGCAAAGGCGAGGTCGGCGCGTGAAAGCTTCATGGCACCGCTGGTCCGGGAAAGAGCCTCAAGCTTTGCATCGTCAAGCCCGATGTGCAGCACGCCATCGATCACGGCGATGGTGGCGGGGACGGCACCTTCCTCGCGGATGATCGCCTCGACGCTGCGGGCCATGTCCAGATTGCCGGGATAGGGCATGCCATGGGTGATGATGGTCGATTCGAGCGCGACGACTGGCGCGTTGCGCGCCTTTGCGGCGGCCACTTCGTCGGAATATTCCATCGGCAGGAAGGGGGAAAACGGCTTGGTCATTGCATATCCTCTGCGGCGCTTGGCGGCGCGTTCATGACAGGATTTTTGCCGGCGGCACAAGCTTTATCGCTGCGCGAACGGCTTCCTCGGACATTTTTTCGGAAACCGCAAGCGCCGAAAGAACCGTGATCCCGGCCGCCGCGATGCCGTGGCGCAGACTGGAGCCCAAATCCTCACCTCCGATGTGCGCGGAGAGAAACCCAGCCGCCAGCGCATCGCCGGCGCCGGTCACATCGCCGAGCGCATCAAGTGCCGGCGGGGCGACGCTGACCGCTTGCCGGCCTTGAAACGCGATGGCCGGTTCGCTGCCGCGGGTGATGACGCCGCCCCTTAGCCCGATGGACTGGAGCCGGCTGGGCCATTCTTCCGGCGCGTACCCGTCGCCGCCGGCGAGCGCGCGCGCCTCTGCCTGATTCATGAACAGAAAGCTCATGCCGTCCAGGCATCCGCCATAGCGGATCACTTTCGCCGGCGAGATCGCGATACCGGCGACGATCTTTGCCTGTTCGGATGCCGTTGCGACGAGACTTGCGATCGTCTCGGCCGGCAGGTTTGCATCCGCAATCACCACATCGCTCGCGGCAAGCAGGTCTCTCGTGGCGCGCTGGCGCAGGCGGCGCGGCGAAAACAGCCGGTAGAGATCCATGTCGGCGAGCGCGACGACGAGATTGCCGTCGTTTTCCAGGATGGCGGTATAGCTCGGCGTCCGGCGGTCGAGAAAGGTGAAAGGGCGATCGATGACCCCAGCCGCTTCCGCCGCCTGGGCGACCGTCTCGCCATCGGCATCGCCACCGCGGGCGCTGACCATATGGACTTCATGACCGAGGCACGCCAGTGTCCTGGCGGCATTGAAGCCGCCGCCGCCAGCTTCCTCGAACCATGTTCCAGGATTGCTCGCGCCCGGCGCCGTCGCTCCGCTGATGCGCCCCCGGCGGTCGATATGCGCACCACCGAAAACACAGATCTGACCATCCTTCATCGCTGCTTCATCACGCCTTTTCACTGCGAATCACCGGGCCGTTTCAGCCAATCCTCGATGCATATGCTATTCTTGTTCCTGCTACCTGAAATGCACCGAACAAAAAAGGAACAAATAGAATTTATCGATGATATTTCATAAGGTTGAATGCCTCTTGCAAAATGAGAACAAAAAGTGTACATATCTTTCCACGTCGTCTTCATTGCCTCGACAGCTTCAATAACCTAAAGGTGGATCACATGGCACAAAACTCTTTGCGGCTCGTAGAGGAAAAATCGGTGGACAAAAGCAAGGCACTGGACGCGGCACTTTCCCAGATCGAAAGGGCGTTCGGCAAGGGCTCGATCATGAAGCTCGGCGGAAAAGACGCGCTCGTTGAGGTCGAAACGGTTTCGACGGGATCGCTGGGCCTCGATATCGCGCTCGGTATTGGCGGTCTGCCGCGCGGGCGCATCATCGAAATCTACGGACCGGAAAGCTCAGGTAAGACGACGCTCGCGCTGCAGACGATTGCCGAAGCCCAGAAGAAGGGCGGTATTTGCGGTTTCGTCGATGCCGAACATGCGCTGGATCCGGTCTATGCCCGCAAGCTCGGCGTCGATCTCGAAAATCTCTTGATCTCGCAGCCGGACACAGGTGAGCAGGCTCTGGAAATCACCGACACGCTGGTTCGCTCGGGCGCGCTCGACGTTCTGGTCATCGATTCGGTCGCGGCGCTTGTTCCCCGTGCTGAAATCGAAGGTGAAATGGGTGACAGCCTGCCCGGTCTCCAGGCCCGTCTGATGAGCCAGGCGCTGCGCAAGCTGACGGCCTCGATCTCCAAGTCCAACTGCATGGTTATCTTCATCAACCAGATTCGCATGAAGATCGGTGTCATGTTCGGTTCGCCGGAAACGACGACGGGCGGCAATGCGCTGAAGTTCTACGCCTCCGTGCGCCTCGACATCCGCCGCATCGGCGCTGTCAAGGAGCGTGAAGAAGTCGTCGGCAACCAGACCCGTGTCAAGGTCGTCAAGAACAAGATGGCGCCTCCCTTCAAGCAGGTGGAATTCGACATCATGTATGGCGAAGGCGTATCCAAGACCGGCGAACTGGTCGATCTCGGGGTCAAGGCCGGTATCGTCGAGAAATCGGGTGCCTGGTTCTCCTACAACAGCCAGCGGCTCGGCCAGGGCCGGGAGAATTCCAAGAACTTCCTGCGCGACAATCCCGATACGGCAAACGAGATCGAGCTGGCGCTTCGCCAGAATGCCGGCCTGATCGCCGAGAAGTTCCTTGAAAACGGCGGCCCCGATGCCGGCGATGATGGTGAAGACGGTTCCCTGTAAGGCTTTCGTTTCTTTCGTTACGCTTTGATCGACCGGCCGCCTTGCAAGGGCGGCCGGTTTTCTTTTGTCGGCTGGACAGGGGTTGGGCCGGGCGATAAAAGCCTGTGGTTCAAATGGATGGGAAAACGGCTGCAGCTTTCGCGGTTGTGCGGTTTTTGGGATGTGTTGCCGCGGAAACGGAATGAAACCGATCGCGCGGCGGTGTGGATGCTAAGGTAAGGGCGCAAGATGAGCGGCGTGAATGAAATCCGGTCGACGTTTCTCGACTACTTCAAGAAGAACGGCCATGAGGTCGTGCAGTCGAGCCCGCTGGTGCCGCGCAACGACCCGACGCTGATGTTCACCAATGCTGGCATGGTGCAGTTCAAGAACGTCTTCACCGGTCTTGAGCAGCGTCCCTATTCGACGGCCGCGACTGCCCAGAAATGCGTGCGCGCCGGCGGCAAGCACAACGACCTTGACAATGTCGGTTACACGGCTCGTCACCACACCTTCTTCGAAATGCTCGGCAATTTCTCGTTCGGCGATTACTTCAAGGAACGGGCCATCGAGCTTGCCTGGAACCTGATCACCAAGGATTTCGCCATCGACGCCAAGCGTCTGCTGGTGACGGTCTATCACACCGATGACGAGGCTTTCGGCTTGTGGAAGAAGATCGCCGGTCTCTCCGACGACCGCATCATCCGCATTCCGACCAGCGACAACTTCTGGGCGATGGGCGATACCGGTCCCTGCGGTCCGTGCTCGGAAATCTTCTATGACCATGGCGATCATATCTGGGGTGGCCCGCCCGGTTCGAAAGACGAGGACGGCGATCGCTTCATCGAGATCTGGAACCTCGTCTTCATGCAGTACGAGCAGGTCACCAAGGAAGAGCGCGTCAATCTCCCGCGCCCGTCGATCGATACCGGCATGGGGCTGGAGCGCGTCGCAGCCCTGCTTCAGGGCAAACACGACAACTACGACATCGACCTGTTCCGTGCCCTGATCGCCGCCTCCGAGGAAGCGACCGGTGTCAAGGCGGAGGGCGACCAGCGCGCCAGCCACCGGGTCATCGCCGACCACCTGCGCGCTTCCGCTTTCTTGATTGCCGACGGCGTGCTGCCGTCGAATGAGGGCCGTGGCTACGTGCTGCGCCGCATCATGCGCCGCGCCATGCGCCATGCGCAACTGCTCGGCGCCCGTGACCCGCTGATGTGGAAGCTGCTTCCGGCGCTCGTCGGCCAGATGGGCCGCGCCTATCCGGAACTGCTGCGTGCCGAATCGCTGATTTCCGAAACGCTGAAGCTCGAGGAAACCCGTTTCCGCAAGACGCTGGAACGTGGCCTCGGACTTCTCTCGGATGCCTCCGCCGACCTGTCGGAAGGCGACCAGCTGAACGGCGAAACGGCCTTCAAGCTCTATGATACCTATGGTTTCCCGCTTGACCTGACCCAGGACGCATTGCGCGCCAAGGGGGTCAGCGTCGATACGGCCGCATTCACTGCCGCCATGGAGCGGCAGAAGGCAGAAGCCCGTGCCAGCTGGTCCGGTTCCGGCGACAAGGCAACCGAGACGATCTGGTACGAACTGCGCGAAAAACTCGGCGCAACCGAATTCCTCGGCTACGACACCGAGACCGCCGAGGGCGTTGTCCAGGCGATCGTCAAGGACGGCAAGGCGATTGCCGAGGCTGGCAAGGGTGACACGGTCCAGATCGTCCTCAACCAGACACCGTTCTATGGCGAATCCGGTGGCCAGATGGGCGATACCGGCGTGATCGTGTCCGATGGCGCCAAGCTAACAGTCACTGACACGCAAAAGCGCGGCGAGGGCGTCTTCGTCCACGCCTGCACGGTCGAGGAGGGCACCTTGAAGACCGGCGATGCCGTCGCGCTTACCGTCGATCATGCGCGCCGCGCGCGCCTGCGGGCCAACCATTCGGCCACCCATCTGCTGCATGAGGCGCTTCGCGAAGTGCTCGGCACCCATGTCGCCCAGAAGGGTTCGCTGGTCGCGCCCGAGCGCCTGCGGTTCGACGTTTCGCATCCAAAACCGATGACGGCTGAAGAGCTGAAGGTCGTCGAAGAGATGGCCAACGAGATCATCGTCCAGAATACCGCTGTCACCACCCGCCTGATGAGCGTCGACGATGCCATTGCCGAAGGCGCGATGGCGCTGTTCGGCGAGAAATACGGCGACGAAGTGCGCGTCGTGTCGATGGGCCAGGGGCTGCGTGGCTCCAAGGCCAACCGTCCCTATTCGGTCGAACTCTGCGGTGGCACCCATGTCGGCGCCACCGGCGAGATCGGTCTGGTGCGCATCGTCGGCGAAAGCGCCGTCGGCGCCGGCGTGCGCCGTCTCGAGGCGCTGACAGGCGTGTCGGCACTCGCCTACCTGAATGAACAGGACGAGCGGGTAAAGGCCCTGGCGACGACGCTGAAGGTTCAGCCGCAGGATGTCGCCGCCCGGGTCGAGGCGTTGATGGACGAGCGCCGCAAGCTGGAGCGGGAACTGACCGAGGCCAAAAAGAAGCTGGCTTTGGGCGGCGGCGAGGCCGGCGGTTCGGCTGAACAGGTGCAGGAAATCGCCGGCATCAAGTTCCTCGGCAAGGTCGTCACCGGCGTCGATCCGAAGGACCTGAAGAGCCTTGCGGATGACGGCAAGAAGAGCTTGGGCTCGGGCGTCGTCGCCTTCGTCGGCGTATCGAGCGACGGAAAGGCAAGCGCCGTCGTGGCCGTCACCGACGATCTGACCGGCAAGGTCAGCGCCGTCGATCTGGTCCGCGTCGCTTCCGCGGCACTCGGCGGCAAAGGCGGTGGCGGTCGCGCCGACATGGCTCAGGCCGGCGGTCCGGATGGCGAGAAGGCTGCCGATGCCATTCAGGCCGTTGCCACAGCTATTGCT
>UCJH01000056.1 GCA_900472785.1 Hyphomicrobiales bacterium | reverse complement strand
CGGGCACGGAAACCTGCCTCAAGATCGGCGGCTGGGTTCGTTTCCAGGTTGATTTTGGTCCAGACGAGTCTGGCACTTCTGAGTGGGATGCTACCGGTCGTGGTTATGTCTTCTTCGACACGAAGAACGACACAGAATACGGCACGCTCGCTGGCTTCATCGCTCTCGAAGGTGATGTTGACAACGTGAATAGCGCTTCGGTCAACCCTTACATCGACGAAGCCTACCTGTCGCTCGGCGGCTTCAAGGCTGGTTACTTCTACAACTTCTGGGATAAGGGCATCAACGGCGAAACCGATAAGCTCGGCTCGAACGATCTGAATGCTATTCAGTACGTTTATGACGGCGGTTCGTTCCAGGTTGGTGGTTCTATCGACGAACTCGAAGGCCTCGATGATGACGGCAAGGGTCTTGGTTTTGGCCGCAAGGATAATGGTATCGGCGTAGAAGCCATCGTTACCGTATCTCTTGGTGGTGTATCCTTCGATTTGCTCGGCAGCTATGACACTGAGCGCGAAGAAGGCGCTGTCCGCGGCCTGCTCTCTGCAGATGTTGGTCCTGGTACGCTTCAAATCGCTGCGATCTACTCGTCCAACCCGAACGTTTACTACGAATTTTCTGAGTGGACTGTTGCTGGTTCGTATGCCTTCAAGGCCACTGACAAGCTGACTATTACTCCGGCTGCCCAGTACTGGAGCGATGTCGACTTCCGTGACGGTGTTGATGCTTGGCGTGTTGGCGTTACAGCGGCATATTCGATCACTGACGGTCTGCGTTCGCTGGTAACGGTTAATTACACGGATGCTGATGCAGTTGGTACCTCGCTTGTTCAGGGCGATCAGTCTGACGCTGTTACCGGCTTCGTCCGTCTGCAGCGCGACTTCTAATCTGATCTGATCTCGGTCAGTGATGGAAAGCCCGGCTCTTGAGCCGGGCTTTTTCTGTTTCATATAAAATTTTGTAAACGTCTTCCGGAATCTTTGGGATGGTGATACGTCGGGATGGGCTTTAGATGGTCGTTTTCGCCGAAGATCGGATCTTCAATGTTTCAGGAAATCGTCGCGATGAAGTCCGCAATCTGGCTGCGCAGCGGTTCGAGATGCAGAATCGGGGCGTGGCCCTGACCAAGGGCGGTCACGCCGTGCATTTTGGGATGCCGACGCTGCATCTCTTCGAATGTCGCGGATGACAGGATATTGGAGTATTCGCCCCGGATCGCCATCGCCATTCTGTCTTTCAGTCCGTCGAAAAGCCCCCAGAGATCCGGCATCGGCTTGCTTTCGTCCAAGGCCTCTAGGGGATCGACAAGTGCTGGATCGAAATCCGGCGTGATAACACCGTCTTTTTCGCGAAAAATCGCCTGTGCCATGTCCATCCAGTCTGGCTCGGACAGGGCGGGAAAGGCCGCTGCATGCAAATCCTTTAGCCGTCGGCTTGCCGCATCCCAGGATTGTTGCGGTGGGGCGGGAGCGAGATATCGGCGGATATGCAACAACCCCTTCATTTCCACGACCGGGCCGATGTCGTTGAGAACAACCGCCGCCAGCAATTCCGGTTTCATGGCGCCGAGAAGATGCAGGATAAGGCCGCCGCGCGACGTGCCGATGAAGATTGCGCGGGTGATGTCGAGTGCAGCACAAAGGGTCAGTACATCCTCGGCTTCGATCGGCAACTGGTAGCGGGTCTTGTCGTTGTCCCAGTCGGACAGACCGCGACCGCGATAGTCAAGGGCGAGCACCCGGCTGGACTGATGACCGGACGTTCGCGGCGATGAAAGCGCCATCGCAAGGTGATGAAAGTCGCGGCTGTTGCGGCTCAGTCCCGGCAGGCAGACAACTGGAAGGGGGCCGGCCATGCCCGGTCGATCAACACCATAGTCGCGCACGTAGAGCCTCAGGCCATCCTTGCTTCGGATGTAATGTTCCTTGAAATCCGTTTCGTCGTTCCACATGCCGCGCTCCATTTCCCGTTCGCCGAGCATAGCGAATCTCTGTAGCCGATTAAAAGCGCGGCGTTTGAACATGATCATTTCAGGGGGCGGATGAGGTCGAATGGCTGCGCGACTATCGTCCGAGACGTAGATCGTGAACAATATCCGTCGTCTGGCCCAGACGGGATTTATAGACTTGGTAGTTTTCCATGACTCGCTGGACGTAGTTGCGGGTCTCGACAAAGGGAATGCGTTCGATCCAGTCGACGACCTTGTCGATCGGTTTGCCGCGGGGATCGCCATATCGCGCGATCCAGTCCGGAACGCGTCGCGGGCCGGCATTATAGGCAATGAAGGTCAAAATATAGGAGCCGCCGAACGTGTCGATCTGCTCTCCGAGATAGTGAGCGCCAAGTGTTGCATTATAGGCGGTATCTGTGGTCAGGCGCTCCTGCGAATAAGCAAGGCCATGCCGCCCGGCAACGCCTTTGGCCGTTCCCGGAAGAATCTGCAGCAGCCCGCGGGCATTGGCCGGAGAGATCGCAGCCGGGTTGAATGCACTTTCCTGCCTTGCAATCGCATAGGCCAGCGCTTTCCCGGAGCCGGCAATATCCGCGCTCGCCGGAATGACACCGACAGGAAAGGCAAGAGCCGCCACGTCGATACCGCGACCGAAGGCGAGCTTGCCGATCTGCAGGGAAAGCTGGTGCCCGCGTGTCTTTTCGGCCCGTGCCGCGAGGATCGCAAGTTCACCGGGACTGGTCAGTTCATCCGCCAGCGCGCGATAAAGACTGTCGGCGCGCCAGCCATGCCCGGCCGCTTCGAGCCGGGCAATCGCGCGCACCGCCTCGCGATTCTCGAAATTGGCGCGATCCTCGGCATTCGGCAGGGGATATGTAACGTCGAGCTTTGTCTGTCCGATCCGGGCAGCGGCCAGTTGGCCGTAGAATGTGCCGGGAAAGGCGGCCGCCTTTGCGAAATATTCGGAAGATTTGCCAGGACCGCCGTCTTCCGCCGCGCGGCCGAGCCAATACCACGCGCGCGAGACTGAAATCGGCCTGTTGGAAGCCTTGAGAATGCGCTGGAAATGCTCGGCGGCGGTAGCCGGATTTTTCAACCCGCGAAGTGCGTACCAACCGGCGTGGAATTCCGCATCGACAATATCGGCGGGATCCGTTGCCGCGTGGTTTGCCACGATATGGTAGGCGGTGCGGTAGTCGCCTCGATCGACGAGGCCGCGGCTGACAACGCGTTGTTCGACCCACCATTCGCCGGTATCGACCAGCGCGCTTCTATCGTTGGGAAGACGAGCCAGAAGCTTTGCAGCATCCTCATATTTATCATGCTTGCGCAGGTTTTCGATGCGGAGGAACAGATAGGCCGGATCATCACGCCAGGACGGATCGACGGCGGCGATCATCGCGGCAGAGTTTTTGGCACCCTTGGCCACGGCGGTCCAGGCGCGATAAAGCGACTGCGCCTGGCCAAGGCCGCCGAACCGCTCGGCCTGCGCGGCGCGTCCATGATAAAGAAGCATGTCCATGCGTCGCTTGTGATCGACGCTTGCCAAAAGCGGGGAGAATTCAGAGAGAATCTTGTCTTCCGTGCCCGTGTCCAAGATTTCCCGCGACCAGAGTCCACCCAGCAATTTTGCGGCATCGTCCTTTCTGCCGGTCGCAAGCAAGGCGCGCGCCAGGACGATTGTCCCCTCCGCCGTTTCCGGCCTTGTCGTTCCGAACGCTGAGAGGACCGTCGCCGAAGCCGGGTTTTCGCGTGCCATCGCGCGCTCCGAATGGGTGCGCAGTGCACGCAGTCCAGGCCATCCCTTGAGTTCCTTTTGCGCCCGGGCAATCTCGTAGGACGGAATACCCTTCTGCCCCGAGACGGCGATCGCCCAGGTCAGGATATGCCGGTCCAGCGTGCCGGCTGCCATGCTGTCCCTGATCTCGAGCGCAAGCGGCGCCCGCTTGTTGGACAGGGCGTCGAGGCCGTCCTTGAGTTGCGCGCTCACCTGCGGAACCAGTGAAGCGGTCGCGGAGGGAATGGAACCGGTAACATCCGCCGAAGCAATGCGGTTTGATTTTCCGGCCGGCTGCAGATCGGACTTGGGGCGCAGAACGGCGGGTTCCAGAGCCCAAGCTGTCAGGCCCGGCAAGGCCAGGGCCATCAACCCGAACGCCACAGCAACGTGGAGAGACGTTTTTCCCCGCATGTAGAACCCTATGCTCGCCCTTGTTCCGAGTTCATTTGTCGCTGATTTTCCTAACGAAAGATTACTTGATCTGGTAAATTTCTACAAAACGCCTTCCGGGGTCGTCATGGCTTTGCGCTGGATATCCTTGCTTCCACTGCATAAGCCGAAAAAGTCCCTTATAAGGAAGGCTTCGCTCCAAGCCGTGATAGAGTGCTTGCCGCAGGCACATCACACGATTATGGTGCGCCAGTTTTCTAACCATACAATGCGGCCAAAGCGTGGGTTGGTTCAAGCTTCCCGCGGGCTATCAGGAGTCGTGCATGTTCAAGGGGTCCATTCCCGCCCTCGTTACCCCGTTCACCGCGACTGGCGCCGTGGACGAGGCAGCTTTCGTTTCGCATGTCGAGTGGCAGATCGCAGAAGGCAGCCATGGCCTCGTGCCGGTCGGCACCACGGGTGAATCGCCGACGCTTTCGCATGTCGAACACAAACGGGTGGTGGAACTGTGCATCGAGACGGCTGGCGGGCGCGTCCCGGTTATCGCCGGCGCGGGCTCCAACAATACGCGGGAAGCGATCGAGTTGGCGCAGCATGCCGAAAAGGCAGGCGCGGATGCAATCCTGGTCGTCACGCCCTATTACAACAAGCCGACGCAGAAAGGCCTGTTCGCGCATTACGCGGCGATCGCCGAAAGCGTGAAACTGCCGATCGTCATCTACAACATTCCCGGCCGCTCGGTCGTCGATATGAGCGTCGAAACCATGGCGGCGCTGCACAAGGCGTTTCCGTCGATCCTTGGCGTCAAGGATGCGACCGGCAAGATCGAGCGCGTATCGGAGCAGCGCCTGTCCTGCGGCCCGGATTTCGTCCAGCTTTCCGGTGAGGACGCCACGGCACTCGGCTTCAACGCCCATGGCGGCGTCGGCTGCATCTCGGTGACGGCCAATGTCGCGCCGCGCCTTTCGGCTGAATTCCAGGAAGCGACGCTCGCTGGCGATTATGCCAAGGCATTGGATTATCAGGACAAGCTGATGCCGTTGCACAAGGCGATCTTTATGGAGCCGGGCCTTTGCGGCGCGAAATATGCGCTGAACAGGCTGCGCCAGATGAGCCGGACCGTGCGCTCGCCGCTCCTGCCGACGCTTGAGCCGGCGACGGAATCCGCGATCGACGCGGCGCTGCGGCATGCGGGGCTGATGAACTGATGGCACCCAAAGGCAGCCAGCGCGTGGTCAAGCGGATTGTCGCGGAAAACCGGAAGGCCCGCTTCAACTACGAGATCATCGACACCTACGAGGCCGGTCTTGTCCTGACCGGCACCGAGGTCAAATCGCTGCGCGAAGGCAAGGCCAACATCGCGGAGTCCTATGCGACCGACGAGGGCGGCGAAATCTGGCTGATCAATTCCTATCTTCCGGAATATCTCCAGGCCAACCGCTTCAATCACGAGCCGCGCCGTCGCCGGAAGCTGCTGCTTTCCAAGCGTGAGGTGAACCGTCTGCAGGGTGCCGTCAATCGGGAGGGCATGTCGCTTATTCCGCTCAAGATCTATTTTAACGATCAGGGCAGGGCGAAGATGGAACTGGCGCTCGGCAAGGGCAAGAAGCTGCATGACAAGCGCGAATCCGAGAAGGAACGCGACTGGAACCGGCAGAAGAGCCGGATCATGAAGGACCACCATTGACGGGAAGGTCCTGATCCGCACGATGCGAGTCAAAAAGGCGTCCGGCAACTATGCCGGGACGCCTTTTCTTTTGGCCATTTCAGGCCGGGACATCACCTGCGCTGCCGTCTTTAATCGTCACCATCGCCGTCGACGGGTTCGGTGACGCGCGGGGCTCGCTCCGAGGGATCGCGGCCGACTTCGGCCTTCAGGCTGATGAGATCGATGAAGTGATCGGCCTGACGGCGCAGATCATCGGCGATCATCGGCGGTTGAGTCGCCATTGTCGAAACGACGGATACCTTGCGCCCCTTGCGCTGCAGCGCTTCGACCAGCGTCGTGAAATCGCCGTCGCCGGAGAAGATCACGAGGTGATCGACGGTCTCGGACTGCTCCATCGCGTCGATGGCCAGTTCGATATCCATATTGCCCTTGATCTTCCGGCGGCCGAGGGAATCCGTGAATTCCTTCGCCGGTTTTGTCACAACCTTGTAACCATTATAGTCCAACCAGTCGATCAACGGACGGATCGATGAATACTCCTGATCTTCGATCAGGGCAGTGTAGTAATACGCGCGCAGAAGATAGCCGCGTTTCTGAAACGCCTTCAGCAACTTGCGATAATCAATGTCGAAACCGAGGCTTTTGGATGCAGCGTAGAGATTGGCACCATCGATAAAAAGCGCGATTTTTTCGCGTGGGTCAAACATTGCTCTATCCTTTTTTTTATCTCAATGTTTTTTAATTCAACCGAGCCGTGCGAATTTGAGCATGCCCGTACGTGCAATTCGATTACATTAAGAAGTCTTCATATAATCGTTTCGGTAGCTGTCTGTCTGCTCTAATCCAAGCGAATATCTGTTGATAGAGCTATTTTTAGCAGTCTCGGGCCTAATTAGGTTTGAAACAGCCAGTTTTCAGCTTTTCGGTTTTGACCAACCCGTATTTTTAGGGCCCGGTGTCGGATGGATACGGCGCTCGACACGTGCCGCATGGCGATTATACCGTCTCGTCCAACAGTAGTATCCCTATTTGTTGTCGCAGGGGGGTAGGAACAAGCCCGGCGCGGATATCTTTCGCCGCACCGCAGGAAAAACTTGAATTTCCTCGCTTTTGAATGTATCGGGCAGGTTAATTCCGGAAATGGGAGCCGCGCATACCGTCTGCAGACGGCTGGAGCCGACTTCGATTTTTTAATCAGCGCAGTGATGGGGCGTTTCAGAACAACCCAAGCTGCTGCGCTCTTGAGCCGCAAAGGACAGGCAATGGCCCGCGTCACCGTAGAAGATTGCATCGACAAGGTCGATAACCGTTTCGAGCTCGTGCTGCTCGCAAGCCATCGCGCTCGCCTGATTTCGCAGGGCGCAGCGATCACGATCGATCGCGACAACGACAAGAACCCGGTCGTGGCGCTTCGCGAGATCGCCGACGAAACCCTGTCGCCAGGCGATCTCAAGGAAGACCTGATCCATTCGCTGCAGAAGCATGTCGAAGTTGACGAGCCGGAACACGATCCGGCGTCGCTGGCCGCCGGCAGCGCGGCATCGGTGTTTGCCGATACAGGCAATGACGATGACGACCAGCCGGAGCCCGTTACCTTCGACCGCATGTCGGAAGAAGAACTGCTGGCAGGTATCGAAGGCCTGGTTCCGCCGGAAAAAAGCGACGATTACTGAGTCTTCCGGTCTATTCGACCGAGCCGGTATCCGATAATGTTTGCAAAGCGGTGCGCCACTCCTATGATTGGCGCACCTTTTCATTTTCCCGGATGCCTTGCCCAGGAGCCGCTCACGGATGATGCGACAATATGAACTCGTTGAGCGGGTTCAAAAATACAAGCCTGATGTGAACGAGGCTCTTTTGAACAAGGCCTATGTTTATGCCATGCAGAAACATGGCCAGCAGAAGCGGGCGAGCGGCGATCCGTATATTTCCCATCCCCTCGAAGTTGCAGCCATCCTTACCGAGATGCATCTCGACGAATCGACGATTGCCGTTGCGCTGCTGCACGATACGATCGAGGATACGACAGCGACGCGTGCCGAGATCGACGATCTCTTTGGCGAGGACATCGGCGCGCTGGTCGAGGGTCTGACCAAGATCAAGAAGCTCGATCTGGTTTCCAAAAAGGCAAAGCAGGCCGAGAACCTGCGCAAGCTTCTGCTCGCCATCTCCGACGATGTCCGCGTGTTGCTGGTCAAGCTCGCTGATCGCCTGCACAACATGCGCACGCTCGATCACATGTCGGCGGAAAAGCGTGCCCGCATCTCCGAGGAAACCATGGACATCTATGCGCCGCTGGCCGGCCGCATGGGCATGCAGGACATGCGCGAGGAACTCGAAAACCTTTCCTTCCGCCACACCAACGAGGAGGCCTTCCAGACAGTTACGAGGCGTCTGGATGAGCTGTCGACCCGCAACGAGGGGCTGATCAAGAAGATCGAGGATGAGCTGGTCGAATTGCTGAAGGCCAACGGCCTTGCCGATCCGCTCGTCAAGGGCCGTCAGAAGAAGCCCTATTCGGTCTTCAAGAAGATGCAGTCGAAATCGCTGTCCTTCGAGCAATTGTCGGATGTCTGGGGGTTCCGTATTCTCGTCGCGGATATTCCGGACTGTTACCGGGCGCTGGGCATCGTCCATACCCGCTGGCGCGTCGTGCCCGGCCGGTTCAAGGATTACATCTCCACGCCCAAGCAGAACGACTATCAGTCGATCCACACGACGATCGTCGGCCCTTCGCGCCAGCGCATCGAGTTGCAGATCCGGACGCGCCGGATGCACGAGATCGCCGAATACGGTATTGCGGCGCATACGCTTTACAAGGACGGCGAGGAGATCGCAGGCGAAGTCAAGCTCTCGCCGAAGTCCAATGCCTATTCCTGGCTGCGCCGGACGATCGAAAGCCTCGCCGAAGGCGACAATCCGGAAGAGTTTCTTGAGCACACCAAGCTTGAACTGTTTCAGGATCAGGTGTTCTGCTTCACGCCAAAAGGGCAGTTGATCGCCCTGCCGCGCGGCGCGACGCCAATCGATTTCGCCTATGCCGTCCACACCAACATCGGCGACACCTGTGTCGGCGCCAAGATCAATGGCCGGATCATGCCGCTGGTCACGCGCCTCAACAATGGCGACGAGGTCGAGATCGTCCGTTCCGGCATTCAGGTGCCGCCGCCGGCCTGGGAGGAGATCGTCGTCACCGGTAAGGCGCGCTCCGCGATCCGCCGTGCCACCCGGGCAGCGATCCGCAAGCAGTATTCCGGACTGGGCTACCGCATCCTTGAGCGCACCTTCGAGCGTGCGGGCAAGCAGTTTTCGCGCGATGCGATGCGGCCGGTCCTGCACCGTCTGGGGCAAAAGGATATCGAGGACGCCATCGCCGCCGTTGGTCGCGGCGAACTGTCCTCGCTCGACGTGTTGCGGGCCGTCTACCCCGACCATCAGGACGAACGCGTCACGGTCAAGCCAAGCTATGACGAGGGCTGGTTCAACATGACCAGTGCTGCCGGCATGGTGTTCAAGCTGCCGGGCAAGTCCAAGACCGTTCTCGACCTGCCGGAAGGCGAGGGACCGGAGGCGCTGCCGATCCGCGGGCTGTCCGGCAATGCCGAGGTTCACTTCAGTCCCTCCGGCGCCGTTCCCGGCGATCGCATCGTCGGCATCATGGAAAAAGACAAGGGCATCACCATCTATCCGATACAGTCGCCGACCTTGCAGAAATTCGACGACGAGCCGGAGCGCTGGATCGATATTCGCTGGGATCTGGACGAGGCCAACAACACGCGCTTCATGGCGCGCGTGCTGATCAATGCACTGAACGAACCCGGCACCTTGGCCGAGATCGCCCAGTCGGTCGCCACCAGCGATATCAACATCCGCTCGTTGATGATGGGCCGCGTCGCCGCCGATTTCAGCGAATTCCAGCTCGATCTCGAAGTCTGGGACTTGCGCCAGCTCAACCACCTGATCACGCAGATCCGTGAGTTGCCGAGCGTTTCGACGGTGAAGCGCGTCTATGCCTGACGTCAGCGCTTCGTTTACCTCTGCGGCGTCAAAAAGGCGCCGCCGTGTTTCGGACATAGTCAAAAGTGGTCTTGCGCTACGCGACGGCATTTGCATGGAAAACAGGCAGGCATGATGGCAGAACTGTGCAGGCCATGCAGATGATGCATGGCTGCCCGTTCTTTGTAGCTCTGGTGGAAGAGCGTCCTCTAAACTATCTTCTGCCTCGGGAGGTAAACGAAAGAGGTTTACCATGTTTACGCAGTTGAAGAAAATCACCCGCGCTCTGCGCGTTCCTTCGGTCGAAGAGCGCGAAATGGGCTATCTGAACGGTTCGCTGGATCGCATCGATCTTGAATATCGTCAGCGCCAGATCGACCGCGGTCTGTTCCGCAAGGGCTTCTAATCCACAAAACCAGTCCGGCCGCCTGTCGTTGCAGGCAGCCGGGACCTATGCAGAAAACGTATGCCGGATATCAAGCCTGCGCATGACGTGCAGGCTGCTGCAATCGGGTCGGTTCGATATGTCATCGCATGACCGGGTGGTCGATTTCCAAAAGCGAGATGGACCACGTGTCCTTTCTGACGCGTAGCGTGGCCATTGCGGCTGAAAATGTCGAATTCTGTGGCTTTGCCATTGAATGGCCGCGTCAGGATCGTCTATCAGGACACCATGTTGTTCCGACGCAAAAAAAACGCGACGTTCGCTGAGAAGGCGCGTGAATTCCTGTGGCCGCGGAAAGGCTTTTCCCGCGGGCTCCGGTATCTGACCATGCGCGTCCTGCGCCTGTCGTCCTCGCCGCATTCGATCGCGATCGGCGTCGCGGCCGGTGCGGCGTCCTCGGCAACGCCCTTCATCGGTTTCCATATCGTCCTTGCGCTCGCTGTCGCCTATGTGCTGTCGGGAAACCTGATCGCGGCCGGTATTGCGACGGCGCTTGCCAATCCGCTGACAATTCCCTTCATTCTCGCTGCCACCTACGAGATCGGCATCGCGATCACCGGGCAGGATCCAGGCGCGATCGGCGGGCACGACATTCTCCACATGTTGAAGAATCTGGAATTCTCGCATCTTTGGGGGCCTGTGCTGAAGCCGGTGCTGATTGGGTCCGTGCCGGCTGCTGCAGGCGCCGCACTGCTCTTCTACGCAGTGGCGCTCTATGCCGCGCGGCTTTTCAAGAGCCGCCGCAAGATCCGGCTGGGTGCGAAGACAGTCCATTCGACGGTTGCGGTAGACGGCCAGTCTTCGTGACAGTCTGTCGTCCCAACGGATTTGTAACTTGGCAAGGCGTCTGCGTTCTGGTCTTGTCCTGCCGCGTCGAGCTTGTTGCAGCCGCGGGACGAGCGATGTGAGATATAAGACCCATGATAATCGGCATCGGTAGCGACCTGATCGACATCCGCCGGATCACCAGTTCGCTGGAGCGCTTTGGCGAACGCTTCAGCCATCGCTGTTTCACCGATATCGAGATCAGAAAATCCGAAGGCCGCAAGAACCGCGCGGAATCCTACGCCAAGCGCTTTGCCGCGAAGGAAGCCTGCTCCAAGGCATTGGGCACCGGTCTTGCCCAGGGCGTCTTCTGGAAGGATATGGGCGTGGTCAATCTGCCCGGCGGCAAGCCGACCATGCAGCTCACCGGCGGCGCACTGGAGCGCCTCGAGGCGATGACGCCCGATGGCCACCGCGCGGTCATTCACCTGACGATCACGGATGATTTTCCGCTGGCGCAGGCCTTTGTCATTATCGAGGCGCTGCCCGTTGCCCCGGATGGCGGAAGCGTTTAGAGCATGTCCAAAGCATATGGCGGATCGAAATATTAAAACGACTGCGCCGCACGAGTTGTACTTTGCTGTCGCGGGTTCTATTTCAGCTGAAATTCCGCATGACAACGAAACTGATGAAGAAAGTTCCGGCATGCGCCCTCGGTGGCGCCGACGGTGTCCATAAAAGGAAGTATGCAGCGTGGCTGAAAAGAGCGAAACGACCCAGAGCGGCCTTTGGGAAAATGTAAAAGTCATCATTCAGGCGCTTTTGCTTGCAGTCGTCATCCGCACCGTCTTTTTCCAACCCTTCACCATTCCATCCGGCTCGATGATGCCGACGCTGCTTGTCGGCGACTACATCTTCGTCAACAAGTTTGCCTATGGCTATTCGAAGTATTCGCTGCCGTTTTCGCCGGATCTGTTCAGCGGCCGCATCTTCGCGAGCGAGCCGAAGCGTGGCGACATCGTGGTGTTCCGCTTTCCGCCGAACCCGGATATCGACTACATCAAGCGCCTGATCGGCCTGCCGGGCGACAAGGTGCAGGTGCGCAACAGCATTCTCTACGTCAACGACAAGGAAGTGCAGCGGGTGCCGGATGGCGTCTTCCGCGCCGATGACAATTATGACACCGGCGCCGACGTGCCTGTTTATCGCGAGACCCTTGAAAACGGCGTCAATTTCGACACGCTGGACCAGTTCCCGGATTCGCGCGGCGACAACACCCGCGAGTTCATCGTTCCGGAAGGCCATTATTTCATGATGGGCGACAACCGCGACAATTCCGCCGACAGCCGTTTCGACGTCGGCTTCGTGCCGGCCGAAAACCTGGTCGGCCGCGCTTCGATGATCTTCTTCTCGCTCGGCAACGACACATCGTTCCGCGAAGTCTGGAAGTGGCCGTCGAACCTGCGCTACGACCGGCTGTTCAAGGGCGTCGAATGAGCAAGGGGCGATCGCTGAGTGACGAGGACCGCGCACGGCTCGAAGCTGCGATCGGCTACACCTTTGTTCAGAAAGAGCGGCTCGACCGGGCGCTGACCCATTCCAGTGCCCGCAACGCCAAGGGCTCCAACTACGAGCGGTTGGAATTTCTCGGTGACCGGGTGCTGGGGCTGTGCATCGCAGAACTTTTGTTCCAAACCTTCAAGGATGCCGACGAAGGCGAGCTGTCGGTCCGGCTGAACCAGCTGGTCAGTGCTGAAAGCTGTGCCCAAGTCGCGGACGACATGACGCTGCACCTGTTCATCCGCACCGGTGCCGACGTCAAGAAGCTCACCGGAAAACACATGATGAATGTGCGGGCCGATGTGGTAGAGTCGCTGATCGCCGCCGTCTATCTCGATGGCGGGCTCGATGCGGCGCGCGGCTTCATCCTTCGGCACTGGGCGGCGCGTGCGACGCGGGCCGACGGCGCCCGCCGCGACGCCAAGACCGAACTGCAGGAATGGGCGCATTCGAAATACGGGGTGACGCCGAATTACCGCATCGACGAGCGCTCCGGGCCGGATCACGACCCGCGCTTCACGGTAACGGTCGAAATCGCGGGCATAGCGCCCGAAACGGGAATGGATCGCTCCAAGCGCGCCGCCGAGCAGGTGGCCGCGACGAAAATACTGGAGCGTGAAGGTGTGTGGCAGAAAGTCTCTGCCGGAAATTGACGGAACATATGACCGAAAACCAAATAGATGCGGCCGCACCCGAAGGTGTTGCAACCCACTCGGGCTTCGTGGCGATGATCGGCGCCACCAATGCCGGCAAATCGACGCTGGTCAACAAGCTGGTCGGCGCCAAGGTATCGATCGTCAGCCACAAGGTGCAGACGACCCGCGCCATCGTGCGTGGCATCGCCATCCATGGCAATGCCCAGATCGTCTTCATGGACACGCCCGGCATCTTCAAGCCGCGCCGTCGGCTGGATCGCGCCATGGTCACCACGGCCTGGGGTGGCGCCAAGGATGCCGATATCATCATGCTGCTGATCGACAGCGAGCGTGGCCTAAAGGGCGATGCCGAGACGATCCTCGAAGGCTTGAAGGACGTGCCGCAGCGCAAGATCCTCGTGCTCAACAAAATCGATCAGGTGTCGCGCGAGGACCTTTTGAAGCTTGCGGCGGCTGCCAACGGCTATGTCGATTTCGAACGGACCTTCATGATCTCGGCCTTGAACGGCTCTGGCTGCGAGGACGTGCTCGATTACCTCTCGACCGAGCTTCCCGAAGGTCCGTGGTACTATCCGGAAGACCAGATTTCCGATTTGCCGATGCGCCAGCTCGCGGCCGAGATCACCCGCGAGAAGCTCTTCCTGCGCCTGCACCAGGAACTTCCCTATTCGTCGCATGTCGAGACGGAAAAGTGGGAAGAGCGCAAGGACGGCTCGGTGCGAATCGAGCAGGTCATCTATGTCGAGCGCGACAGCCAGAAAAAGATCGCGCTCGGCAAGAACGGCGACGCCATCAAGGCGATCTCCATGGCCTCGCGCAAGGAGCTGTCCGAAATCCTCGAACAGCCGGTGCATCTGTTCCTGTTCATCAAGGTTCGCGAGAACTGGGGCGACGACCCTGAGCGCTTCCGCGAAATGGGACTTGAATATCCGAAATAAGGGTATTGCTCTCGGGTTGCGTGTTCGTTCATCGAACAGTCTGTCGGCAAGGCTTCGTCTTGTCCTCTCTCGGTCATCGTGAGATTTCTCCGCTCGTTCAAATGACGTGCAAGGAGATCGGCGATGCCGCAACTGGTCGATGGAAAGTGGGAAAAGGGTGATGTCGCCGCCAGCGAGATGAAGCAGGGCGCTTTCCATCGCGAGCAGACGAGCTTCCGCAACTGGATAACCGTCGATGGCCGTCCGGGGCCGGAAGGGCAGTCGGCTGTTCCCGCCGAGGCCGGACGCTACCAGCTTTTCGTCGCCTATATCTGTCCATGGGCGTCGCGCACCCTGATGATGCGCAGCCTGAAGGGCCTGCACAATCTGATTGCCCTGTCCGTCTCGGAGCCGGAACTCGGCGAAAACGGGTGGACCTATGCCGAGCCGCAGGATGCCGGTCCGCAGGTCGCTCCGATCCGCTACCAGCACGAACTCTATACGGCGTCCGACCCACACTATACCGGAAAGGTGTCCGTGCCTGTCCTCTGGGACCGCAAGGAGGGGCGGATCGTCAACAATGAATCCTCCGATATCATTCGCATCTTCAACACGGCTTTCAACCACCTGACGGGCAACGGGCTCGACTTCTATCCGGCAAGCCTCCGGCCCGAAATCGAGCGCTGGAACGGGCCGATCTACGACAAGGTCAACAACGGCGTCTATCGGGCAGGGTTTGCCCGAACGCAGGCTGCCTATGAGAGCGCGATCACTGACTTGTTTTCGACGCTCGATAGGGTCGAGGCGCATCTTCAGGACAACCGTTACATCGCCGGATGTCACTTTACCGAGGCCGACATTCGCCTGTTCGTGACCTTGATCCGCTTCGATGCCGCCTATCACGGCGTGTTCAAGTGCAATCTCCGCCGGCTGGAGGATTATCCGGCGCTATCGAGCTACACGCGCGAAATCTATCAATGGCCGGGCATCCGCGAAACGGTACGGATCGATGACATCAAGCGCGGTTATTATTCGATCGCCCATATCAATCCGACCGGGATCGTGCCGCTCGGCCCACTGCTTGACTTCGATCGGCCGCATGGCCGCGCCCGCCTGGCGGGCAAGGGCGTGATGACGAGCTTGACCCGGGCAATCTGATCCACTTGTCAAGCAACGATATCTCGCTAAATTAGACTTCCGATGAAGGCAGCTGACACCAAGAGCGCCAGACGATCTGCCGGCCGCTATTTGCGGCCGGGCGTTAGACAAAAACACGTGATCGGCTTCGCAAGGCGCTCTCCAGGGTTTTCACCGCGTCCGGACGGCGAGGCTGTTGCCGCCATCGAGAATGCGCCAACGTACCGCAAACCCTGATGGAACCGTGATCCAGTCCAGCCGAAACGATGCTGCATTCATCGAGGCAAGCTCGGTTGTACGCGCGTCTATGGTCGAGGTCCGGTATGAACGCCGCATTTCAGAAAATGCTCCGCCGCCTTGTTCGCAGGGGCAATCTGAGAATTTTGTCCTGGTCCGGCGAGCAACTGCTGCTCGGCGACGGTACGGGCATGCCGCTGGCACTTCGTACGCTGAACGTCGAGGCGGAAAAGGCGATCGTGAGGGATCCGGGCCTCAAGTTTGGTGAAATGTACATGGATGGGAAAATCGTCGTCGAAGAGGGCAACATCTTCGATGTCATCTCGCTTCTGAAATCCAACGGCCTCGAAAAGGCGGCAACGATCAGCAACACGCTGGTTGCGCTGCTGCATGTTGCGCATCAGCAGGTCAAGAGCCATCTCCCGGTCAATCGCAACAAGCACAACGTGGCTCACCACTATGATCTGGACGGCAAGCTTTTCGATCTCTTTCTGGACGAGGACTGGCAATATTCCTGCGCCTATTTCGATCCGCCCGGCATTGGGCTGGACGAGGCGCAGCTGGCCAAGAAGCGCCATATTGCCGCCAAGCTTTTGCTCGAGCCGGGTCAACGCGTGCTGGAGGTCGGTTCCGGATGGGGTGGCATGGCGATGTATATGGCGGAGGCCTGCAATGTCGAGGTCACCGGGATCACGTTGAGCGAGGAGCAGTTGAAGGTCTCCCGGATGCGGGCAGCGCAACGGAACCTTGACGAGCGCGTGCGTTTCGAGCTGCAGGACTACCGGAACATGCACGGCCAGGCCTTCGACCGTATCGTCTCCGTCGGCATGTTCGAGCATGTCGAAGCTTCTGGCGCTGGATGGCATCATGCTGCTGCACTCGATCGGTCAGGCGGAAAAACCGTGGGCGACCAACCCGTGGATCGAGAAATACATCTTTCCCGGCGGTTACATGCCCGCCTTGTCCGAGGTTGTGCCGGCCATCGAAAAGGCGCGTCTGGTGGTTCGCGACATCGAAATCCTGCCGTTGCATTATGCCCATACTCTGCGCGCTTGGCGCGAGCGCTTCATCGCGAGAAAGGAAGAGGCAATCGCCCTGTATGACGAGCGCTTCTTCCGGATGTGGGAATTCTATCTTGCGGCATCCGAGACGGCCTTTCTCTACGACAATCTTTCCATCTTCCAGATTCAGCTTTCACACCGGCAGGATGCCGTGCCGATCACCCGCAATTATATCGGTGAACGAGAGGCCGCTCTGCGGGCATTCGAGAAAACGCGACCGCCCCTGCAGAAGGTCAGGCTCTGATCCTGTGCAGGCAGCCAAGTCCTGTGGATGCGCGCCGGTCCGTTGACGCCTTTACTTGGCCTTCATGGCATGTGCACCTATGGTCCACGCCCGACCAGAATCAGCACACGGAAATGCCATGTCCTCGACGTCCAAGCCGCTCCCGTCCAAATCCATCGCTCTCCTGATCGCCCGCGAAATCAATGCGACGCCGGCGCAGGCGACCTCGGCGATCGAGCTTCTGGACGAGGGGGCAACCGTGCCGTTCATCGCCCGCTATCGCAAGGAAGTGACCGGCGGGCTCGATGATACACAGCTGCGCACGCTTGCCGAGCGGCTGGTCTACCTGCGCGAGCTGGAAGCGCGCCGCACCGCGATCCTCGATTCGATCCGCGGCCAGGACAAGCTGACGGCCGAACTCGAAGGCAAGATCGCCGCCGTCACCACCAAGGCGGAACTCGAAGATATCTATCTCCCCTACAAGCCGAAGCGCCGCACCAAGGCGGAGATCGCCCGCGAGCGCGGCCTTGCGCCGCTGGCCGAAGCCATCCTGGCCGACCGCTCGGTCGCGCCTGCGGACCGGGCGGCCTCCTATGTCACCGGCGATGTGACGGATGCGAAGATGGCGCTCGAAGGCGCGCGCGACATCATCGCCGAAGGCATCACCGAAAATGCCGATCTGCTCGGTCGTCTTCGCACCCATATGCGCAGCGTCGCTATGCTGCGCGCGCGTGTGGTCGACGGCAAGCAGGAGGCCGGCGCCAAGTTCTCCGACTATTTCGATCACACGGAGCGCTGGTCGACGGTGCCGGGCCACCGGGCACTCGCCATGCTGCGTGGCTGGAACGAGGAATTCCTGTCCGTCGACATCACCGTGGATCTCAACGACACGTCACCGGTCAAGCCGGTGGAGCGGACCATTGCCGCGGCATACCAGGTTGGCGGCACGCTGCCGGGCGACAAATGGTTAATGGAGATGATCGGCTGGACTTGGCGGGTCAAGCTTTCCCTGTCGCTGTCGCTCGACCTGATGCGCGAACTGCGCGAGCGGGCCGAGGAGGAGGCGATCCATGTTTTCGCGCGCAATCTGAAGGACCTGCTGCTGGCGGCGCCTGCCGGCTCGCGGGCGACCATGGGGCTTGATCCGGGCATCCGCACGGGCGTCAAGGTCGCAGTCGTCGATGGCACCGGCAAATTGCTGGAAACCACGACGGTCTATCCGTTCCCCCCGAAGAACGATATTCGCGGCACCCAGGCGGAGCTCGCAAGCCTTGTGCTCAAGCACAGGATCGAACTGATCGCCATCGGCAACGGCACGGGCAGCCGCGAGACCGAGCGCCTTGTCGCCGACATGCTGACGCAGCTGCCCGCCGGCCCGAAGCCGACCAAGGTCATTGTCTCGGAAGCAGGCGCCTCGGTCTATTCCGCCTCGCAGGCGGCGGCAGACGAGTTCCCCGGTCTCGACGTGTCGCTGCGCGGCGCCGTCTCGATTGCGCGGCGCCTGCAGGATCCGCTGGCCGAACTCGTCAAGATCGAGCCGAAATCGATCGGCGTCGGCCAGTACCAGCACGACGTCGACCAGGCCCGTCTCGGCCGCTCGCTCGAAGCCGTGGTCGAGGATGCGGTGAATGCCGTGGGCGTTGATCTCAATACCGCGTCGGCACCTCTGCTGGCGCGCGTCTCCGGTCTTGGCAAGTCGTCGGCGGAAGCGATCGTCGCGCATCGTGATGCGACGGGACCGTTTGAAAGCCGTAAGGACCTGATGAAGGTGCCGCGGCTCGGCGCCCGCACCTTCGAGCAGTGCGCCGGCTTCCTGCGCATTCCCGGCGGCAAGGAGCCGCTCGATGCCTCCTCCGTGCACCCTGAAGCTTACGGCGTCGCCAAGAAGATCGTCGCCGCCTGCGGTCGCGATCTGCGCGCCATCATGGGCGACAGCGCGGCGTTGAAGCAGCTCGATCCTCGCGCGTTTGTCGATGAGCGCTTCGGCCTGCCGACCGTCAAGGATATCCTCGCCGAACTCGAAAAACCCGGCCGCGATCCGCGCCCGAGCTTCAAAACCGCGACTTTCGCCGACGGCATCGACGATATCAAGGATCTGAAACCCGGCATGCTGCTGGAAGGCACGGTCACCAACGTTGCGGCCTTCGGCGCCTTCGTCGATATCGGCGTTCATCAGGACGGCCTCGTCCACGTATCGCAACTGGCGGACCGTTTCGTCAAGGATCCGCATGAGGTGGTGAAGGCCGGCGATGTGGTTCAGGTGCGCGTGACGGAGGTGGATGTGCCGCGCAAGCGCATCGGCCTTACCATGCGCAAGGACGGCGGTGGCGAGCAGGCTTCCCGAGAGTCAAGGAACGAACCCCGCGGCAGCAACGCGCCGCGTCCGGGGCAGGGGCGAGCGCCCCAGCCGAAGCCGCAGGCTCCCTCGCAGGGCGCTTTCGGTGCAGCGCTGGCCGAGGCGATGAAGCAGAAGTAAGTGGGATGGCCCCCCGTTCTCGGTTTCGTTTGATCGTTTAAGATCGTTCGGTGATTGCGGCTTTACCCCCCTCTGTCACTTCGTGACATCTCCCCCTCAAGGGGGGAGATCATTCCTTTCCCT
>UCJH01000053.1 GCA_900472785.1 Hyphomicrobiales bacterium | reverse complement strand
CATCGGCGATCTGACCGGCTTTGCGGCGGGTATCGCCCGGCGCGGCTCGCGCTTCATCCAGATCCCGACCTCGCTTCTGGCACAGGTCGACAGTTCCGTTGGCGGCAAGACCGGCATCAACTCGCCGCATGGCAAGAACCTGATCGGCGTCTTCCACCAGCCGGACCTCGTTCTGGCCGACACGGATGTGCTCGATACGCTGAGCCCGCGCGAATTTCGCGCCGGCTATGCCGAAGTCGCCAAATACGGGCTGATCGACAAACCCGATTTCTTCAACTGGCTGGAGAAGAACTGGCAAGCCGTTTTTGCCGGCGGCGATGCCCGTATCGAAGCGATCGCGACAAGCTGCCAGGCCAAGGCCGATGTGGTGGCCGCAGACGAACGCGAGAACGGCCGCCGTGCCCTGCTCAATCTTGGCCACACCTTTGGCCATGCGCTCGAGGCGGCGACGCATTATGACGGCAGCCGGCTGGTGCACGGCGAGGGTGTTTCGATTGGCATGGTGCTGGCACACCAGTTTTCGGCCCGCATGAATCTTGCGAGCCCCGACGATGCGGCACGGGTGGAGGCACATCTGAAGGATGTCGGCCTGCCGACGCGTATGAGCGATATCCCGGGTGAACTGCCGCCGGTCGAGACTTTGATGAACGCGATCGCCCAGGACAAGAAGGTCAAGGGCGGCCAGCTCACCTTCATCCTGACGCGCGGTATCGGTCAGTCCTACGTGGCCGATGACGTGCCGGCATCCGAAGTGATCCGTTTCCTGGAGGAAAAGCATCCCTGATGGCCATCGAAAGCGCGCTCGCATTCCTCGCGGAATACTGGCTGACGATATTATCGGTCCTCTGTCTCCTGGTGTTTTCAGCCTTTTTTGCAGGCGCGGAAACTGCGCTGACGGCCGTTTCGCGCGCGCGCATGCACACGCTCGAAAACAACGGCGACGAGCGTGCCGGAATCGTCGTTCGGCTGATCGCGCGGCGCGACCGGATGATCGGCACCCTGCTGATCGGCAGCAACTTGGTGAACATCCTTGCCTCATCTTTGACGACCAGTCTTTTCCTCGGGCTGTTCGGCGATTCCGGCGTGGCGTTCGCAACCGTCGTCATGACGGTTCTGCTGGTGGTCTTCTCGGAGGTCCTGCCAAAAAGCTGGGCGATCGCGGGGCCGGACCGTTTTGCGCTCGGCGTTGCGCCCTTGGTTCGTCTCCTTGTCATTGTCGTTGGTCCGCTTTCAAGCCTCGTCAACGGGCTCGTTCGCCGGATTCTCGGCCTTTTCGGCATCAATCTTTCCTCCGAAGTCTCCATGCTGACCGCACATGAGGAGTTGCGCGGCGCGGTCGATTTCCTGCATCGCGAGGGTTCGGTGATCAAGGCCGACCGCGACCGGCTCGGCGGCGTTCTCGATCTCGGCGAACTGGAAGTCTCCGACATCATGATCCACCGGACGTCGATGCGCGCCATCAACGCCGACGATGCGCCAGAAGTCTCGGTGCGGACAATTCTCGAAAGTCCCTATACCCGCATGCCCGTCTGGCGTGGTTCGGCCGACAACATCATCGGCGTCGTCCATGCCAAGGACCTGCTGCGGGCGCTGGCCGAACCCGATGTCGAGCCGGAAAACCTCGATATCGTCCGGATTACCCAGAAACCCTGGTTCGTGCCGGATACCACCAATCTCAAGGACCAGCTCAATGCCTTCCTGCGGCGCAAGGCGCATTTCGCCATTGTCGTCGATGAGTATGGCGAGGTGCAGGGGCTGGTGACGCTCGAAGATATCCTGGAGGAAATCGTCGGCGATATTTCCGACGAACACGACATCGAAATTCAAGGCGTGCGCCAGGAGGCGGACGGGTCCATCGTGGTCGACGGCAACGTGCCGATCCGCGACCTGAACCGCGCGCTGGACTGGACCCTGCCCGATGACGAGGCGACGACGATCGCCGGCCTTGTCATCCATGAATCACGAACGATCCCGGAAGAGCGGCAGGCCTTCACCTTCTACGGCAAGCGTTTCTTCGTCATGAAGCGGGTGAAAAACAGGATTACCCGGTTGCGGATCAGGCCAGCGGATGAGGATGCAAAGGGCACCTCGGATATTTCCCCGTAGCGGGTATCTCCGGTGATATACGGTACGGTTCTGAGCGCCCGAAACCTCGGTGACGTCAGACCCGCCCGTATCAATAAATCGTCCCGCCGATATCAACGGTTGCTCAGGATTCCGCCTAAAGCACCGCCAAGCAAGGCGCCGGTAAAGGCTGCGCCTTCGGGCGTCATCCCGCTTCTATTGCTCTCTTCGACCGGCCCCTCAAGCGTGCCTTCCTGGTTGCTCTTTGTGCGCCTGAATGTCTTCTGGGGCGTTGCCTTCGCGGTCGTGGTCGCTTTCTGCGATCTGCGCACCATGGCGGCCTTCGCGGCGGCAGCCTTGTCCGCCTCGTAGCGCGCTCGCACCTGCTGCATCATCGGATCGGTTTGGACGATCAGGAACAGATGCTGCTGCGGTGTCAGGTATGTTGTTTCGATCATGCCGCTCTGCCGCTGCCAGGCACCGATGGCAGTGCGCGATTTGGCTCCGAGTGCGCCGTCGGCGCCGCCGGTTACATGCCCCAGCGCACCAAGTCGCAGCTGGAGATCGATGCGGCCCGCCTTGTCGAGATTGATCATGGCTTCGGTTTCGGGAGTGCCGGGCGCAGACTTGATATCGTCCGGCATCGCAACAGCCGTGCGTGAGGTGGAGGCGAATTCGGTGGCTTCTCCTGGAGCAGGCTCGGCGGTTGCAACTTCGGTCTTTTTCTCCGTTGCCAACTGATCGAGGTTCAGCTTGGCCAGCGTTGCGAAATTACCGTTCGGATATTGTTTCAGATAGAGTTCGTAATGCGCGATGGTGTTGCGCTTGGACGCTTCGTCCCAAAGCTTCTGCTCGACGGTCCAGTCGATGCCCGTATTGTCCGCCGGCTGAATTGTCTTCAGGCCCATCGTCTCGGCGGTAACGGTGACAGGTGCTTTTGCGGCGGCATCCCCGCCCAGGAACACTTCGCGGGACAGGGAGGCGTTGTGCCAGGGATTCTGGCTGCCGCGCGTCGCTTCGGAGACATCCGCCCGGACGCGCGTCAGTGCGCTCTGTATTTCGAGGCCGGGCGTCGTCAGGTGCCGGGCCAGAGCGGCCGTGTAGGGACTGTGGTTCTCCGTACCGTCACCGGCGATCGAGCCCGGATCGGTGGCGTAGGCGATCAACAGTCCACCGCCCGTCGTGCTGTTCGTCTGGACGGAGGCCAATCCCTTGCTGACCCCCATCGAGCGGCCAGCCGGCAGAGACGCGGCAAGCGACCGCCCCAGAGGATTGTCCCGGCAGGCGTCGAGAACGACGATGTTGACGGCTGGCGCCGGAGGCAGCGCTGCCAGCAGCTTGTCGATCGGAATGGTTCGCGTCTGAAGCTGCGCCGCTTTTTCGAGATTGGCGTCCACCGGCACGAGATAGTTCTGGCCGTTCACTTGCAGGCCGTGGCCGGCATAGAAGATCAGCGCCGTATCGGCGTCATAGGCTTCCTCGGTGAATTTATCGACGATATCGAGCATGGACGATTTGTCGAGGTCGAAGCCGCTGATGATCGTAAAACCCGCCAGGCGCAACGTCTCGCCAATCAGTTCCGCATCGTTCTTGGGATTTGGCAGCGGCACGGAATAGCGATAGGCGCTGTTGCCTATGATGAGCGCGACACGCTTGCCCGGCGGCGTTGCGGCGTGAGCCTGCGCCACCGACAGAGCAGCAGCAAAAAACATGACGAACAGGTTAAGCGCCTTCAGCATGGCAAACGCCCTCGATGCAGTCCGGCGGTCGAATGAACCTGCGGCCCGCGTTTTCCGGTGAAAAGATAATAATGCAATGTAGCGAAGTAAAAATCGACGCGATGGACGCCCAAGCCCATCTCTATCCCAGCAACGAAGATTAAGGCTGTTTTATTCGATCGTCAATTCCACCGGCTCAAGTACATCACGGCTTCGACGCGTATTTTGGCCAATTTTCTACCAGCGTGTTGTTTCCCCGGGAACAGCCGGTTCCAGCGCCAGCGCATGCAGCCCGGCATCGATCTCCGCCTTCAGGACCTCGTTGATGGCGCGGTGGCGGGCGATGCGGCTCATGCCGGCAAAGGCGCTTGAGACGATGCGCACGCGCATGTGGGTTTCGCCGGTTCCGTCGATATCCGGATGATGACCGGCATGCAGATGGCTCTCGTTCAGCACGATCAGGCGATCCGGTGAAAAGGCCTGCGTCAATTTTGTTTCTATCCGGCTTTGGAGAGACATGTTTTGGCCCCGTTTCTCTGGCTTTTCCGGACAACGGTTCATTGACCGGAATGGGCGTTTCGGGCTGCGTTTTGCGCGGCGCAAAATAGCTTCACAAAGCCTGCAACATTCCGGTTTGTCAATTCTTGTTGTGGCGACCGCCACGCCCCATAATTAGCGCCATGAAACTTGATTCAAAATATTTCGACGGCATCCGCACCAAGCGCAGGGTAAGCCAGAAGCCCGAGCCGATCGCGCCCAAGTGTCAGTGGGACGGCTGCGAGGAAAATGCTGTCCATCGTGCGCCGGTCGGGCGCAATGCCGAGAACCAGTATTTCATGTTCTGCTTCGAGCACGTGAAGGAATACAACAAGGGCTACAACTACTTTTCCGGCCTTTCCGACACCGAGATCGCCCGCTACCAGAAGGAGGCCCTGACCGGTCATCGCCCCACCTGGACGGTCGGCGTCAACAAGAATGCCAAGAACGCCCCGGCGCAGTCTCAGCAGCGTTCGGGGAGTGCCGGCGCGCAGGCGCGCATGCGCGATCCCTTCGGCTTCGTCGAGCAGGCGCGCGCCCGTGCGCCGCGCCAGGAACCGCGGGCACGCAAGCTGAAGACGCTGGAGGCCAAGGCCTTCGAGACGCTCGGCCTGCATGCCAACGCCACGGCCGCCGACGTCAAGACGGCCTACAAGGACCTTGTAAAAAAGCATCACCCCGATGCAAATGGCGGAGACAGGGGATCGGAAGAGCGTTTTCGCGCCGTGATCCAGGCATATCAATTGTTAAAACAGGCTGGCTTCTGCTAGGAACGCACTTTAATAACCTTCCCCTGAAGCATCCCGCGTTCAAGCGGAATCACTTGGACGTTCAACGCTTTCTAAGACGATTTTACGGGAACAGTGTGGTTCCCGCGCTGGAGACATGATGAGCAAGGTAGACCTCGACATTTCCAACCTTCCCGATACGACTGTGTCCGTTCGCGAGGTTTTCGGCATCGATTCCGATATCCGCGTGCCCGCCTATTCCAAGGGGGACGCCTATGTTCCGGATTTCGACCCGGACTACCTGTTCGATCGCGAGACCACGCTCGCCATTCTCGCCGGCTTCGCCCACAATCGCCGCGTCATGGTCTCCGGTTATCACGGCACGGGCAAATCGACCCATATCGAGCAGGTTGCCGCCCGGCTGAACTGGCCGTGCGTGCGCGTCAATCTCGATAGCCATGTCAGCCGTATCGATCTCGTCGGCAAGGATGCGATCGTCGTCAAGGACGGCATGCAGGTCACCGAATTCAAGGACGGCATCCTGCCCTGGGCCTATCAGCACAACGTCGCGCTCGTCTTCGACGAATACGACGCCGGCCGCCCGGACGTGATGTTCGTCATCCAGCGCGTTCTGGAATCCTCCGGCCGCCTGACGCTGCTCGACCAGAGCCGCGTCATCCGTCCGCATCCGGCCTTCCGTCTGTTTGCGACCGCCAACACGGTCGGTCTTGGCGATACGACCGGCCTCTATCACGGCACGCAGCAGATCAACCAGGCGCAGATGGACCGCTGGTCGATCGTGACAACGCTGAACTACCTGCCGCATGACAACGAGGTCGATATCGTCGCCGCCAAGGTCAAGGGCTTCACCAAGGACAAGGGTCGCGAGACCGTTTCCAAGATGGTGCGGGTCGCGGATCTGACCCGTGCCGCCTTCATCAATGGCGATCTGTCGACCGTCATGAGCCCGCGCACGGTTATCACCTGGGCGGAAAACGCGCATATCTTCGGCGATATCGCCTTCGCCTTCCGCGTCACCTTCCTCAACAAGTGCGACGAACTGGAGCGCACGCTGGTGGCCGAGCATTATCAGCGCGCCTTCGGCGTCGAACTCAAGGAAAGCGCGGCCAACATCGTGCTCGAGGCGACGGCGTAAGTCATGGCTGGCCGCGGCGACAATTCCAGACCGAGACCCGGTGGGACCGTGGACGTGGAGCCGTTCCGCCGCGCGCTGACCGGTTGCATCCGTTCGATCGCCGGCGATCCGGAGGTCGAGGTCGTTTTCGCGAACGAGCGGCCCGGCCTTGCCGGCGAACGCGTGCGGTTGCCGGAAATCTCCAAGCGGCCGACCCGGCAGGAGCTTTCGATCACCCGCGGGCTTGGCGATTCCATGGCTTTGCGCAAGGCGTGCCATGACATGCGGGTCCACGCGACCATGTCGCCGCAGGGCGCCGATGCCCGTGCCATCTTCGACGCCGTCGAGCAGGCGCGTGTCGAGGCGATCGGCTCGATCCGGATGAACGGTGTCGCCGATAACCTGACGACCATGCTTGACGACAAGTATGCCCGCGCCAATTTCAGTGCCATCGACCGGCAGGCCGATGCGCCCCTTGAGGAAGCCGTCGCGCTGATTGTTCGGGAAAAGCTGACGGGCCAGAAGCCACCCGCGTCTGCCGGCAGGGTGCTGGATCTTTGGCGCGACTTCATTGAAGACAAGGCGGCCGGCGACATGAGCAATCTGTCGGCGACGATCAACGACCAGCAGGCTTTCGCCAGGGTCGTGCGCAACATGCTCTCGTCCATGGATGTGGCCGAGAAATATGGCGACGACGATGTCGAGCCGGACGACCAGGAAACGCAGACCGACGAAGACCAACCGCGCAGCCAGGAAGAGAACGAAAACAGCTCCGACGAGGATGCGGGCTCCGATGCTGCCCCTGCCGATGAAAATGAATCCGCCGACGAACAGATGGACGAAGGCGAGATGGACGGCGCGGAGATTTCCGACGACGACCTGCAGGACGAAGGCGACGACGACAGCGAGACGCCTGGCGAGGCCAAGCGTCCGACCAGCCCGTTTTCCGATTTCAACGAGAAGGTCGATTATTCGGTCTTCACCGAAGCCTTCGACGAGATCGTCACCTCGGAGGAACTCTGCGACGAGGCCGAACTCGACCGGCTGCGTGCTTTCCTCGACAAGCAGCTGGCGCATCTCCAAGGGGCAGTCGGCCGGCTTGCCAACCGGATGCAGCGCCGCCTGATGGCACAGCAGAACCGCTCCTGGGAATTCGATCTGGAAGAGGGGTATCTCGATTCGGCGCGGCTGACGCGCATGATCATCGACCCCATGCAGCCGCTTTCCTTCAAGCGGGAGAAGGACACGAATTTCCGCGATACGGTGGTGACGCTGCTGATCGACAATTCCGGCTCGATGCGTGGCCGACCGATCACCGTTGCCGCCACCTGCGCCGATATCCTCGCACGCACGCTGGAGCGTTGCGGCGTCAAGGTCGAGATCCTTGGCTTCACCACCAAGGCCTGGAAAGGCGGGCAGGCGCGCGAGCAATGGCTGGCCAGTGGCAAACCGCAGACGCCGGGCCGGCTGAACGACCTGCGCCACATCATCTACAAGTCGGCCGATGCGCCCTGGCGGCGCGCCCGGCGCAATCTCGGCCTTATGATGCGCGAGGGCCTGCTCAAGGAAAACATCGACGGCGAGGCGCTGATCTGGGCGCATAACCGGCTTCTGGCGCGGCCCGAGCAACGCCGCATCCTGATGATGATCTCGGATGGCGCGCCGGTCGATGATTCGACGCTGTCGGTCAATCCGGGCAACTATCTGGAACGGCACCTGCGCGCGGTTATCGAGCAAATCGAGACACGCTCGCCGGTGGAACTGCTGGCGATCGGTATCGGCCACGACGTCACGCGTTACTATCGCAAGGCCGTGACGATCGTCGATGCCGACGAACTGGCCGGTGCAATGACCGAACAGCTGGCCTCGCTCTTCGAGGATGAAAGCCGCCGCCGCAAGCCGCAGGCGCGTCGTCGCGCCTGACCGACGGTGCCGGAAAGAGATGCGTCACGGAGCGTCTTACCTCACCGGCGACCG
This sequence comes from Hyphomicrobiales bacterium, assembly GCA_900472785.1. GTDB lineage: Bacteria > Pseudomonadota > Alphaproteobacteria > Rhizobiales > Rhizobiaceae > Pararhizobium. Next base: position 61,132 of record UCJH01000053.1, on the reverse strand, counting down.
TGCGTCCTTGTCGACTGACCGGGCACCGAAGATACTGGCCTTGGCCACGTCATAGAAAGACGCCATTTTGAGAATCCATTCCGTTCTTGCCGCTGCGTTTTGTGCGTGGATGACTATGCCGGCTCTCGCCGCTTCGCCGCCCGAGAGCGAGCCGGTGCCGATCAGCAGCCGGCAGATCGGCAGCTTCAAGATCGGCTCCGACCAGAAGCGCTTCGGCGCGCTGGAATTCATCGGCGGCATCGAATTCTCGTCTTCCAATGCGCTGCTCGGCGCTATTTCATCGATCCGCTTCCGGGCGGATACGAAATCCTTCCTCGCCGTGCTTGATACCGGACATTGGCTGGAAGGGGCTGTGACGCGCGATGCCGAAGGGCGCCTGTCCAGCGTTGCTGACGTCATGGTCACGTCGATGATGGACAGCAAGGGGCGCTCGGAGCGCAACAAGCAATATATGGATTCGGAGGGGCTTGCCCTTCGCGATGGTCAGGCGCTGGTAAGCTACGAGCAATTCCACCGCGTCGATGTCTATCCCGATCCGGGCTTTGCGCAATCCACGCCGATCGCCAGCCTGCCTATCCTGCTTCAGCAGCACGATCTGCGCGACAACCGGGGACTGGAGACGATTGCCATTTCGCCAGCCGGCAGTCCGCTCGGCGGGGCCACCGTCGTCGTCTCCGAACTCAGTTTCGACAAGGCCGACCATCTTTATGCTGCCGTGCTGGATGGTCCCCGCAAGGGCATATTCAGTGTCGTGCAAAAGGATCCCTTCGCGATTACGGACGGCGCCTTCCTGCCCAATGGCGATTTGTTGCTGCTCGAACGCCGCTTCAGCTTTGCCGAAGGTATCGGCATGCAGATCAGGCGTATTCCAGGCGATACGATCAGGGCCGGTGCCGTCGTCGATGGACCGGTGCTCCTGTCGGCGGACATGGGCTACCAGATCGACAACATGGAAGGCATGGATGTGGTCGCGCTCCCAGGCGGCGATATCCGCATCATCGTGGTTTCGGACGACAACCATTCGATTCTTGAGCGCAATCTGATGCTGGAGTTCCGGTTGGTTCAGTGATGAGGCGCTGCTTGCAGCCAGGAGAAATGCAATGACGGATACCGTTCTCGATCGTTTTCTTCGTTACGTCGTCATCGACACGCAGTCGGATGCTGCATCCGGGACGCAGCCGTCCACGGAAAAGCAGAAGGACCTCAGTCGCATATTGGTTGCCGAACTTTTGGCGATCGGCCTGTCCGATGCGCATCTCGACGAACATGGTTATGTCTACGCGACGATCCCGTCCAATTCCGACAAGACGGTGCCGGTCATCTGCTTCTGCTCGCATGTGGATACGGCGCCGGATTTCACCGGAACCAACGTCAAGCCGCAGATCATCCGGAATTATGCCGGCGGCGACATCCAGCTTCCCGGCGATCCTTTGCAAGTCATTCGTGTCGGCGACCATCCGGCGCTCGGGGATCAGATCGGCAACGACATCGTCACCACCGACGGCACGACGCTGCTCGGCGCCGACGACAAGGCCGGCGTGGCCGAGATCATGACGGCTGCGCAATTCCTCATAGACAACCCGGACATCCGCCATGGCGACATTAAAATTCTCTTCACCGCCGACGAGGAGATCGGCCGTGGCGTCGACAAGGTCGATCTGAAGAAGCTCGGCGCGCAGTTCGCCTATACCGTCGATGGCGAAACCGCGGGTCATATCGAGGACGAAACCTTTTCGGCGGATGGCGTCGAGATCACGATCCAGGGGGTTGCGATCCATCCGGGCTTCGCGAAGGGCAGGATGGAGAATGCCATCAAGATTGCCGGCGCCATCATCGATCGTCTCCCGAAGGATATCGCGCCGGAGACGACGGAGGACAAGCAGGGCTTCGTCCATCCTGTCGGCATCACGGGGTCGATGGAGAAGGCAAGCCTTGGCTTCATCATCCGCGACTTCGACGACGAGGGGTTGGCTGCCAAGGAAGCCATGCTCGAAGCGATCGTCAAGGAGGTCATGAGCGGCTTTCCCGGCTCCTCCTATACGTTCACGGTCAGGCAGCAGTACCGCAACATGAAGGTCGTTCTCGACCGTCATCCGGAAATCGTCGAGAATGCCGTCGAGGCGGTTCGACGGGCCGGGTTGGTTCCTGTCCGGGGAAGCATTCGCGGCGGCACCGATGGCTCGCGCCTGTCCTTCATGGGGCTTCCATGCCCCAATATCTTCGCTGGCGGCCATGCCTTCCATTCGCCGCTGGAATGGGTCAGCCGGCAGGACATGGAAAGCGCCGTGAAGACACTGGTGGAGCTTGCGAGAATCTGGGAAGAGCGGGCCTGATCCTGTCTGGATCGGAAACGATTGAGGTCCGAGTTTCTGCTCGTTGTCGCCCGCGACTGTTGGTGCTCTTCAGAACGCGGGGATCGCGCCCAAACAAGAGCGCTTCGTCTGCGATGCCGGTAAAATCCGTCACGAATGGACGGATAGTCCCAGGCCGCGCTTAATCGTTTTGAGCGCGATCAGGCTCTTGTATTTCCGCACAAGCGCCTGTTGATCAGTCATGAGCCGCTCAATGAAGAGATTGTATTCTTCAAGGTTGCGGACCACCACGAGCAAAACATAGTCCATATCGCCGGTGACATACCAGCATGACTGGACTTCAGGCGCACGGTCCAACCAACGTTGAAATTGCTCCAGCGTGTGTCGATGTTCGTTCTGGATTTCAAGCTCAACCAGAATCGACAAGGTGCGGTCGACAGCTTTAGGGCTGACCACCGCCACGATCTTCTCGATGATCCCATCCTGTTTAAGTTTGCCGATCCGCCGCTCGACGGCAGAGGTCGAGAGATCGACGGCGTCAGCAATCACCTTGCCGGGAATGTCGGCATTTTCCTGCAGCATCGAGAGAATGGTTCGATCAATATCATCCACCGCGATTATCCAATATTTTTGGCGGAAAATCCGCTATAAATTTTTAATTGGCGCGGTTTTTTCGCGTTGAAAATTCATATCATTCCGCCATGACAAAACAATCACCTCTTTCAACCGTTAAGATCGACGACGCTCGCAAGACCATCGATCCGATCTTTCTGAACACAAACCTGCTGCGTTCCGAAAGGCTGGCACTGTCGCTTGTCGCCAAGGACGAAACGGACAATCCGATCCGTAGCTTCAAAGGGCGCGGCACGGGCTATTTTCTAGCCCGCCTCGCCAGCGACGCGACACCTCTGGTCACGGCATCAGCGGGGAACTTCGGTCAGGGGCTTGCCTATTACGGCGCTCGGCAGGGGCGATCCCTGATCGTTTTTGCCAGTTTGAACGCCAATCCCCTTAAGATCGAAGCCATGCGCAGGTTTGGGGCAGAGGTTTTTCTCGCCGGGGAAGATTTTGACGCTGCGAAGGAAGCGGCCAAAATTTACGCCATCGAGCGGAACTTACAGTTTGTCGAGGACGGTGCGAGCGCGGCCATTGCAGAAGGAGCGGGAACGATTGCCGCTGAACTCACTGAAGAGGTCGAAGATATCGACGCCATTTTCGTCCCACTTGGCAATGGTGCTCTGGCGGCCGGGATAGGATGCTGGTTCAAATCGAAATCGCCGCGAACCAGGGTCGTCGCTGTCGCCGCGAAGGGTGCGCCTTGCATGGCCCTGTCCCACAATGCGGGCGCGGTGATCTCGACCCCGGAGGCACGCACGATCGCCGATGGAATTGCCGTGCGGATTCCTGTCCCGTCGGCCGTCGAATGGCTTCAAGACACGATCGATGATATCGTTCTCGTGGATGATGACCAGCTTCTGGATGCGATGCGGTTTGCCCATGAAACCTGGAATCGCCTTGTCGAGCCGGCCGGGGCTGCGGGGCTGGCGGCTATCCTCGCACAGGCTTCCGCGCTGAAAGGTCGCCGCGTAGCGACCATGTTGTGTGGTGCCAACCTTACTGAAAATCAGATCAAGGAATGGCTTCCATCTGCCGCAAAAGTCGGTGGATCGTGACCGGGTATTTGCGACAGACCATATTTTTTATCTGAGTGGCGGCATGCCCTGTACGGGAATGCCGCCCTTTCATTTCTGCAAAACCGGCCTCAAGCCGGCGCCTTGACGCCGGGCATCGGTTTGACGACGCTCATGAGCGCGCCGTAGGGCAGCAGGAGCGCAAATCCGACGGTGATCTTGACGATCAGGTCGCCCAGCGCCCAGGAGATCCAACGCGGGGCCTCGGTGCTGAAGAGGCCGAGCAGGGGCGCGTTCTCCAGAGCAAATCCGTCATTCGGTCCGAAGAACACGAAGAAGGCGGCGAAGGCAAACGAGAAGAAGATCGTTGTGTCGAGCAGCGATCCGATCAGCGATCCGACCAGCGGGGCGCGCCACCATGTCTGCGTCCGCAGCTTGTTGAACACCGAGATATCGAGGAGCTGGCCCAGCAGGAAGGCAGAGCCGGATGCGATCGCGATGCGCGGCGTGGCGACGTAGATCGACAGGACAAGCGCCACCGCAAAGCCGACGATCACCACCTTGCGGGCAATTTGCGGGCCGAACTGGCGGTTCGTGAGATCAGTGACGAGAAAGGCGATCGGGTAGCTGAAGGCACCCCAGGTCAGGAGGTCGCCCAGTTGCATGCCGGCAATGCTGCCGGGCAGGGGATACTGGACGAGGAAATTGGAGGCGACGACCACGAGGGTCATCATCGCGACATAGAGAAAGAACGTGCGGTTCGTCAGCATTTTTTTATCCTGGGTGATGCCACCAGTTGGAGGGATATCTGTCCGCGATCACGCAAGGCAGATGCCTGCCATCCTGCGAACGGTTTTCAGCGAAAATATACGAGAAAAAGGCTCGCCGGTTGCCCAGGCGAGCCCTTCAAATCGTTGTCCGCAGCGTGCTGATCAGGCAGCGACCGCTTCAGCCGTCTTCTTGACGATCTGGCGGCGCAGCAGGCGTGCGCGCTGCGAAAGCTCGGCTTCGTCAGCCTTGACGAGAAACGCGTCGAGGCCGCCGCGATGTTCGACCGAGCGCAGGGCTGCAGCCGAAACGCGCAGACGGTAACGCTGGCCGAGCGCGTCGGAAATCAGCGTGACCTGGCACAGGTTCGGCAGGAACTTGCGCTTGGTCTTGTTGTTCGCGTGGCTGACATTGTTGCCCGACTGGACGCCCTTGCCGGTCAATTCGCAACTACGGGACATGATGCACCTATTTTCTTTTCGCCTTCGGTCAATGCGTTGGCGGGCCGAGAGCCCAGGCCGCATTCCGTTGGCCATGATTGGAAAGTTGCGGTTCTATAGTCAGAGACGGACGGCGCGTCAAGCCAAACCTTCGCTGCGGCGGAAAACTCTTGCCGAAAATGCCGGTTTCTGGCGGAATAAGTGCGTAAAAACAGCACTTTTTACCGAACGTGGTTTTGATCTATCCAATTCCACTTTGGAATGCCATGGGGTAAACCTTCCACGGGCTTCGGGCGCAGAATCGCCGTAAACCCGCTCTATTCAGGGCGGCTTCTGCTGAACGCGATGGGAATCGGGAATGAACGTGCGAAACAGGTCTGTTGCGTTGATGTTGCTGGCCGCCGGGTTTTTTTCCACAGGCACGGCACAGGCGGCCGATGTCGAGCACGAGACCGACTACAGCATTTCCCTTTCCGGATTTCCGATCGCGCGCGCGTCTTTCCACACGCAATTGACGGATGATCGCTATACGATCTCCGGCACATTGAGTTCGGCCGGGCTTGCCGATGTCATCAGCAGCACATCGGGCCGCACCCGCGTATCAGGCGTCGTCCAGCGCGATAAGCTGCGCGCTTCCGAATATTCCGTATCCTACAAGACCGGCAAGAAGGGCAGGGCCATCGACGTCCAGTTCCGCAACGGCAATGTCACGTCGGCGACGATGACGCCGAAGCGGCTCATCCCGAAGAACTGGGTCCCGGTTAAGCCGGGCGACATGCGCAATGTGCTAGACCCGTTGTCCGGGCTGATCTTTCCGGCGGATGCAAAGGTCTGCCCCAAGACCCTGCCGATCTTCGACGGCGAATCGCGCGTCGACCTCAAGCTCTCGGCAGAGGGCACGCGCTCTTTCAAGACGCAGGGCTTTGACGGCGATGTCATCGTGTGCGGCGTGCGCTTCCAGCCGAAGTCCGGCTTCCGCAAGGGACGCGACGATGTCGAATATCTGCGCCGGCTCGAATCGATGGAAATCTGGTTTGCCAAGGCGGAGGCCGTGAATGTATATGCTCCGGTCTATGTCCGGATTCCGACCAAGCTCGGTCCGGTCACGGTTTCAGCCACCCGTTTCGGCGGCTGACCAGTCGAAACCACGCCGCTATCCGGCGTGACCGGGGGCACAATGAAACTTAAGGCAACGCTGATCGGCTTTTCGGCGATTCTCATGTGGTCGCTGCTCGCACTGTTTACGGCCGCCTCCGGCAAGATGCCGCCGTTCCAGCTGTCGGCCATCTGCTTTTCCATCGGCAGCCTGCCGGGATTGATCGTTCTCGCCCTGCGGCCGCAGCGGCTGGCGCTCCTGAAGCAGCCGGCCAAGGTCTGGATCGTCGGCATTGCCGGCCTGTTCGGCTACCACTTCCTGTATTTCACGGCTCTGCGCAACGCGCCTGCCGTCGAGGCCGGGCTGATCGCCTATCTCTGGCCGCTGTTGATCGTCGTCGGGTCGGCGCTGCTGCCGGGCGAAAGGCTACGCTGGTATCATGTGGCTGGCGCCATATGCGGCCTGCTTGGCACGGTGATGATCGTCGCGCGCAACGGTGTCGCGTTCGACAATGCCTATGCGCTCGGTTATGGCGCTGCACTGGCCTGCGCCTTCACCTGGTCCGGCTATTCGCTCCTGACGCGGCGCTTCGAGGCGGTCTCGACCGATGTCGTCACCGGCTTCTGCATGGCGACGGCAGCCCTGTCCTTCCTGTGTCATCTCGGGCTTGAGACGACGGTCTGGCCGCAATCCTCAACCGAATGGATTGCCGTTGCCGGCCTTGGCCTGCTGCCGGTCGGGGCTGCCTTCTACGCCTGGGATTACGGGGTCAAGAATGGCGACATCCAGATTCTCGGCGTCGCCAGCTATGCCGCACCCGTCCTGTCGACGCTGGTGCTGATCCTGTTCGGTTTCGCCGAGCCATCCTTCCGGATCGCGCTTGCCTGCCTGTTCGTTACCGGCGGTGCCGTGCTCGCAGCGCGCGACATGATCTTTGGCCGCCGCCGGCCGGAAGCTGATGCTGAAGCCGGGGCTGCCGAATAGGCGTCACCCCTTGGGGGGATGCCAATCCGGCGGGGCCATTTCGAAGGCAGAAAAATCAAAGCCTGGAGAGACCGTACAGCCGACCAGTGTCCAAGCTCCGAGCGAGCTTGCCGATTGCCACCAGTTCGCCGGCACGACGATCTGCGGCCTTTCCCCGAGCAGAATGTTCGAGCCGAGCCTGAAAGCCTCCTCCGGCTTGCCCTCTTCGGCGATGTTCAGCTGCAGCGGTGAACCGGCATAGAAGTGCCAGACTTCCGCGGCATCGCGCACACGATGCCAGTGCGAGTGCTCGCCGCGCTCCAGCAGATAGTAGATGGCGGTCGAATGGCCGCGGGGCCCGCCTGCCGTGTCCTTGAAGGACTGGATGTACCATCCACCCTCCGGGTGCGGCTCCATCTTCAGCGTGTCGATGATTGCGTGTGCCGATAGCGGTAATTGGACGTCCATCAGAAATGATCCTTGCGTTTGCGGATTTCGGCAAAGACCTCGTCGTCGGTCGCGGCCTGCATTCCGAGATGCGCGCGGATGCCGGCGTCATGCGGACGCAGGAAAGGATTGGTCTGCCTCTCGACGCCGATCGTCGTCGGCGCGGTGAAGCCCCCCGAAGCGCGCAGTGCCTCGATGTCGGCGACGCGTTGTACCAGGGCCGCATTGGCCGGATCGATGGTCAGCGAAAAGCGGGCATTGGTCAGCGTATATTCGTGGCCGAAATAGACTGCCGTGTCATCCGGAAGGGACATCAGCTTGCGCAGCGATGCCCACATGTCGGCAGGCGTACCCTCGAAGAGACGGCCGCATCCCAGCGCAAACAGGGTATCGGCGGCAAACAGCAGCTTGTCTTGCGGCAGGAAAAAGCAGATATGGCCGGCCGTGTGTCCGGGTGTCTCGAACACGTTGACCGGATGGCCGGCGAAATCGAACTGGTCGCCGTCGCCGACTTTTCTGTCCAACCCGGGAATCTTGTCGGCCTCGTGAACGGGGCCGATGATCGTCGCGCCGAATCTATCCTTGAGCGCCAGATTGGCGGCGACATGATCCTGATGATGATGTGTGGTGAAGATATGCGTCAGCGTCCAGCCGCGCCGCGCCAGTGCGTCGAGGATCGGCGCTTCCTCAGGAGCATCGATCGATGCCGTCGCGCCACTTGCCGGATCGTGGATCAGCACCCCGAAATTGTCGGTGCGACATTGGAAGAGGTCGAGATCGAGCGTGGCCATGGTCATTCCTGTGAAGCGTCCGGGGAATACGGTTCGTGGCGGTGAATGTAGCCAGGTGCGCCTTGAAGTCTAGCCATTCCGGTCTAACATTGGGACCATGCACGCCGATATCGTCGATCTCCGCCAGTTCTATCATTCGCGCCTCGGACGCTTTGCCGAGCATTCGATCACCATGGCGCTGTCGTCGCTCTGGGCGAAGCTGCCGGAGGAGCGGCTGGTGGGCCTTGGTTATGCCGTTCCCTACCTCGAACGCTTCCGTGCCGATACCGAACGCACCTTCGCCTTCATGCCGGCGGGGCAGGGCGCGGTGAACTGGCCGGTGGCCGAACTGTCCTCGACGGCGCTGATTTTCGACGAGGAGCTTCCCCTGCCGGATTCCTCGATCGACCGGGTGCTGATGGTGCATGCGCTGGAATTTGCCGAAAATCCGCGCGAGACCATGAAAGAACTTTGGCGGGTGCTGGCCCCCGGCGGCAGACTGGTGATCGTCGTGCCCAACCGGCGCGGCGTCTGGGCGCGCATGGAGCACACGCCGTTTGGTTCAGGCCGGCCCTATTCGCGCGGGCAGCTGACGGCGCTGTTGCGCGAAACCAATTTCACGCCCGGCGCTTCCGCCGACGCGCTGTTCTTTCCGCCATCGAAGTTGAAGACGGTGCTGAAGCTCCGGCGTGGATTCGAGCGGATCGGTCGCGCACTCTGGCCGATGTTTTCCGGCGTGATCATCGTCGAGGCGCAGAAGCGGCTCTATCAGGGCTTGCCCGTGGCTGCGCGGGCCTCGCGCCGCGTCTTCGTGCCGGTGCTTGCGCCGCAGGGCGTGCCGACGACGCGGGATGGCCTTTGACTCAGGCTGCAGTCAGAGTCGGAATTTGCGATGTATCCACCTCGCGCTCCGCATGCCATGCATCATAGGCAGCCTGCGTGCGCAGCCAGATCGCAGCGCCATCGCCGAACATCTTTCCGAGACGCACGGCGACAGACGGCGAAACAGGCTTTTTTTCCCGCAAAATGTCGTAAAGTTGTTGGCGGGAAATGCCGAGCAATCCCGCAATCTCGGTTTTGGTTTTCCCCGTTGCCGGAATAATATCGTTCAGCAGGGCGCCGGGATGAGATGGGCAGCGTTCGCGAACGGCTGGGAAATCAGTCATATCCATATCCTCAATGATACTGCTCGAAATCGACCTTCACGGCGTCCTTAATTTCAAATTCGAATGTGATACACCATGGTCCATTGACATGAACGGTGTAGCGCGTTGGATCAAAACCCTTCAGCGAGTGGAAATTGAAACCCGGCAGATTCATCTCGTCCGGCTTTTCGGCGACATCCAGCCGATCAAGACGAATACAAATGCGCTTTTGCATGCGCGCGTCGATCTTCTTGGCCGTTCCGGTTTTGAAGAGCTGTTCAAGGTCCTTGTTTTTGAACGACTTGATCATCACTGAAATGTAAGCAATTTGCTTACTGCCGTCAAGTGAAATGCTATTGAAAGGAGACGTGCGTTCGTTTGATTGCGGGAATTCCGCGACGCAAATGGCAGAATGCTCGACAACAACCAACATCGTCGTTATTTGCAGAATCTTATTTTCCAGCTTTCGAAAGCCGAGCCCATGAGCACCGAAAATCTCACGCCCCTTCCACGTCCCGGTATTCTCGATATTGCCGCTTACGTGCCGGGCAAGGAGCATGCGCCGGGCGTCGCCAGGGTCTATAAGCTGTCCTCCAACGAAACGCCGCTCGGTCCCAGCCCCAAGGCGATCGAGGCGTTTCAGAAGGCGGCGGGCAAGCTCGAAATCTATCCGGACGGGCAGGCGCTGGAGTTGCGCGAGGCGATCGGCTCCGTCTTCGGGCTGAACACCGCCAATCTTATCTGCGGCAACGGCTCGGACGAGCTTCTGGGCTTGCTCTGTCATGTCTATCTGGGCGATGGCGACGAAGGCATCATCACCGAGCATGGTTTCCTCGTCTACAAGATCCAGATCAAGGCGGCCGGCGCGACGCCTGTCGTCGTCAAGGAGAAGGATTGCCATGTCGATGTCGATGCGATCCTCGCCGCCGTCACGCCGCGCACGAAGATCGTCTTCCTTGCCAATCCCGCCAATCCGACGGGCACCTATGTGCCGGTCAGCGAAATCCGCCGGCTGCAAGCCGGGCTGCCGAAAAATGTCATTCTCGTCCTGGACGCGGCCTATGCCGAATATGTCCGGCGCAACGACTACGAGGCCGGCCTCGAACTGGTGTCCTCCAACCAGAACGTTGTGATGACGCGGACCTTCTCGAAAATCCACGGTCTCGCATCGCTGCGCATCGGCTGGATGTATGCCCCGCTGCCCATCATCGATGCGCTCAACCGTGTTCGCGGACCCTTCAACATGAATGGTCCGGCAATCGCCGCCGGAGCGGCCGCCATCCGCGATCAGGCATTCGCCGCGACGGCGGTCGATCACAACCTGCTCTGGCTCGGCAAGGTCACCGGCGCGCTGTCTTCCATCGGGCTGACGGTGACGCCGTCGGTCACCAACTTCGTGCTCATCCATTTCCCCGAAACGGAGGGCAAGGGTGCCGCCGACGCAGATGATTTCCTGACGAGCCGAGGGTATATCCTGCGCGCCGTGCGCAGCTATGGTTTCCCGAATGCCCTGCGCATGACGATCGGCTCGGCCGAGGCGAATGAAGGCGTGATCGCAGCGCTCACCGAATTCATGGGACGTCCGTGATGGCAAAGCAGTTCGACACCATCGCCCTGATCGGCATCGGCCTGATCGGATCCTCGATCGCCCGCGAAATCCGGCACAAGGGCCTTGCCGGCTCCATCGTCGTCTCGACGCGCAGCGAAGCGACGCTGAAGCGCGCCGAGGAACTGGCGCTTGGCGATCGCTACACGACATCGAGCGCCGACGCAGTGAAGAATGCCGATCTGGTGATCGTCTCCGTGCCGGTCGGTGCGTCGGGAAGCGTCGCTTCGGAAATCGCCGCGCATCTGAAGCCGGGTGCGATCGTCACCGATGTCGGCTCGACGAAGGCCTCGGTCATCGCGCAGATGAAGCCGCATATGCCGGAAACCGTGCATTTCATCCCGGGCCATCCGATCGCCGGCACCGAATATTCCGGACCGGACGCCGGCTTCATCGGCCTGTTCCAGGGGCGCTGGTGCATCCTGACGCCGCCGCCCGGCACGGACGATGCCGCCAAGGACAGGCTGCGCGTCTTCTGGGAAGCGCTCGGCTCTATGGTTGACGAGATGGATCCGGAGCATCACGACAAGGTTCTGGCGATCGTCTCGCATCTGCCGCACATCATCGCCTACAACATCGTCGGCACGGCGGACGATCTGGAAACGGTGACGGAATCGGAAGTGATCAAATATTCCGCCTCCGGTTTCCGCGACTTCACGCGTCTGGCGGCATCCGACCCGACCATGTGGCGCGACGTCTGCCTGCACAACAAGGATGCGATCCTTGAAATGCTGGCCCGTTTTTCCGAGGACCTCGCATATCTGCAGCGGGCGATCCGCTGGGGCGACGGCGAAAAGCTGTTCGATCTGTTCACCCGCACCCGGGCCATCCGCCGCTCCATCGTCCAGGCCGGCCAGGATACCGACATGGCCGACTTCGGGCGACACGCGATTGATCAGCAGAAATAATCCGTCATCCGTGCCTCACAACTGCGGTAGCACGCCGATCGGGATGAAGGCCAGAAACGCGGTGCCGTCGCGGACGTTGAGCTTGACGGTCGATTCGTTCTTGCCGTCGGCCAGTGCCGTCAGCATGTTGGCGATGTTGTTGATCAGCACGGTTCCTTCCTCGTCCGGGAAGGCTTTCGTCAGGTTCTGGCGCCAGCCTTCGATGTTCTTCAGGGTGACGCTGAATTCGCCGGAAATGAAACCCTCGCCGTCAATGCTGAACGGGCCGGTCACCGTACCGACCATGCCGTTTCCAAGATCGAGCGTCAGGTTCCGCATCTCGCCCTTGCTGTTGTAGAGCGCATTCGGCGGCGGACCGCCCGCATCCAGGAGACTGCCGCGATCGACCAAGGTCATGTCGAGGCTGGCATCGATAAGGGGGAGTAGGCTCTTGCCTGTCCCGGGCTTGATGTCGAGCCCGGCGACCGAATAGGCGGCATCCAGATCAGGGCCGTTGCGGCGCATGTGGATTTCGCTGTGCTTGGTGGCAAAGCCGAGGCTTTCGCCGGTTCCGGTCATCAGCAGTGTGCCCGCGAGCTTGTCTGATGCAATCGAGGTATGATCGAGGCCGTCCAGATTGGCCTGCAGGCTTCCATGCATCAGCGCCCAGTCGGCGGACATCGAAAGTCCAGGCGAAACCCGGATTTCGGCCGGTCCATCCAGTTCGATGACGGCGTGGCCCGGCTGGTAGACCTGCGCCGCAGAACGTAAGGCTCCGAAAGAGCCCGAGGCGGCGAGCCGCGTGTCGTCGATCCTGACCGTGTCGCAGAAGAGACCGATACGGAAAGGGAAGCCGCGCACGTCCATGCTGTCGCATTCGCCGGAGAGACCGTTCGCCCCGTTTGCAAGCATTGTCGCCAACCGGGTTTTGATCTGATGCGCCGCAAAGTACCAGGCGCCGGTGTAGAGCAGGATGAAGACCACGATGCCGATGGCCAGCCGCCAGATTTTCCGGCTTGCCGGCGAGGCGGCGATATCAGTGGCTGTCATGCAGTTCTCCAAGGGTTTCACCTGTCGGGACGCTTTCACGCCTGCGGACACGTGGCATAAGGTCTGTTTTTGCGCATACTCGCCGCAAAGGGCGCTTCCGCCACGTCGGCAAGCTTTGGCAGGCGGCTGGCGAAACCGCAGCAAATTGCGGATGCGCTTGGCCTTTATGTGAATGGCAGTGGATATGGACGATTTTTGGGTCTTTGGCTACGGTTCCCTGATGTGGAATCCCGGCTTTGAATTTCAGGAAAAAATCCCGGCGCGGGCGTTCGGCTACCGGCGCTCCCTTTGTGTACATTCCTGGGTGCACCGGGGAACCCAGGAAAAGCCGGGTCTGGTGCTGGGCCTCGACCACGGCGGTTCCTGCCGCGGCATGGCGTTTCGCGTCGATCGGTCCCTCAAGGATGAGGTCGTGGCCTATCTGCGCGAGCGCGAGCTGGTAACCCATGTCTACAAGGAGCGCACCATGCCGGTGTTGCTGGGCGACGGTCGCCGGGCATTGGCGCTCACCTATGTCATCGACCGCGCGCATGTGCAGTATGCAGGTGCGCTGTCTGCCGAGACGGCGGCGGCCATCGTGGCAGATGCCGTGGGGAAATCCGGGGCGAATCCCGATTATGTTCTCAACACGCTCTCGCATCTCAAGGGTATGGGGATTCGCGATCATTGGCTGGAAGAGGTTGCAAGCCTGCTTCCGCAGGCTGCCGTTCAGCGCTGAAAGCCGAGCTCCTTCAGCCGCTGCACCGCTGTCGGCGGCAGGGGCAGGTGCGGGTTGTTCCGGGCCGTTTCGATCAGCAGAGCATCGCTCGCCGCTTCCGTCACATCGACAAGCGTCTTCAAGAACACATCCGGATCGAGACCTGCAGGGATGGCCGGCAGGATACGCACGCGGAAATGACCGGGATAACGCAGGAACTTGCGGCGCGGCCAGAACAGGCCGGGATGCATGGCGACCGGCACGACAGGCACGTTCAGGTCTCGGTAGAGGCGGGCAATACCGTATTTGTACTCGGGCGGCGCGCCCGGCGGGCGGCGGGTGCCTTCCGGATAGATGATCAATTGCCGGCCTGCCGCCATCTCTTCCTTGGCGCGGTTCATCACTGCCGTCATGACCCTGCCGCGGGCGCCGCGATCGACGGGTACCATGCGCTGCTTCTGCACATACCAACCAAACAGGGGTATCCACATGAGTTCCCGCTTGAGGATGAAAAAGAAGTCGCTCAGCCAAGGCAGGAGTGCATAGACATCCCAGAACGACTGGTGCTTCGGCGCGAAGATGTAGCCCCCCTGCGGGATGTTTTCGAGGCCTTCGATCTCAAAGGTGGTGCCGACCATTTTTTCAAGCAGCCAGTGATTGCTGCGCGCCCAGTTCTTCGGCACGATCAAGGCGGTCTTTCGCGGCACCAGGAAATAGAAGGGCGTCATGACGATCATCTGCAGGATCAGATTGGCGTAGAAGACGAGGTTGAACAGCACGGAACGCAGGATGATCATGAGCGATGGCTTTCGCAAAACAGGGACCAGCGCTGCCTACACGAATATGCCGGCAAGGAAAACAGGCCGTCCCGATGGATCTTGCGATTGTTGGCGTTACCGATCGGCCGGCGTGGTGTTGTCCTGCTCGGTCCGCAGACCGCTTTGCGGCCTGGCACCAAGCCAGTCGCGGAGATAGGCGACCGAATATTTCGCATATTCCGACAGAATGGTGCGCAACGTCATCGGATTGCGCAGCCAATTGCGGCTCTTCAGGTCGGAGTTGACGACCGGATAGGCGATGAAGCTGATATGCGGGTTGGCGCGGCGCAATTCGAGCAGACTGCGCGGCATGTGATAGTTGTTGGTGACAACGAGAATGCTCTGATAGCCGTTGTCCCTTATCCAGTTCGCGGTCTCGTTGGCATTGCCGATCGTGTCCATGGCGTCATAACCGATATCGACGCAGCACTTGAACAGGTCGGCCGAGCTCTGGGTGTTCCGGCGGATTTGCGTTCCTGTCGTCGACGGGTGGACGCCGGAGATCAGCAGGCGCTTGCCGGCTCCTGATTTGAGCAGCTCGACGGCTTGGTCGATGCGCTGGAAACCGCCGGTCAGGACGACGATCGCGTCGGCGGAAGGGGCCGCCGGGGGTTGCATGGAGGCGACCTGATCGGCGAAATAGAGAAAACCGGCAGCCGTAATTCCCATGCAGACGAGCAGCACATAGAAGGTCAGCCGCACAAGCCGGCGCACAGGGCCTCTGCGCCTGCGGACAAGACCGATGTTCTGCCGTTCTTCCGTCATGCCGTTTCCGTGCGCTCAGCCAGCCGTGGCGATTCAGTCTTACGGAGGAATTGCGGCGAGGGCTTGATTTCGGTCTGCACAATCATCGTGTCGAATTCGACCATGGCGGTTAATTCTGGTGTGTGTCTGTTCGCGCCGGATCGGATCGAATCAGGTCGATTTCATAGATGGTCCGCATCACCGTATAGCGTGCCGTCAGCGTCGTGAGGAGGGCGATGACGATCATGATTGCCGCTATCCCGAGATAGCCCATCCAGCCGATCGCGAATGTGCCGAACAGGGCCGTCGCCTGGTCGCTTTGCGGCGTGGCCAGAGCCCGGCTCTGCCAGAAGCTCGCAGCCGCGAAGCAGGTGGCGGCCAGCAGCCCGCCGGCACCGGCGCCTTTCAGACTGATTTTCAGGAAATGCTTCTGGAATTCGGACGCGACGAAGCTCGCTTCCGCGCCGACGAAATGCAGCACCTCGACGATATGACGGTTGCCCGACAGCGTGCCGCGCGTTGCGAAGATTACGGTGAGAACCATCGCCGAGAACACCAGGACCAGGACGCCGGTACCGATCAGCGCCGTCGTATGGGCCATGGCCACCAGCCGGTCGACCCAGGTTCGGTGGTCGTCGAGATAGGCCTGCGGGATCGCTTCGGTCAGCGCCTTGCGCATGGCGGCGAAATCCGGCGGGTTCTGCTCGTCGATGGTGATGATGACGAGGCGCGGCACGGGCAGTTCGTCGAGGTCGAGGCCTTCGCCGAGCCAGGGCTCGAGCAGGCGCGCGGTCGCTTCCTTGTCGACGATATTGCCCGCCGTGGTCCCATCGAACGTCAGCGCAAGATCGCGCGCGTCGGCCAGCGCCTTGTCCATGTCCAGCTTGTCGTCAGGCTTGATCTGCACGGTGATTTCGCGCGAAATCTGGCTCTGCCAGCTTTCGGCCGTCGCCCGGACCATGCTGACCGCGCCGAGCGTCAGGCAGGCGAGGAACGACATGATGGCGATCACCAGCATCAGCGCATTGCCGGAGACATTGGTGGAGGGGACGATCGGGGCAGTGGGGCGCACCCGCATCGCTGCCTTGCGGGCCTGATCCGGCGGCGCGGGCGCCGGGCGTTTGTTGGAGGGAGCCTCACTCATAGATGTCGAGCCGTCCCTGCGACAGGATCATGCGGCGGGCCTCGACCTGATCCATCAGCGAAAGATCGTGCGTGGCGATGACCACGGCGGTCCCGAGCCGGTTCAATTCCATGAACAGATTGAGCAGGCGGCGGGCCATCGGCGGATCGACATTGCCGGTCGGCTCGTCGGCGAGCAGGATTTCCGGACGGTCGATGAGCGCGCGGGCAATGGCGGCGCGCTGCTTTTCCCCGCCGGACAGAACCGGCGGCAACACATTGATGCGCTCGCCCAGCCCCACCCAGCCGAGCAGCTCCAGAACGTCCGAGCGATAGGTCGATTCGTCCTTGCCGCGCACACGCAGCGGCAGGGCGACGTTCTCATAGGTCGTCAGGTGATCGAGCAGGCGGAAATCCTGAAAGACGATGCCGACGCGGCGGCGCAGCATCGGAAACTCCTCGCGCGGAATGACCGATATATTGCGGTCGAACATGCGGATCAGGCCACGGGTCGGCTGCAGCGACAGGAAGAGCAGCTTCAGCAGCGTGGTCTTGCCGGCGCCGGAAGGGCCGGTCAGGAACTGGAACGACTTGCGCGGGATGTCGAACGTCAGGTCGCGGAGAATTTCCGGCCCCATTCCATAACGCAATCCGACATTTTCAAAATGAATCAACGGGCCAGCCCAGCTTCTCTTCTTCGCTTTTTCTTATACGGCCATTCCGGCCGGCTCATCGCGCAAGCGCGTATGCCGTTCCAACATGGTTAAACAGGGGTTAATTTTCCATGAAAACACGCCGCTTTGAGGGCGCTCTTTCCGAAGCATTAACCATTTAGGTTTACGTCTGCGAAAGATTTGTTTCAATGCCTCGATTCTCACTATCCGGAATGCGAGGCATCGCGCGGGCTCGACCCGTCTGCGGAAGGAGAGGCGATGCACGCTTTCCGGTTTAACAGCAAGGATGCGGCAGCCTCCGTCGATCTCCTGCCGCCCGAGCGCGCACCGCGCCCTGCAGCCAAACCCGGGCTTTCCCGCTCGATCGAGGTTATCGATGCCGAGTTCGAGATCGTGCCGAGTGTCGCCCGGCGTGGCCCCTATCCGGTGTTCAACGACAACAGCCGGACGCAGGGGCGTGCTGCATCCGGACGCCTTGCTGAAACAGTGAATGCGCCGTCCTTGCCGATGCGGATGCTTCTGCGCCTGGAAACCATGCTGCAGATGGCCTCTCCGAAAACCTTCGCGGCGCTGGTTGCCGGCGTCTGCGCATCCACCTTCGTCTTTCTGGTCGGCCTGCCGGGCGGTGCCGCTGCCGTTCCATCGCCGCCGCTGGTGCTGGCGGACGTCAAGACATCCGTCAACGAGGCGAACGGCATGAAGGTACTGTCCGTCCATGGCACCGTCAGGAACAGCTCGAATGCCCCCAAGGCCGTGCCGACCATTCTGGTCGATGTCATCGCCAATGGGAAAAGGGTGACGGCGAGCCGCGTGATGCCGGCCTCCAATACGCTGGGCGCAGGCGAAAGCCGTCCGTTTTCCACGCGCCTCCTGCACACGGGTGGAAAACTGCCCGATGTGACCGTTTACTTCGGCAAGCCGGGTGCGTCGTCGCCCTGACTGTGCTAAGCGCCTCTCCACAGTGAAAATACCGGAGAAGTCCTGATGCCCGTCGTCCGTGGAAAAAACATCGATCCGCTCTACACCGCCGAGACGATCGCGGCCCGCAACATCGAAATGGCGCAGCAGATCGCCAGCGGGCCGGACCACGATCTTCTGGTGATCGCGGTGCTGAAAGGCTCCTTCATTTTCGCCGCAGACCTTATCCGCGCCATGCACACAACCGGGCTTGCGCCCGAGGTCGAGTTCATCACCCTGTCGAGCTATGGCACCGGAACCGTCTCGCAGGGCGTGAAGATCATCAAGGACATCGACAGCGATGTGCACGACCGCGACGTGCTCCTGATCGACGACATTCTCGAATCCGGCCGCACGCTGCGTTTTGCCAAGGAACTGATGTACGAGCGCGGCGCCCGCACCGTCACCATCGCCGTCCTGCTCGACAAAAAGGTCAAGCGCCAGACAGAGCTCGAGGCAGATTATGTCGGCTTCGAATGCCCGGATTATTTCGTCGTCGGTTATGGCATGGACGTGGCCTATGCCTTCCGCGAACTGCCATTCGTCGGCATCGTCACCGGCGACGCCGCCTGATTCAGGCATTGGTGAAGTCGGGCGGGCCGCAAGATCAAGTCGCCCACCGTTTACGAAAAGCAAACGAAGAACTGGTTTCTTGGCCCTCATGAGGTGACGCTATCGGGGCGCACATTTTTGACGGGAGCCATGATGGCGAAGATCCTGATTACCGAAGATGAGGACAGCCTGCGCCGTTTCGTTGCCCGTGCGCTGCAACTGGACGGTCACGAAACGGTCGAGGCCGCCGATGGCGCCGACGGCCTGGCACAGCTCCACGACCAGAGCTTCGACCTGCTTCTTTCCGATATCCGCATGCCCGTCATGGACGGCATCGAGCTCGCCCTCAAGGCCTCCGCCGCCTTTCCGGCGCTAAAAATCCTGCTGATGACCGGTTACGCCGAACAACGCGAACGCGCCGACAATCTTTCCGGCAAGGTGATCGACGTCGTCTCGAAACCGTTTACGCTGCCGGATATCCGCAAGGCCGTTGCGGTGGCGCTGGCGGCTTGAAGTCTGCCTCTATGCACTGTTGAGGAACGGTTGCCGCTTTGCCTGTTCAAACCGGTCCATTGTGCAAGACGCCACGATGCATCCTGTGAAAGCGTGCGGGCGGAATCATATTCGAAAGCACCCAGCAGGAAACATCCCCGCGCGATGTTCGCCGTGGTTTTCAAAAATCGGGTTCATTCGGACGGGGCACTGGAAACCGTCTCTAATGAGTAAGTTTTATGTGACGCTTTCCAGCGCCCCGTTTAGCGTTCTCTCGGGAGCTTTCCTCCCTACAGACCCCGACTCCGGACCCTCTGATCCGGGACGATCGGCGCGACATAGGTTTCCGGTCCGGCATTGAGCATCACGAGCCCGGTACGTCACGCTTTTCATCCCGGCCTGTGTGCCGCACAGGCACGCCCACCCCATAAGGACGGAGGGGGTCCATTTTCCGGGGGCTCTCCTTCCGGTCCGCCTGACGTTCGCGATCTTCGGAACGAAGACCACGAGGCTTTGCGTGGAGCGCCAGCCCTGCCTCGCCGCAAACGTCTTGCGGTGTATCCGTGACAGGACGCGATGATCATCACACGGGTTTGCTGAGCGGGGACGGACGGGGATGAAGTTTTTTTGTTTGGGGGACGGTTTGCCGAGGATAAGGCCGCGGACTGTCCCCGTTGTAGCCCCCTCTGTCAGCTGCGCTGACATCTCCCCCACAGGTGGCGAGATCGTTCTTTCCCCTCTTGATCCCGAGGTCAGGGACGCAGGAGCCTGCGGTCTATCTCCCCACCTACCGGTGGGCTGTCAGCGTAGCTGACAAAGGGTTCGATCAACGCCTAAAGGCGTTTGCTCGTTCATTTCACCGAATATCCAGCAACCGTTCCAGATACTGCCGCTCCGTCTCCGGCGATGAGTTCGTGCCTAGTCTCCGGCGGATCTCTTCCAAAATCTCGCGTGCCCGCTGCGTGTCGATCTCGTCCGGCACCTTCACCTGATCGCCGAAGTCCGGGCCGGCGTTCTGCTGGCGCCGACCAAGCGGATCGCGGCCGTTCTGACCGTATTGCGGAACGCCCTGTCCCTGGCCGGGGCCTTGCCCCTGGCTTTGCATCTGCTGCATCATGTCCTGCGCGCCGTCGCGCAGCGCCTGCAATGCGCGTCCCTGGCTGCCGACGGCCTGTTCGCCCTGTCCCTTGCCGAGCGCACCGGCGGCGCCCTTCATTTCACGGCCGGCCTCGCCAAAACCCTTGCCGGGCTTGATGCCCATGCCTTCGAGGCCCTTCTGCAATTCACCAAGCTGCTTGCCGAGCCCTTCCTGCTGGGCGCGAAGCTGTTTCAAGGCTTCCTTCAACTGCTCGGCCGTCATCTTGTCGGTCGGGTTTTGCTCGCCGCCCTGTTGCTGGTCGCCCTGCGGATTCTGGCCGGGGTCCTGCGGCATTTCCTGACCGAACAGTTCGTCGTCCTCACCCTGCAGCGGGTCGCCGCGCTGCATGCGATCGCGCAACGCCTGGTCGAACTTGAAGGTCTCGTCCATCAATTGCTGCTGCTGTTGCATCAGCTCGCCAAGCTTGTCCATCTGCTTGCGCATTTCGCTGTTTTCCTGGCCCTGCTGCTGTTGCGGGCGGCCAGCCTGCAGGTTGTTCATCATCCGCTGCATCTCGGACAGCATCTGCCGGGCCTGATCCTTGGCGCCGGACTTCGCCAGGTTCTCGATCTGGTCCATCATCTTTTCCAGATCCTGCTGGCGCAGCGAATTGTTCTGCTCCGGCCGCGCCGCCATTTGCGGGTTCTTCATCGCCTGCTGTGCCAGCGCCTTCATGTATTCCTGCATCGCATCGCGCAGTTCCTGCATCAGCTTGGCGATTTCTTCGTCGGAAGCGCCCTTTTCCAGCGCATCGGACAGCGCCTGCTGCGCATCGCGCAGGCGGCGGTCGGCAAGCGAGAGGTCGCCGTCCTCGATCCCCAGCGCGATTTCCCAGAGATGGTCTGCCGCGCCGCGCAGCATGTCGTCGTTGCGCGCCAGTTCCATCCGGCTGCGGGCCGATTGCAGCAGCAGATAGTGCGTGAGGTTCGGAATGTTCTCGTCCGGGCGGATCATCACGGCGTCGTTGAGGTCGAGCGCCCGGGGAAGCTCGTTGGCATTCAGGGCAAACACCTGCCGCTGTTCGGCAACAGCGCCGGCGAGGGGCTCGAAGAAATTGCGTCCCGGCAGCACCATGTCCTGAGGAACGCTGCGGCCCTCCTGTCCGGCGGCATCGCGGGCGACCAGCGTGATGCGCACGCGCTTGCCGGACAGCGGATGTTCGCTGAGATTGCGGCTCGTCAGCCCCTTTGCGTCACGGGCATTGCGGCGCGGCAGATCGAGGCGGTATTCCGGAAGCGGATAGAGCGGACGGGCGTCCGCCGCGGGCGTCTCGAGCGGCTTGATCTCCGCCCAGGCCTGCTGCAGTCCATAATCGTCCTTGGCAAGGAAGCCGATCTCCAGTGCCGCGTTCACCGTGCCGCGCGGCAGTCCGTCAAAGGCGATTTCGGGCACGCTGTCGGGAATGATCGTGAAGGTCCACTGCCGGCTGCCGACATCGAGCGCGCCGTCGCGGGTGATCTTGTAGAGGCGGGTTTCAGCTTGTGCCGTTTCGGCTTGTGCTGACGCCGGCACTTTTTCCGCGGTATCGACCGGCTTTTCCGCGGCCCCGGCCGGCGCCTTCGCCTTTTCGGCGGAAATGACGATGGGCGATGCGCCGTCTTTTTCCAGGTAGGTGACCGGCGTCGAGCCCGTAGCGCTGGTGATGCGCACGGTCAACTCGCTGAATTGCGGAATGCGCAGCGCTTCGGTATTTGCCTGTTCGCCGGCCTGGCTGCCGGTCAGGAAAAGCGGCGCCCGTCCGGTATAGGCCGGTGGCGTCACCCAGGCGTCGATGCGCACGTCAGGCGTGGATATCGCGGGCTTCGGCAGATGGAAGATGTCGGACAGCAGTCCGGCCCGGTTCGAATAGGAATAGACAAAAGCGACGCAGACCAGAAGCACGGGAATGGCCCGCAGCGCAAACGGGTCGTGTCGGGCGATATCGGGCTGCGGCGAACCGGCGTCCAGCGCGCCGATCATCCGTGCCATGCGCTTCTGGTGCTCCTGCCAGAGGGCAAGGCCGAAAGCGCCTTCGGTCGTCGGCTGGTCTTCCTGCACGCGGATCGCCTGATGCGGCAGCGCATTGCGCGCCTCCAGCATGCGGTCCGCTTCGGAAACATGCGGCCAGCGGACACGGGCAAGCGGGATCAAAAGGAAGAGAAACGCAGCGGCGAAACCAAACAGCGACAGGCCATGCAGCCAGGCCGGAACGCTGCGGAAAAAGCCGAACCACGCCGCAGACAGGAAAAGCAGCGCGACGATTGCCGGCGGAACGACCCGCGGCACAATCTGCTCTGCAACGAGAACAAGACTGGCAAGGAGCCGTTTCACGCCCAGCAGTCTGGCGAGCCGCATCGTTATCCCTGGTGCATCCCGCCGGATTTCCGTCATCCGTCTCTGTTTCCTTTCGCGCCCGCGCGTGGCAGCGCCATCCCTGCCGATTACCGGTAAGAGGATAACACTCTTTGTGGCGAAGACGAGGGTGACAACGCAATCGTGATCGAAAAGCGATCCCGATTTCGCAGCATCATCAAGGACGCGCTGCGAATTTTCTCAGGCGTGCGGCTAGGCGAGCCAGTCCGGCACGGAATCGAGGCCGATCAGGTCCTCATAGCTGGTGCGCGGACGAATCACATGGAAGCGATCGCCGCTGACCAGAACCTCCGGCACCAGAAGCCGCGTATTGTAGGTTCCCGCTTGTACCGCGCCATAGGCGCCCGCCGAACCGACGGCAATCAGGTCGCCGGGCTTGGGGATCGCCATTTCCCGGTCGAGCGCGAGATAGTCGCCGGTCTCGCACACAGGGCCGACGATGTCGGCCTTGATGCGCGGCGCGTTGGCGGCGGAAATCCGCACCGGCCGGATCTCGTGATAGGCTTCGTAGAGTGTCGGGCGGATCAGGTCGTTCATCGCGCCATCGACGATGACGAAGGTTTTCGAGCCGCCGTCCTTCACATAGATGACCTCGGTCACCAGGATGCCGGCATTGCCGACGATCAGCCGGCCGGGCTCCATGACGATCTTGCAATCGAGCGTGCGCAGCTGGTTCTTGACGATTTCGGCATAGGCGTCGGGCAGCGGCGGCGGATTGTTGTCTTCCTTGTATGGAATGCCGAGACCGCCGCCGACATCGACGTGATCGATCGCGTGCCCATCCGAACGCAGCGTGTCGACCAGTTCGCGCAACAGCTTGAAGGCTTCGTCAAAGGGCTGCAGGTCGGTGATCTGGCTGCCGATATGCATGTCGATGCCGGTGACCTTGATGCCCGGCAGGGTCGCCGCATGGGCATAGACCGCCCGCGCGCGCTCGTAGGAAATGCCGAACTTGTTTTCCTTCTTGCCGGTCGAAATCTTGGCATGGGTTTTGGCATCGACGTCGGGATTGATGCGGAAGGAAACATGCGCCTTCTTGCCCTCACGCACGGCGCGGGTGTTCAGCACTTCCAGTTCCGGCTCGGATTCGACATTGAAGCAATAGATGCCCGCGTCCAGCGCCAGATCCATTTCGGCGACGGTCTTGCCCACACCGGAGAACATGATGCGCGAAGCGGGAATGCCGGCGGCAATCGCCCGGCGCAGTTCACCGCCCGAGACGACATCGACGCCGGCGCCGAGGCGCCCGAGCGTCTTGAGGACGGCCTGGTTGGAATTGGCCTTCATGGCATAGCAGACCATGGCATCGACATCGGCGAAGGCCTTGGAGAAGACGGAATAGTGGCGCTCCAGCGTCGCTGTCGAATAGCAGTAGAACGGTGTGCCGACGGCCTTGGCGATGTCGGTGACGGGCACGTCTTCCGCATGGAGAACGCCGTCGCGATGTTGGAAATGGTTCAAGGGAGTGCTCTGACTAGAGGAGGGGATCGAGAAGGAACGGCCTGTCTTCGGCGTCCGGTTTCTTCTCGGCCGTGCCGGCCGGCGTCTTGGTGTTGAGCGGCGTGCTCATGCCGGGCCGGTCGAGTTCGCCCTTGCGGCCGCAGCTGGAAAGCGCGACGCCGGCGACGGCCAGGGCAGCGAGGAGATAGACTGTATTTCGCAGAAGCATGGAACTCTTTCCCGGCCCGGCATATCGGCCATTCCTACAATTCGTCAGAACTCATAACGAGTTTTCCGGATGTTGTGCACCCTGAATCTTCCGTATCAGTTGCGGGCGCGCCACCAGGCGATCTGCTTCCTCACTTCGCTCGGCGCGGTGCCACCGAAGGAAGTGCGACTGGCGACCGACGCCTCGACGGTCAGAACGTCGAAAACCTTGTCGGTGATCGCCGGATTGAGCGCCTGCAGGTCTTCAAGCGATAGCTCCGCCAGTTCGCAGGCCTTCTTCTCGGCGAGCGCCACCGCATGGCCGGTGACGTGATGGGCGTCGCGGAAGGGCAGGCCGGCTTCCCGCACCAGCCAGTCGGCAAGATCGGTCGCGGTGGAATAGCCTGAGCCGGCGGCAGCCTTCATGCGGTCTGCGCGGATGGTCATGTCACGGACCATGCCGGTCATGGCGGCGATCGCCAGCTCCAGGCTTTCGGCCGAATCGAAGACCTGTTCCTTGTCTTCCTGCATGTCCTTGGAATAGGCGAGCGGCAGGCCCTTCATGACGGTCAAAAGCGCGATCAGCGAGCCGTTGATGCGGCCGGTCTTGGCGCGCACCAGTTCTGCGGCATCGGGGTTCTTCTTCTGCGGCATGATCGAGGAGCCGGTGGAAAACGCATCCGACAGGCGCACGAAACCGAACTGCGGCGTCGACCAGATGACGATCTCCTCGGCGAGCCGTGAAAGATGCACCGCGCAGATCGAGGCGAGCGCCAGGAATTCCAGCGCGAAATCGCGGTCGGAGACGGTGTCGATGGAGTTGCGCGTCGGACCGGCGAAGCCGAGCGCCTTCGCCGTCATGTGACGGTCGATCGGGAAGCCGGTGCCGGCAAGGGCCGCGGCGCCGATCGGGCTTTCGTCCATGTGCTCGATGGCGTGGCGCACGCGCGAACGATCGCGGCCGAACATCTCGACATAGGCCATGCAATGATGGCCGAAGGTCACCGGCTGGGCCGTCTGCAGATGGGTGAAGCCGGGCATGACGGTTTCGGCATGCTCTTCGGCACGATCGAGGAAGGCGGCGATCAGATCGGTCAGCATCCGCTCGCACTTCTGCAGCTCTTCCTTCACCCAGAGGCGAAAGTCGAGCGCCACCTGGTCGTTGCGCGAACGGGCCGTGTGCAGACGTCCGGCGGCCGGGCCGATCAGGACGGCAAGGCGCGCCTCGACATTCATGTGGATGTCTTCGAGGCGGCGGGAAAATTCGAACTGTCCGCTTTCGATCTCTGACAGGATCGTGTCGAGGCCGTGAACGATCTTGTCTTTATCCTCGGCCGAAATGATGCCTTGATGCGCCAGCATGGTCGCATGCGCTATTGAGCCGCGGATGTCCTGGGCAAAAAGCTTCTTGTCGAAGCCGATCGAGGCATTTATCTCCTCCATGATCGCCGCCGGTCCCTGAGCGAAGCGCCCGCCCCACATCTGGTTGGAGCTTTTGGTTTCGGAAGTGCCGTCAGCCATGAAGAATGCCCGCCCTGGAAAATGACCCGTTTGGAAAATGAAGTGACAGACCAGAAGAAACGCCTTCCTGCTGCCGGACTTGTGGCGATCGCTGCCCTTGGAGGGCTGATAGCCGGTGCGGCAGTCGTATACGTCAGGGAAAGCGGGTCTGGCAATGGTGCCGCCGTCGAAACCGCGGGCGCAAAGACCTGCGAGGCGGCAAAAGGCAAGGTTGCCGCCGTCGCACCGTTCCTGAAAGGGCAGGTTGCCGCGATGGCACCGGTCAGCGAGCCGCGTCCGCTTGCCGGATTGAGCTTCAAGGGCAAAGACGGCAAAGACTTGACGCTGGTCGATTTCGGCGGCAAGACGATCCTGCTCAACCTCTGGGCGACATGGTGCGTGCCCTGCCGGGAAGAGATGCCGGCGCTGAACGGGCTGCAGCAGTCTGCAGGCAGCGACAAATTCGAGGTCGTCGCCGTCAATATAGACATTGGCGACGATGCGAAGCCAAAGGCATTTCTCGACGAGACCAACGTCCACGATCTCGGCTTCTACCGGGATTCATCGATGGGCGTCTTCAATGCACTGAAGAAGGAGGGCCTTGCCTTTGGCCTGCCTGTCACCCTGTTGATGGACGATAAGGGCTGCCTGATATCATCCATGAACGGTCCGGCTGTCTGGGACAGCGATGATGCGAAGGCCTTGGTGAAGGCGGCGATGGGTGGCTGATTTCGACGCCTGTCTTCACAGTGTGAATGACATTCACCAAGTGCAATGATTTCTCTTGGGTCATTGGAGCTTACGAAATGACCTTGCAGACGAATATCGAGGAGTCCTTGGAAGGCGAGAAGCAAAGCTTGTCATATCGCATAGCACGCATTGCCGCCGATCTGGCGCGGCAGGCCGGGCCTAACGGAAAACTACTGAGCAAGGAAGAAATCGACGCCCTGTGGGGTCATACGGTTTCCGGTTGATCGGCTCGGAGATTGAGGAAGCTCACCCCCCTCTGTCACTTCGTGACATCTCCCCCTCAAGGGGGGAGATATTCTTTTCCCTGGCGAATTTCGGGGCTGATGGTGATCTCCCCCCTTGAGGGGGAGATGTCGGCGTCGCCGACAGAGGGGGGTGAGCCGCCGCGATTTCGGACTTACCGGAACTCATCAACCGGCAACCGTATCAGATATCGCCGGCTACGTGACATTTACCGCGTCGGAACCGGCACTTCGCCGCGGTAGTCGTAGAAACCGCGGCCGGATTTGCGGCCGAGCCAGCCGGCTTCGACATATTTGACGAGCAGCGGGCAGGGCCGATATTTCGAGTCGGCCAACCCGTCATGCAGGACCTGCATGATCGAAAGGCAGGTATCAAGCCCGATGAAATCGGCGAGTTGCAGCGGTCCCATCGGATGGTTGGCGCCGAGCTTCATCGCCGTGTCGATCGCCTCGACCGAACCGACCCCTTCATAAAGCGTGTAGATCGCCTCGTTGATCATCGGCAGGAGAATGCGGTTGACGATGAAGGCCGGGAAATCCTCGGCGACGGTGATCGTCTTGTCGAGAGCCGTGACGAACTGCTTGGCGGACGAAAAGGTTTCTTCCTCCGTCGCGATGCCGCGCACCAGTTCCACCAGCTTCATCACCGGCACGGGGTTCATGAAGTGGATGCCCATGAACCGTTCCGGCCGGTCGGTGGCCGAGGCAAGGCGGGTGATCGACAGCGATGAGGTGTTGGTCGCGAGAATGGCGTCGGCCTTGAGAACGGGACAGACCTGCCCGTAGATCTTGCGTTTGACGGTTTCGTCTTCGGTCGCGGCCTCGATCACCAGATCCATCGGAGAGAGGTCGTTGAGATCTGCCGATCCCTTGATCAGCAACAGCGCCTTCTTCCGCTCTTCGTCCGTCATCTTTCCGGACGAAACGTGGCGGGCAAGGTTGCCGTTGATCGTGGCAAGGCCTGCTTCGATGCGGTCGGCGGAAATATCGTAGATGTGGACCTTATAGCCGGCCATGGCCGATACCTGGGCTATTCCGCAGCCCATCTGTCCAGCGCCAACAATTCCGACATTCTTGATCATCGAGCCGATTTTCCATCATCAGGGCGGAAGGGCGAATGCGGCTTCCGTTCAGGCAAAGACTTGGGAGCCCGGCCAAGCCGGTCCGGAGCCAGTGATAAAGCCATATGTCCTAATTTTCCAGCCTTTATTGATGGTTTCGCCGCAACTCTGCCATGTTCCAGGAGAGCGGCTTCCAGTGGCGTGCCGGACAACAAAAAGGCGACCGCGCTGTCGACGCGGCCGCCCGATTTCAGGGAGCTTTTAAGGCTCAGAGCGCCTTTTCGAGTTCGGGCAAGATTGTGAAGAGGTCACCGACGAGGCCGTAATCGGCGACCTGAAAGATCGGGGCTTCCTCGTCCTTGTTAATGGCGACGATGACCTTCGAATCCTTCATGCCGGCGAGGTGCTGGATGGCGCCGGAAATGCCGACGGCGATGTAGAGCTGCGGAGCGACGACCTTGCCGGTCTGACCGACCTGCCAGTCGTTCGGTGCATAGCCTGCATCGACGGCGGCGCGCGATGCGCCGACGGCCGCACCGAGCTTGTCGGCCACCGGCAGGATGACCTCCTGGAACTTTTCCGACGAACCCAGCGCCCGACCACCGGAAATGATGATCTTGGCCGAGGTCAGTTCCGGACGATCCGAGGAGGACAGCGCGTCCTTGACGAAGGTCGAGAGACCCGGATTGGCAGCCGCCGAGACGGTTTCGACCGCGGCTGAGCCGCCTTCGCCGGCAGAGGCGAAGGAGGCGGTGCGTACGGTGATGACCTTCTTGGCTTCGCCCGACTGTACCGTCTGGATGGCGTTGCCGGCATAGATCGGCCGCTTGAACGTGTCGGAAGAGACGACTTCGGTGATTTCCGAGATCTGGGCGATGTCGAGCAGGGCCGCAACGCGCGGCAGGACGTTCTTGCCGACGGAAGTGGCGGCCGAAAGGATCGTATCGTAGGAGCCGGCCAGCGAGACGATCAGGGCCGCGAGCGGCTCGGCGAGATTGTTGGCAAGGTCGTCGCTTTCGGCGAGCAGCACCTTGGAGACGCCGGTGAGTTTTGCGGCGGCATCGGCAGCAGCCTGCGCGCCCTTGCCGGCGACCAGCACATGAACGTCGCCGCCGATCTTGGAGGCAGCCGTCAGCGCCTTGGCGGTCTGGTCGGACAGGGTTGCATTGTCGTGATCAGCCAGAAGAAGAATGGCCATGATGAAATCTCCTTTTCTGGACCTTAGAGGACGCCGGCTTCGTTTTTCAGCTTGTCGACAAGCTCGGCGACGGTCTTGACCTTGATGCCGGCCTTGCGGCCACCCGGCTCCTCGGTCTTCAGAACCTTCAGGCGGGCTGCCGTATCGACGCCGAAATCGGCCGGCGACTTCTTGTCGAGCGGCTTCTTCTTGGCCTTCATGATGTTGGGAAGCGAGGCGTAGCGCGGCTCGTTCAGGCGCAGGTCGGTGGTGACCACGGCCGGCAGCTTGATCTCGATGGTCTGCAGGCCGCCGTCGACTTCGCGCGTCACTTGCGCCTTGCCGTCGCCGATCTCGACCTTGGAGGCGAAGGTGCCCTGTGCCCAGCCCAAAAGGGCTGACAGCATCTGGCCGGTCTGGTTGGAATCGTCGTCGATCGCCTGCTTGCCGACGATGATCAGGCCGGGCTGTTCGGCTTCCGCCACACCCTTGATGATCTTGGCGACGGCGAGCGGCTCGACCGCATCGTCAGTCTCGACCAGGATTGCCCGGTCGGCCCCCATGGCGAGCGCCGTGCGCAAGGTTTCCTCGGCCTTGGCCGGCCCCACCGAAACCACAACCACTTCCGAAGCCTTGCCGGCTTCCCTCAGACGCAAAGCCTCCTCGACCGAAATCTCGTCGAACGGATTCATCGACATCTTCACATTGGCGAGCTCGACGCCGGAACCATCCGGCTTCACGCGGATCTTGACGTTGTAGTCAACAACCCGCTTCACGGTGACCAGAACTTTCATGGAATCCTTCCTTACGAAACGTTTGCAGGAAAATGCGCTTTAACGAAGCGACCTGATTGTCGGTGGGCGACATCGATACGCGTTTTTTCTCCAATTACAATCTTTGCCCTAATGCGGCATGTAGATGCGCACCGGGAAAATGAGTTACTTTTACGTACACGTCAATAAAATCCAGTGCAAGAGCAATGTGATTGATGAAAACCGGGAAAGAAATGACGGGGCGTTTGGTGGCGAAACGCCTGATTTTGCGGATGTACGCGTGGTTTTCCAGCCCTGCCGCAGGCGTTGATCAAGTCGGCCGTCCCCACGGGCTAGGACGATCCTGGCTAGTCTCAACAGAGCCAGCGGCATCCGCCGGCGTCGCCTGAACATGCTGTACGGCGCGCGGACTGATGATTGTCCGGTCGAAAAGGGATACGCCGCGGCGTCGCAAAATGACCACCAGAACGGCACCGGCAATGATCCCGCCGACATGGGCGCCCCAGGAGACGCCGCTGTTCGGATCAACCACCAGCATGAAGAACTGCTGGCCGATCCAGAAGGCGAGGGGAATGACGGCCGGCAAAGGCAGCGGAATGCGAAACAGCACCAGCACCCAGACACGTACCTTGGGGTGCAGCAGGAAATAGGCGGCGACGACGCCCGAGATCGCGCCCGAAGCGCCGATCAGCGGCGCCTGCGATTCGACGTCGATCAATCCGTGCGTGAAGGCGCCGGCGGCGGCACATAGAAGATAGAAGATCAGAAAGCGCACATGCCCCAGCGCATCCTCGACATTGTCGCCGAAGACCCAGAGAAACAGCATGTTGCCGGCCAGATGCCAGAAGTCGCCATGCAGGAAAGCATAGGTGACATAGGTTGCCTGATCGGGCACCAGCACCAGGCCGGGCTCAAGCGTCGCATATTCGAAGACCACGGCCGGGATATAGCCGAGACCGACCACGGCGGCGTTGGAAAAAGCTTCCGGCGCCAAAAGGGGGCCGGTGACCAGCCAGATCAGCGTGTTGATGACGATCAGGCCGATCGTCACATATTGTAGCTTGATGTGCTTCAGGGAATTCGCGTCGTGCAGCGGTATGAACATGCGGTCCCCTGGAGGCGATCAATCCTGATCAACATTACCTGTTTTTTCCGGGAACCCAAAGAACATCCGCGCGGCCCCTGTCATTCGTCCAGCGTGCAGCCACGAACAGGAAATCGGAGAGGCGGTTGATGTATTCGAGCGCGTCCGCGCTGACGATTTCGCCGGGAAGACGTGCCAGTTCGACCATCTGCCGTTCTGCACGACGGGCAACAGTGCGGGCGACGTGCAGCGTCGCGGACGCCTTGCCGCCGCCGGGCAATACGAAAGAGCGAAGGGGCTCGAGGTCAGCGTTCAAAAGGTCGATATCCGATTCGATGCGGGCGACTTGCGAGGACACGATGCGCAAAGGCTCGTATTCCATTGCTTCGCCCGTGTCCGGCGTCGCGAGATCGGCGCCAAGGTCGAAGAGGTCGTTCTGGATGCGCATCAGCATGGCGTCGAGATCGGCCATATCTCCGGTATATTGCCGGGCAAGTCCGATGACGGAATTGGCCTCGTCTATGGTGCCGTAGGCTTCGACGCGCAGGTCCGATTTCAGGCGGCGCGGGCCCGTGGCAAGCCCCGTCGTGCCGTCGTCGCCGGTCTTGGTGTAGATCTTGTTGAGCTTGACCATGATGCTGTTCTCTTCGCCGTCAGCGACCGCCGCCGGTGATCCACAATGTCAGCATGATCAGGACGATGGCAACGGCCTGCAGCAGGACGCGGGCCTGCATCAGCTTGTTCGAGGTGTTGCCGCTGCCGCCCTTTGCCATATGGACGAGGCCACGGATCAGGACGATAACGACGAGGCCCATGACGAGCAGCGTCAGACCGGTGAGAAAACTGGACATGCGAACGTACCTTTGCCTTTGCGATCAGCCGAGACGGCCGATGATGCGATAAAACAGGCCGGCGGGCAGAAGCTTCTTCAAAAGGGCGCCTTGCCGGGCGGGCCGGGTCACGATGTAATGCGGTTTTGGCCTTTTTGCCGTCAAGGCGTGTTTCAGCACGTCATAAACCGCATCGGGGTTGAGTTTGCCGCTGGCGGGTTTGCCTTCCCCACGCAGACGGCGCATCTGCTTTTCATAATCGGCCGCATGGACGGAGCCCTTCAGGTCGATATGCCGCTCGATATGGGCGATCGCATTGGCTGTGAAGCGCGAGGCGATCGGTCCCGGCTCGATGAGGCTGACCTCGACGCCGCTGCCATCCAGCTCCATCCGCATCGTCAGCGACAGGCCTTCCAGCGCAAACTTCGAGGCGTTGTAGGCGCCCCGCCATCTATACGGCACGATGCCGAGAATGGATGAACACTGGACGATCCGCCCATGGCCCTGTGCCCGCATCGCCGGAATGACACGCCGCGTCAGGTCGTGCCAGCCGATGACATTGGTTTCCATCTGGACCCGCAGCGCCTCGGTCGGCAAATCTTCGACGGCACCCGCCTGGCCGTAGGCGCCGTTGTTGAACAGCGCGTCGAGCCGTCCGCCGGTGCGCGAAAAAACCTCTTCGACGAGATCTGATATGGTGTCTGTTTTCGTATAATCCATGAGGAAGGCTTCGATGCCGTCGGCTTCCAGCGGTTGCAGGTCCTCCGTGCGGCGGACCGTCGCAAAGACCCGCCATCCGTCGGCCTTCAGCGCACGGGCGCAATAGGCGCCGATGCCGGAAGAGCAGCCGGTGACGATTATGCTGGGTCTGTCGTTCATTCGGCCTGTTCCCGTGGACATTTCCGCCCGGTTTCCCATATTCGGGAATGGGTTACAATTGAATAGCGTCAAGACACCATTGGAGACAGGATGCCGGCCTTCATTCGTATCGCCTGGAAGGTCATCTTCGACGCGCTGTGGCATTTCAGCGAGGATGACGGCTGGGCGATGGCAAGCCATGTCGCCTTGTCGACGCTGCTGGCGATCTTTCCCTTCCTGATCTTCGGAACGGCGCTCGGCAGCTTTCTCGGCGCCGACCAGTTCGCGGTGACGGCGGTGCACTTCATCTTCGATACCTGGCCGGAATCGATCGCCAAGCCGATTTCCGACGAGGTCGTTCAGGTGCTGACCATCCCGCGCGGCGGATTGCTGACGATCTCGGTGCTGGCTGCAGCCTACTTCGCCTCGAACGGTGTCGAAGCCTTGCGCGTTTCGCTCAACCGCGCCTACCGGGTGTCGGAAAGCCGCGCCTGGTACAAGACGCGCATGGCGAGCCTCGCGTTCGTGCTGGCTGGCGTTCTGGTTCTGGCGATCGTCAGTATCCTGCTCGTCGCCGTTCCGCTTGCCCTGCGCTATGCGGGGACGTATCTGCCGCTGTTCAACAATCTCTTGAGCATGCTGGACAGCTGGAGCCTCGCCGGCGTTTTCGTCATGCTGACGACGGGGCTTATCGTCAGCCATCTCTGGCTGCCGGACGGGCGGCGCAAGATCATGGACGTGCTGCCCGGCATCATCCTGACATTGATCGCCTGGTCGGTGGGCGCCTACGTCTTCGCATCCTACCTCGCGTCCTTCGCCAATTACGTCTCGACCTATGCCGGTCTCGCCTCGATCATGATCGCCCTGGTATTCCTCTATATCGTCGGGGCCATCTTCATCATCGGCGCCGAAATCAATGCGGCGATCATGAAGTACAAGGTCAAGCGCATGGTGATCCAGAGTTTCCGGGGTGTGAAGGAAACGACAGATTCTCAGCCCGAACGGCCGGCCGAAACCGTCCTATAGGACAATCGCGCGAACATCCTGCGGCGTTCTGCCGGCTGCACGAAATGCCGCAATCCCCGTGTCCCGATTGCTCTTCGACAGCTTGCGGCCATCCGGCCCAAGGATCAGCCGGTGATGATGGTACAAGGGTTCGGGCAGGCCCAGCAGGCGCTGCAGCAGCCGGTGGACAGACGTCGAATGAAACAGGTCCTGGCCCCGAACGACATGGGTAACACCCTGCAGAGCGTCGTCCAGCGTCACGGACAGGTGATAGCTTGAAGGTGCATCCGCCCGGGACAGGATGACGTCGCCCCATGCCGCCGGGTCGGCTGTGATGATGCCGGTTTCGCCCTTTGGCCCGCTTCCGGCTTCCTGCCAGGTAAGGGGCTCGCCCCTAACCGCCATCGCCTTGGCCACGTCCAGCCGCCAGGCATGCTGTTTGCCGGAGGCCAGCATGCGCTGTTGCTGGTCCGCGCTCAGGCCGCGTTCCTCCGGCGGATAGAGCGGCGCGCCGTCCGGGTCGCGCGGCCAGGCCTTGCCCCGTTGCTCGAAGGTTTCGACCATCGTCTTGATCGCGCCGCGCGTGAGGAAGGCCGGGTAGACGACACCCATCTTGATCAATTTGCCGAGCGCTTCCCGGTAAAGGTCGAGATGATCGGATTGACGGCGCACCGGCTTTTCCCAGTCGAGACCGAGCCATGACAGGTCTTCGAGAATGGCGGCCTCGAATTCCGGCGTGCTGCGCGTCGGGTCTATATCCTCGATTCGCAGCAGGAACCGGCCGTTTTGCGCTTTGGCCATGTCATGATTGAGGATAGCGGACAGCGCGTGCCCCAGGTGCAGCAACCCGTTCGGGCTCGGCGCGAAACGGAAGACCGGCGGTTTTGACAAAGTTGCGTTCATGGTCTCTTCTTGGCATGGAAGCGGTCTGCCGGTCACTTGTTTTGTCAACGAGCCATGCCCGAGCGGTTCGTCCGGGCCTTTGTATAAGCTGCCGGTTTCGCTGGAGGTTTCAGCCATGCGGATCATCCGTACCCACGAAGATATCGCCTCGGGGCTTGAAGGTCTCGTCATGCTCGACGCCCGTCTCGAACATGTCGTCGCCAAGGCCGGCCCGGTGCCGCTCAGGCGCGCCGATCCCGGCTATCGCGGCATCGCCAATATCATCGTCTCGCAAATGGTCTCGAAGGCCAGCGCCGACGCGATCTGGCGACGGCTGGAGGGCATGCTGGGGGCCATTACGGCGCCGGCGGTGATTGCCATGACGGACGAGGATTGCCGTCTCTCCGGCCTGTCGCGCGCCAAGGCCGAGACGCTCAAGCGGGTGGCGGGGGCGGTGGTCGCGGGCGAGCTGGATCTGGATGCGATCTGCTTGGTGGAGGGAGCCGTCGCAATCCGCGAACTGACCATGATCAAGGGCGTCGGCCGCTGGACGGCGGAAGTCTACCTGCTGTTCTGCGCCGGTCATCCGGATGTCTTCCCGGTCGGCGATGTCGCGCTGCAGAATGCGGTGGGTCATGCGCTGGCGCTCGAGGCGAAGCCGTCGGCGCGCGAACTTGATTCGTTGACGGGGGTCTGGGCGCCATGGCGCAGCATCGCGGCGCGGCTTTTCTGGGCCTATTATTCCCGTGAAATGCGCCGCGACGGACAGCCGGTGACACCTTGAAGAAAAAAGCGAATCTTTTGTTTCCTTTTTCCTTTTGGCTTCACAATCCTGACGCAACGCGCCTAATATAGAAGGAGCAGATGCCGAATCGAGCAGGAGTTTACTGGCTTGACGATTGCAGTCTCACCGCAGGCCCTTCCAGCGCTCGTGTTGAACGCTGACTATCGGCCCCTGAGCTATTACCCCTTGTCGCTGTGGTCCTGGCAGGACGCGATCAAGGCCGTCTTCCTTGACCGCGTGCATATCCTGGCCGAATACGACCATCAGGTTTCCTCGCCCAGCTTTTCCATGCGCCTGCCGAGCGTCGTCTGTCTCAAGAGCTACGTCCAGCCGTCCCGCCACCCGGCGTTCACACGGTTCAACGTCTTCCTGCGCGACCAGTTCAAATGCCAGTATTGCGGCTCGCCCGACGATCTGACCTTCGATCATGTCATTCCGCGCTGCTGCGGCGGCCAGACGACATGGGAAAATGTCGTCGCCGCCTGCTCGCCGTGCAATCTGCGCAAGGGTGGCAAGCTGCCGCGGCTGGCCGGCATGTTCCCGCATCAGAAGCCCTATCACCCGACGGTGCAGGACCTCCACAACAACGGCCGGCTGTTCCCGCCGAACTACCTGCATGAAAGCTGGATGGACTATCTCTACTGGGATGTCGAACTGCAGCCGTAAAAGAAAAAGGCGCCCGTGCGGCGCCTTTTCTCATCAGGGCCGGCTTGCTTTTAGCGCCGGATCTTGGCCGCTCCGCGAAGCGCAATGGCCGCCAGAACAAGGCTGGCGATGACATTCCATCCGGCAAAGGACAGGCCGAGCACGCGAAGGGCAGCCTCCGTGCAGGACGGGCCGTGTTTGCTGTCGAGATCACCCAGAAGATCGCCGACATTCGAGGAAACGCCCTGGGCGGTGGTGGCGCAGGTCGCCGGCCCCTCCCAGAAATGCCATTCGACCCCGGCATGATAGACGCCGATACCCGCTCCGATCAGCATGGCGATGCCGATCAGGAGAAGAAGGACGCGCGTCGTCCAGGCGGGCAGCTTCAGAACAACGCTCAGGATTGCCAGGATGCCGAGGGGCAGGCTGTAATAATAGGGCTCGCGCTGCAACAGGCAGAGCGCGCAGGGAATGTAGCCACCGATATGCTCGAAGGCGAGGGCGCCGCCAACCGTGGCGGCCATGCCGAACGTGGCGGCCAGGGCCGGAAAAAGGCCGCTGGAGGTCTGGCTGCTGCCGGTGTTGCTCACGAGGGGAACTCCGAAATTTGTTTTACATGAACAGGCGATAGGCGATGAACAGCAGGATCAGCACGCCGGCGCCGACCCCGGCGATCATGCCGAGGCGCTTCTCGATGAAATCGCGGATTTCTTCGCCATAACGGCGCAGCAGCCAGGCAAGCAGGAAGAAACGCGCGCCGCGGGCGACGATCGCCGTGACGATGAAAAGCCCCAGATTGATGTTGATCGCGCCGGCAAGGATGGTCACCACCTTGATCGGCGGCAGATGGGCAAGACCCGAAGTGATCAGCAGCAGCACGAGCATCTCGTAGCCGACCGTCGCCTTCATCGTTTCGAAGGCTTCGAGCTTGCCGTAGAATTCGAGGACCGGCTTGGCGATCGCTTCATAGGCATAGTGGCCGAGATACCAGCCGGCGATGCCACCGAGCACCGAAGCGACGGTCGCGACGAAGGCATAGCGCCAGGCGCGTTCCGGCCTTGCAAGCGCCATCGGCAGGAACAGGACATCGGCCGGGACGAGAAAGACGGAACTTTCGATGAAGGCGATCACCGCCAGCCAGACTTCCGCGGATTTGCGGGCGGCGAGCGACATGGTCCAGTCATAAAGGCGTCGAAGCATGAACAGGTCCCGATTTGAAGTCTGAGCCTTGTAGGCAGGATTGAAGGCACTGTAAATGTCTTTGCTGCAGGTGCGAAGCGCACGCTTTTGTGATTCCGTTGCGCTTCCCGACAAAATGCCGGTTGACCCGCCCGAAAGCCTTCGTGTAAACGCAATTTGCTACCGCAACGATCCCGTGCCCCATTGGCGGAACTGGTAGACGCGCTCGACTCAAAATCGAGTTCCGAAAGGAGTGCTGGTTCGATTCCGGCATGGGGCACCACATCCATTTGCGAGATGCCGCCCTTAACCGATTGCGCGAGTTCAACGCCGCTTCGGCTATCTCTCTTGAAATAATGGTCTTTCCACTGCAGGGTTTCTCGTTCGACAGCTATGCCCGATGGCAGCGTGGGATGCTAAAACATGAGTTATTCGGTCAACAAATCGTGATCGACGCTTGGGAAATCCGTCTTGCCGTTGTCGGGGCGCAGTTTTAAAGATGCGTCATCTGCATGGATTGGTGTCTGTGCACGTAAGCGTTAACGTCACTCAACGCGTATGATCGAACGGCTTTGCGGCTTCGGTCTGCGCGACTGTGTCCTGCAGAGCCGAGGCCAAAACCTCCAAAGGGCACTTATGACACTTGTTGATTTTCCCAATTCTTCCAGCGCCGCGCCGCGCATCGAGCGTGTTCGCCATGAACTGAAGCGCCGCGTTCTGACGGTTGCGGCCATCGAGCGGCTGACGCCCGGCATGCTGCGGATCAGCTTCGGCGGCGAGGACCTGTCCGATTTCGTCAGTCTCGGGGCCGACGATCACGTGAAGATCTTTATCCCGACTGAAGCCGGCGAACCGGAGCGCCGGGATTACACACCGCGGCGATACGACAACGCGTCGCGCAGTCTGGTGATCGATTTTGCCGTGCACGAGGCTGGACCGGCGACGCAGTGGGCGCTTGAGGCCCGGCTCGGCGATACGCTGGAAATCGGCGGACCGCGCGGTTCGGCGATCATTTCGGCAGATGTGAAACATTGGCTGCTGATCGGCGACGAGACGGCGCTGCCGGCCATCGGCCGGCGCATCGAGGAGGCCGGTCCCGATCAGCGGATCACCAGCATCGTCGCCATATCGGATATGGATGATCGGCAGGTCTTCGAGACGGCAGCCGACGTCAAGACGCTCTGGGCATGCCGTCCGCTGGACCAGGCTGCCGATCCTTCCGCTCTTCTTGCGCTGGTGAAGGATATCGAGTTGCAGCCCGAGACTTTCCTCTGGATCGCCGCTGAGGCTTCCGTGACGCGGGCGTTGCGCGCGCATCTGGTCGATGAGCGCGGCCATCCCTTGAGCTGGACCAAGGCGGCCGGCTATTGGGTCATCGGCAAGGCGGACGCGCACGAGAAGTTTTGATTTACTGGGGGTGGGCTGGTTTCATCCAAGCCTGCCGTCCGGCTTCAGAGCGGCTGCATTTTGCGCATCTCGCTCAGCTGCCGCTTCATGCGGCTGACGCGGTTCTGTTCTTCCTGCGGCCGGCGCATGCCGACGGCGGTGGAGAGAATGTCGATGACGACGAGGGCGGCGATGCGGGAAATCGTCGGCGTGTAGGTGTTGGTGTTCTCCAGCGTTTCGACGATGATCGACACGTCGCAATAGGTGGTCAGCAGCGAATCGGAGCCGGTCAGGCTGATGACCTTGGCGCCGTTTTCGCGGGCGATGCGGGCGATCTCGATGATCGACCGCGTCGTACCGGTGTTGGAGATGACGAAGGCGATATCGCCCGGCTTCATCATCGAAGCGACCATTAGTTGCTGATGCGAATCAAGCTGCGCACCACAGGGAACGCCGAACAGCGGGAACTTCTGCTGCGCATCGCGGGCGACGACGCCCGACGCGCCAAAGCCGAAGAATTCGATATATTTCGCTTCGCAGAGCAGGTCGATAGCGCGCTGGACAGCCGCCTTGTCGAGATGGTTGCGGGCCCAATCGAGGCTGGTCATCGTGTAGTCGAAAATCTTCTCGGCGATGATTTCCGGCTCGTCGGTGCCGAGCAATACCGAGTGGGTCGCGGGCGTGCCGAGCGCGAGGCTCTGGGCGAGGCGAATCTTGAAATCCTGGAAGCCGCTGCAGCCGATGGCGGTTGCAAAACGCACGACCGTCGGCTGGCTGACGTCGGCGAGCGCCGCCGTCTCGCCGACGGTTGCGGTAATGATCCGGCGTGGATCCTGCAGCACGACGTCGGCGACCTTGCGATCGGATTTGCGCAGGTCGGCGCGCATGGTGCGGATGACTTCGATGACGTTGCGGTTGGGGTTGGTGCGAAAATCCGCACCCGTATCCGTGTCCATGCAACCACCCTTCTCATCCGCATCCGCACGGGTCTTCGCCCGCTTCCCGGGCTTATGCTAGCGGCTACGTCCTT
The DNA here is from genome assembly GCA_900472785.1 of Hyphomicrobiales bacterium. GTDB lineage: Bacteria > Pseudomonadota > Alphaproteobacteria > Rhizobiales > Rhizobiaceae > Pararhizobium. Next base: position 21,638 of record UCJH01000053.1, on the reverse strand, counting down.
CAAGCGCAATCGCCGGTCGAGCGTGCTCGCCGACAGGGCTATGTTTGTTGGTAATGTCGCTATACGCGTCGATTCCGGGTCGAGACGAAGATAAACATAAGTAGTTCCATAGACTTGGAAGATTTATTGCGGGTTACCGGAACCAGACGCCGGTGCTCGCGTTTCCCACGTTGCCGGTCTTGCCGACCAAAGCGCGGAAACTGAAACACAAGGTGGGAGAATTTTAGATGCCGCACTTGCCTCAGCTTCATGAAGGTCATGCCCCTATCACGCTGCATGAACTCTTCCGGGATGCCGTCGACGCCTATGACGATTGGGACGATGGCTCTGCCGAACCTGTCGTCATGTTTACCGGCAATGTCGTGCCGATCAGTGTTGTCTTCGATCACATGCGCGATTGCACCGATATTCTGCCGAACAATCTCCTGGGCGCGATCAAGGAGCGTCTCACGCGGCCATGGAGTGGCGACAGCCCGCTGGACGAAATGACGGTATCGACGGCGGCCCGCATCATGTCTGTCCTGTCCCGCAAGCGTCAGTTGCGGCACGGCGGCGGAGATCTTGCGGCATTCTTGCGCAGAATGGATCGCAAGCGCAGCCACAGTTCGGTGTCCTGACACTGCAGGAATGAATAAGTTGCTGGAAAATTGTCGGAATTTCGATCGGCCAAAAACCGCTTGAACATGCATGCGTTTTCGGCATTAATGCCATCAATTTTATAGAGTATGCCGCGTATTCGTGAACTGCCCGCCCTTCGGGAGGCTGGGTGCCAGGGTTCAACCATCTCGCCACAGCCGGCGGAGAGTGATATGACGGTTCACAGCCATTCGATCCCCGTTTCCGCGCAAAGGGACATGCTGCAGATCGCCATCGTCGGGCGTGGCTTTTCCGGGATGATGATGGCGATCGCCCTTCTGAAGACCGTGACGCGACCGTTTCAGCTCCGGCTGTTCGATCCGCATCCAACGGTCAGCGGCGGCCAGGCTCTGGCCTCCACCCATTCCTCGGAAATCCTTAACAGCCGTGTTCGCGATTTGTCGGTTTCAGGCGAACCGGCCGATTTTACCGATTGGCTGACTGAGAATCTGGCGTTCCGTCAGGCTGTCCCGGCTGCTATCCCCGGATTCGGCCAGATCTTCGTACAGAAGGCGATTTTCAGCGACTATGTTTATCAGCGGTTTTCCGAAGCGCTGGCCGAGCGGCGGGATGTGACCGTCCAGATGTTGAACGAGATAATCGTCGGCGTTCGGCGAACTGCCGATCACCGCTTTCTCGTCGGTATCGGGGACGGAAGCGAATTGCGCTGCGACGTCGTTTTCCTGGCAACGGGCTACGGGGCCAAGGAGCCTCTGCCTGATATCGTGCGGGATCGGAGCCCGATTGCCGCAGGCCACCGGTTGGGCGGCTCGCGTCATGTGGTCGTTCTCGGCAATGGACTGCGCGCCGTGGATCGCGTCCTGCAATTGCGCGACAGCGGCTTCACCGGCGAGATCACCATTTTGTCGCGGCGTGGTTTCCTGCCGCAGGCGCATACCCGCCTCTCGGCCGATCCTGTGTTTCCGGCGCAGGCCATGCCGAAACATCTGCCGGCTATCATGCGATTTGTCCGTCAGGTCTGTGCGCAGGCCGAGGCTGACGGCAAGGGTTGGCAGGCTGCGATGAATGGGTTGCGCAAGCGCGCGCGATCGCTTTGGTCCGCTCTTCCGCAAAAGGAGAAGCGCCAGTTCAACCGCCATCTGCGCGCCATCTACGACAGTCATCGCAACCGGTTGCCGGCGGATATGCATGCACGGCTTGAGCGCGAGCTGGCTGGCGGAATGACGCAGATGAAGCGCGGCCGTGCCATGAAACGCACGCAGGACGGCGTCCTCGTCCGCTGGCGCGGCCAGGACGTGGATGGTCTGCTTCTGGCAGACGAAGTGATCGATTGCCGGTGCCTTTCGCCTGATCTTGCGGACCCGCTGATTGCCGGGATGCTGGAGGCGGGACTTGCCATCAAGGATGAGCTTGAGCTCGGTCTCGCAGTCAAGGGCTCGGGCGAAGTGCTGACACCGAAAGGTGGACCGGGCGGCTTGTTTGCGATCGGTCCGCTTGGCCTCGGGTCGCTGCCCGATATCGACCTCGTTCCGGAAATCGTCACCCAGGCCTATACGGCGGCGGCCCTTGTCGCGACATCGGGGCTCGGCAACAGACCGTCACCGACGGGAAGGCGCCTTGCAGATACCGCCGGTGCTTTCCCGGAAGTTTTTGCTTAGTCTCGGAAACAGGCGCCTGAAATCTCACGCGCTCATTCCGGTGGCAAAATAAGAACCCGCTCAGACGGCGACGCGGCGGGCTTCCTTGTCAGCCGATTTGCGATCAGCGCCGTGCTTTTCAAGGATCGCCTTGGCGTCCTCAAGGGAAATGCGGTGCTTCTTTGCAAAGGGAATCGGTTGATAGGGCTGATCGGCGGATGCCGTGTTTTGTTTGGTGGCAGACATTTGATTCTCCGGAATGACGACGATCGGGACGTTTCCGTCCGGTTCGGTTCGGTTGATGGAGGTGAGCGCGAAGCGGAAGGACATGCCGCACAATTTCGTGGCGGCGCGCTTCGGCGGTAACCTTTATTTGGGAACGGTCTTCACCACATTCAAGAGAACGGGCAACGGGAGGTTCCTAGCCTGTTCGAGGCGACATGTCGAATCGGCGTTCCGAATGCATGCCGAGGGGTGTTTTTCTTCGATACCCCCATTTCGCCGATGCGTCACAGGGTCCCAATGTATTCTGCCAATTCGTCCTGGAAGTATGCTAGACTGCTCATACTAAGGAATGCTCCAGCCGATCGGGGCCTCTTTTTGACGCCCTTGCGCAAGCCGCAAGATTTTTTTCTCAGATCTACGGCCGCTTGAAGCGGCCTTTTCCATTTCAGATCGATAGCCTATCCAAGGACAGAATATGATTAAGCTCGAACTCACGCCGGTCCAGATCAGGGGGCTGAAGCTCGCCAAGGAAGGTAATCTTTTCCCGCAGCCGGCGAAGAAGTGGACCCACCTGAACGCGACGGTCACCTACGCGAAGACCGACCGTTTTCAGGAGCGTCCGCAGAAAGTCAGGTTCCTGACGAACAGCACCCTGAATGAGTTGGAAGAATACGGCCTGCTGGAACGCAGCCATCTCGAAGACGATGTCGCCAATGATCCCCGTGGCATTACCATGGCCGGCAAGATGTGGCTGATGGCCAATAAATAATGGCCGCTCGCCTGGTCCGCTCATGATGGATCGATAAGAATAAGAGCGGTGCGACCGTCCGGCGGTCGCCCCGCCTGCTTTTTTCAGCGCCTTGGTTCTCCAGATGGCGCGTAGGTTGTCGTCTGCTCGAATTTGAATTTGTGGCCACACTGGCAGCGAATGACGTGTTTGCGCGGATTGTTCGAGGCGAATTCCGTTTCGAAGCCGCGCGGCAGGGCGTCGATCTCAAATCCGCGCGTCTTGCGGCGAGGATCGTCATCCTCCGACACATCCGCAAACCCCGCATGCCCGCATTGGGCACATTCCAGTTTTCTCGAATATCGGTCCCGCGCAGCCATTGTCTCTCCTTCGAAAGAAGCCGTCATATCAAAATGGGCGTTCGATGGAAGGGTGCTGTTGCGCCTAAACGCACGGATGACGTCGCTGGCCTGTTGCGGCGCTGGCGCTGATGGATCAATCCGGAATTTCGACCGTGAATGCAAAACGCGCTGTGCCGCCCGGTGCAAGCATCTGGCTGAAGGGGCGCTCCATGATATCCCCGGAGCGGCCGATTTCGGCAGCAGTCCCATGCCAGGGTTCGACGCAAAGGAAGGGTGCGCCGGGTTTGGTCCATAGCGCCAGATTGGGCAGGTTCTCGAAGGTAAACCGCAGGGCCGGTCCGCCTTCGACACCATAGCGAAGGCTGGAACCGGCTTCTTTCGGGAAGACGAGGGCGTCGTTTTCGAACATTTCGGGCTTCAGAACCAGGCGCCCGGCCTTGAACGGGGAGGGCAGGCGGTCCGGCTTGATCAATCCGCCCTGCAATTGCGCCAGCGGAGGCTCGCCGCCGTTGTCGAGCGCCACCCCATGCTCCTTGCCCTCGGCACCGGGCAGCGGCCAGAGAAAAGCCGGGTGGAAGCCGATCCCGAACGGCAGCCCTCGCGCATCCTCGTTGATCACCTCGGCCGACACGGTCAAGGTGTTGCCGTTGAGGCTGTGCTCCACGGCCAACCGGAAATCAAAGGGATAGACTGCTTTCGTTGCTTCTGTGGCCGCAAGTTCATGACGGCAGGATGTAGCCGTCGAATGGGCCAGGGTGAATTCGTTCCGCCGCGCAAAGCCGTGCTGGGCAATCGGATAATCGTGGCCGGCGATGGAGAGTACGTCACCCGGCGCCTTGCCGACGATCGGGAAAAGAACGGGCGAACGGCCGCCCCAATAGCTGGCGTCGCCATTCCACAGCCACGAACGGCCATCCTTGCCGCTCAGCGTCTGCATTTCCGCGCCGAGGGACGAGACATCGACGGCAAGGTGCAGGTTCTCGATCCGGACCGACGTTGGCATGGCGCATCTCCTTGGTGTTCGATGCGGCATCAAACCATACCTTCGCGGAGGATGAAACAGATCGTGTCGTTTTGCGGGAACGATGCTCTAGAAGGTCGGCGGCGTACAGGCGCTGATGACGTCGCAGGGCACCGGCCCGATGCAGCGGAACCGGTGCGGCCGGCGGCTCTCGAAATAGTAGGCGTCGCCCGGGCCGAGGATGCGGCGCTCGTCGTCCACCGTTACCTCCAGCCGCCCGGACAGCACGATGCCGCCTTCTTCGCCTTCATGCACCAGCGGAACCTTGCCGGTATCGGCGCCGGGCTGGTAGCATTCCTTGAGGATCTGCAGGCTGCGACCGAAGAGATTGTCGCCGATCTGCCGATAGGAAATCGCGCCCTTGCCGATTTCGGTCAGTTCCTCCGATGCATAGAATGCCTTGCGCGGTTTTTCCGGTTCGAAAGCGAAGAATTCCGCAAGGCCGATCGGGATGCCGTCGAGAATGCGTTTCAGCGCGCCGACGGATGGGTTCGAGGCATTCGATTCGATCAGCGAGATCGTCGAATTTGTGACGCCGGTGCGCTTGGCGAGCTGGCGCTGGGACAGGTTGTGCAGCATGCGCAGATGGCGCAGACGATTTCCGATGTCGACCGACATGCCCGATCCGTTTCCGTTGTTCGAAATATCGCAAACATATGCATACCATACCTGTAAATTCAATTGCTTGGCGAGAAACAGAAAAGGACTTGTTCGCTCCATCAAATCATGGCGGCTATAGGCTATCAGAAGGAGACGCCGATGAACGCCCATTCAAAACCGAACGCACCGAGCCTTGACAGCTACTGGATGCCCTTTACCGCCAATCGCCAGTTCAAGGCGGCGCCGCGCATGATGGCCAGTGCCGACGGCATGCATTACACCACCACGGATGGCCGCAAGGTGCTGGACGGCACCGCCGGCCTCTGGTGCGTCAATGCCGGCCATGGACGCCGCAGCATCGCCTCCGCCGTCGAGCGTCAGCTCATGGAGCTGGATTATGCACCCTCTTTCCAGATGGGGCATCCGGTCGCCTTCGATTTTGCCGAGCGCCTGGCGGCGATCGCACCCGGCGGACCGGATGCAAAACTGGACCGCATCTTCTTCACCGGTTCCGGCTCCGAATCGGTCGATACAGCCTTGAAGATCGCCATTGCCTATCAGCGTTCCATCGGGCAGGGCACCCGCACGCGCCTGATCGGCCGCGAACGCGGCTATCACGGTGTCGGCTTCGGCGGCATTTCGGTTGGCGGTCTGGTCAACAACCGTCGCGTTTTCCCGCAGATTCCCGCCGATCACCTGCGCCACACCCATGATCTCGCACGCAATGCCTATGTCAAAGGCCAGCCGGAGCATGGTGCGGAGTTGGCTGATGATCTTGAGCGCATGGTGGCGCTGCATGGCGCCGAAACCATTGCCGCCTGTATCGTCGAGCCGGTCGCCGGTTCCACAGGCGTGCTCGTTCCGCCGAAAGGCTATCTCGAGCGGCTGCGGGCGATCTGCAGCAAGCATGGCATCCTGTTGATCTTCGACGAAGTCATCACCGGCTTCGGTCGCCTCGGATCACCCTTCGCCACCGATCATTTCGGCGTGATCCCGGATATCGTGACGACCGCCAAGGGGCTGACCAATGGCGTCATCCCGATGGGCGCGGTCTTCGCCAGCCGTGCGGTCCACGATGCGCTGATGCATGGGCCGGAGGGGCAGATCGAGCTTTTCCACGGCTACACCTATTCCGGCCACCCGGCCGCCTGCGCCGCCGGTATTGCGACACTGGACATCTATCGTGACGAGGGGCTGCTGACGCGCGCCGCCGAATTGCAGGACGAATGGGCGGACGCCATGCATTCGCTGAAGGGCCTGCCGCATGTCATTGATATCCGCACGATCGGGCTGATCGCCGGCATCGAGCTTTCGTCGCGTGACAGTGCGATCGGTGCGCGGGCCTATGATGTTTTCGTCGATTGCTTTGAAAAAGGTCTTCTGATCCGCGTCACCGGCGACATCATCGCCTTCTCGCCGCCGCTGACCATCGAAAAGAGCCAGATCGGCGAGATTGTCTCGATGCTCGGTGACGCGCTGAAGCGCGCGGCCTGAGCGATGCGAAAGATATGACAGAGGACGGCCGCAAATTTCTGCGGCCGTTTTTATGCTGGGCGGGATTGATATGACTACTGGCTGAGCCGTTCGGCTGCCAGATTTCCGGCTGTCGTCAGCGTCAGCACGCTCTGACTGCGGATGGTGGCTTCGTCGACGAGATCGAGCTTTTCCAGGTCGGAGACGATTTTCAGCGAAATCCTCTTGTCGCCCACCAGCCAGCGGCTGCCGGTTTTTCTCTGGCTGCGAAAGAAAGCGATGGCCTTGAGGGCGTCCTGCTGCCCGCGCGTCAGGGTCTTGCGCGGATCCTGGACGATTGCATTGTCGCTAAGCGATCCCATGTCGAACCTTCCTTACAGAAAGCAAAAGCATGATCTCCATATGGGGTTCACGCTTTTCTATTCAAGCATGTGTCGCTTTTAGCTCGCTGATATCAAGGATAGATGACATTTCACTGGATAGCCTGTGTATAAAGGGACCGGGATTGTTAATCAGACATCAGTCCGTCGAACACTTCCATCATGGCCTCGCTGATCGCCTTGCCAAGCGCCGCCGCAGTCTGTGCCAATTCTTCCTCGTTCATATCGCGCGCCGCCATGGCAAAGGCGGCACCTTCGGACGTCACAATTTCCTGGGCGCGCTGGATCGTCCAGAGCGCGAAATCGCCGCGGCTTCCGATTTCGACGGTTTCCATCTTCACTCTCCTGCCTGTTGCCTTCAACGCCTTATACGCGGTTTTGCTGCGCCGCAAAGCGCCATGCATGGCCGAGACCTATGCGCTCCACCCCGGGCATCGTGGTAAAATTCTATGAACCCTTGCGCCTGATGCATAGGTGCCCTGAGGTCTTGGCGCTGTTCGCGAGTGGGGTCGGCGGCTATATTCACATCATCGAACGACGACAGAGCCAAGTGCGGTTGCTGGCGTCAACAGACCTCACGAAAGGGGATCATCATGAACGTAGCACGCTCTTTCAATAACTGGCGCAAGTTCCGTCAGACCGTCAACGAACTCGACCGCATGTCGACCCGCGAACTGCGCGACCTCGGCATCGACCGCGCCGACATCCGCTCGGTAGCACGCGCATCCATCGCCCGCTAATTCCGGGCCGCAAGGCCAACGGTGAAAATAGTCTGGAACGCCCGCCTCTTGCCGCGGGCGTTTTGCTTTTCGGATGCTGTTTTCGCGTCGATGGAAAGCTCGATTTAGCTTTGCATTTCATGCATACCTGCCCTGCAAAGGGATGCCTATGAAATAAGCAAGAATCATATATAGTCATACTTATCGAAGGGATGCACCTCCTCCCGCTGAACTTCGATACCGCTTGCAGCCCACTCCTCCTCCCAGGGCTGCTTGCATAAGCAGCGGCACTCCTCCTCCCAGTCGCTGCTTCGATATTGAAAGCCTGCCGCACCTCCTCCCGCGGCAGGCTTTTTTCGTTTCTGGCGTCCAGCAAAATTTCCCGCCGTAATGGCAGTTGCAGGGCAATTCCGCCATGAAATAGATTGCTTGGAATGCCATGAACGCCTATCGGCAGATTGGATGGAGGATGAAAATTTGAATAGGCCACTTGTTTCGCGACCAGATACCAGCCGATTCGACCCCCAGCGCTGATGTTTCCGGATGACGATCAGAATATCGCCGCCGATGTCGCTTCGACCGACATTCCGACAAAGCGCATGCTGTCCTGGGCGAAAAATTCGACGATCTACCGTCTCGGCCGACGTATGATGACGGAGCGTGAGCTTTTCGATGCCATCACCCGAAAGGCGCGCACGAAGTTCGAGGATATCAGCGGCGAGCAGCTGAAGGCTGTCGCTGAGTCTGCCGTCGCCTTTGCCTATGAGATCGGCGGATTGAACGACGTGACTTATGCGGAGGTCCGTACGCGGTCCGGCGTGCGCAGCGGCAAGTCGAAAAAGGCGATCGCACAGAAGCTGTCTGTCAAAGGCATCGCGCGGGAGACGGCGCAGGCGGCGCTGGAGGAAAGCAACGATTTCGTCGCCGCAGTCGTTTTTGCCCGCAAGCGGGGCTTCGGCCCTTTCCGTCGCGTGGAACTCGATGAAAAGCGAAAAATCAGGGAACTGTCGGCCTTTGCCCGCAATGGCTTCGCCTTCGAGATCGGCAACAGGATTTTCAATATGGACAGGGAGGAGGCCGAAGAGATTCTCCTGTCCGGGAGCGTTTTCTAACGCCGACCCCATTGATCGCGCAACTTTGTGTCCAACAGCGCTGGCGTAAAATATCCCGCTGGGGATAGTGTGCTTGCCAGGGGATTCGACGGGGTGGGCTGGGTGCGCCCGCGCTGTCCGGTTCGCCGCAGCGATGACCAATCCCAACGGCAAAGGCGCATGCATGGCCCAGAACGCGAAAATGTCTCAAGCCCCGGCCCTCAGCCTTTTGCAGCAGACCGATGCCCGGCATCACTTTCATCCCTTTTCCGACAATCACGAGCTTGCCCAGATCGGCACGCGCATCATCGACCGGGCCGAGGGCGTCTATATCTACGACGTTGATGGCAACAGGATTCTCGATGGTATGTCGGGCCTGTGGAACGTCGCCGTCGGTTATGATCGCAAGGAAATCATCAAGGCGATCACCCGGCAGCTGCACCAGCTGCCGTACTACAATACCTTCTTCAAGACCTCGCACATGCCGGCGATCGAGCTGTCGGAACTGCTGGCCGAGATTTCGCCGCCGCAGTTCAACCGCGTCTTCTACACAAGCTCCGGCTCCGAGGCGAACGACACGATCATCCGTATGGTCCGCACCTATTGGGCGACGAAGGGCGAGCCGGAGCGGCAGGTCATCATCGGCCGCTGGAACGGCTATCACGGCTCGACAATCGGCGGCGCCAGCCTTGGCGGCATGAAATACATGCATGCGCAGGGCGGCCTGCCAATCGCCGGCGTCCATCACATCGCCCAGCCCTACTGGTACGGCGAAGGCGGCGACGAGGACCCGGAGGCCTTCGGTCTTCGCGTTGCCCGCCAGCTGGAAACGGCAATCCTGGAGATCGGCGCCAGCAAGGTTGCCGCCTTCATCGGGGAACCGGTGCAGGGGGCAGGCGGGGTCATCATCCCGCCGAAGAGCTATTGGCCGGAAATCCAGAGGATCTGCAACCAGTACGGCATGCTTCTGATCTCCGACGAGGTCATCTGCGGCTTCGGCCGGACGGGAAACTGGTTTGGCTGCCAGACCTTCGGTTTCGAGCCCGACCTGATCGCATTTGCCAAGGCCGTTTCCTCCGGCTACCAGCCCATCGGCGGCGTTCTAGTCTCCGACAAGGTGGCCGATGTGCTCGACAGCATCGGCGACGATTTCAACCACGGCTATACGAACTCGGCCCATCCCGCCGGCTGTGCGGCGGCCATCGCCAATATCCGCATCATCCAGAACGAAAAGCTGATCGAGCGTATCCGCGATGATGTCGGCCCCTATCTGCAGAAACGTTGGGCCGAACTTGGCGATCATCCGCTGGTCGGCGAGGCGCGCATGGTCGGGCTGATCGGCGCGCTGGAGCTTTCTCCCGACAAGGCCAGCCGCGCACCCTTTGCAAAGGTCGGTGCTGCGGGAACCGTCTGCCGCGACATTTCCTTCGCAAGCGGCCTGATCATGCGGGCGACCCGCGACACGATGCTGCTTGCACCGCCGTTCATCGTCAGCCATGACGAGGTGGATTTCATCATCAAGACAGCCCGTGACGTGCTCGATCGTACCGCGGTGGAACTGAAAGAACGGGGTCTTGCATGACGATGAACGGTTCGGGCGGCAAGGCGACAGGACAGGGATATATCGATGCCTTCGCCATCGGCATTTCCGGCCAGCTCTACGGCAAGCGCGAGCCCGCCCGCGACAGCGCGCGACTGCTGCGCGACGGCCTCAACATGTCGGCCTGCGCGCTTCTGTTCGATGCGCGTGGCGTCAACCCGACGCCGGAAGGCATTGGCGGCTATGATGGCGATCCGGACGCAAACGCACGGGTGATCGGCGATCTTGTTCCGGTGCCGTGGGCCAAGGTGCCGACGCAGCAATGCCTGCTCGACCTGCGGCATGCCGTGACCGGCGAGCGCTTCTGGTACGATCCGCGCAAGATCCTGCAGGATGTGGTCGATCGGCTGAATGCCGACGGACTTTTTCCGGTCGTTGCCTGCGAGCTCGAATTCTACCTGACGGCTGCGCGGCGAACGGCCGATGGCGGAGTGGCGCCGGCCAATCTGGCGCGCACCGGCGCGCCGCCGCGCACGGAGGAAAACTTCAGTCTTTCGCTTGTCGAGGACTATGCCGAATTCATCGCCGACATTGCAGCAGCATCCGAGGCGCAGGGCGTTCCGGTCGGCACGGCGATTTCCGAATATGGCATCGCCCAGTTCGAGATCAATCTCGAGCATGGTCCCGATCCAGTTCTGGCTGCCGATCAGGCGGTGCTGTTGCGACGCATTGTGCGCGGCGTGGCGCGTGCGCGGGGCGATGACGCGACGTTCATGGCAAAGCCGTTCGTCGAGCAGCCCGGCAGCGGCATGCACGTCCATGTCAGCCTTGTCGACAAGGACGGCCGGAACCGCATGTCGGGCGAAGACGGGCTTCTGGAGCCGGCGGTCGCCGGGCTGCAGCGGACGCTGGCCGAGACCATGGCCTTCTATGCACCGAATTTCTCGAGCTTCCGGCGGTTGAAGCCGAAAATGTTCGTGCCGATGGATACGAGCTGGGGCTACAACAACCGCTCGGTGGCCTTCCGCGTGCCGACCGGGTCCGACAAGTCGCGCCGCATCGAGCATCGTGTCGCGGGAGCCGATGCCAGTCCGCATCTTGTCGTCGCGGCCATCCTCGCCGGCATGCACGCCGGCATCAAAGGAAAGTGGCAGCCGACGCCGCCGACGGAGGGTATCTCCGAGGGTGACGGCAGCGACCTGCCGCGCAACCTGATTTCGGCGCTGGATCGCATGACCGGCGGAGCGGTGCTGAAGGACTACATCCCGCAACGTTTCCTCGAACTCTACCGCGACAACCGCATGGGGGAATTCGAGGCGCTGTTTCATGCCCCGAGCACCGTCGAATATGATTTCTATCTGTAGAGGATCGCTCGATTGACACGGCCCGGCGACGGCTCCTAAGACTGCGCTTCCATGAAGATCGCGTTCCATTCGCCGCTGAAGTCTCCGCATCATCCTGTTCCTTCCGGCGACAGGCTGATGGCGCGTCTTGTCATTGCAGCTCTTCGCCGGTCGGGCCACGAGGTCGAGGTCATCTCCGAACTGCGGACCTTCTCCAAGGTGCCGTCCCCCGAGCACGCTTTGGAAATGGAAAAGGCCGCTGAGGCGGAGCGGATGCGCATCGCGCAGCGCTGGCAGGAAGAGGGCAAGCCGGATGCCTGGTTCTGCTACCATCCCTACTACAAGGCTCCGGACCTGCTCGGGCCGGCACTCGCCCGCAGTTTCGATGTGGCCTATGTGACTGCGGAGGCCTCGTATTCCCCCCGGCGCAACATCGGGCCGTGGAAAACGGCCCAGCAAACGGTTCTGGGCGGGATCCACAAGGCCGCCGTCAACATCTGCTTCACCCGGCGCGATCAGGCAGGGCTCCTGGAAGCGCTGCCTGCCGCCCGTACGGCAATATTGCCTCCCTTCATCGACGCGACCGAACTCCTTGAAAGAGAGCCGAAAGCCGAGCCTGGACATCTCATCGCGATCGCCATGATGCGCCCCGGCGACAAGATGGACAGCTATCGCATGCTCGCAAGCGCCCTTCGGCTGCTGCCGGACATTTTTTGGCGGCTTTCGGTGATTGGCGATGGACCGTGCCGTGCGGAGGTGGAGGCCCTGTTCTCCGATTTTCCGCGGGATCGAATCGAATGGCATGGCGAACAAGGGGCGGCCGATATCGGTCAAGTTCTGTCGCGCGGCGCAGTCTATGTCTGGCCCGGATGCGGCGAGGCCTATGGGCTTGCCTATCTCGAAGCGCAGGCGGCAGGTCTTCCGGTGATCGCCCAGCAGACCGCCGGCGTGCCGGAAGTCGTTGTGCACGACGGGACGGGGCTTTTGACGCCCGCGGGGGATATCGGTGCCTATGCCAACGCGATCCGCCGCTTGCTGCTGAACGAGCCCGAGCGGCAACGGATGGCGCGGGAAGCACGACGGTTCGTCGCCGAGGAGCGGGATCTGGCGACGGCTGCAGCCCGGCTGGACCTGATTCTGCGCACGCATGTGGAGATCGTTCATGAAGGGTGATGTTCTCTGGACGCCGCTCCTCACAGAACTCAACCGCTGGCGGGATGCGGGAAAAACCGTGACCTTCTGGCTGCGGGACGACGATGCGATTGTACCGACGGCAGCCCTTGACCAGTTGCTGGATGTGACAGGAAGATATCGAATTCCGGTAACCCTTGCCGTCATCCCGGCCGGAACGGGCGCGGCGCTTGCGGATCGTCTGAAGGAGGTTTCCCATGCGGCGGTGGCCGTCCATGGCTGGGCGCACATCAATCACGCAGCCGAAGGCCGGAAAAAGCAGGAGCTTGGCGGTCCGGCGCGGCAACCGGAGACTGTTCTGGCCGAATTGGCCGATGGTTATGCGCTGCTCGCCGATCTCTTCGGCAATCGCTTTACACCGCTTCTCGTGCCGCCGTGGAACCGCATCGATGCCGGCTTGCTGTCCTCACTGGGAGAGATCGGCTTTGCCGCGCTGTCCGTCTATGGTGCGGAAAAGCCGGCGCCGATCAGAATGGTGAACACCCATGTCGACGTCATGGACTGGCACGGAACGCGCGGCGGCCGCGATCACGGCGCTCTTGTCGGCGAGACCGTCGCACGGTTGAAACATGTCTTTGCCCATGGCGGAACTGTCGGAATACTGACGCATCACCTTGTCCACGATCAAACGGTCTGGGATTTCCTGGAAACGCTTTTTGCTGTTACGGCGCATCATCCGGCCTGCCGCTGGGCGTCCGTCACCGACATTCTTGCGGAAGGCTGATGCCGCTTAGAGATCGATGACCTGTCCGTCGCGCGCGGCAAAGGCGCCCGGAAACTCCTGGCCTGCACTCTTGCCGATCGCATCGAGTTCCGCATCGGTGCGCAATGGCGAGTGGTGGATGAAGGCAACGCGCTTGACGCCTGCTGCCTTGGCAAGCCGGATCGCATGCTGCCAGGAAGAGTGTCCGTAGCCGACATGACGGGGCATTTCTTCATCGGTGTAGGTGCAGTCGTAGATGAAGAGGTCGGCATCCTGGATCAGGTTGAGCACGGCGGGGTCGAGGATGCCCGGCGTATGTTCCGTATCGGTGATCACGGCCGCCGCCTGGCCGTTCCACTCCACTCTGTACCCGATTGCGCCGCCCGGATGATTGAGGCTGCCGGTGCGGACCACGACATCCGGATAGGGGGAGAGGGTCTCCCCGGAGCGGAAGTCGATGCAGCCGATACTCGCGCGGCAGATATCCGGTTCCACCGGAAACCACGGAGGGCGCATGAACTCGCCGATCATCTGGCGCGTGCTCATCCGGCCCGCCATATGGCCGGACCACAATGCCACCGAAGCATGCGGATCGAAAAGCGCCGGAAAATAGGGAAGGCCGATGATATGGTCGTAATGACAGTGCGTGAAGAACAGGTTGAAGTCGGAAACACCTTCGGCCTTCAAAACCTGCCCGGCCGGCATGAGGCCGGATCCCGCATCGAAAAGCAGCCGGTGATCGCCACAGCGCATCTCGATACAGATCGTATTGCCCCCATACTGCTGGAATGCGGCGCCCGACACCGGCAGGCTGCCGCGCACTCCCCAAAACCGCACCCGAAACACGTTTCTGTTCACTCTCTCACTTTGCCTCTGACCAGTCCGCTCCAGGCGTCTTTTCTGCAATCTATCGGGTGGTCAAAATTATCCCTTTTCTTTCAGGGCTTTAACTTGTTTCTTGCGCATCGTTCCGGCACGGGTGCCGCCTCATTTTTGCCATGTTAGCCAAACTGCCAAGGTTAGGCGAGTGTCGAATTCGCTTTTTCTTTCGATCTGTGGTTCAGAAGGGCACAGCACCGAAACCCGTTGTCAATTCGCTTACGGAAACGCAAAAAGAATGCCGCCCTCGAAAAGCCCCCGGATCGCCGTCGTTGCGGATGCCCATTTCCATGATCTCCATGGAGACTACGACTTCGAGGGAATTGCGGACGGCAACAACCGCCTGGCTGTACGCATGCTTGCCGATACGGCGCGTTCGACGCGGGTTTTCAACGAAAGCGACCGTGCGCTCCGATTCACACTCGATGATATTGCCGCTCGCGGCATCCGTCACGTCGTTCTGCTGGGCGACTATTCCGACGATGGGCAAGTCGCGACCATAATGGGTGTGAAGCGTGTTCTCGATGATTATTCCGCCCGTGTCGGCATGCGTTTTTACGCGACCGTCGGGAACCACGACATCTTCGGTGAGCATGGCCGCCACCGGTCGAAACGGTTCCTGACAGAAAGTGGCGGCTATAGACTGGTGACCAGCGACGCCGAGGCAAGCGATGCCCATGCGCACACCACCACGGTCACGCCGCGAATGTATTGCGAAGGATACCCCGAGGGACTGCGGGCGCTGCCCGATATCGGCTTTTTCCGCAGGACCGATGATCTGCATTGGGAAACGCCTTTCGGCGAAGACGATGATATCGAGGCGCGACGCTACGAGGTCCGCTCCGCCGACGGGACGACGATCCGTCACCTCGTGGACGCTTCCTACCTGACGGAACCGTTTCCGGGCATCTGGCTGTTGATGATCGACGCCAATGTTTTCGAGCCGGTCTCAGGCGTGGCGGTCGGCGCAAGCGGAGATTTGGCCGACAGCACCGGGGCCGGCTGGAACGCCATGCTGCATCACAAGCAGTTCCTGTTCGACTGGATGCGCGACGTTGCTGACCGGGCGAAGCGTCTGGGCAAATGCCTGCTGGCCTTTTCACATTATCCCGCCATCGATCCGCTTGATGGCACGTTTGCCGACGAGCTTGCTCTGATGGGCCGAACCAGTTTTTCGGACCGTATCCCCGTGTCGGATGTGGCAACCGCGCTGATGAGCGCTGGCATCAATATTCATTTCAGCGGTCACCTGCATGTCAACGATACCGCGCGCGAGCGGCGGGACGGCGGCTATCTGGTCAATATCGGCGTTCCGTCGCTTGTCGCCTTTCCCTGCGCCTACAAGATTATCACGCCTGAGGCGGGACGTTTGCATATCGAGACCGTCGGGATTGAAGAGATGGCGCTTGATCCCACACTGCTGACGCTCTACCGGGCCGAAGTGTCGAGATCCGGCCTCAAGACGGGTGGCATGCTGGAGGCAGAGGATTATGGGACATTCCTCTACGCGCATCTCGGCCATCTGGTTGGCCGACGCTTCCTGAAGCGGGAATGGCCGAGAGATCTCGCCTCTCTCTTTCAAAAGTTGAGCCTGGGGGACGTTGCTCTTCTTGCACTTGAACGCCAATCCGTTCCGGTGCGGGAGGTCATTTCGACCGTCGAGAGACTCCAGGCGGCATCGCAAACGCGTCAGCATTTGCTGGAACAAACCGGGCGCGATGGTGCGACCCTGGAAGCCATGATGGCGGTGCCGATGATTACGTTCCTCGCGGACTGGTATCGTCTGCGCATGGCGAGCGAACTCGCTCTTGACTGGATCGATGCCGACAGCCTGGCTCTCTACGCGGTCGTCGCGGCGCTCTATCGGGACGGCACATGGGAAGAGGAGGGCGCCGCGCAGGCGCAATTTGCCCTGCTGTTTCGCATATACGGCAAATTCCTGTCCGGCCTGCCGTCACGCAATTTCAGCGTCGATCTTTCAACCGGCGAAATCGTATAGGCGGATCTGACGTTTCCGGATCGACTATTCGGCCTGACGCGCCCGGCTGCGGGCCGCCGTCAACTCGCTTGTCGTATGGCTGAGGCGGTCGGCAAGCACGCGCATGACCTCGATGGTGATTTCGGGAAAGTCCGTCAGAAGCTTGATGAAATGTTCCTTGCGGATACGCAGCGCCTCGATGGATGTGACCGCCCGGACCGTTGCCGTTCGCGAGACATCGCAGAGAATGGCGATTTCACCGACGATGGCGTTGTTCTCGACTTCCGCGACCTTGATCTGGCCGCTCGGCGAATCGACCAGGATTTCGGCCCGGCCGGTGAGGACGACATAGGCGGCATCGCCGGAATCGCCTTGACGGAAAAGGATTTCGCCGGCGCGATATCCGACGCGGTCGGAGGTAAAGGCGAGCAGTTTCAGTTTTGCCGGCTCAACCCCGGAAAACAGCGGAACCCGCCGCAACATTTGAACTTCATCCTTGAGAAGCATGACTGCCTATACCCCTAATTCCCCATCGGCGCCTATGCGCAGGTCAGATATCCGTATCGGCTTGCTTCTTGTTTTGGCGGCAGGCTCGGCACGGACATTCGCAGATTATGATGACACCAGTTCCTTAAATATACCGTTATTCTCGACAAGAGTCGCGTGCGTTCCATCCTCGACCAGCATTCCCCGGTCGAACACCATGATGCGATCGAACAAATGCGATAGGCCGGCATTGGACAGAACCCAGACGACTGCCGGATTTCTGCCATCGCGTTTCACCAGCTTCAGGACATCACGCGCGATTTCATCCTGCAAACGATGATCGAGGCCCGGCAGCGGCCGGTTCAGGATGTAGTAGTCGGAGCGGCGGACCAGAGCACGGGCAAGATTGAGCTTCTGGCGCTGGAAAGAGGTGAGCCGCTTGCCACCGGCGCCGACATTGTAGTCGAGGCCGATTGCCAGCACCTGTTCATGCAGGCCGAGCGTGTTCAGAAGGTCGCTGACGATCGTGCGGATACGCTTGGAGCCATCCGCATGCTTGTGGCTGATGCGTCCGAAGAGGACGTTGTCCATCAGGCTGGCGGAGGCGGTGTAGTGATCGGGATCGTAGCGCTCGATCTCGCCCTGCAGATCCTCGGGCAGGCCGTCGTGGAATTCGCGGCGCACATCGACGATCTTCGCCATCAGCTCTTCGGTCAGCAGACCGAAACGGTGGCGGGGTTCGATATAGAGGAAACTCAGCCGGATAATGCGTGACCGCTCCTCTTCCGACGCCTGAGCCAGACTCTTGCCTTTCAGCTTCTGCACCAGCTGCTGGTAGATCGGGATATCGTCCGCGGTCATGAAGGTCAGCTGCTGGAAGAAGGGGTGGTCCGGCGGCAGGTCGGAGAACAGTTCCACGGCGTTTTCCGCGATGCTGTAGCCCATGTCGAAGAGCGCGCGGTCCAGTTCCGTGCGGCCGACGACCGAACGGAAATAGGCATTCTTCGAGATTGCCCTGCCGCGCAGCGCCGGCCCGGTTGCCGTGCCGAACAGAAGATTCTCGCCGACCGTCGCCTCGGTGTTGTAGGCTCCCGGCTCGAAGGAGACGACGAGGCTCGACAGGTCCTCGTCCTCCAATTCCTTGCGCAACGCATGGCGCATATCGACGATACGAGCCGCAAGCTCCGGATGTTCGGCAGGATCGACCGTGGTGCGCAGAGCAAGATCGAGGATATCCGTCGATAGCTGCACGGTATCGAGGACCGGAAGAATAGCGGCAAACAGGTCGTCGGAATGCGTGGCGCTGGCGGCTTCGTAGTCGATCCAGTCGCTTTGGGTGTCGAAATCCGGATTGCCGGCCATCTTGGCTTCGGAGACCTCCCACTTGCGCTGGGTGGCACCGGTGCCCTCGTAGACCGCCGCCTTGAATGGCGCGTGTTTCAGTCCGTAGAGCAGGTTGTCGCGCAACGTGCCGTAGAAGAAGTAGCTGTCCGACGAGGCATAGGAGATGCTGCGTCCGGTAATCGATTCCGGCAGTTCCAGAAGATCGTCGCCACCCGCGACGATCTTGCCGCTTTCGGGCCAGATCAATCTGGCAAAGGCTTCCGCAAGCGCATCGCCGCCGCCGGCCGCGCCGCCGACGATGGCGACGGTTTCCCCGGGATTGATCTGTAGCGACACGCGTTCCAGCAGCCTTGCGCCGCTGTCGTCGGCAAGCGACAGGTTGACCGCGGCCAGTGGCGTCTTCAGGGCTGCCGGCGTCGCGGCCGCCATCACCTGGACGGAGGGCTCCATGATCCGGTCGACGGTGAACTGCTCGACGACCTGCACATATTTTACCTGCACGTCCTGGCGGGTCTGGTCCCAGTCGATCAGATCCTTCAACGGGCCGGGCAGATCCTTGTAGGCGCTGATGACGGCGACGAGCTGGCCGATATCCAGTCGCCCCTGCAGCGCCAGATAGCCGCCGACGCAGTAGAACAGGAACGGTGTGACCTGGGCGAGGAAATTGTTGATGAACTTGACCAGGAATTTCCATTGATAGAGGTCGTAGCGGATCTTGAAGATGCGGCCGAGCCGATGGGCAATATCGGCACGCTCGTAGTTGGAGGTGTCATAGGCGTGGATGGTGCCGATGCCTTCGACGATCTCGCTGACGCGGCCGGCAAGCTCGCGCGCGGTGATCTGGCGCTCGCGTCCCAGCACCAGCAGGCGGCGGCGCATGCGCGGTATGATCAGCCCCTGGACGCCGACCATGGCGGCGGCAATCATGCCCAGCCAGAAATTCTGCATGAAGATGAAGAACAGGGCCGTCAGTGCCTGGCCCCCAAGCAAGGCCGGCTGAACGAAGGCATCGCCGGTAAAGCCGCCGAGCGGCTCGACCTCGTCCTTGACCATGCTGGAGATTTCGGCGCCCTTGACCCGCTTGAACTGGTTTGGTGGAAACCGGAGGATGCGATCGACCAGCTCGAAGCGGATGCGGCGCAGCAGCCGCTCACCCAGCCGGCCCTTGTAGGTGTTGATATAGAATTTGAAGAGGCCGTTGACGACGACGAGCAGCAGGAAGACCAAGCTGAGCGCAAACAGCGTCTGCATGCGCGTCAGTTCCAAACCCGGGAACAGGACGACGTTTCCGATCCAGGGCAGATCGAAATTGATATCCATAAACAGCTGTGTAGCCCCGGGCGTATCGAAGCCGGCGCCCTGAATGGGGCCGTTGACGATCTGCTTGGGCAGGTCGAACGACAGGAAGTAGGGAATCATCGAGACGGCGACGACCAGCAAAATCCAGAGCTGCTGCGTGCGGGTGTGGGTCCAGATGTAGCGGGCGAGGCGTTTTTCCATGGATGAATTCAAAGTACCGTAGGGTGTGGGTCCAGAACGTAGAAACGCCGGTCCGCATAGGGTGTCCCGGCAATCTCTTCGTCATGCAGACGCAGGTCGAACATGCAGCGCAGCGAAAGCGTCGGGCGGTTGACGATATGAGGAACCTGAGACGCTGCCCGCTCCAACTCAGGCGCATAGTCTATGATCACCGTTTTGGCATTGTCGATGAGCGAGAACAAGAGCTTTCCGAGCGGGTCGCGATTCCCGAACGGCTTCAGCGAATAGCCAAGCAGCACGAGGCCATAGCTTCCGGGCGTGTAGTTAAACTCGATTTCCTGAAATTTCCGGGGCATGTGACGCACGGAGCAGGGGTGCCCGTTCAACATGTCGGCTTCGTAGGCATCGGTTTTCGGATCGACGGTTAGAACCGAGATCGGGTTGTGCGTCAGATAGCTGGTGATCGGCTGCGCGTGCCCGCCGATTTCCAGAACATGCGGGCAATCCCGCAAAAAATGCGCCGCCACGACCTGGCGTATGGCTGAGCCGACGCCCGCCAGATGCGGCAGGTTTCCTGCCGTCCCGCCCTGCGTTGAAGCGGAGCTTTCCGTCGGTTTCACCTGCATTCCTTGCGCTCCCGAAAACGGCAGACTACAACACGGCCATGATGAAAACCACCCGCGTAAACGAAGCAAACACAACAGATTGGCGCGATAGCGCATTTGATGTCATCCGCGGCTTATCCGCCTATACGGGCAGTTCGCTGATCGCAGGATTGGCAGAGGTGGTTGCCCGGCATCCCGAGGCGGATGTCGGCAATGCCTTCAATCACAAGCAGGTCGGTTGCAAGGTCTGGGCTCGCGACAGGCTGTTCGATAGCCTGGGCGGCGCCTTCGGGCGCATCGTCATTCTGGGCGGCTGGTATGGCGTTCTGGCCGGCATGCTGTTTGACGACGATCGTTTTTCGATTGACCGGATCGACAGCGTCGACATCGACGACAGCGTCGCCGGGGTGGCCAAAACGCTGAACGCCGGCGCCGGCGATCGCTTTCAGGCCCTGACATGGGATATGTATGCGCTGGACTATGCCGCTCTCGAGGCGGATCTCGTCGTCAATACCAGCTGCGAGCATATTGCCAACCTGCGCGCCTGGCTTTCGCTTTTGCCCGTCGGTACCCGTGTCCTGTTACAGTCCAACGATTATTTCAGCGAGGCGACACATATCAACTGCGTGCCCTCGCTGGAGGCTTTTGTCACGCAGGCAGGATTGAGCCATCTGGACTATGCAGGTGCGCTTCCGATGAAGAAATATACGCGTTTCATGCTGATCGGCACTGTTTAGAGCGCTTGACCAGGAAACGCTTTGAGCCCTGATCAGAGCAGTTCGCGCAGGATTTTTGCCGTACGATGGGCGCCGTCCAGATCCAGCGCATGCGTTCTTGACGCACTGTTGGAAAGCGCCCGCTCTATGGCAAGCCGCATGGTTTCGGCCGACAGGAGATCCTCGGTGAGAACCTGCGCGAGACCGAGTTTTTCCAGCCGGATGGCGCGCGTCGTCTGTTCCGTCTCGCCGCCGGCGGTGAACGGAATGAGCAGCGACTGGCAACCGGCGCGCAGAACGTCGCAGACGGTGTTGTAGCCGGCCTGCGAAACCGAAAGCCTGGCTCCGGACAAAAGGCTCGCAAAATCGCGGCGGAAGCGGAAGACGCTGACATGATCCGGTGCCTCGGCCGAAATGGCGTCGAAATCCGCTTGGCGAAGGTTCGGGCCGGTGATCAGGCACCAGCGTCCGCTGCCGATCGCAATTGCCGCTTCAAGGGACGCCCTGATCAGGTCGATTCCGACCGCGCCACCGCCGGCCGA
>UCJH01000052.1 GCA_900472785.1 Hyphomicrobiales bacterium | reverse complement strand
CCTTCACCGTGGGCTTACGAAGAAAAACGTTCAGCAAAGATTTCTTCAGCAAGGCGATCCGCAGCCCGCACTGTTTTTGCGGCGGAAAAAGCTCGAAGCGAATAGGAGAGGGACTGGTTTGCCGCTACGAGCGCTCCGGACAAAATCACAAAAGCAACCAGGACTTCCAGAAGCGAAAATCCGCTATTCCTGTTATCGTCAGAATGCATGATGGGAGTATTCCGCAAGCCCGGTCAACCAATTGACACGAACATACGCTGCTTCGCCAGCGGGGTTCGTTAAGGCGATTTCAGCGCCGGATGATGTTCCATCGGGCAGAAACGTAATATTCGGTACGGTCTCCACTTCCGCCAGATCGCGGCCGGTCGTTATGGATAGAACCCAGGTTTTCGGGAGCAATACGCGGAGCCTTGGCTCGGTATAGGAGATTGCTTTTCCTTCGACATCAATTTCCGATGTTTGAATGAGACCGGTGTTCATGGCTCGAAACCGCAATGCCGTCATGCTGTCCGCGATGTCGCGAGCATACCCATAAGGTGACTTTCCGTTTTTGACCTGTTGGACCGAGATCGCCGCAATTCCTGCGACCACTGATAGAATGGCCAAAACAACCAGCATTTCTATCAGGCTGAATCCGGCACTCACTGAAACCGGGACAGAGGCCCTAAATACTCTCATTGGACGGCCAAATTGTTGATGCTCAGTAGGGCGTCCATAACAGAAACGACGATACCGCCGATCATTCCGCCCATGACAATCGTAATTGCTGGGGTAAGCAGGGTGAGCATTCTGCGAATGTCACGGTTAACCTCTGTCTCAAGCAGGAATGCGGCTCGCTTGAGCGCATCCGACAATTTATTTGCTTCGTCACCGATCTCGATCAGCGACATGCTGGTACTGCCGAAAAGATTCGCCTGTTGCGCGGCCTTGCGAAAGGGCATGCCTGCTGTCACCGCGCTCCTGATGGCGACCATTTTTGATTGATAAGCCATGATGTGGCAGGCTGAAGCAGCGAGTTCCAGAGCCTTTTTCATCGGCACGCCGTTTGCGAGAAGCATCCCCAGGACATCAAGATATCGTGCGCACCCGCGCGCGCCGCTGATACGGCCCAGAAAAGGGACCTTCAGCCACATACGGGACACGGCCTGCCGTCCCGCTGCCGTTCGACAAGCGTAAAAAATTGCCGCTCCGCTCATAAAAATGCCGATCGGGATAAGCCAGCCGTGAGAAAGGAGGAAAAGTCGGCCTGCCGCAAGCACCGAGATCAACACCGGTCTTTGGTCAGCTATGCCTTCAAACACTGGATCAATCGCCGGCACCAAAGCGAACATGATAATCCCAACAGCAAAGAGCATCATTAGCACCAGAAATGCGGGATAGAGCAGAGCTTCCATAACATCTGCTTTTCTCTTCTTTTCCTCTTCAAACATCGCCGCAAGAACGACAACAACCTCGTCTAGGCGCCCGCTATGTTCGCCGCTTACCAACAAGGCAACGACCGCCGGGTTCGCATCCGGAAGCTTCGCTACAGCCTCTGAAAAAGAACTGCCTGATCCGATCGATCCGACGACTTCCGCTAGTCCGGCTCTTCCCTTCTGACTTGCAACGATTGCTTTGAGCGCTGCATCGATGGTGAAGCCGGCTTGCAGCAAAATGGCAAGTTCCGAAAACATGCGGTAATAATTGACGGAACTTCGCGGGATGACCTGTCGCCAAATGTCGGACATTGTGCCGAAGCTTGTCACCTCTTCTCTCAAGTCAACAAGCTTGCGTCCACTTTTGGAAACCAATCGCGCCGCTTCAAGCCGACTTCCGGCTTCTATGACACCTCTAGCCTCGATACCGTCTTTTCCATAGGCGCGATATGAAAACCGGGTCACCTGACAGCCTCCACATTCAGAACCCGGGAAACTTCCAATTTTGAAGTAGCGCCCATTTCGATCAATCTCGAAGCGCAGGCTGCCATCGTCGTCATGCCCTCGGCCACTGCCTGTTCGACAATCTCCGTCTCCGCGGCGCCAGATTCCAGAAGCGTCGATAGTGGTCCGCTCGCCTCCAGAACCTCGTAAATCACCGTGCGACCAGAATAATGGGTACCGCGGCAGGTGGGACAATCCGGAGTGTTTTTTTCTTTACAGGATGAGCAAAGCAAGCGAACCAATCGCTGAGCGACAACGCCACGGATCGTCGATGCGATCAAATATTCTTCAATTCCCATATCCCGCAAGCGTGTAAACGCACCTGCGGCGGTATTGGTATGCAAGGTCGTCAGCACCAGATGTCCTGTGAGGGCGGCCTGTATAGCAATCTGCGCTGTTTCCTTGTCACGAATTTCGCCCACCAATATGATGTCGGGGTCTTGCCTCAGCACCGACCGCAATGCCCGTGCAAAATCAAGGGCGATTGCAGAATTCACCTGAAGCTGGGTGATCCCTTCCAGTTGGTATTCCACCGGGTCTTCGATGGTGAATATCTTTACTCCCTCTTTGTTGAGCAGACTCACCAACGAATAGAGCGTTGTCGTTTTACCGCTCCCTGTGGGACCGGTAACAACGACCATTCCATTCGACGCCTGTGCAAGTTGAAAAATCTTGTGACGGGCTTCATCATCGAAACCCAGCTCGGAAAGGTCGGTCGAAACATTCAAATTTCTGAGCAAGCGCAAGACAATGGTCTCGCCATGCATGCTTGGAACAATCGAGACTCGGAAATCGATCTCTGTCCCTCGCAGGGAAAGGCGCATACGACCATCCTGCGGTAAGCGGCGCTCGACAATATTCAGGCCGGACAGGATTTTGATGCGTGTAACGATGCCGGGCAACATGGATTTCTGGACGGTATCGCTGCGGGAAAGCACCCCATCACGACGATAGCGGATTTGCACGCGATCTGAAAACGGCTCAATGTGAATATCGGTCACCTCCGCATCGAACGCACTTTGGGCCATCTTTGCGACGAAGTTGATGATTGGCGCCTCTAGGGCAATATCTTTCAATCGATCGATATCGTCATCAAAAGCAGCTTGCTCCGACGTGACGCCGTCATCCGCCGTTTGGGTCTCCGAAATATCTGCCGCCGCATCAATTACCGCCAAAATCTCTTTTCGAGGAAATACCCTTACTGCAATCTCCCGTTGAAAATAAAATCTCAGGATTTCGATTAACCCCTTGTCCAGTGGATTGGCAAACGCGACGATCAGTGCATCATTTTCCAAGCCGATGGGAAGTGCCGCCCGTGCTCTGGCAAAGTCCAGATCAAAATTCTCAAGACCGGGCGCCAAAGAAAAAGGCGCAGGAATACCCATTTGGACTACACCCAAATAGATTCTTAGCCAGTCAGCTAGGCTGGCTTCGGTCATCAAGCCAAGCTCCGTGACAACCACGTCGAAAGGCAAAGGACTCGATCGGATTGCCGCTAGAATTCGAAACGCCGATTCCATGGACAAGACGTCATTGGATTTCAGAAAATTAATAAAATCCCCCTCGGAGGTCTTTTCATCTTCCCTTTGCATCACAATCCTTCGGTCAGTCTCTTTAGGATCTCTGGGCATTGCATCGAAGCCAGCGGCTCAATTCCTAGAGTATTCAAGTTCGTAAAAGCAGTCTCTTTCTGTAAAATAATCGGCGAGTTGTTGTCCTCAGTCGAGCGCGCCAATATGACCGTCGACAGAAATCCAAAAGGCTCTCCGGCCTTGAACACCGCAAATGAAATTTCGACGTACCCCGATGACAAATCTCCGGAAACAACGAATTGCTGCGCCTCTTCACGCGCCTCCAATTGCTCTCGAACAATCCGACTTGAATTCGAGACAGTCACAGAGTCGGTTTTATTAAAGATTGTAAAAACCCGTGCTATCCGCTCGATTTCCGGAACGGGGGGTGTGAGTACGTCGTACAGTTCAGAAACATGTTCGAAGGGTGCGTGTTTCGCCTTAAATGTCGCGTCAATTTCGCCGCCCTTACCGACCGGGCCGATCTCACGAAAGGCTTCGACACGCTCTGCAAAGCGAGTTGCTTCAGCTTCATTATAGCTAAGCGATCGAAATCCGATCCTCAACAAGGAGTTGCTCGCACTGTTTAGGCCGATCAAACCGTTCTGATCCTGGATATGGAGATAGAACTCTCTGTCTTTCACCTTGCATCGCTGCCAACCTGCAGCGATCGGTGACTTTGAATGGCTTTCGTAGACCACGGTGGAAAGGCCCGGGGCGAGCAATTCGAAAGCTGTTCGCCTAGCGCTGTAGGCGGAAGACAAGACCTGGCTACGTCCGACCACCGCAAGTGGCGTAATCACGGCTGCCACAAGTAGAATGAACATCAGCGCAGTTATTAGCCCAAAGCCATCACTTTTTTCGCTGAGCGCAACGTCGTCGTTAGAGCACATCATCGTTGATCCGGATAAAGCGACATATCAAAACTTACACTTTGATCGAAGGCTGAACTTTACAAATTCCCACGCCTTCGTCGAGATTGTTACGGCCGGATCACCCTTGGTTGCGGGAAGCTGAATAAGCAGGAGCTTGCCCTTAACGATCTCATAAATATCAGACGGAACGCGGCGGCGAAACTGAGGAACGGACGAACCCGTCTCGCAGCATTGGACGTGGCATTGGAATAGTCATCTGTGACCTGCTCCTGTGACACAGTGAGCGGCCGGGAAGCCCCTACACATAGGGACTTCAACAAGTTAAATGGTGCAAGGACAAGCGCCAAAGCTTCAGGCCTTGAGGAGACAGAAGAATATGGAGCCCGCCGCCGTCGCTGTGCTTTGGCGCCTTTTCTGTTGGCATCGGGCGAAACCGCTATTGGCATTTCCTGCCGAGCACCAACGATGCTACCAACAAAACTTCCGGATGCAATCGGACGCTCCCGAACGCTAAAAAACAAAAAAGCCCGGAAAACCGGGCTTCTTGCTTTGCTTCTGGACCGTCTTGGACGGTCTGAAACGGGAATTTGGTGCCCAGAAGAGGACTGCGCAGCTCTTTCCTCTGTCCTTTGATTTTATTTCACAAAATTCAATAATGTTCAAGGTTTGTTACAGACCTACGTACGAATTTCGCTGGCATTTTCGAAAACTAAGATAGGTATTGAATGACGCGATTTAGTGGCCGGTCTTGGTGTCTGAGGCTTTAATGAGTTTGGGGTGGCTAGACGTGGAGCGCCTCCTTCAAATAACGTGTCGAAGATGCGCGGCCGGTTATGGTTGCAACGCGGTCTGGAGTAAACAGGATGACCTTAGAGATTGTTGTAACCACAAGCCGCTGGAAAAATGACCCAACGTCTCGCGGCCTAGTTGGATATTTACAAGAACATCAGGTTGATATGGGGCTAACAGATGCCGTGGTTTATTACGACTTTCCAGCCTACGTGGACTACGAAGCTTCAGTATTCCGCCCCGATGTCCTCATTCTTTCGCCTTCCCACGGTTTTATAGCGGTCAGGACTCTCGATAACACTCTTTTTCAAAGGTCAGAGGAGAGTTTAGCGGAGATTGACGCAGCGCTGGACGACTTTTCAAGCAACCTGCATTCTCGCTTGATTAGGAGCCGCGAGCTTCGTCGCAGCCGAACGGCGTCAGTCGTAGAGATACACACGCTGGTGCTGCTCGGCTCCGAACTTCCCGCGACGACGGGCGACGACGAAGACATTGAATCGACTGTTTGTGCAAGCTTGGAATCGTTAGCCGAGTTTTTAAATAGAGTTCGCGAAGCACCACTTGGTGCATCGATCATGGCCGAAGTTCGTTCGGTAGTGGAGGGAGCCAAAGCCCTAGCTAGACCCTCAAAGAGATCAATTGAAAATCCCTCAAACCAGCCTCTCGCAGTAGCGCTGGCTCGCCTTGAAAACGAAATTACAAACTTTGATGAAAAACAAAGGCGCATTGCTCTCGTTGACGTTGGAGGCCCTGCACGTATCCGTGGCTTGGCCGGGTCAGGGAAAACTGTGATTCTGGCTATGAAGGCAGCTCACATCCACTTAGTTGATCCAGACAGTTTAATACTTATTACCTTTTTTACAAAAAGTCTCAGGGCAACGATCAAAACGCTAGTGACTAAATTTTATCGACTTTATTCCGACAACGATCCAGACTGGAGAAAAGTCCAAATTCGCCACGGCTGGGGCGGTTCAAACATACCAGGGGTATATTCCGACGCCTGTTCACGTAGCCATACCACGGCGCTCACTTTCTCTGAAGCAAAGCGGCTAGCGGGGCGGGATAGGACTCCATTTAGTGCAGCATGCGCAGATGTCCTCGAGACAGGTGCTGTTAGGCCATATTACGACCACGTTCTCATTGATGAAGGCCAAGACTTCCCTGACAATTTTTACAAATTAGCCTTTCATATTACCAAGGGCGAAAGAGACAGGAAGTCCATCATTTGGGCCTACGATGAACTTCAAGACATAATGAACGTAAAAATCCGGCAGCCAATTGAGTTGTTTGGGACCGACGATCAAGGTATCCCGCTGGTCAATTTGGATCGGACCTCGTCACAAGTCCCGCCGGGTGCGACCAACGACGCTGTCCTTAGTAAAGCCTATAGAAATCAACGCGACGTGTTGGTGTCGGCTCATGCCCTCGGCTTCGGTGTATACAGCAAGTCGATCGTTCAGATGCTCGAAAGTGCTGAGCACTGGGAAGACGTCGGATATGATGTAGTTACCGGCCCGCTCATAACTGGTGCCCCCGTCGAAGTGGTTCGGCCAGACAGAAATAGTCCTCTAAGCATTACCGAAATTGAGGGGTACCCAATTATTGACGCCTTTGAAGCAAGTGATCTTGACGAAGAGGTTATTTGGGTGGTCGATAATATAACTTCCTTCATCGCCGGTGGATTACAACCAGAAGATATCCTCGTAATATGTTTGGATGACAGAAATGCTAAGCACTATTTGTCCAGTGTTGCTGAGCAACTCGCCGTAAGTGGGATTTCGTCAAACAACGTTATTGCAGATCCGTATAATGAACCGCCATTTACAATCGCCGGAAAGATAACTCTTTCGACCGTCTACCGAGCAAAAGGAAATGAAGCCGCCGCTGTGATAGCGGTTGGCATCGACGCGGTAGAGGTTAAACTTCGGGACGGACGCAACAAGATTTTCACTGCGTTTACTCGATCTAAAGCATGGCTCCGCGTAAGCGGGGCCTTCTCAAGCCCTTCATCAATTATTGAAGAACTTAGAACTGCGGTTAAGAACTCGCCAAAGATCAGTTTCACGATGCCCGACCTTAACGAAATTGACACCATTCAGCGTGGCTTCAGCAAGAAGCAAGCGGCCGCCAAAAGAGCGCGTGAGCATTACCTTAGCCAATTACGCGCTGCGGGATTATCAGAGGAGGAAATTGAGGAAGAAATTCAGCAGGGCCTAATCGATGAATAGAGCCGAGTTGATCAGTCAAATTAGAAATGTCTGGGATTATTCAAAGGTCCTTGGGATCGAGGGCGTGTTTTCAGGGCCTGTTCCGTTAGAGGCGTCAGATGAGTTCAAGCAGATTGCAGTCGATCCCAATGTAACCTACGAGGAGCTCTATCTGGCTGGTCTTCGGGGGTCCCAATACAACATTCTACTGAAGGATTATTCATTTCTTCAGTTTGGAGCTGGGGGGTTAGATGGGGTGCGATTTGCATACTATCCCAACCCCTTCTTCGGCGCAGACCCAGATGCTATCTCCGAACTCAACGAGATGCAGGAATATGTCAATGAGGGCATAATCGATTTCGACGACTTTTTGCATCGAGTTTCTGAAATACGAAAATCACAACATCCGCCACTTGTAAGGTACGATTACGCAATCGACCAGTATGTTGATTTAACACACCCCTGTTCGCATCTACATCTGGGCTTTCACGGGGAAAACCGTTTGCCGGTACGAAGGTATCTTACAGCGCAAGCCTTCTCCTTATTGGTATTTCGACTTTTCTACCTCGAATATTGGAGCGCTGCTGGCACGATTAAAAGAGGTAATGAGAATTTCACTATGGATCAAATGATAGAGAACGCTAGAGCTGAAAGCCGGATGTTATACGATAACGAATTCTCTGCGGCTGAAGGTCGGCGGTTTTACTTAGCTTGAAACGATTTTGATGATTGTAATGAATGTCAGAAGAATTATATAATTTTTATACTTAATCGGCATCACATGCCTTGAGGTCATTGTTCGCTACCAGCTGCGCGGTTTCGGCTCGTAACGCTTACACAGCACTCGGATTTCAGCGGCGTGCCCCTAAACGCATGTTTTTTGAGCTTCTGCTCTAGGTCCAGAAATGTTCAAACGCCATCCACCCAGTCGGGCTCCCAAGTTATCGGATTAGTTATCCGTATTTGGCCAAGATGAATGAATAGGCAGTTGAAGGGCTTAGCTCAAAACGGCTTCTTGTTGAGGCAATACGACTGGGCTGGAGTTTGCACGGCGGTGTATAGCATCTGCAGTCTCAATGCAGCCTTATGCCGGTCCGAGCGGCATGCAGGCTTCAGACCACTGATTGTTTCGATCAATTTTTGCCACGGGTTTGCTGTGACGAGTCCATAGATCGCGTCGTTCATTAGTATGGCTCGGTGAAAGAGAACGCCTGAAATTTCTGAAAGGGCAGTAAACTGTTCCCGGATCTGCTCCAGTGCGCGAATGCAGAGCGGCGAGATCGATGCGCAAGTAGACGAGTAGGAGGCATAATAGGCGACTACTTGATTAGAGACCGAGCACTCATCGGGAGTATGGCTCCTCCTCCGTCACGAGCTGCTTGTGCTCGTCGTCCTGTTCAGTGTCCCGTACTATCTGGTCATAGGTGCGCTGCTGGTCGGAGCGCCGGAACCGTCCCCCGCGAGGTATGCCGCAGCGACCACAGCGCCAAACTTCCTTAAGGCAAGAACCAATCCGCGATAGTACCCGTATTAGCCTTTCACCTCTGCCTATGTTTATGGCTTTACCAAGGTTATTCGAACTATCACTTCATGATTACATGGTGCAAACGCTAAGGTGCGCCAGGAACAACTCAGTTGAGCAGCTCACGGGTTTCCGAAGGCGACGGACTAAAAATTGGGGTCTACCAAGTTAGAGGCCATCTACGTGACAGTGGTAAAGCGATTTCCCCCCCTACCCCCTCATGGAACTCAAATGCTTGTGAAAACTCATGCCTTGGGGGCGCCCATTTAAAGCAAGCCGGTGGGTCTCAACGACAAAGGTAGCACAGACTCCGGCGATGTTGACAGCTAGACTGATACGGCGGGTTAATGTTGTGCCGAGCAGCTTACCGCCGCGACTTTGAGCATCCAAAAGTCGATTACGCATTGAACCAATTCCATGGCGACTACCGCTGTTCCACAAGGAATATCTTAAGCGTATGGCGTTGAGGGGGGCCGCTAGCTCCTGATGTCCCTCCGGCCGCAATAAATTCCTGAATAGCGAGTGGGAGCGAGAGCACGACATGACTGAGGGGGTGTAAGAGGCGAGGAGTTAGCCCGAAACCTGTTACTATGCCTCGGCAAATCGCAATGGAGGTGAGATGAACTGGTGGCAATCTGTTGAGAGTGCTCTGGACAATTTAGGAGGCGTTGCTCCGCTTAAAGCGATCTATGCCGAAGTCCGGAGAGTTAGAGAAGCAAACGGAGATACTACACCGATTTCGCTCGAAGAGGTGGTCCGGAAGGAGCTTGAGTACAATTCTTCTGATAGCAGTAACTGGCATGAACGTCGTGATCTTTTCTTTAGCGTACACGGCATTGGCAAGGGAATTTGGGGGCTCCGGTCATCGATAAAGGCGGCGCCCGCAGCGTCAGATTTAACACCTCTCTCGGAGAGCGATGAGCCCACCCAAACCATCGAAATAACCATCAACCGAGTCATTCGTGACACACTGATGGCTCGGAAGGTAAAGGCCCTCCATCACTGCAAGTGTCAGATTTGCGGTGCGTCGATTTTATTACCTGACGGGCGTGGATATTGTGAGGCTCACCACATCGTCCCGTTGGGAGCCCCCCATAAAGGGTCCGATCTGCCATCAAATATTATCGTCGTGTGCCCTAACCACCACGCGATGCTCGATCTTGGCGCTATGGATTTGAGGTGCAATGATATCACAGCAGTGGAGGGACATGCGATATCCTCGCGGAGTATCGAATACCACAACACTATTATCGTTCCAGCCGCCAAGGGTAATGCGTTGAAATGACATAAGTCCGAACTAGCAGTTGAGCAGGGCATGTGCACTCTCACTTTCGCGAATTCTTATATTAGGAGTTTTGATTTTCGTGCTTCGTTTAGCGTACACCTAAAGCGAATCGCCTAATAGAAGCTCGGCGGGTACTTCGATAAATCCATTTGACAATATAAAACGAAGTGAAATATATCGAAGCATGCAAAACGAAGCGAGGGGCTTTTCGCATGTTTATTCGGGCATACCTTCGAGCCTCCACAAAGGAGCAGGACGCAAGCCGCGCAAAGGCAGACCTACAGCGCTTCGCTGATGAGCGGGGTCTCAAGATTGCGGCCACCTACATTGAAAACGAAAGCGGCGCTTCCTTGAAGCGTCCTGAGCTGTTCAGGCTACTTGCAGATTGTCAGCCCGGTGACGTGCTGCTGGTTGAGCAAGTGGACCGCCTCAGCCGCCTTAATGCCGACGACTGGGAAAAGCTCAAGGCGGAGATTGCCGCTAAGCGTGTACGTGTCGTTGCTCTAGACCTCCCGACCTCTCATCAACTCATCCATCAGGGCGACGAGTTCTCTGCCCGCATGCTGGACGCTGTGAATGGCATGATGCTGGACATGCTTGCTGCCATTGCGCGGAAGGACTACGAGGACCGCCGCAGAAGGCAGGCTCAAGGTATACAGACGGCAAAGGCTAAGGGGGCGTTTAAGGGGCGCCCTGAGGACGAGAAGCGCAACGCGGCCCTTATGGCTATGCTGAAGGGTGGGCAGACGTGGGCCAGCATCGTGGCGGCCACTGGCGTATCTACCTCCACCTTGTCCCGGCTGGCGAAGAGAATGCGGGAAGTGGAGATGTGATCGAATAGAAGCGCACCGTAAGCCGCCTAGGTACCCATGGCTACAGCTGCAGTCTGACTCCGCAACCGCAGCGAAAAGCGGGGGGAGGTATAAAATGGCGACCAGAGATATAGCTACAGCTCTGGGAGAATAGTATCCTTCAATTCGAACAAAGAAAGGATACCATGTTCATAGTCAAGAAATCCCATCATCTGTATATCGGTTCAGCAACAATCGAGCCGATCGAAAAAAACCTTTTATAATGTGTTATGCCGGTGTTCTAAAGGGACCCGATGAGACAACAATGTTCTCGGGTTTCGGGTGTTGTTGCGACTCAGTTACACCTTACGCTTTCGGCATTGCACACGCCCTAGATATCCTGTTGGCTCAACAAGAAGCGGATACAGCAACGATACCGATGTGCGTCTTTCCTACCAATAAAGCTGTATCCATGTACGTTAGGGATTACGTGCCGAAATGGCGCAGAAATGGCGGCGTGAGTGGAAAGCAAACAATTCCTGAAGGTCGAGATGAGTGGTATCGGGTTGAAGAGAACCAAAGTTCCGGAAACATAATTATCGATACTGTTAATCCCAAAATATTCAGGAGCCCTCTGGAACATTTTCTTAAGGCCGTGCGGACGTCTTCCTCAAGCTGGCCCAAAACAGGCACTGGTGAGTTCATCCGCATACCGTCCCACGAGCACGCCAACGATGCAGCATGATCGCTGCTTCATACCCGGCTGCAAGCGTCTAACCGCGCCACTTATGGATAAGGACTTCGCACTCTTCCACTGCCGATATCATGTCCAGCATAAAGCTCGCCACGGGTCTCATTGGCAGAAGACCTACAAAGCGGCTGACCTAAAGCCCTACATCAAGGCGGCCGAAAAGTGGGGCGATGCAAACTTGAGGGATCGGCACTATTCGGTTGCGTGGCGTCAGATTGACCACGTGCTGGCTGGAGCTGGTCTTGTTGATCCCGCCATGAACTTGAGGGGTCAATCCGCTGACTACAAGGCTAAGGTCGCCTTTGCCCGCCTACGGGAAGCAGGAGTCCTCCATCGACGCATCGTGCACATCTATCTTGGTGTCGCCGCGTTGATTGAAGACGATTTCGGCAGCCACCGTACACAAGAATTTCGGATTGTGCAGGCAGCAAAGGCAATCCATCGGCTCGCGAGCGGTACGCACCGCAAATGGGATGTCTGGAATCCTCGTACCGGCGGAACGTTTCCTTACGAGCTCCACGCCTACCCCAGTTCATCAGGGCATGTTCTGCGAAAGATCGGCAGAGTGCTTGAAGATGCATGTTCTGACCTGCTGCGAAGCGCCGTTCCCGAGATCGTCGCATTGAAGGTAAAGCTTTACGGTGAGCATCCATCACACATGCCGCCGCCAGAGCGTGGGGGTATAACGCCGGATAGCGTCCGACTTTAAAAATGAGTTCCCTTCCCCGTCTGATCTGGTGACAGGGGGAGGGTACGCAGATGTTGAACCTTTGGAAAAGGCCGCTCGCATGTCGATTGCTGGACGCGTAGCTTTCTTTGACCCGCAACGCCGCGCCGCGTCTCCAAAACTCCAAGACGACATCAAGTTGCTAACAGCAAGGCTCGCCACAGCTGAACTGACTTATTGCCTGCGCCCAAAATCGCGAGGACCAGCCGGGCAAAGGAAGTTTTCCGCCGCCGTGGAAGCCATCGTATGCAACCTGCTAATACTGCGCACATTGGACCCACAACGCCACTTGGCTGTTCCACGGTCAAACGGCATGATTTTCTCCGGGACGGCGTATGGTGGTGAAACCTACGGCAAGCACTTTCTGGACGCCCTTGATGTGATGACGCATCCCAACGTCAATCTTGTGGAAGTCATTGCGACAGGCTTTCGGTTTGCGGGTGGAGCGTCGCGACTCACGACCATTCGAGGCACGGATGATTTCTTTGACTCGTTCTCTGACCAATCGCACCTCCTCGATAGCCACCGGCGAATTGCGGAGACGGATGTTCTGGTATTGAAAGGGGTCAAACCGGTATCCGGCAAAAGCCAAGTAATCCGATTTGCAGAGACCAAGAAGACGCAAGCCTTTCGGGCTGAAATCCTGAAACTGAATGTATGTTTATCTGAAGCGCCAATTTTTCTTCGCACAGACGATTTTGCATCGCTTAACGAGAACTACGCTGAGCCTGTTGATCCCACGAAGCGGACCTTGAGGCGCATCTTCAGCAACGGTAAGTGGAATGAAGGCGGACGGCTCTTTGGTGGCTTCTGGGAAACCATGCGCCGGACGGATAGGTTTGAACTTCTACGCATACGGACCCGCAGCCAGCAGCAAGGAGAGCCAGTCGCAAACGTGGACTACGGCCAGCTCTTCCCTCGCCTAGCCTACATGCGAGCGCGGAGGCCGGTTCCTGATGGCGACCTATACGATGTCTTCGGAGGCGGCATTGCTCGGGCTGGCGTGAAGAAGCTCTTGAACGCGATGCTTTTTGCAAGGGGTAGTTTAAAGGCTTGGCCCAAGGATACCAAAAAGCTCTTTCCGCCCGACATCCGCCTGAGCGAGGCTGTTTCAGCGATCACCAAACGACATGAGGCCATCTCCTCGATGTTTGGCACGGGGATAGGGTATCAGCTCATGTTTATAGAAAGCATCTTGTTGCTTGATGCGCTCGCGGAGCTCAGGGCCAAAGGGATTGTGGGGTTGCCGCTACATGATTCTGTCCTCGTAGGAAGGTCAGAGGCCGAATCTGCCAAGGCTGTGCTGGAGGATCGGCTCGGCGCATATCTTTCTGGCGATGAAAAAGCGGTCGTAACGATCGACTTTGGAGAAGTCAGCGCAAAGAATTCGGCGCACCTTTAACGTGTTGAAAATGCTATGTTAAATCTGTTTATCTCCTCTATAGCAGTAGGTTCAGCCTAGAGGGTAGCTTGGAGGGTTCTTACGGGGGTAAGATGGTGAGGAGGTTAGACCCATCATCTCATACCGCTAGATGCCGTCATCCTCCCGGCTCTCTGGAGTGTCGCTATCGACCCGCCTAAGCCTTGAATCGCGGGAATAGCGCCATGGCATCCACTTTGGTTTTCACCGACACGGACCCATATGCCCGCCCCACGGATGACGGTGCATGACCGCAGATGGCATCCAGTACCTTTTCCTGTATGCCTGCTTCAAAGCCCTTCATCTTGAAGGTGTGCCGCCAGCCATGATTAGGGGCTACATTAGGGTCTTTGATGTGCTTGCGGGCAAACTCTGCAAGTCGGTTCTTCTTGGACCGCCATACCCCTCGGAACGTAGCATTGGGCTTGATGGTCATAAAGAGATATTGCTGCTTGGCCGCCTTAACGAAATCCATGAAGCCCATATCGATGAGGTGAGGGTGGAGCGGTACCTCTCGTGCCTCCTTGCCCTTCACAGTACCCGCCTCCGGCGTGATCGTCATGATCCACGCCTTTGTACCTTCGTCGCGGCGGAAGTCCTGCTTGCGAAGCTGGAGCAGCTCACCGACTCGCGCCCCAGAGTATGCACAGAGCCACGGTACCCACCGCTCAGCTAGCTGGGTCTGATTAGGTGTAACTACCCCTACGAGGGCGCCTGCTGCTGCTGTGAGCAATGCCACAGCTTCGTCCTCGGTGAAATCGCGCTCTCGGGTCTTTGTCTTTTTGCCAAGCTTGACAGTCACCCCTGAGGCCGGATTTGACGGGAGCATCCTGTTGCTTACGGCCCAGTCAAATACGCTTTTAAAGGCTGTCAGGTCGCTCCCCTTGATGGTTATCGGTGAGATTGGTTTCCCGGTCCTTGGGCTGATCATAGACAGTCTGTGATTTTTGTAACGAATGACATCCTCAGGGCTGACCCGCATTGCGTCATCATGGCCGATGAATGCCGAGAACTGGCGGACTGTATTGGAGTAGCTCTCATAGGTGCTCAGCGACTTGCCCACAGCCTCCGCTTCCTTCCACCATGCATCAACCAAACCTATCAGCGAAAGGTTGCTGTTAGGCGTAGGCGGGGGGTGAAGTGCAGGTGAGGGCTCCCATGATGGAAATTTCGAGAGATTGGGGTCTGCACTGTAATCGCCACTCGCCCTACGGGCGCTTATGTCGAGGCCATCCAGCAGCATCCGCGAGAAAGCTCTCGCCAGCTTAATCCGACTAGACTGTGTAACCTGCGGGATGCCGTGCCGAGAAAGCATTCGATCAATGTCCGGGCTATGATTTTTGGTCAACTCATCATCACCGGCCTGCTCAAACTTCTCCCTCAAACTTTCAGCCGCTCCGGAAAGCATTTCAGCGTCGAACTCGTCGTCCTCTGCGGAAACTTGGCCGGTGCTTACAGTGAATGACAAGGAGCGTATCGCATCCGGACCCGAGGCCCAGGATCTGTAAAACTCCCCAGCCAACGCGGTTATCTGCCTATGAGTGAGATCGATTGGCCTATTGGTTCGTAACGCTTCGAAAACTTGCTCGACATAGGAGACCGCCTCAGCATGTCTGAGCTTGGCTTCTAAGGGGTCTGATGTTTTAAGAGAAAACCTGATGCTCTGCGTGCTGCCCGTGACCTCGAAGATTACAGTCTCGCCAGCTAATGGGATCGCAAGCTTACGGCCAACCATCCGGCCTAGAAGGTCGGCGGGAATACGTTTGACGAATTGCGGATTCGGAGAGCTCTTGAGAGCCATGGGACGCACAAGCCTTATTCGCATTGTTACAAACCTTTGTTACAAGGTATTTGATGCGCAACAATTTGAATAGGCTTAACATATTGATCTGGCTAAGATCAAAAATGGAATGGTGCCCAGAAGAGGACTCGAACCTCCACACCCTTTCGAGTACCAGCACCTGAAGCTGGCGCGTCTACCAATTCCGCCATCTGGGCGACGGACCGGGGTGTAAGGGGCGCTTGGCCGGGTGTCAACACCGATTTTGAAGTTTTTGCGTCATGCGCGGAAAAAATCATGACCGGGATGGCTCGGTTCGATCGCGGATCAGGTCAAACCTCTGATCCGGAAAGATCTTTGCCTTCAGCATCGTGGAATTTATCCGCGGCGAGGCGTGATCTTTCGTGCGGGATAAAGATGCGGGGACCAGACTAATGAGACGGTTTGCAGCCTCTCCCAAAGCCGGCCATCGCCTTTCATTTCCTATCCGTTTCCAGGGGCGCAGCATTTGAAAAGACTTGGTGACTCCGGCACCAGACCGGCGCATGCTGAAACACGGTCGGGTCAGAAACGTCTGCGGATAGACCGAAGGAACGAGATCGGTTCGGTTTCATTTCGGAGATTGCGGCGGAGCCATCGGGAAGGCGGTTTCGCCGTTACAAAACGTGATCGCCTGCCATGAATAAAACAGAAACGTCGAACGTTATGTGCATCAGGGACACAATTCGGAAACACCCTTTGGGAGAAGTGAGGAGAAAATGACGAGATTGCGCAATTTCGTTGTCGGCTGCGCTCTTTCCGCAGCGTCGATGATCACCAGCATGGCTCCGGCGATGGCCGTACCGCTGTCCGCACCCGATATCAAGGTCGAGCAGCAGGCCGATGTTCAGAAAGTCTGGCATCGCGGCCATCGGCATTATTACCGTGATCGCCATTATCGTCGCCACCACAGGCCCGGCTTCGGCATTTACATCGGCCCCGGTTATTATCGGGAGCGCCCGGTTTACCGTGACCGTTACGTGCGGCGTGGCGGCTACAGTGCCCACGTGAACTGGTGCCTGCAGCGTTACCGCTCCTATGATCCGGGCAGCAATCGCTTCCTGGCCTATGGTGGGGTCTACAAGGTCTGCCGTTCGCCCTATCGCTGATCGTCACGGACGACTATGCACGACGGCGGGGTTTTCCCCGCCGTTTTGTATTTCAGCGCAGCATCGTCAGGTGCGATCCGTGTGACCAAGATCCCGTTGCGGATCGATCACGTCGCGGATCTTCTGCTTGAGTTCCTTCGGCCCTGGAAAACCGCCATCGCGCTTGCGTTCCCAGATGAGAGCATCGTCGAGCCGGATCTCGAAATTTCCGCCTGTCCCCGGAATCAGCGCAACTTCACGAATGCTGTCGGAAAAGGTCGACAGAAGTTCCTGGGCCATCCAGGCAGATCGCAGCAGCCAGTTGCACTGTGTGCAGTAGAGGATGGAAATACGGGGTTTTTCGTTCATTCTTGAAGTCCGTTCATTGCGTTCCGCCGGACTCTAGTTGCCGGCTTGGCGGCGGGCAACACGCTTTCTCACAAAAATGTCAACTAAATTTATCAGGTTTTATCCGCGGTGATCTTGCGCTGGACGAAGGCTGCGGCAAGACAATCGCTGCATCGAAAACGTCTACAAAGGATCGTCCATGACTGAAATTTCCGCCGCCCGCCCCCGTGCCATCTTCCCGGCCCTGCAGAAGGTCTATATCCCGTTCGACACGCTCGCCGAGACGCTGCTGCGGGTCGTGGCCGGCGTGCTGCTCGTCACCCATGGCTATGGCAAGATTACCGATCCCTTTGGGACGGTCGGCATGGTCGAAGGCCTTGGTTTCTATCCCGGCGTCTTCTGGTCGCCGCTGCTGGCCGCGACCGAATTCTTCGGCGGCATTCTGGTCGCGATCGGCCTGTTCACGCGGCCGGCCGCCTTCGCCTCGATGATCGTGCTGCTGGTGACTGTCTATTTCCACGGCATCGTGCAGGGTGAAGGCCTGGGCGGCGCCGAGAAGTCCATTCTCTGGGCAGCCATCTTCCTGTTCTTCGCGGTCCGTGGCTCGAATGCCCAGTCCGTGGACGCCAAGCTCGGCCGGCAGATCTGAGGGGCTGGCGCTGCAGCCGAAACACTGCAGCGCCAGAACGATTTAGGCAAAGGCGTCGTGCGGCCCAGTCGCCAACGGCAGGGCGTTTCCGCGCGTTGAGAAAACGGAAACGCCCTAATCTCCGATTTTCAGGTCCAGAGGCTTGTAGGTATCGATCTCGATACGCCCCGTCGCGAGCAGGTCGATCGGTTCGCCATCCGCGATGGCTTCAGCCGATACGATGCTGAAACCTTCCACATTGCAGTCCGTCTCGATCTTGGCGGTGTTGCCGGAATTGGCAGCCGACCCTCCAAGCACATCGAAGGTGATGGTTGCGTCCTCCAGTTCCGTCGTGCCCGTTGCCGTGTTCTGCGGATCGTATTGCGGCCGCAGCGTCAACGAAATATTCGTGAGTTCATCGCCGCTTTCCAGGGCCGCGAAATCGAAGGCGCAGTATCCCTGGTTTCCGAACCAGGAGAAGGTGTTGATCAGGGTCAAGGCGAGGAATTGAGCAAGCATCTGAAAACTTTCCGAACGGATTATTTCCAGTATCGTACGGGCTGCCGGTGGCGACGGCCATGACCATTTTCAGGGTGATCAGCCTGTTGAGGATGTCTCGCGTCGAAACATGACAATGGCGACAATGGCGATTACCACTGCGGTTGAGAAAAACACTGGCCCTACTACGGAATTGATCGCTGCACACCCTTCATCGATCATGGAGGCGATGACTTGCTCATCGCGCGACGACAGGACGTCCGCCAGGCCGATAAGGGTGAGGAAAATCGATAGTCCAAGCAGGACGCCGGGTTTCGATGTTGCGAGATAGAGACCGACAAAGAAAACGGTCAGCCCACCGACCGGTCCAGATGCAAACATCAAAAGCTCAGTCGAGGCGTTGACAGGCGCAATGTCGTCATAGGCGAAACCGAAGGCCTTGTCGCAAACCTCGGCCGAGGCCGTTTGAACCCAACACAGCAAAATGGCGGCCAAAGCCGCCATTTTGTAAGTCATTTTGTTCAGCCCGAACGCCATTACAGCGTGCGGGTGATATGCTCGACGCGGAAGCACTCGATCGTGTCCCCGGCGCGGATGTCTTCGTAGTTCTCGAAGGCCATGCCGCATTCCTGGCCCATCGGCACTTCGGAGACTTCGTCCTTGAAGCGCTTGAGGGTCTTGAGCTTGCCTTCGTGGATGACGACGTTGTCGCGCACCAGGCGAACGCCTGCACCCCGTTCGACCTTGCCTTCGATGACGCGGCAACCCGCGACCTTGCCGGTCTTGGTGATGTTGAACACCTCCAGGATTTCGGCATTGCCGAGGAAGGTTTCGCGACGTTCCGGCGAAAGGAGACCGGACATCGCCGCCTTCACGTCATCCACCAGATCGTAGATGATGTTGTAGTAGCGGATCTCGATGCCGGCGCGTTCCGCGGCCTGACGGGCCTGAACGTTGGCGCGGACGTTGAAGCCGATGATGGCAGCGTTCGACGATTCGGCGAGCGAGATATCCGACTCGGTGATGCCGCCGGCGCCGGAATGCACGATGCGTGCCCGGACTTCGTCGGTGCCGAGTTTGTCGAGCGCGCCGATGATGGCTTCGATCGAGCCCTGCACATCGCCCTTGATGACAAGCGGGAATTCCTTCAGTCCGCTGGACTGGAGCTGGCTCATCATCTGTTCGAGCGAACCGCGCTGGCCGGATGCACGGGCAACGGCCTTGTCGCGGGTCAGGCGCTGGCGATATTCGGAGATTTCGCGGGCGCGGCTTTCGTTTTCGACGACGGCGAACTTGTCGCCGGCAAGCGGCGTTCCGGAGAGACCGAGGATTTCGACCGGCGTTGCCGGACCGGCAGCCTTCACATGCTCACCCTTGTCGTTGACGAGCGCGCGCACGCGGCCCCACTGGTCGCCGGCGACGATGATCTGGCCGGGTGCCAGCGTGCCCTTCTGGACGAGAACGGTGGCGACGGCGCCGCGGCCGCGATCGAGTTCGGCTTCCACGACGACACCTTCGGCGGTGCGGTTCGGATTGGCCTTCAGGTCGAGAATTTCGGCCTGCAGCAGGATGGCCTCAAGCAGCTTGTCGAGGTTGACGCGGTTCTTGGCCGACACTTCGACGTCAAGGACTTCACCACCCATCGATTCGACGAAGACCTCGTGCTGCAGGAGCTGCATGCGCACCTTCTGCGGGTCGGCTTCGTGCTTGTCGATCTTGTTGATCGCCACGATGATCGGAACACCGGCAGCCTTGGCATGGCTGATGGATTCGATCGTCTGCGGCATCACGCTGTCGTCGGCCGCAACCACCAGGATCGCGATGTCGGTTGCTTGGGCGCCACGGGCACGCATCGCGGTAAACGCGGCGTGGCCGGGGGTGTCGATGAAGGTGATCTTCTGGCCGTTCTGCTCGACCTGATAGGCACCGATATGCTGGGTGATGCCACCGGCCTCGCCCGAGACGACGCTGGTCTGTCGGATGGCGTCGAGCAGCGAGGTCTTGCCGTGGTCGACGTGACCCATGATCGTGACGATCGGCGGGCGTGAAACCATTTCGCCATCGTCGTCGGCAAGGTTGAAGATGCCTTCCTCGACGTCGGACTCCGAAACGCGCTTGACCGTGTGGCCGAATTCGCCGGCGATCAGCTCTGCCAGGTCGGCATCGATGATGTCGCCGGGCTTCATCATCTGGCCTTCCTTCATCAGGTACTTGATCACGTCGACAGCCCGTTCGGACATGCGCTGCGACAGTTCCTGGATGGTGATGGTTTCCGGCAGGATGACCTCGCGCATGACCTTTTCGCGGGTTTCCTGCATCTGGCTGCGGCGGAACTTCTCCTGGCGGCGACGCATCGCGGCCATGGAGCGGCNNCAGCGTCAGCTTGCCCTTGCGGCGTTCTTCTTCCGTCTTCGGACGGGCAGGGGCCTTTGCAGGCTCCGGCCGGACGACCTTGCCGCGAACCGGGGCGGCATTGCCGCGGGCCGGACGGTTTTCTTCTTCTTCCGCATTGACCTTGCGGCCGCGGTTGACGCCTTCAGGCGTTGCAGCCGGCGTTGCGGCCTTGGTCGTTGTCTGCGGGCGCGCCTGTTCGGCGCGGCGGGCCGCGATGGCGGCGGCGGCCAATGCTGCTTCCGCT
>UCJH01000028.1 GCA_900472785.1 Hyphomicrobiales bacterium | reverse complement strand
GTCATCAAGATACTTGAGGGAAAGCCGGATCAGTTCTGCGCCCTTGTCACCGATATCCGAATGCCTGGAGAGCTCGACGGATGGGATGCCGCCAGACATGCGAGAGAGATGCGTCCGTTGTTGCCCATCGTTTACATGACAGGCGATAGCGCAGCGGCTTGGCGAGCCCATGGCGTACCAGGAAGCATACTCCTCCAAAAACCTTTTGCCGAGGCGCAACTCGTTACCGCGCTGGCGACGCTGCTGAATGAGGCCAGTAACGCCAACTCAAGCTAGCCCTTTCCATTACGCGCGGGCAGTCAGTGACCGATCCCGAATGTCTTTGGAGGGCTTGTGTTTTGCTTAAATTCGCCACCTAGGCTTAAGTCCCGTACAAAGTAGGACTGAGGTCTGATGATACGATTTTGACTGAACCATATCGAGGCGCACCCGTTTCTGCGCAGGAAACCAATATGGAGCGGCGAAATGGAAACGAAAATGATGCTGGCAGGGTGCGGCTGTATTACACTCCTGTGGATCTGGGCTTTGGGTTACGCGGTTTCGCTAGGACTTTGATCCGGGTGCGGAGGATGAAAGCAACCAGAGTGTCATCCGCATTGCGAATGATTGTCGTGGACAACTATCCAACTTACTTTACTTGCCTTTGCCTCGTGACAAACTTTGTGCGGTTTAAACAACGAGGCGATTTATGCAAACTGGGGCATTCATGGATGAGGATATTGAACTCCTCCATCGCGTCTTGCACGAGAGATGCAAAGAACTCGGGATTGTCCCGGACAGTCAAGTTGGACAACAACTCGCTGCACAAATGATCTCGCTTTATAAGCGCGGCATACGTGACGAGAAAGATCTAAAAAGACACTTCTTGCAGGTCAGGTGACCACCCGACCTGATTGGCGTTGCTATGCAGCCCGCCTTGTTGTGCCTCGCGCTTACACGGGCATTCTAACGTTCAATCCACCACCGTTCGCTTAACAAAACCCGCTTCGCGATCAGCTCGGAAACCGTCAATGCCATCGACCAACGGACTTCTCGTCACCCTGACGGCCAATATTATTTCTTCCTACGTGCGCAAGCACGTCACCCGGAATACGGACTTGAAAAAGGCGATTGCGGATGTGCATAACGCCCTTTCTGATCTTCGGGAAAACGCGGTGGAGGTGCCGACAGCTAAGCCGACGCCGCCCGTGTCAATCAGGGACTCAATCCAGGACACATACTTGGTGTGCCTGGAAGACGGGCGCCAGTTCAAATCCATGAAGCGCCATTTAATGAGCAGTTACAAAATGACGCCGACGGAATATCGTGCAAAATGGGATCTGCCTCCTGATTACCCCATGGTAGCGCCCGCCTATGGCGCTAAACGCGCCCAGCTCGCGCGAGCCAACGGCTTGGGACGGAAGTCTAAAAAAGCGAGCCCAGCGTTGCCTAAAGTGCTTCGTTAACCACAACCGGATCGCCGAAGGAACGCATCGGCCACCCGGCGGTAGCCGACCGGATCCAAGCCGGACGCGTCAATCTCAATGGCCCCCTCATGAACCGCTGGCACCATTCGGCGACTTCAAGCCATCCGGTTTCGGACTCGAAGCCTTTCTTGAGCCACGCGCAGTCTTTGGCTGAGGAGTGAACCGACAAAGAAGAAACCGATTGCGCTGATTACCGATGCCGACAAGGGACCTGGTAAAGATGACGCCAGTAACTCGGCGGGCTCGGAATGAGGGTCTATCTTGAAGGCACTCGACCAACGTCCGCAAGACGTTCATCCCGCATTGGCAGCAGTGGCTCGGCGTCGCACACCGTTGCCTGGTCCCGGCTGCGCCGGACGGCCGCTACTTCGTCTTCCGCGGGAGGCTATGGCGGAGAAGCGATCCGGCGCTCGACAAAGAAAGCCGTGAGGGCTTGGTCAAGGAAAACTCATGTCGGCTCGCCGAGCAGTCTGGGATGCCAAAGG
Organism: Hyphomicrobiales bacterium; assembly: GCA_900472785.1. Classification (GTDB taxonomy): domain Bacteria; phylum Pseudomonadota; class Alphaproteobacteria; order Rhizobiales; family Rhizobiaceae; genus Pararhizobium. The sequence continues at coordinate 243,693 of UCJH01000028.1, read as the reverse complement.
CGAAACAATCGCGACGGCGGGAGCCTGTAGCCGGGTCGACCAAGCCGAGGTCGCTCTCGGCGAACCTGGCCCCCGTGTGGTGGGATGACGGGGAACTCGACTACAACAGGCATCTCGCCAGGAATACTCCGTATGCGGCCTGGTTCGCAGCGATGTAGACACCCGACCGCACCGTGGTGAGGGGCTAATCGATCTTCTGCGGCGCTCCAGTCGCGCGTTGACTTGAATTTCTTGGGAACCCATTTTTGCATTATGCCGAAGCGCGACACACAAGACATTGAAGTCCTGAACACCTGGACTTTGCCCTCGAAGGCTACGCTCGGGTCGGCGGTGCGTGCCCATGGGATTCTCCTTGAGATGCGGGCGCGGCTTCCGCAGTCATCAAAGAAGCTGATCGTTCTCGAGGCGGGCGAACTCGTGCTCTCGATGGGAGCCGATGCGAGGTCCGAATTCAACGCCGCTGTGGGCATCGTATCTGCGGCGATGGCGGATATCGAAACCCTCCCCGTGATCCCCCGCGAAATTCAAGACATCCTGACCATTAAGCCCAGCGAGCGACATCGATGGTTGGCCGACGGTCGGCTTCCAAGCGCGGGAACGCGGACGGTGCGGTTGGCGGGGCGTGCCAAGCAGATCACCTTTCATGTTTTTGATCCGCGTGTCGTAGAAGACATCCTCGACCGGGGCCTCGTCGACGAATGGCGGGAGGACGACATCGTGGCCGCGGCCGATAACCGCCGTCGGGCGGCCTACAAAGCCAAGCTGACGCGCTCGCTGAAGAAGAGTTCGAAATCTGCAACGTCAACACAAGCGGATAAGGACGAGGCAACCGCGCGACTGTCGGATTGGGAAGAGTTCGGGCGGGACGGTCTCTTACGGTGAACTCGCACTGTCAACGCCGCTCTGAACCTTGCGCGGCAACAAGATGGCGGGCAAGATGCGTGACAATCTGACGATCAGTGTAGGAGTTTCCAGCCAGTGCGCGTACCTTTTTTCCAAGTCGACGCGTTCACGAATCGACGCTTTCGAGGAAACCCTGCCGCGGTGATGGTCCTCCCGAGCTTTCCCGACGACGCGACGATGCAGGCGATTTCCGCCGAAAACAACTTGGCGGAAACGGCATTTCTGGTCATTCGATCGGGTCAGTATCATCTGCGCTGGTTTACCCCGACTGTCGAGGTTCCTCTGTGTGGCCACGCCACGCTCGCCACGGCGGCGGTCATCATGGAACGACTGAACGTCGACCTCGACGAGGTAGTCTTTCAAACGGCAAGCGGCTCCCTTTCCGTGACACGATCAAGCAATGGCTACGTGATGGATTTTCCTTCCCGTCCATCGGACAAAGTGCACCCTACGCAAGAAATTGCGAAAGCGCTGGGCGCGGTACCGACGGAGGTCTACGCCAATCAGCACAATTATCTCGCCGTCGTCGATCATCCTAAAACCGTACGGGACCTCGCGCCCGACTTCGTAGCCATAGCGGGTCTCGACCGCCCAGGAGTCATTGTCACGGCTCCGGGCGACGAAGGGTATGATTTCGTCAGCCGCTACTTCGCGCCTGCTAAAGGTATTCCTGAAGACCCGGTCACGGGTGGAGCCCACTGCATGCTAGCACCGTATTGGGCCACAAGGCTAAAGAAGACGAGCTTTCATGCCTATCAGGCTTCCCGCCGCGGCGGTGAAATTGATTGCGAACTCGTTGGGAACCGGGTCCGCCTCGTCGGTCAATGTGTCTTCTACCTCCAAGGTCACGCGGAGACTTAAGAACCACAAATAGTCAAGCGTTTTTCGAACATCGACCTTCAGCCCTTAAAATTGATCAATTCCAAGACCTTATTGTCCAGAATATATGTACGGAAATCAAATGTTCGGAAATGGCTCGAATTGGCCGAGTCCTCACACGCCTTGATGAGATTCGACCCGCCCAACTTTATCTTCGCGTGGGATAACAACGATTTGGAACTCGGCGCACTTTGGTCAGGAGTCTTGCATGTTGCCGTTATAAGACAATTGGACTTAGTAGGATTGAAGGCACAGCCCAAGGCGAATAAGCTGGTCTCACCGATCTGCATCGCGGCTTTGCCTTACCAGCCGACGGAGCTCCTGCAGCTCGCCGCGCAACGGGAAACGCCACTTTTAAAGTGAAGAGTTGGAAGGACCTTGGAGTCGCGGAGCTGGGGACACCGTCCTCTTCTTGGCCTTTTGGCTAAGATGCGCCTTTAAAACCTGCTGCTTCAACACATTCGAGGCTTTGAAAGTCACGACGCGGCGTGGGGAAATCGGCACTTCTTCGCCGGTCTTGGGATTGCGGCCTATTCTCTCCTTCTTGTGGCGCACCTGAAACGTTGCAAAAGAAGAAAGCTTCACGATTTCTCCCCGCTCGATCGCGTTACAGACTTCATCAATGACAGTTTCTACGAGTTCCGCCGATTCAGTTCGCGAAAGGCCTACCTTGCGAAAAACCATTTCAGTGAGGTCCGCCCGAGTCACCGTTTTTACGCTCATCTTTCCCACCAGATATCGTTGCATATCGACCGGCACGTTGCGAGTTCGAACCCCGCCGGGAAAATTTCAGATGTTGCCGGCATCTTCGCCGACGATTGCACTTGCATGGTTTGGCAGGCGGCTTGCGCTCCTCCAAGTGCCAATTCGGCTGTCTAATGATTTAGCATTGGACTGTGTAGTCGATCAACTCCGGACGTCACGCATGCGGGAGCGAGGGTTGATTTTCTGGCCCCGCGCTGCAAATTTGCGGCCATATTGGGAGATTTGATGGCATACGATTGGGACGGCAAGAAGAGTCGAATAATGAAAGTGGCGAGGATTTCCGCGGCAGTTGGGCTAACGTTGATCGCGATGTCCCTGCCCTTGCTTATTATCGTCTGAAGTCAAACCAACGGCCTCAGCTTGAGGTATCAGTTACCTGCGCCCCACGATGTTGGATCGCGCTGACGCCGAACAAGGCGGTAGACATCGGCACTTTCTGCTCCCTGACGACTATCTAATTCTTAACCATAAGCAATTAAACTTTCTCAGTGCGCGTCGCTTACTTGAGCTTCCAATTAAAGGTGGATGCGCGGCGCTGCCTAAGGGGATGAATCATGGGGTTTACTATCGCAAGGAACCTCGCGGCGGTCGGAGTGGCCGTGTCTGTGGGAATGTTTGTGTCGTTCGGATTGCAATACACGGCGCTGGAGCGGCTGAAGGTCAGCGGACCCATCTACGAGCAGATCGTCTATGGCAAGGATCTGATCGCTGACATTCTGCCACCGCCGCTGTTTGTGGTTGAATCCTACATGTTGTCACACGAAGCTGGTGACTTTCCGGATCTGGTCGAGGTCAATCTCACCAAGATCGCGACGTTGAAGAAGGCCTACGATGACCGGCGCGCTTATTGGCAGACCACGCGCTTACCTCAGGCGCTGAAGGACGAGCTCAACCGCGAGGTTATCGTCAAGGGTGATAACTTTTGGGAGGTCATGGAAGCTGATGTTGTCCCAGCCCTGAAAGCAAATCAGCCCAGCCGGACAGCTGCCGCAATTGCCAAGCTCAAGACCGCTTTCCACGATCATCAAAACGCCGTTGAAAAACTGGTCGGAAATTCGGATACCTTCCTTAAAGCCGAAGAGCGCAATGCGGCATCCGAAATTGTGACATGGACTGCGGCTGCAGCCGCAGCCGCAGCTGCCTCGTTCGTCCTGTTACTTGCCGGGCTCTACTTTTTCCGTCGACGCGCGATCCTGCCTATTGACGGAATGAGACAATACATGAGCAGCTTGGCAAACGGCGATTTTTCGGCCGAGGTGCCCTATGCGGGCCGCAGTGACGAGATTGGGCAGATGGCGCAAGCCGTCGTTGTCTTCCGAGCGAACTCTCTCGATCGGCGTGAAGGGCATCTGCGCGCCTTGGCGGCAAGAGATGCCGAGGTCACCCGGGAGCGCCAACAAGCGGCCGACCAGGCTTCAGCAGAAGCGGAACGCAACGAGGTTATCCAAGCACTCACCGACGGCCTCGACCAATTATCCCGGAGCAATCTGGGTTTTCGGATCAAAACGATCTTCCCGCCTTCCTACGAACCGCTTCGCAAAACCTTCAACACCAGCCTTGAGACATTGACTGGCTCAATCAATGCCGTGTCCCTCGCAACGGATACTCTTCGCGATTCATCATCGAGCATCGCAGTGGCGGTGCAATCTCTTTCGCAACGTACGGATCAGCAGGCGACGACTATTGACGAGACCTCCGGCGCACTCGCCAAGATCATGTCTGCCGTCAATCACTCTTTGAGCCAGTCGGTTGAGGCTAAGCGGATGGTGTCCGAGACCAAACAGGCTGCCGGTCAGTGCGCCGGGCTGATGCGCGATGCGATCACCGCCATGCAACGTATCGAAGGGTCCTCCGGCCAGATCGGCCAGATCATCAATGTCATCGATGAAATTGCCTTTCAGACCAACTTACTCGCCCTCAATGCCGGGGTCGAGGCAGCACGAGCTGGTGATGCTGGCAAGGGTTTTGCAGTCGTAGCTCAGGAAGTTCGGGAACTTGCTTCCCGTTCGGCCAGTGCTGCCAAAGAGATCAAGGCTCTGGTCTCTTCGTCAAGGGAACAGGTCGGCACCGGCGGGAAACTGGTCAACCGCACCGGCGAAGCTCTGTCTGATATCGAAACCAAGGTGGGACAGGTGAGCGAACTGATCGACGCGGTGGCCTCGTCATCCAGCGAACAATCGGCTGCCATCGGTCAAATCAACAACACTGTCCACCTGATGGACGAAGTCACGCAGCGCAACGCCGCTATGGCAGCCGAAACCAACGCCGCATGCAATGGGCTTGGCGAACAGGTTCAGGCTCTGGAGGCAGTCGTCTCTGGATTCAAAACAATTGAGGTCCGCCCGCACGCTATTTCGCGAGCAGCTTGAAGGAAAGTACCTGGCCTGCTCGCTATGCGCCGCGAGGTGCTATTGGAGGGGAGCGAAGTCCAGATCGATGATGGTCCTCTGGGCCGCCTGCGCGGTTGAAGCGTGAATCCGGCTACGATCGGCAAGCTTTGGAAGGGCTCCTTCCGCTGTATCGCTCTAATTGCAGATGTATGGTCTTGAAGGGATTGGAACCTGCGACCACCCTGTTCCGAACTATCTGAAATCCCGTGTCTTGACCTTGATCTGATCGATGTGCCCGTATGGGTCGATGATATCGCGGACTTTCGGTAGCCCGCGCGGGTCAAGCGTCGGCGAACCATGGTGAAACTCGTCGCCGCGTCCATGCGGCAGCGGAAAGGCGCCTTCCCTGGATCCGACGCTGGCGAGCTCGGCTGACAGATCAGTCAACCGATGCGCAACGAGGTGGACCACCTCGCCTTCGCGCTGGATCTTGCCATAGACGCCGATCATGCCGGCGCCGAGCACGACGCGCCGGTATTTCTCGAAGATCTTCACCCAGACGACGAGATTGGCATGGCCGGTTTCGTCCTCGATGGTGATGAACATGACGCCCTTGGCAGAGCCCGGCCGTTGACGCACCAGAACGAGGCCGGCCGCCTCCAGCCATTTGCCGTCACGGGCGTTCATCGCATCCTCGCAGGTAACAATGCGTCGCCTTTTGAGGTCGTCCCGCAGGAAGCTCAGCGGATGAGCGCGCAGGGTCAGGCCGACATGGCTATAATCCTCGACGACCTCGCCGCCTGACGTCATCGGTTTCAGCGCGACCACGGGCTCGAGCGCCTCGGGAATGACCGCGTGCTCGCGGGCGGCCGCGGCGGCAAACAGGGGCAAAGGCTCGTCGCGCAGGCCTTCGATCGCCCATAGGGCTTCGCGTCGTGCCATTTTCAACGATGGCTGGAACGCATCCGCTTCCGCCAATTGGACCAGCGATGCCGACGGCACGCTGGCCCGGCGCCAGAGATCGTCAACTGACTGGAATGGCTGATCTTCGCGAGCCGCGACAATCGCCGCCCCATGCTTGTTGGCCAACCCCTTGACCATCCGAAACCCCAGGCGCACGGCAAAACGGCCGTCATCGGTCGGCTCCAGCGTACAGTCCCAACGCGACGCGTTAATGCAGACGGGACGAACTTCAACGCCGTGTTGACGACCATCGCGGGCGATCTGGGCGGGCGCATAAAATCCCATCGGCTGAGCGTTGAGGAGCGCTGCGCAGAAAACGTCGGGATGCCAGCATTTCAACCAGGACGAGGCATAGGCAATCAGGGCGAAGGAGGCAGCGTGACTTTCGGGAAAGCCATAGCTTCCGAAGCCCTCCAACTGGCTGAAGGTCTTTTCGGCGAAGTCGCGCTCGTACCCGTTGGCGATCATGCCATTGATCAGTTTCTCTCCGAACTTCGACACACCTCCGGTATGCTTGAACGTCGCCATCGCGCGCCTGAGCTGATCAGCCTCGCCGGCGGTAAAGCCGGCACATTCGATCGCCACCCTCATCGCCTGCTCCTGGAACAGGGGCACGCCGAGCGTTTTCCCGAGAACCTTCTCCAGTTCCGGCTTTGGATATTGAACCTTTTCCTTGCCTTCACGACGCCTCAGATAGGGATGAACCATGTCGCCCTGGATGGGGCCGGGCCGGACGATCGCCACCTCGATGACGAGATCATAGAATGTCCGCGGCTTGATGCGGGGCAGCATCGACATCTGCGCCCGGCTCTCGATCTGAAACGTGCCGAGCGTGTCGGCGCGCCTGATCATCGCATAGGTGCGTGGATCCTCGGGTGGAATGGTCGCCAGATCCTTCCTGATCCCCTTGTGCTCTTCGAGAAGATCGAAGCCGCGCTTCATGCAGGAGAGCATGCCAAGCCCGAGCACGTCCATTTTCATGAATTTGAGAATGTCGATGTCGTCTTTATCCCATTCGATGATCTGCCGATCTACCATCGCCGCCGGCTCAATCGGCACCAACTCGTCCAGCCTGTCCTGGGTGAGCACGAAACCGCCCGGATGCTGCGAATGGTGCCGCGGCGTGCCGATCAGCTGCTGGGCCAGATCGAAGGCCAGACGCAGCCGCCGGTCGGTGGCGTTGAGATTGAGATCGGCCGCCTGCTTTTCGCCGATGCCCTCCTTCCATCCCCAGACCTGCGACGACAGCATCTTTGTGAGATCCTCGGGCAGACCTAACGCCTTGCCGACGTCACGGAGCGCGCCCTTCGCCCTATAACAGGTGACGACCGAACAGAGTGCGGCCCTTTGTCTGCCGTAGGTCTCGTAGATCCACTGGATCACTTGCTCCCGCCGCTCATGCTCGAAATCGACGTCGATGTCGGGCGGCTCGCGCCTTTCTTCGGAGACGAAGCGCTCGAACAACAGGTCGCTTCGGGACGGATCAATGGAGGTGATGCCGAGGACGTAACAAACGGCGGAATTGGCGGCCGATCCCCTGCCCTGGCATAGAATGTCCTTCGAGCGGGCGAAGCGCACGATCGAATTGACGGTCAGGAAATAGGGCGCGTAGCCGAGCCTGGCGATCAGTGCCAGTTCGTGCTTCAGGATCTTTTCGACGTCCTCGGGTAATTCTTCCGGATACCGGTTCGGCACGACCTCCCATGTCAGCTTCTCCAGCGCCTCCTGCGCCGTCAGCCCCGGCAGCATCAACTCGTCCGGATACTGGTAGGCCAGTTGGTCAAGCGAAAACTTGCATCGCACGACGATTTCGCGCGTGCGCGCCAAGGCCTCCGGATAGCGCTTGAACAGCCTTTGCATCTCCTCCGGCGGCTTGAGATAGCGGTCGGCAAACCGCTGCTTGCGGCGGCCCAGCTGATCGATGGTGCAATTGTGCCGGATGCAGGTGACGATGTCCTGCATCAGACGCCGATCACGATCGTGGTAGAGCACGTCGTTGGTGACGACGGTCGGGACACCGGCCTGCGCGGCGAGGTTCGAAAGCTTGTGTAGCCGGAGCTGGTCGTTCGGCCGTCTCCGCAATGTCAGGGCGAGGTAAGCACGATCGCCAAAATCCTGGCGCAGCCTCCGCAGCCTGATAGCACAAAGATCGTCGGCAAGATCGGGAAGCAGAACGACCAGCAAGCCCTCGCCATAGGTGACGAGATCGTCCCACGAAAGATCGCACTTGCCCTTGCCGGCTCTTCCCTTGCCGAGAGACAGCAGACTGCACAGTCTGGAATAGGCCGGGCGATCGGTCGGGTAGACGAGAACCGAGAGGTTGTCGCGCAGATCCAGGCGGCAACCGATGACATGACGGATGCCGGTATCCTTGGCCGCCTGATGTGCCCGCACAATGCCTGCCAAGCTGTTGCGATCCGTTACGGCCAGTGCCTCGATGCCGAGTTTTGCCGCGGTGACAAACAGCTCCTCGCAGGAACTCGCCCCGCGCAGAAACGAGAAGTGCGAGGTCACCTGGAGTTCGGCGTAGCGGCTTTGATCGGCCCCGGGCTCGCTCATCCAAATATCCCCTGCAGGAACCAGCTGCCGGAGCCACTATCGGCATGCTCGCCATCGCCCTGACGAAAGATCCAGAAGCGCTCACCCGCCTCGTTTTCGACGACGAAATAATCCCTGATAGCGCCAAGTTCCTTGTCGCGTTTCCACCATTCGCCGAAGACGCGTTCCGGACCGTCGGCACGCTTCACCGCATGGCGGCTGCCGCGCCAGGTAAAGCTGACGGGGGGATGATCCGGCAGCAGCGCCATACACTGGATCGGCTCGGGATGGAGAAGAAGCCGCGACGGTCGCGGCCATTCGACTGGCCATCCCAGCTCATCATCGTCGGCAAGAGCGGAAACCGCCGCCAGCGAACGCTCGGGCACATCGCTCTCGACGGCCGCAACGCGATAGACACGGTGACCGCGGTTGGCGATGACGTCGATTAATCCGCCGATCTCCGCTTCCGGCTCCTCGATGAGTGACGATATTGTCTGCACCGCCTCCAGCGGCTCACAATGGGCCGCCGACAGAACCATGATCTCGATACCGAAACCCGGATCGATCGTGTCAATCCGGTCGCAAAGCAGCTTGGTCAGGCGCTCGACATCGCGCACCGGTTTCGCCGTGCCGGCGCGGATGACCTGCAGAGTGTTGTCGACACGATGAAGGATGAGGTCGAGACGGCGGACGCCAATTCCCTGCTCCTCGAGCGCTCCGCACAGCCGGACCACAAGCATCCTGACGTAGCGGGCGATGGTCTCAGTGGCCGAGATCGGTTCCGCAAAGGCGCGTCGGGCTTCGATGGCTTCCGCGGCGCGGATAGGATCGATCGGCTCGGCGACACGGCCGAGGGCCTGGTCGAGGCGACGGCCGATTTCCGGACCGAAACGCAGGGCCAGCGGCGCACGTGGCGTGGCGGCGAGCTCACTGACGCGATCGAAACCGAGGGTGCGAAGGGCGGCGACAGTCCGGTCCTCCAACCGCAGCACGGCGATCGGCAGATCGAGCATAGCCTGCGCGGCCGCCCCTTCGGGAACGACCAGAGTGGGCTTGGCGGAAAAGCGGGCGAGCGCGTGGGCTGCACCCCAGCTGTCGGCAATGGCGGCGCGTGCGGTAAAACCCATCGCGAACAGCCGATTGATCATGCCCGTCAGCATCAATGTCTCGTTGCCATGCAGGTGATCGGCGCCAGTCGTATCGATGACGATGCCGTCGGGCGGGTCGGCGGCAACGATCGGCGCGTAGTTGCGCAGGAACCAGAGCGCCAGGCGGTCGAGCTCCTTACGATCCTCCTCGGGGCGCAGCTCCTCGATGATCAACTCGGCAACCAAGGCCTGGGCCTTGCTCGCCGGCATGCCGATGCGGAGCCCCGCCGCGAGGGCCGCAGCGTTGGCGGCCACGACCAGCCGACGGCTGCCTTCGCGGGCAATCATCACCAGCGGCTGGTCAGCCGGCGGCGCTTGTTGCCCAAGGATCCTTCGATGGCGATCGGTTGGCCAGGTCGGCAGGTAGACCGAGACGACCCTTGGCATCGCAGGCTTCGACCACATAATCAGCACTTTCTGCGGCACGGCAACGAAGAAGTTCGAGATACCACCGGGCGCGGCCAATGCCTGGAACCGGCAGCGGTTGAGACGGAAGGACCGAGATGCGCCAGCGCGTCACGGCGGCCGTCGGATGCCCGAAATCTGAAACATCCGCGTGGCGACGCCAGCGGCGAATGGCTATGCCGAGCACGCCGGAGGTTTCGGCAGCGAGTTGCAGCCGGCGCGACGCGGTCATCGGTAAGCGGGCCAGCTCGCCAATGACGGCGCCAACGCCTCGACATCGAAGGCTTTCCTCGAAACAGTCGAGAACCCCCTTTTCATCGCGACATTCGACCATGACGACACGGTTATTCGACAGGCCGGCTTGCACGATCCCCGGCATGAACAGGTCCTGCCGGGTGACGCACCAGAACACCTTGCCGGTGGTGCGTGCGGCGATCCCGGCGGTGAACAGGGCAGCAGCAGCCCCATCGAGTGCGCCATTGCCGCCGCCGGCGACCTCATGAAGCGCCCCGAGCGCCAGCCCGCCGCCGGGCAGATGTCGATCGATCTCATCCACACCGAACGGCAGAGCCTCGCGAGTCCGTACTGAGCCGCCTTCCAGATGCTGGATGCGCTCACGCAACTCCTCGATGGCAATGGTTCGGGCACGATTTTGCATAATGTGGGCAAGTCCGATCAAGACCTTTTCAATGGGCGTAGCGTAGGTTATGTTCCTTTTTTGTTCTCTAACGTGCAATGAGTCAATCGGATGCTTTGGGCGTTCGGCGCAGCAGAAAGTTGGGCGACCATGATGTGCTTGAGAATCCATGAGCAAGATCAAATAGATGGGCTTTTATTCACAGGCAGGAAAAATTTCCTGCGTAGCCAGACAAGTCAAAAGAGTCCGCAGGAGATGAGACCGGAATGAGCGTTGCCTATCTGGAGGAGCTCAGCAGCGGCTGGCCGTCGAGCACGGCGTTGCGCTACCGGAGGGAAAGCTGGCCGGCCCGCTTTTGATCATCGCCGGCGCCGGGTCCGGCAAGACCAATACACTGGCCCATCGTGTGGCTCACCTCATCGTCAGCGGCGCCGACCCGCGCCGCATTCTATTGATGACCTTTTCCCGTCGTGCTGCCTCGGAAATGGCCCGCCGTGTCGAGCGGATCTGCAAACAGGTGCTTGGCGCCAATTCCGGCATCCTGACGGACGCGCTAGCCTGGTCCGGGACATTCCACGGGATCGGCGCCCGACTGCTGCGGATCTATGCCGAGCAGATCGGCCTCAATGTCGACTTCACCATCCACGACCGCGAAGATTCCGCGGACCTGATGAACCTCGTGCGCCACGAGCTCGGCTTCTCGAAAACGGAAAGCCGGTTTCCGACCAAAGGCACGTGTCTTTCGATCTACTCACGGGTGGTCAATTCGGAAGCGCCCTTAGCGGCGGTGCTGAAGGCGAACTATCCATGGGTTAGCGGCTGGGAAGCGCAGCTGAAAGAACTGTTTGCCGGATATGTCGAGGCCAAGCAGGCGCAAAACGTCCTCGATTACGACGACCTGTTGCTCTACTGGGCGCAGATGGTGTCCGATCCCGAGATCGCCGACGATGTCGGCGGCCGTTTCGACCATATCCTCGTCGATGAATATCAGGACACCAACAAGCTTCAGTCGTCTGTGCTGATGGCGCTGAAGCCGGGCGGTCGCGGCCTGACGGTGGTCGGCGACGATGCACAGTCGATCTATTCGTTTCGGGCGGCGACCGTGCGCAACATCCTCGACTTTCCAAACGAATTCTCGCCGGCCGCCGACATCATCACGCTCGACCGCAATTATCGCTCGACGCAGACAATCCTTGCGGCGGCCAATGGGGTCATCGACCTCGCCCGGGAACGCTTCACAAAGAACCTCTGGACCGATCGGCAGTCCGAGCAGCGCCCGATGCTGGTAACCGTCAAGGACGAGGCGGACCAGGCCAACTACATCGTCGAGCAGGTTCTTGCCAATCGCGAGGTCGGCATGACGCTCAAGCAGCAGGTCGTGCTGTTCCGCTCATCGAGCCATAGCGGCCCGTTGGAAGTCGAGTTGACCCGCCGCAACATCCCCTTCGTCAAATTCGGCGGCCTGAAATTCCTCGACAGCGCGCATGTGAAAGACATGCTGGCTGTGCTGCGCTTTGCCCAGAACCCACGCGACCGCGTCGCCGGTTTCCGGCTTCTGCAGATGCTGCCGGGTGTCGGCCCCTCGACAGCCGGTAAGATCCTCGACACAATTGCTGCCGATCCCGAACCGCTGGTGGCGCTGGCGGAAATCCCGCCGCCGCCGAAAGCCGGTCCCGACTGGACGGCGTTTGTGAAGGTTCTGATGGGACTGCGGAAGACCGAAACCGGCTGGCCTGCGGAAATCGCACAGGCGCGCGAATGGTATGAGCCGCATCTCGACCGCATTCACGAGGATGCCGAAACGAGGAAGGCCGACCTCCTGCAGCTCGAACAGATCGCCTCGGGATATCCGAGCCGTGAGCGGTTCCTGACCGAACTGACGCTCGATCCGCCGGATGCGACAAGCGACCAGGCCGGCGTTCCGCTGCTGGACGAGGACTATCTGATCCTATCGACGATCCATTCGGCCAAGGGCCAGGAATGGCGATCGGTGTTCATGCTCAACGTCGTCGACGGCTGTATTCCCTCGGATCTCGGGGTCGGCACGACGGCCGAGATCGAAGAGGAGCGCCGGCTGCTCTATGTCGGCATGACCCGGGCGAAGGACAGCCTGACGCTCATCACGCCGCAGCGCTTCTTCACTGGAGGCCAGCATGTCCAGGGCGACCGGCATGTCTATGCCTCGCGAACACGGTTTATCCCCGTAACGCTGCTGCAGTTTTTTGAAGCGACGACATGGCCCCAGGTAAGCGCTTCGGCTTCCGAGCGCAGTGCGCGCCAGATCCGTTTAGATGTCGGCGCCAGGATGCGCGGCATGTGGCGGTGAGGACTTGATGTGGCAGATGAGGCAAACGATCGTCCCATAGAACCTGACGCTCACGGCGCCATCCGCAAAATCATTCATTGCGATATGGATGCGTTTTACGCGTCGGTCGAGCAACGCGACAATCCGGAGCTTCGAGGACGGCCGGTCGCTGTCGGCAGTCCCGCAGCCCGCGGCGTCGTTGCCGCCGCCAGCTATGAGGCCCGAGCCTTCGGCGTCTTCTCCGCCATGCCGTCGGTCACCGCCCAGCGAAAATGCCCCGACCTGATCTTCGTCAGGCCGCGCTTCAACGTCTACAAGGCGGTCTCGCTGCAGATCCGGGCGATCTTCGCCGAATACACGCCGATGATCGAGCCGCTGTCGCTCGACGAAGCCTATCTCGACGTCACCGAAAACCTGAAAGGCATGACGATCGCTACCGAGATTGCCGAGGAGATCAGGGCGAAGATCCGCGCGACCACTGGCCTCACGGCCTCCGCCGGCATCTCCTACAACAAGTTCCTCGCCAAGATGGCCTCCGGGCAGAACAAGCCGAATGGACAGTTCCTGATCACACCGAAGAACGGAGCCCGCTTCGTCGAGCAGCTGCCAGTCAAGAAATTCCATGGTGTCGGTCCGGCGACGGCCGAGAAAATGCATCGGCTGGGCATCGAGACCGGCGCCGATCTGAAGATGAAAGAGCTGGATTTCCTCATCCGGCATTTTGGCAAGTCCGGACCCTACTTTTTCGACATTGCACGGGGGATCGACATCAGGCAGGTCAAACCGGACCGGGTGCGAAAGTCCGTCGGTGCGGAGGATACGTTCTCGCAGGATATCCATGCCCTTGAGCCGGCCCGCGAAGGCCTTCAGCCGCTGATCGAAAAGGTCTGGGGTTACTGCGAAGCCAATGGGATCGGCGCCAAGACGGTGACGCTCAAGGTCAAATATGCCGACTTCACCCAGATCACCCGCAGCAAGACGCTACCGGCACCTCTAGCGGCGATCGGCGATCTGGAGGGGGTCGTCGATATGCTTCTTGGACCGATTTTCCCGGCGCCCAAGGGTATACGCCTGCTTGGCGTGTCGCTGTCCTCTCTGGAGGAACGCAGGCCTGAAACGACGCCGCAGCTGCGGCTCGCCCTTTAGACTGCCAGCCGAGGCTGGAAAGAAGCGTTCGAAAGAGGGCTGACGCGGAAGGTCCTGGCGGGAAGTGGCCGTAGGATTTCCTCTTCCGGCATAATCCCGTCGAGCCAGTCCATCCGTTGGTGGCGCGTCAGGACTGCCATCTGCCGGTCATGATAGGGCGCAATGTCGGCATTCGCCTCGATAGTGAGGATGGCATAGGCTTCCGGCCAGCCATTCGACGCCTGCCGCCAGATTCCTGCGAAATAGAACCAGTCGCCGTTCGCCAGTGAGAACCTGAAATTCTTAGCGCCGCTACGATGACGAAACTCGGATGCCGGCACGAGGCACCGATTTGTCGGAAACCTCCGTCCTTCGGAGCGGACGACGTTGACCGGCCGCGGACCGCCATCGAGGGGACGCAGGCCCCAGGGCAGCTCCACTATCTCCACATCGCCTTCACGGCGCCGTATGATGACGCGGCGCTCGTCGAACGGGGCGTCGGATTGGAAAACTTTCGCGTTCGTCATATGTAGAACATAGCAAGAACCCCAGTGAGACAACAAGAATGGCGAGGAAGACATGTGCAATGATTATCGGCTGATGGTGGACGTAGCCTCAATCGTCGAGGATTTCGCCCATCTCAAGATCAAGATCCGCTTTGGTGAAGGTGCACCGAACGTTGAAGCGCGCGAGGACATCAAGATCACCGATATGGCGCCGATCATCCGGGGGATCGAGGGATCGCGCGGCGAGGCGGACCTCGTCCAGCGGCGATGGAGCTGGCCTGGCCAGAACAAGCGGCCGGTCTATAATTTCCGATCGGACGGGCGCGAGTTCAACTCCAATCGGTGCCTTATCGTTGCCGATGGCTTCTACGAATTCACCGATCCAACGGAAAAAGGGAAAAAGCGCAAGGACAAGTGGTTGTTCACCAAAAAGGACGAACCGATCTTCTGCATCGCCGGCATCTGGCGCGAGACGGGTGACGTCGGGCAAGCCTTCACCATGCTGACGATGGAGCCTGGACCGGACATCGCGCCCTATCACGACCGGCAGATCGTCATCCTCGAGCAAGACGCCTGGGCGGACTGGCTCGATCCATCTGTCTCGGCGAAATCTCTGATCAGGCCACTTCCCGCCGGCACCCTCAATGTCGAGCAGGTCGGCTGACCCGCTTTCTGTTTCTCACCACATCTCAACAGGCTGAGTTGGAACAAAATACGGGCTGGATGCTTCTCAGTTCCGAGGTCGCGTGCCGTGTCAACCGGACGTGCCAGGGATGACGAACGCGAGGATTTTTCCGGTTTCTCCTTGCGGCCAACGAAACGGCAGTCGAGCGTCCCACCTGTCCGGCCCGCGCCTCAGCTCCGTCGTCATTCGACGCGGATGGCGGAAGTGTACCGGGGACCGCGATGGCCAGCGACAAGCTCTCGACTTACAAGCAGAAACGCGACTTCCAGAAAACGCAGGAGCCGAGCGGCCAGGCGACGTTGAAAACGTCGAACCGCCGGCGCTTCGTCATCCAGAAGCATGACGCCACGCGATTGCATTACGACCTGCGGCTCGAACTCGACGGTGTCTTCAAGTCCTGGGCTGTCACAAAAGGCCCGTCGCTCGATCCGCACGACAAGCGTCTTGCCGTCGAGGTCGAGGATCACCCGCTCGACTATGGCGATTTCGAAGGCACGATCCCGAAAGGCCAATATGGCGGCGGCACGGTCATGCTCTGGGACCGCGGCTATTGGGATCCGGAAGGCAATCGGACGCCAGAACAGGCGCTTGCCAAGGGTGATTTCAAGTTCACGCTTGAGGGCGAGCGGCTGCACGGCAGCTACGTGTTGGTGCGGATGCGCAACGACCGTGACGGCGGCAAGCGCACCAACTGGCTATTGATCAAGCATCACGACGATTTCTCCGTCGAGAAGAACGGCGCGGCCGTTTTGGAAGAGAACGCAACCTCTGTCGCCTCGGGGCGGACGATGGAAGCTATCGCCGCCGGCAAGGGCAAGAAGCCGAAACCGTTCATGATTGAGAGTGGCGACGTTCAGGCGGATGCGGTCTGGGACAGCAACCACGGCCTTGCCGCCGAAGAACGCAAAGCGGAAACAAAAACCAGGACGAAGCCGACGCAAACAACGGCGGTAAAGTCCGCGATGCCCGACTTCATCGCGCCGCAACTCTGCGAAACGCGCGACCGTCCACCCTCGGCGGACGGCTGGATCCACGAGATCAAGTTCGACGGTTACCGCATCCAGATGCGCATCGAGAATGGCGAAGTGACGCTGAAGACCCGCAAGGGTCTCGACTGGACAGCAAAATATCCGGCGATAGCGGAATCTGGTTACGCCCTACCCGATGCGATCATCGACGGCGAAATCTGCGCGCTCGATGAACACGGCGCGCCAGACTTCGCCGCGCTGCAGGCGGCGCTTTCGGAAGGAAAGACCAATGCGCTCGTGTATTTCGCGTTCGACCTGCTGTTCGAGGGCGATGAGGATCTTCGGGAGTTGCCGCTGACTGAACGCAAGGATCGTCTGCAGAAGCTGCTTGAAGACGCGGGCGAGGATCCACGCCTGCGTTTCGTCGAGCATTTCGAAACCGGCGGCGATGCGGTTTTGAAGTCTGCCTGCCGGCTTTCGCTCGAAGGCATCGTTTCCAAGCAAGGTGATGCGCCCTATCAATCCGGCCGCACTGAGACCTGGGCCAAGTCCAAATGCCGGGCCGGCCACGAGGTCGTCATCGGCGCCTATGCCACGACCAACGGCAAGTTCCGCTCGCTGCTGGTCGGCGTCAACCGCGGCAGCCATTTCGTTTATGTCGGCCGTGTCCGCACGGGCTACGGCGCCGGCAAGGTCGATGTCCTGTTACCCAAGCTGCGCGCGCTGGAAACGGCCAAGTCACCGTTCACAGGTATTGGGGCGCCGAAGAAGGATCCCAACGTCGTGTGGGTGAAGCCAGAACTGGTGGCGGAAATCGAGTTCGCTGGCTGGACTGCCGATGGGCTTGTTCGCCAGGCGGCGTTCAAGGGCTTGCGCGAGGATAAGCCGGCCGGCGAAGTCGTCGCCGAGAAGCCTTCCGCTCCCGCAGAAGCCGATGTGCCTGATCCAGAGGCAGAGGCCAAAAAGCCAATGCCGGCGAAGTCTTTCCGCAAGGGCGGCAAGGCTAATGTCATGGGCGTGCTGATCTCCAATCCCGAGAAACCGCTATGGCCCGACGCCGGCGACAACAAGCCGGTGACCAAGGTCGAACTCGCGCAATATCATGAGGTTGTCGGACCCTGGCTCATCGATCACATCAAGGGCCGGCCGTGTTCGATCATCCGAATCCCCGACGGTATTGGCGGCGAGCAGTTCTTCCAGCGGCATGCGATGCCGGGAACGTCGAACCTGCTGGAACTGGTGCAGGTGTTCGGCGACAAGAAACCCTACCTGCAGATTGATCGCGTCGAGGGACTTGCGGCAATCGCCCAGATCGGCGGCGTCGAGCTGCATCCCTGGAATTGCGAGCCAGGCCAGCCAGAAGTCCCGGGTCGCCTGGTGTTCGACCTCGATCCGGGTCCAGACGTCCCCTTCTCCACCGTCGTTGAAGCAGCCCGCGAGATGCGTGATCGGCTGGAGGAACTCGGCCTTGTCAGTTTCTGCAAGACCACAGGCGGCAAAGGGCTGCATGTCGTCACGCCGCTTGCGGTGGCCAAGGGAAAGAAACTGGCATGGCCGGAAGCGAAGGGTTTTGCTCACGATGTCTGCCTGCAGATGGCGCGCGAGAACCCGGAGCTCTACCTGATCAAGATGGCGAAGAACCAGCGCAACGGCCGCATCTTCCTAGACTATCTGCGCAATGATCGCATGGCGACCGCTGTTGCGCCTTTATCTCCGCGCTCCCGTCCCGGTGCCACCGTATCGATGCCGCTGACCTGGGCCCAAGTTAAGACGGATCTCGATCCCAAGCGGTTTACCATCCGCACCGTGCCGGCTCTTCTTGAGAAGACGAGCGCCTGGCAGGATTATTGCGACGGACAGCGGTCGCTCGAACAGGCGATCAAGCGGCTCGCCAAATCGATGAAGCAGGCCGCCTGAACGCGCAATCCCTCAGAAACCATAGCGCCGATCGAGTTCTTTGAGGGCAGACTGCACTTTATCGATTGAAACGGGCTCTGTTCCCGGCAGTTGACGGAGCGCGGGCTTGGAATCGACGGCGTAAAAGTCCGACGCCCAGGCCGCCAGGATCGCGCGCTTGTCATCGACGGAAAGAGCCGGCGCTCTCACCACATCGGTTGGCCGCTTGAGGTTCATGCCCTGAGCCAGAACCGTTGGTCCCATCGCCATCGCATTGTTGGCGGCCTGCTGAAGCATATCGTGCATCATAGGATCGCCTCACAGCACATGCGGATCTTTGTCACGCCGCAAGCGCGACGCGACGATCCCGTTGATTTCCGGCGCCAGCAGGTCGTGTTTCTCGGCAAAAGCGGCAAACAGACCGCGCGCGGTTTCGGCTTCGATCTCACCGCGCAGCGCGGCACTGCATGCCTTGAGCGCGACTGAGTGCGCGCCATCCCTCTGTGAAGCCGGCCATTCGCCGAGATGCCGGTAGGCGTCCATCACGCCGCGAACCTCCGCCGGAAAGCCGAGGCCAATTAGAATGGAAACAGGCAGTTTGAACATATCGGGTTTCATCGCTCTCTCCTTCCCAATCCCGATGTTGATGGGCGCCGTCGCGACGGCGCCCACGTTCTGCGGATAATTAAGCGGCCTTCTGCGCCCCGATCTGCGGCGGAGCAATCGACGTTAAAGCGGGCTGGCTCTGGATCGAGATTTTCCGCGGCTTCAGGGCCTCCGGGATCTCGCGAACCAGATCAATCGATAGGAGACCGTCGCTGAGGTCTGCGCCGTTCACCCGGACGTGGTCGGCCAGCTCGAACCGGTGCTCGAACGGACGGCCGGCAATGCCGCGATGCAGGTAGCCCTCAGCAGCCGCTTCCTGCTTCTTGCCTGTGACGGTTAGTAGATTGGACTGGAAGGTGATGTCGAGATCGTCCTGGGAAAAGCCAGCCACCGCAATGGAAATCCGGTAGCTGTCGTCGCCGGTCTTGACGATGTCATAGGGCGGCCAGTCGCTGAGGGAGCGGGCACGCTGGGCGTTTTCCAGAAGGTTGAAGACCCGGTCGAAGCCGACGCTCGAGCGGAAGAGAGGTGCGTAGTCGTAAGATGTTGCCATAGCCATATCCTCCTTGAAGCAACATGGGTACGGAAGCGCCGAAAGCGGCCCTTCCAGCAAGATCAGCCCTGTCATCAGCGGCTGACGCAAACGATTTGGTTTTTGGCAATTCTGGAATCAAGGGCCTCTGCAGAAAAAATCCGGGCCTCTTCAAGGATCCCTCTCGAGCCTAATCCAGCAAGTAAACCGCGGCATTATCCTGGACTTCGCGAAGGCCTTTATACGAGGCGTGGCGCAGATTTCCGTCGTCGGTCCAGCCCCGGAATTCAATTTCGGCGATCAGCGTCGGTTGGGCGAAGACATAGTTCTTGCCCTTCAGCGGAACGACGGGCGTTCGCGTCTTCAGCGTATCGAGCGTCTTCTTGAGATACGCCGCATCCTTTTCCTTGAAACCCGTGCCGACGGCGCCGACATAGACCCAGTCATGACCACGACGAGCGGCCAGCAGCAGGCTGCCGATCCCGCCGCGTGCCGATGCGGACTGCTCGTACCCGACGATCATGAAACTCTCGCTCTGGACGCATTTGATCTTCAGCCAGTCGCCGGCCCTACCTGAGCGGTACGGGCTGTCGCGGTGCTTGGCGATAATGCCTTCCAGTCCGAGAGAGCGAGCATTTTCCAGAAGTGCGGTGCCATCGCCTTGCACTTCCTCCGAAAGCTGGATCGCGCCAACCGCACCCTCGAGCAGATCAGTCAGCAGATGCCGTCGGACTGAGAGTTCAGTCTTTGTCAGATCGTGGCCGTCAAAATACAAAAGGTCGAAAGCAAATAGGATGGCTTCCGTCGAGGCTCGCTTGCCGCCGCGTCCGCCGAGGGACCGTTGTAAGGCGCCAAAGTCGGATCGGCCCTCAGCGTTCAGAACGACAGCCTCCCCGTCGAGGATCGCTGTTCCGACCCCGAGTTCCCTGGCCGCCGCCGCGATCGCGGGAAAACGGTGTGTCCAGTCATGGCCACCACGGGTGATAATTCGGACGCCCGATGTTTCGATGTGGATGGCGAGCCGGTATCCATCCCATTTGATCTCATAGGCCCAATCGGGCCCGACCGGCGGCGCCGTCTTCAGCAATGCCAGGCATGGTTCGACCCGATCGGGCATGGGGTCGAAGGGAAGGTTCGGCTGCGCCGGATCGCGCTTGCGCCTCGGCTGCGACTTCGCGGTGAAACTATCGTCCTGAAGAAGGGGCTTGGCGCGTTTGCTCATTTGCCGGTCCGCGTTTCCGCCGCGACCGACTTCTTCAAGGCATCCATGATGTT
Source organism: Hyphomicrobiales bacterium (assembly GCA_900472785.1). Taxonomy (GTDB): domain Bacteria; phylum Pseudomonadota; class Alphaproteobacteria; order Rhizobiales; family Rhizobiaceae; genus Pararhizobium. The sequence continues at coordinate 223,227 of UCJH01000028.1, read as the reverse complement.
GATGACGTTGCTCGGTGCGGAGCCGGAGGCTGGCGCTTTCGCCTTCGACGGCTTCTTCAGCGCCTTCTTCTTTTCCGCAATAATATCGAGCAGCCGGTCCTGAACCGGGTCGATGACCATTTTCGGGTTCCAGTGCTGGGTCTGCTTTTTGATCAGTTGCTGGATCAGCGGCATCATGTCGGAATCCGCCGTCTCATCACCGATGCCCTCGAAATAGGTCTCTTCATCACGCACCTCATCACCATAGCGCAAAGTCCACAGAACGATACCCTTGCCGCGTGGCTCCAACATGACGGCCCGCTCGCGCCGCGTGATGACCAGTCGCGAAATTCCAACCATATCCTGGGATTCCATCGCGTCGCGGATGACCGAAAACGCTTCCTGCCCAACCGGATCGTTCGGCGAGAGATAATACGGCGTGTCAAGCCAGATCCACTCAATCGTATCGCGCGGGGTAAAGGTTGAGATGTCGATGGTTTTGGTGCTGTCCAACGCGACATTTTCGAGCTCATCATCTTCCAGGATGATGTATTCGTCCTCGCCGCGTTGATAGCCTTTGACCTCGTCCTCTTCCCGCACTTCCTTTCCCGTCACCGAGTCCACGTAGTGGCTGACGACGCGGTTCTGGGTTTCGCGATTGAGCGTGTGAAAGCGGACCTTTTCGTTCTCGGAGGTCGCCGGCATCATCTGCACCGGGCAGGTGACCAGTGACAGCTTCAGATAGCCTTTCCAGTAGGGACGGAGTGCCATGATATCCTCCGATCAGCTGGCGCGGCGCGCTGGCGTCGTGGCGGCCTTCGATTTCGCTGCAGTGGCAGGTTTGGCGGCCTTTTGCCGGCTGGTGCCTTTGTTGGCGTTGGCAGCAGTGCGCTTCGGCTCTGCCTTGGCTCCGAGCCCGGCACTTTCGCGCAGAGCCTGTAGCAGATCGCTCGGCTTGGAAGCGGCCGGTGCTTTCTTCTTCGGCAGCGACCGGCCTTCGATCTTGGCCTTTACCAGTTCGGCAACAGCGGCCTCATACCGGTCATCGAAAGTGCTGGCGTCAAAACTGCCCTTCTTTTTCCCGATGATATGTTCGGCGAGTTCTAGCAACTCGCCCTCGATCTTCATGTCCGGCAGATCCTCGAACGCTTTCTCGGATGAGCGAACTTCGTAGTCGAAGTTCAGCGTCGAGGCGATCAGGCCCTTGCCATGCGGCGAAAGAGGACGGTGCGGGCGATGGCGGCAACCTTGGCTTTTTTCATCCCGTCGCGCAGAAGGACGAAAGCGTCTTTGCCCATTCGGTCAGGCGCCAGATAATAGGGCTTGTCGAAATAGACGTCGTCGATTTCGTTGCAGGGAATGAACGCGTCGATCTTCAGGGTCTTGTCGCACTCAGGTACGGCGGCCGCGACTTCATCGGGTTCAAGAACGATATACTGGCCGTTTTCGATCTCGTAGCCTTTGACTTGATCGTCGCGCTCGACGGGATTGCCGGTTTCGCTATCGACAAACTCACGTTTGACCCTGTTCCCCGTTTTGCGGTTCAGCGTGTTGAATGCAATTCGCTCGGACGAGGAGGCTGCGGTGTAGAGCGCCACCGGACAGGAGACTTCTCCAAACTTGATGAAGCCTTTCCAATTGGCTCTTGGGGCAACCATGACGCTGAACTCCTAACGCAACTTAGGCGATTCAAGCGAATCAGCGGGCGATTGTTCCGAGTCGAAACGAATCATTTTTCAATGACTTAGCTGTTCGGTCGTGCCCGTTTTACGAGTCGAAGATAGGCCGCTGATTCGCATGCATCTTTTGGGCGTCGGGTGCGTTTATGGACAAAAGCAACCATGAAGGAGTCTCGCCATGACGAAACGCGAACTGATCGATACCGGAACCGACAAACGGTATGTCCGCAGGGACGAGGATGGCAAGTTCAAGGAGAGCGTTGACGTCTCCCGCTCGCTCTCGGCCGACGCTCGCCACGATGCGAAACACAACGCAAAACCCGGTCAGGGTGACAAGGGCGACCATAAGCGCTGATCCCGCCGTGAAGCCCGCTAGATGATGATGAGCGGCGCGGCATCGTGTTCTTGCCCGTCAGCAACTATAGGTTCTCTTGATGTCCGAACAGACTTCCTACCGTGACCCTCCGCCGAAGATCGTTACCTTCGACTGCTATGGCACGCTCGTTCAATGGTATGAAGTTCTGTCGCGAGAGATCGATGTCACGCTCCAAAAGCTCGGCGTGACAGAAGTGAGCGCGACGATGGTAATCGACAGCTTCTCGGCGCAGGGTCGGCGCTTGACGGCCGAAAAGCCCCATCGTCTCTATAAGGACATCCTGCGGGTCGGCTTTGCCGCCGCGTTTGCCGAGCACGGCCTGACCCCAGACAAGGGTGAGATCGAGCGCATAGCGTCATCGCCAATGACAATGGGACCGCATCCCGAAGTCCCCGCTGCCTTGCGCCGTCTGCGTGAACGTTACAAGCTCGCCATCTTCACAAACTCCGATGACGACCTCATTTTGCCGACCGTTGAGAGCATTGGCGTGCCGTTTGACCACGTCATTACCGCCCAACAGGCTGGTGCTTACAAGCCGTCGCGCGAGCTTTTCGAATATGCCTATCGTAAGATGGGCGTGAGCCCAGGCGAAACGGTGCACGTGGCGATGGGCATGTACTGGGACATGAAAGCGCGCCATGATCTGGGACTACGCGGCATCTGGGTGAACCGGCGCGGCGAGGTTGGCAACGCCGACTGGCTTCCTTATGCGGAAGTGCCAGACTTGGACGGAGCCGCCGCACTGCTCTTGCCGGATCGCGGATGATTTAACAAGAACTCACCCAGTTTCACCTGGCGAGTTTTTCGACGCTCAACCTCAAGACGACCACCACGCCTTTTTCCGACCAGTCATAGGTGATCGTTCCGCCGAGTTGACCCGATACACTTCGGTTGAGCAACTTGCTTCCATAACCTTCGGCACCAGTGGGCGGTTCTACCAGTGGCCCGCCGCGCTCTGTCCAGGTCAGCATTAGCTCGTCGCCGGTGGTGGAGCCCGACAAATCGAGCGTGCCGATATCCTCCGACAAGGCGCCGTATTTCATCGAGTTGGTCGCCAGTTCATGGAAGATGAGCGCCAAGGCAGTCGCGGCAGCTTCGCCAACGCCCATGCGTGGCACAGCGACCCGAATGCGGCCTTTGAAGGCACCGAGATCCTCGTATGGTGCCAACAGAACAGACAGGAGGTCGCCCAAAAGTGCTGCATGTCCCTGCTCGCCTGAGATTGGACGCACCAGGTCATGTGCTCGTCCGAGAGCGGCTAGTCGAGCGGTGAGTTCCTTGGCCATTTCCTTAGCAGTTGTCGTCGATTGCGACGTGATGTTGGTAAGGCCCATGGCAATCGCCAGTAAGTTCTTGACCCGATGGCTCATTTCGCCGGCAAGTAGTTCGTTGCCTTCTTCCGCCTTCTTTCGCCCGGTAACATCCAGAAACACGCCGAACATCTGCCCTTCATGCAGCGCAGCGTCATCGCCCAGCCCCCGCGCCGAGATCCAGCGTATCTCGGTGCCAACCATAATTCGAAATCGATCTCATAGGATCCGATAATCCCACGTATTGCGGTAAATGCAGCGCGGACACGATCCCGATCGGCCGGGTGGATATTTGCCGAGAGATCCTCAAATTTCACCTGTCCGCTCTGCTCCAGCCCCCAGAGTTTGAACCCCTGCTCGTCCATCGCGAAACGGTCGTTGGTGACGTTCCATGCCAAAGAGCCACGCCTGCCGCGTGGATCGCGCGGCGCAGGTTTTCCGGCTTCCAGAGCGGATGACCGGGATCGCTAAACGGCATCGAGCATCTCCGTGAAAAGATGAAATTCAGGAAAATCTATCAACCTGAACATCGCGAGCTCAGTATTCCGTGGGAAATCCTCAGGCGCTTCAGACCGGCGCTAAAGAGCGACTAAGCATAGCCTTTAGCTCGTTCTTCGCCGCATCTGACAGGTATGGTTTAAACAGGCTCGCGACCTGCTTTAGTCCCCAGTCGAGATGTTCCGCCGAAAGGTCTTCAATGCCTTCCTGCAGGCTGAGATAAACCGCCCAGTAGGTGGAGACGATCCAGACATTGGCGAGCAACTGCGGGGCGTCCTCGTCCGAAACATCTATCAGGCGCGCATTCGTCATCTGACGCAACGTTCCCTCGACCACCAGCCGCATGCCTGCGCTGAGCGTGCGGGTTGGCTCACGCAGGGACGGCGCGATAGCGATGATGCCCGGAAGGTCGCGGAATATGTAACGATGTGTCCAGACGATCGAACACCAGCGCTGCATAAATCCTGAAAAGATACCGGGGTCAGTCGCGGTATTGGAACCAGCCTCCGCCATGAACGTGGCCGCGTCCGCCTCAAGTCTTCCGAACACGGCCTGGAGAAGCGCTTCCTTCGTTTTAAAGTAATAGTAAAGGTTTCCCTCATTGATGCCGACCGACCGCGCGATCTCCGCGGTCGTGACCCGGTCCGGTCCCTTGTCGTTGAAGAGCGTAAGACTGGCATCGAGGATCCGGTCACGCGTACTGACCTTTTGGTTTTTCTCGCCGTTGCCGCTCTTCGCCTTTTCCATGCACGCCCCTTGCAGAAGTAAGGTAATCACCTTAGATAAATTTAAGGCATACACCTTAGATAATCGAACAATTGGTCAAGCGCAATAAGGGATCCGATCATGAAGATGACAGCGTTGACAGATGGCGAACTTAAAACAACTTTCCCCCTTACCCGACAATCGACGCTCGGCGCCCTCGTCGCGATCGTCCGCAACCCCCTCGACGCGCTCCCTCCCTCGATCTTCACCGATCCGATTGTTTTTTCAAAAACCGCGGGCGAGGTGAAGGTCTATCTGGCCGATCCCGCGCTCATTCACGAGGCGCTGGTGAAAAACGCCGACGCGCTGGGCAAGGGCGATCAAGTCCGCCGGGCGCTCGGACCAGCACTCGGCCAGGGACTTTTGACCGCTGATGGTGCACATTGGAAATGGCAGCGGCAGTCCGTCGCCGGCGCATTTCGGCACGACAAGATTCTTGAGCTGCAACCGACCATGATCGCAGCGGCTGAGCGCGCGCGTGACAGGTGGCTGGAGATGGGCACCGGCGCGATCGATGTCGGCCACGAGATGATGCGCACCACGTTCGACATCATCGTCGAGACCATGATGTCGGGCGGCCATGGGATTGACGTCGGCGCTGTCGAGAAAGGCATGTCCAATTTTCTCAAGCCGACCGGCTGGAGTTTCGCGCTCGGGCTGTTGCACGCACCGGAGTGGATCCCCTATCCGGGTCGCGGTAAGGCAGAGGCAGCTGTCGAGTTTCTGCGATCCAGCCTTTTCAGCGTGATCGAGGAGAGGCGGAAAAGCCCGGATGACCGCCACGATCTCGTCAATATGCTTCTGGCGGCTTGCGACCCGGAAAGCGGAAGGACTATGAGCGACGCGGAAATCGTCGACAACCTCATGACCTTCATCACGGCCGGTCATGAGACGACGGCGCTCGGGCTTGCGTGGACATTCGATTTGCTTTCCCGTCATCCGGAGGTCGAAAGCATGGTTCTCAACGAGATCGATGCGGTGACGGAGGGCCGGCCGGTAACGTCGGATGATGTTTCGCGGCTGGTCTATACCCGGCAGGTCTTTTCCGAAGCCATGCGCCTTTATCCGCCCGCCCCGATCATTACGCGGACGGCGCTCAAGGATTTTCAGCTTGGCGAGTACCTCATTCCGGAAGGCACGGTCTTGATCGTTCCTATTTACGCGGTTCATCATCACGCCGCTCTCTGGGCTGATCCTGAACTGTTCGATCCCGATCGCTTCAACCCGGAGAACTCCAGAGCGCGGCACCGTTATGCCTATATGCCGTTTGGCGCCGGACCCCGTGTGTGCATCGGCAATGCTTTTGCGGTCATGGAAGCCGTCGCCATCCTGGCTGTGCTGCTCCAGAAAGTTCGCCTTGCCGCCATTGAGCCACAACCGCCGAAGCCTGTCATGAAAGTGACGCTACGCCCCAGCAAGACGCTCACCATGAGATTGGTCGCTCGCCAGGATGACAACAGAAGCAAGGCTTAACTGTCCATCAATCCGCGTTCGTTCGAAGCGTCGAACTTGCGGACATCGCCCTGCATCCGTCCCTGCCAACGGTTGACGAACGCAACGGTCTCGGCAGCATCCAGATGAGCGCTGAGCGCTGCCTGATCTGTCCATCGTTCCGATATGAGCAGCCGCCCGGCCTGTGGATCCTCCATGGCAACATCATAAGCGCTGTTCCCGGGGCGCCTGCGAGCGGCCACTGCAAGCTCCTTTAGATCGGCGAGAAACTGCACCACGTCAGCGGGATCGACGTGTATGTGTCCGGCAATTATGAGCATGACGCCTCCTTCTGCTGCCGGCCGCCCTCGACGGCCGACTAACGTCGGTTAAGTGGGTGGGGCGCGCGGTCGTTAAACAACCGAGAGCACGATTTTTCCTTGAATACTTCCTCGCGACGCGCGCTGATGCGCAACGGACGCTTCCGCCAACGGATAGACGCTGTCGATCGCGACGCGAATAGTGCCGTCATCGAGCAGTCGACCGGCCTCGGCCAGCTGCGCACCGTTCGAACGAACCTGTGTCGACGACACCGTGATCCCACGTCTCGCCGCTTCCTCATGACCTGAAAAGCCCAGAGGATTGACGAGATACAGCGCCCCCCCACGCTTCAGAGCCTTGAAGAAGCGCTCCATATTCGGACCGCCGACAGCGTCGATTACAAGATCCACATCCTGTATCGCCGCATCAACGGAAGTCGTGGTGTAGTCAATGAACTGATCCGCGCCCAAGCCGCGCAGGAGCGCCTCGTGCTTGCCGGAGGCAACAGCAATCACGCGCGCCCCTTTCCACTTCGCGACCTGAACTGCCAGATGCCCAACACCGCCACCGGCACCGTTGACCAGAACCGTCTTGCCTTCGAGCGGGATTGGCGCATGAGGAAACGACTGGAACGGGTTCGGCGCATCATGACCGAGTTCGACCAGAAACTGCCAGGCGGTGAGCAGGGACATCGGCGCCCCGGCTGCCTGAATGTGATCGATGCCCGTAGGCTTTAGCGCCAGTTCAGATACGGGCACGCGGACAGACTCAGCATAGGCGCCGCTGCCCTTCATGACGTGGTGTGGGAAACGCACCATCGCATAGACCTCATCGCCGACGTTGACCTCCGCAACACCGTCGCCGATTGCCGCGACCACCCCCGACACATCAGTCCCAAGGATAAGGGGAAATACCGGATCGGGCTGCCATTCTGGCGGCAGCGCACGATACCCGTCACGCAGATAGAGGTCAGGTGGATTGAGGCCTGCCGCATGAACGTGAACCAGGACCTCACCCTTTGCCGGTATGGGCCGAGGCGCATTCTCGTAGCGCAAGACTTCGGGGCCGCCAAATTCGTACAGCAGAACTGCTTTCATCATCTCAGTCATCATAGCCTCGCTTTGAGATCGATTTGCTCCTTAGAAGATAGCCTCACGTTCCGACGTTGATAATTGCGCCGTCATTCGCTTTAATAGTGCCATGAAGGAACAAATAGGCCTGGAGAGGCTGACCGGCCTTATGGCATTCGCAAAAGCTGGATCTTTGGGGAGCTACACTGCTGCCGCCCGATCGCTGTCTATTTCGCCCTCGGCGATCAGCAAGAGCGTTCAGCGACTTGAACAACATCTCGGCGTCTCGCTGTTCACGCGGACGACACGCTCGCTGACCTTGACAGCCGAGGGACGTGACCTGCATGAGCGCGCGCTGCGTCTGCTGCGCGATGCGGAAGAAATCGAGCAGGTGGCCAAGGCAGCGCGGGCGGAGCCTTCCGGCACGCTGCGAATTGCAGCGTCACTGCCGATCGGCCTCCATGTCATTGCGCCGGCGCTTGCCGCATTCCGCAGGCTGCACCCGAAGGTGACGATCGACTTGCGGCTGAGTGACCAAATGGTCGACCTTATCGAGGAGGGTATCGATCTGGCTGTCCGCATCGGTGAGCTCGGTGACTCGCGCCTTTTGTCGCGCCGGCTTTTGCCACATCGGCTCTGTTGCTACGCTTCCTCGGAGTATCTCGCCACGCGCGGCGCGCCGGAGCATCCCGATGACCTTGATGGGCATGAGACGGTGAATATGCGCTACCAAAGCACGGGCCAGCTCTTTCGATGGCCTTTCCGGATTGGCGAACGGGAAATCGAGATCGTGCCTTCCTCCGGTATCGTCGTCGATGCAAGCGAAGCGGTCATAGTGGCGATTGCTGCGGGAGCGGGCATCGGAATTGGCACGAGCTTCGCGGCTGCGCCTTGGGTCAGACGCGGCGAGTTGATCCCCATTCTGTCCGAGTTTGCCGTGGACCGGCACAATATCACTGCTATTTGGCCCGAAAGCCGACGCACCAACCCATCGGTTCGCGCCTTCTTGAACATGTTGATCGAACTGGCCTAGCTGCGGGTGGTCCACTATCTGAATCCCTAATGCTTACGCTTGGTCAGTCGCAGACTGCGTGATCCAAGACCCGAAAGGCGATCCCGAAACCGATTGAGTGCGGGAGTGGAAGCCTCCCATTGTTTTCATGCCGCTTTGGGCCAAACCACAGGCCTTAGACAGGCAGCGGAATTCCAACACAATTTTCATTCGCGCTGACATACCCTTGTCCCGTCACGTGCGAAACAATTCTACGAGGATTGCGTTTAGCCTCGCGAAGCGTCTTGAGGTCAACATTGTCTCGTTCCCAACCATCCGACATTCATGGCGACAATCCTGCCGCGGCGACAAAACAAGGAATGGTTGACCGTAAAGAACTCGCTGCTTTCGCCTTCCAGCGCACAAGGATGCCGATGGTCGTCTCCGATGCACGGGGACCTGAATTTCCGATTGTGCTGGCGAACGATGCCTTTCTCGATCTGACCGGCTACACCGCCGAGGACCTTCTTGGCAAAAACTGCCGGCTCCTTCAGGGAGAAGCGACGTCCAAGACGGCAATCGCACAGATTCGTGCAGCCATTGCCCAGCAGCGCGAAATGACCACCGAAATTCTGAACTACAAGAAAGACGGTACGCAATTCTGGAACCAATTGCACCTGAGCCCGATTCACGATGAGCATGGCGAACTTGCCTACTATTTTGCTTCGCAGGTCGACGTCACCGACTATCGCCGGATTCAAACGCTCGAAGACGCCGAGCACCGGCTCCTCCTCGAAGTTGATCATCGGACAAAGAATGTTTTGGCAATCGTCGATAGCATCGTGCGTCTCTCGAAATCCGATAATGCCGCGTCCGTCCAGCAGCGTGTCCAGGCCCTTTCGCGCACGCACATCCTCCTTTCGGAAAAAAATTGGCAGGAAGTCGAACTGACCGAGATCATACGCGCTCAGGCACAGGTGTTCGGGAGCCGCAACATCGAGATCGCCGGTCCCGCGGTCATGGTTCCTGCACCTTCAGCTCAGCCAATCGGGCTGGCTATCCATGAGCTGGCTGCGAATGCGGCTGTTCACGGAGCGATCGCACACGTGAAGGGACGGCTCAGGATCACTTGGGAAACCCATGACAGAGGTTTGACGTTGATCTGGCATGAGTTTGGCACCGCTCGTTCAAACCAGGAGCCAGGACGCGGCTTCGGTAACGTACTGCTAAGTGCTGTCGTTGAGAAGCAGTTGGGAGGCCGGATCTCTCGCGACTGGCGCGACGATGGACTATTGCTGGTCATAGACCTCCCATCTTTGGACCATGTGGGGGCACGAATGCAGGACCGGCCTTAATCTCTCCATGAGCGCTTAGCGTCAAAAAATCCGATCAACTTCCGGTCTCGGAATGCGGAGCGGCGACGGGTTTGGATTCGGGCGAACCTCGAAACCTCAAGAGTATCGATAGCACCACGATCACTGCCGTTGATAGGAATTCGGACTGCCAGTTTTGAAATGATTCAAACCAGAACTGTGCGCTGGCGAGATGCTCCATCATCGACTGCGCTGGCTGGCCATGCATCGCAGCTTCCGCGTTTTCCGCTGCAGCACTATAGCGGAGGTGGAGAATGAAGCTGGCGACGAACAGCAAAGCGAGCGCAATGCCCAGCGAATAGGAGTAAAGCGTCCGCGCCAATCCACCAACCCGGACGGGCCAAGGAGCATCCCGGTTGCCGCTCTTTGATGAGGGATCTTCATCCTGAGAAGCGGGCTGATCAGGATCCTTTGATTCAGCTGAACCGCGCTGGAACAGCATTGCCGTCAGCATTACGTAGGCCGACATCTGCAGGAACTCGCTTTCCCAGTTTTCGAAGATGGCCGACAGGAAGTGTCCCGATAGAGCGTAAACTGCGAGCGAAAGCGGCATGCCGCCATGCTGGGCGATTTCCTCGTTGTTAACCTGCCATCCCGTCAGAAGCATTCCCAGGATGGTCGCAACGGTTAGCACCAGAAGAACGATTGTCAGCCCATTATCTTTGATTGACCGCACAATTTTCCCTTTCCCGCTTTAACCACTCGGCAGGAAAACGTCATTCTTGAAGCCTGGGTTCCAGGACTGGCACCCACTAAGCGTTGTCGGGTTGAAAGGTCCCATCCCCTTTGTCGGTTTCAAAAATACCTGAGATTGACACACTTGTGCGACCGAGGACCATTCTTCATAGACTTTGGTCTTCCCGCAAAATCGGATTCGTCACTATCCCTAAAAGCTCGCAGCGTCGAAGTGCGACCGACCTGGAAGAACCGAGGTACCCATCAACTCTGATCGCGCTGCTTCTTTGAGCCACCCCGTAAGAATTGTTGGCCGCTGGTTCGTTTCGAATGCTTTGCCGACCGCACCTCAAGCCGCCGCGCCGGTTGCTTTTGCTCTACTGGCGTTACCCCTGACCGGTGAGGCAAAGAGTGGCGCGGCCATCGTCTGGCAATGACGGTCGCGCAAGCGTTAGGCGCAGTGCAAGTGGCTCGGCTCGGCCGCGCTTATAAAGCCTCGGAACCAAAGACCTCGCAGTGCGTTTTGGTGGGTTGTCGGCCAAAGAGCTCACCATCGGGGTCCGCGGCTTTAAAGTCGCTGAAAGCGCGATCTTAAGGCTGTGAGGGAAGGCCGCCGGTCTTTGGGGAAGGGAATTAAGTGACTTCACATGTTGCGACGTTACAGGCGGCGTCCATGGAGGGGCGGTACCGCCTGCTAGTCGATGCTATTACCGATTATGCTATTTACATGCTCGACACCGAGGGTCGGATATCGAGCTGGAACGCCGGCGCCCAGCGCTTCAAGGGCTATACAGAGTCCGAAATCCTCGGGGAACACTTTTCACGGTTCTACACGCCGGAAGATCTGGCTGCCGGAATTCCAGCCAAGGCTCTTTTGACGGCTGAGACCGAAGGGCGATTCGAAGCCGAGGGATGGCGCGTTCGTAAGGACGGCGAGCGATTCTGGGCGCATGTCGTCATCGATGCGATCCGGGATCAGCACGGTCAATTGCTTGGATTTGCCAAGATCACGCGCGATCTTTCAGAGAGGAAGATTGCAGAAGAGGTTTTGAAACGAAGCGAAGACCAGTTTCGCTTGTTGATCCAAGGCGTCACCGACTATGCCATCTATATGCTGGACCCGGAAGGTAACGTTTCAACTTGGAATGCCGGCGCCCAACGTATCAAGGGATACGAACCTGAGGAGATCATCGGCCAGCACTTCTCGCGCTTCTACGTCGAGGAAGACCGTGCTGATGAACTTCCGAGAAAGGCTTTGGAAATCGCTGCAAAGGAAGGACGCTACGAAAAGGAAGGCTGGCGCGTCCGCAAGGACGGCACGCGCTTCTGGGCCAACGTCATCATCGACGCCATTCAGCTCGAGGACGGCAAGATCGTCGGCTTCGCCAAGGTCACACGCGACATCACCGAGAAGCGCCAAGCCCAGCAAGCCCTCGAACAGGCGCAGCAGGAACTGTTTCAGGCGCAGAAGATGGAGGCTGTCGGACAATTGACCGGTGGCGTGGCACATGACTTCAACAATCTTCTGATGGCAATCCTCGGCAGTCTCGAGATCGCCCGAAAAAGGGCGCTCGAAGGCCAGAATGTCGTCGAGCTCATCGACAATGCGATCGCCGGCGCCAAGCGCGGGGCGTCTCTGACGCAACGTTTGCTCGCATTTTCTCGCAAGCAGGACCTTAAGCTTGAGGCAGTCGACGCGCCTTCTCTCGTCCGCGAGATGGCCGAGTTGCTGCAAAGAACCATTGGCCCGACCATCGAGATCAGCACCATATTCCCGCTTTCCCTTCCCCCGGTCCTCTCCGATCCGAACCAACTCGAGAGTGCCTTGCTTAACCTCGTCGTTAATGCCCGCGACGCTATGCCGGAGGGTGGTACGATTGCCGTCTCGGCCTGCAGACATTCGCTGAAGCCGAAACAGGTCCCGGACCTTGCGGCCGGCGAATATGTCTGTCTTTCCGTCAAGGACGAAGGCGAAGGCATGGACGCCGAAACCTTGGAGAAGGCAACGACGCCCTTCTTTACCACCAAGGGCATTGGTAAGGGGACGGGCCTCGGATTGCCCATGGTGCAAGGTCTGATGGCTCAGTCAGGCGGAAAGCTGCTGATGAAGTCGACCGTTGGCCAGGGTACGACTGCAGAACTATGGCTTCCCGTGGCGAAGGCAACCGCCGCGCCGGAGCCTGTCGAACAAGTCCCGGGAGAAGGTCCGTTACCGTCGCTAACGGTGATGGCAGTCGATGACGATAGCCTCGTCCTGATGAATACAGTCTTTATGCTCGAGGACCTCGGACATAAGGTGCTGGAAGCCAATTCAGGCGAGGAGGCTCTGAGGCTTCTTCAGCATAGGCCCCTCCCCGACATTTTGATTACCGACCACGCCATGCCTCACATGACGGGAGCGGAGTTGGCCAGGCAGCTGCGCGCGCAGCATCCTGAAATCGCGGTGATCCTTGCGACAGGGTATGCGGAATTGCCGGGCGGAGAAGGGGCGGATCTTGCACGACTGCCCAAGCCCTTCAGCCAAAAGCAACTGAATGACGCGCTCGCGGCCGCTGTGAAATCTCGCTGAATCCCATTTTGGCATTCCGTGACGAGGCAGCAATAGAGATCCGTACGATCGGCGCCTCATACTGCAAGTCTGCTAACGGGCGAGGAGGCGAACGGCACGAAACAGGGAACTTGAAACGTAACGGGGGCGTTCAGTATTCCGGCGACGAATAGGTAGGGTTACAAAATGACGGATGAGTTTGACGAGACAGACGACATCGATCCTCCGCGGATTTCGACCGGCGCAGCGGGTCTCGACGTAATTCTGGGTGGCGGTTTGGACGAAAACCGTCTGTACTTGTATGAAGGCCGCCCTGGAACCGGCAAGACCACGATAGCTCTGCAGTTTTTGCTTGAGGGCGCGCGTCAGGGCGAGCGGGTTCTTTACGTCACATTGTCGGAAACCCTGAAGGAGCTCCAATTGGTGGCCCGGCGTCACGGATGGTCGCTGCGCGACGTGGATGTCTTCGAGCTTGTTCCTCCCGAGACTACTCTTGACCCAGAGCGAGAGCTGACGGTTTTTCATCCGGCCGAAATGGAGCTCAACGAGACCACGAAGCTTATTCTGGACAAGGTGAAGGGGTTCAATCCGCGGCGGATCGTGATTGACAGCCTTTCGGAGCTGAGGCTGCTCGCGCAAAGCCCGCTGCGCTACCGCCGACAGGTTCTCGCCTTGAAGCACTTCTTCACCAGCCGGCAATGCACGGTCATTCTACTCGATGACCTCTCCTCGCAACAAAACGACCTGCAATTGCATTCGATCTCCCACGGTGTCTTGTTGCTGGAGCAGAATGCCGTCGATTACGGCGCAGAGCGCCGGCGCCTCAGGGTCGTGAAAATGCGCGGCATCAAGTTTCGCGGCGGCTACCATGACTTCATGATCGAAAAAGGCGGGTTGCAGGTATATCCCCGCCTGATCGCTTCCGGACACGATGACAAAACGTTCGATGTCGAGTTCACTCCGAGCGGCAATACCGACCTCGACGAGATGCTGGGAGGTGGACTGGAGCGCGGTACCAATGCCCTGTTCCTGGGTGCCGCCGGCGTGGGCAAATCTTCTCTCGCACTCACCTATGCCTTGGCTGCCGCCGACAGAGGAGAGCATGCGGTCTTCTACGCCTTCGACGAAGGTCGGGGTACACTTGAAGCGCGGGCGCGGACCCTCGGCCTTGATCTTCAGACCCATCTGGAATCCGGCCGGATCCGCTTGCAGCAGATCGATCCGGCCGAGATGGCCCCGGGTGAGTTTGCCGCAAATGTCCAGCGCAGCGTTGAGGTCGACGGCGCGAGAGTTGTCGTTATCGACAGCTTGAACGGCTACCTGAATGCTATGCCCGACGAGCGTTTTCTCATTCTGCAGATGCACGAGCTTTTGACCTATCTCGGCCAGCGCGGCGTTCTGACGATCCTCGTGCTTGCACAGCACGGATTGGTCGGCCCGCTGGAAGCTCCGCTTGATCTCAGCTATCTGAGCGATTCTGTCATCATGTTGCGCTACTTCGAGACCGCGGGATCGGTGCGGCGAGCGATTTCGGTCGTGAAGAAGCGCAGCGGGATGCACGAGCATACCGTTCGCGAATTCAAGCTCTCGCAAAATGGCGTCCAGATCGGACAGCCAACATCCGGGTTCACCGGTGTGTTGGCCGGCACACCACAGTTCGCAGCGCTGCCGTTGCAGGCGACCAACGGAAAGGATGGCAGTGTCTGAGCATGATCTTGCACCGGTTATCGTCCTCGCGCCGATCGGCAGGGACGCCGCGGCCTCTGTCGAGCTCTTGAGGCGAAGCGGCGTTGCCGCTGAGGCTTGTTCCGATCTCGCCGCTCTCGTCGAGGCTTTAACGCGAGGTGCGGCGGCCGCCTTCATTGCCGAAGAGGCGCTGTTTGGAAGCGATGCAGGCTCGCTATTCACGTGGGTTGAGCGTCAGGCGGCCTGGTCCGATCTGCCGTTCATCGTCCTTACCAGTCGACAGGATCAACCCGGCATAGCCGGATGGCGCCAGCGGCTGATGAGCGGGCTTCGCAACGTCTCTTTCCTGGAGCGGCCTGTCCAGACCATCACCCTCGTCAGCACGGTTCAGGCGACCCTTCGGGCGCGTCGGCGCCAGCTAGAGCTTCGAACCCTGCTTGAGGAACGTGAGCACGCGGCGCAGGAACTCGAAACGCAGGTTGCCAACCGGACGCAAGAGCTCAAAGCGGCCAACGAGGCGCTGCGCGATCAGATGGCAAACAAAGCTCTGGTCGAAGAGAAGCTGCGGCAGGCGCAAAAGATCGAGGCCATCGGACAGCTGACGGGTGGAGTAGCCCACGACTTCAACAATCTCCTGATGGTCATCTCCGGAGGATTGGAGATGCTCGATCGACAGACCGACTCGGCACGAAAAAAACGGTTGATGGATGGTATGCGGCAGGCAGCCGCGCGAGGGTCGGGGCTCACCCGGCAATTGCTCGCGTTTTCGCGGCGCCAGGAACTTAAGCCGCAGACCGTCGATCTTGAGCGCCAGATTGGCGGCATGCGCGAGTTGCTCGACCGCAGCCTAAGAGGCGACGTTGAAGTGGCTTTCGATTTCGCCGCCGGCCTATGGCCGGTCGAGGTCGATGCCAGCGAGCTCGAACTCGTCGTTCTAAACCTTGCGGTTAATGCCCGTGACGCGATGCCAAACGGCGGCACGATCCGTATCACTGCTTCAAATGCTTCCGTTAAAGGTAGCGATGCGGCAAGGGACTTCGTCCGGCTCTCCATCAGCGACAATGGCACGGGGATGACCCGGGAAGTACAGTCACGCGTATTCGAGCCCTTCTTCACCACCAAGGATATTGGCAAGGGGTCCGGCCTCGGCCTGGCTCAGGTGCATGGCTTTGTAAAACAGTCCGGAGGAACGATCGAAATCGACAGTGCCATCGGTCGCGGGACAACAATCACGATGCTGCTTCCGCGCTCGACAAAGGACCCCGCGCCAGACCAGCATCATCTGGTCGATCTTCATGTCGAGCGCCGGCGCCCTTCCCAAGCAGGCTCCGTGTTGCTCGTCGAGGACGACGAGGAGGTGGCCGCACTCGTCGGCGAAATGCTGGACGAGCTTGGCTATCAGGTCATAAGAGCGGCGTCCGCAGCAGCAGCGCTTGGCGCGCTGGCGAACGGTCGGACAATCGACGTTGTTTTCTCCGACATCATGATGCCGGGGGGCATGAACGGCGTAGAGCTTGCTCAGGAAATTCATAAGCGACGCGGGGACCTTCCCATTCTGCTGACTAGCGGTTACTTGGAAGCTGCAAAGCAAGCCGCCGATGCTCAGGGCATCAAAATTCTGCGCAAGCCCTATGAGCTGTCGGAATTGTCGGAGGCCCTGAGCGCGGTACTCGAAACGAACAAGCCGCACCAGAAACAGTAATAACAAGGCAGACGTCAGCCCGGCGATCCGGCGGTGAGTGTTCTAGCGAAGCTCGGATTTTTTCCAGAGGGCGGCAGTGCGACGGGGGAGCAATCGTGGTAAGGTGGTTGGTACCAAACGTCCGGTTGGCGCCGTTCTAAACTGACGCCAAACGCTCTTCGACCGCCGTCCCAGTTCGTCGTCCTGAAGAACTGCTCGCAGCTCAAGTTAGCCGGGTGCCAATAATCTCGCGTACGAGGCTCCCGCCAAATTCGGGAAAGTGGCCGACCAGCTGGCGTATAGGCTGCGGTTTAATGGACCGAGCGACTGAGAACCCGATGAGGGTAGGCGGCTTTGAATTGCGATATCATGGCGCAAGCCTGCTGCAGGACCCGCTCGGCCGCAGCCGGATTATCACGTGCAAGTTCGTCTGCATTGACCCGTATTGCGTCTGCCATATTCGCAGACATCACAGCAAAACGCCCTTCCCCATAGACGAGTGCTTCCTGTGAGGCGGTCTCCAGCCATCGGGCGAAATCCACGATGATCTCCTCCCTTTCTGGGATGCTCGCACTCCTGATGATTTTGATGTTCTCTTCCATTCGGGTCTCACTCCATACAGACGTGGTCAAGCGACCGGGCTCATCAAGCCCCGATCGCCGGGTGAGCTAGGAAGTGGAAAAATAAAATTCAAGGTTCATTGCAGCTTGAACTCACCGTCGACGCGCCGCCATTCGTTAGGCCCGATCAGCCGCTGATGACTGTAGCGAACCGAATGCAGCGGCCCGTCGAGAGACGACCGCCAGAAATCGAGGAACTTGTGCATTTCGGGGAAATCCGGCGCAAGGTCGTAGTCCTGCCAGACATAGGTCTGCAGGACTGTTTCGAAATCGGGAATGCGATAGAGGATATGCGCTGTGGTAAGGCCATAACCATTGAGCTGCCGCTCAAGATCCGACGAAAACTGCATGCTTCATCTCCTTTCATGACAGGCAGAAGGATGACGCAAGTGTGCTGCGGCATCAATAATTTTTCAACTCGCCAATCCGATTATCGTTCCTCTCCAGTATGTTAGCAGCCGCCGATCACGAGTGCTAATTTTTCTGCGGCGACATCTTGTAATCGGAATAACTCGTAAATAAATTTCTCGCGCGAAACGCTCAAGGAGGTTTCGCATCCTGCCGGATGCGGCAATCCGATCCGGCCAGGAGAGCTAAGTCACCATTGTTTGTCCATGGAGGAAAACATGTCGTTTAGACCGCTGCACGATCGCATTCTCGTCCGCCGCGTCGAATCTGAAGAGAAGACCAAGGGCGGCATCATCATCCCCGATACCGCCAAGGAAAAGCCGCAGGAGGGCGAGGTCATCGCCGTCGGCTCCGGCGCTCGCAACGACGCTGGCCAGGTCCAGGCGCTCGACGTCAAGGCCGGAGATCGCATCCTGTTTGGCAAATGGTCCGGTACCGAGATCAAGATCAACGGCGAAGACCTGCTGATCATGAAGGAAAGTGACGTCATGGGTATCATCGAAGCCCAGGTCGAGCAGAAGCGGGCCGCGTAAGGCCGCGCGTACATCAGTCAAAAAGCTGCCTATTGAAGGAGTGAACAAATGGCTGCGAAAGAAGTCAAATTCAACACCGATGCCCGTGAACGCATGCTCCGTGGGGTCGATGTGCTTGCCAACGCCGTGAAAGTCACACTCGGCCCCAAAGGCCGCAATGTAGTGATCGATAAGTCTTTCGGCGCCCCGCGCATCACGAAGGACGGGGTTTCGGTCGCCAAGGAAATCGAGCTGGAAGACAAGTTCGAGAACATGGGCGCCCAGATGCTGCGAGAAGTGGCATCGAAGACCAATGATCTCGCTGGCGACGGCACCACGACTGCGACCGTCCTTGCCCAGGCGATCGTCAAGGAAGGCGCCAAGGCGGTGGCATCCGGCATGAACCCGATGGACCTGAAGCGTGGCATCGATATTGCCGTCGACGCCGTCGTCAAGGAACTGAAGGTCAACGCCCGCAAGATCACCAGCAACTCCGAAATCGCCCAGGTCGGCACCATCTCGGCCAATGGCGACGAGGAGATCGGCAAGTATCTCGCCGAAGCGATGGAAAAGGTCGGCAACGAAGGCGTCATCACCGTCGAGGAAGCCAAGACCGCCGAGACCGAGTTGGAAGTCGTCGAGGGCATGCAGTTCGACCGCGGTTATCTCAGCCCCTATTTCGTCACTAACCAGGACAAAATGCGGGTCGAGCTCGAGGAGCCCTACATCCTCATCCACGAGAAGAAGCTCTCCAACCTCCAGGCGATGCTGCCGGTGCTGGAAGCCGTGGTGAAGTCCGGCAAACCTCTGCTGATCATCGCAGAAGACGTCGAAGGTGAAGCGCTGGCGACACTCGTGGTCAACAAGCTGCGTGGCGGCCTGAAGATCGCGGCCGTCAAGGCCCCGGGCTTCGGCGATCGCCGCAAGGCCATGCTGGAAGACATCGCTATCCTTACGGGTGGCACGGTCATTTCCGAAGACGTTGGCATCAAGCTGGAGAACGTGACGCTTGAAATGCTCGGCCGCGCCAAGAAGGTAGCGATCGAGAAAGAAAACACCACCATCATCGATGGTGTCGGCTCCAAGGGCGAGATCGATGGTCGCGTCGCGCAGATCCGCGCCCAGATCGAGGAGACCACCTCAGACTACGACCGTGAGAAGCTGCAGGAACGTCTTGCCAAGCTCGCCGGCGGCGTTGCCGTCATCCGCGTCGGCGGATCGACCGAAATCGAGGTGAAAGAGAAAAAGGACCGGGTCGACGACGCGCTGCATGCGACCCGCGCAGCCGTCGAGGAAGGTATTCTGCCGGGTGGCGGTGTTGCCCTGCTGCGCGCGGTGAAGGCCTTGGACGGTCTGCCGACAGCCAACGACGATCAGCGGGTCGGGATCGATATCGTCCGCCGCGCGATCGAAGCGCCTGTCCGCCAGATCGCCGAGAATGCTGGCGCGGAAGGTTCGATCATCGTCGGCAAGCTGCGCGAGAAGGCCGACCTGTCCTTCGGTTGGAACGCCCAGACCGGCGAGTATGGTGATCTTTATGCCCAGGGCGTCATCGACCCGGCCAAGGTCGTGCGTACCGCGCTTCAAGATGCGGCCTCTGTCGCCGGCCTGCTGGTTACGACCGAAGCGATGATCGCTGAAAAGCCGAAGAAGGACGCCGCTCCGGCGCTGCCCGCAGGCGCCGGCATGGACTTCTAACTAAGCTGTGGCCCGCCCCATTCGTGGGGCGGGCCATTTTTGGAGGACAAAATGGCGTCTGGACCGATTTCGCAGGAAGATGCGCGTCTGTGTGCTGGCGTCGTCAAGGAAATCGCTCGGGCAAAAGGGCTCGTGAACGACCCGGGCGCAATCGGAAGCCTGACAGCATCCGTCGCCAGGCTTTACAACAGAGGCATGCGCGATCGCGATCAACTCCTGGCGGCTGCCATGCAGTCTGTCCCTACGCCGACGGTTCCTCCGCCAGACGCCCGTGGTTAAGCATCTAGCAGGCGCGGCGAGGAAAAATAGCCAGTAACCGCAGGGTAGTTGAAGCGATGTAGGATTGAACTACCTGCCCTTGGTCTCTCATCCGAACGTGGCTCGCGAAGTCTGGGTCTGGGAGGATGTTTCGGCGACAGCCCAAGCCCGTCCGCGCCGAAGATGACCGGCACCCTACGTTCTCTCCACGATAACTGTATCGACGTTACGCGAAGTTGGGGCGTCACATACGGCCTCGATGTTATTGCCATCTGGATCGAGCACGAACGCTGCATAGTACCTGTCGTGATACGGCCTCAGACCAGGGGCGCCGTTCGACCGGCCTCCGACTTCGAGCGCGAGGCGGTGGAAGGTGTCAACATCTTCTCGAGAACGCGCCTGAAAAGCGAGGTGGATCCGAGAGACGTTGTCATCTGCAGCATCGACATAGATTTCATCAATGACGAAGTGGTCGGTCGCATCCTGAAAGGCTTCTTCCAAGCCCAGCGCTTTACATATTGCCCTATAAAAATTGCGGCTCGCCTCTAAATCGGAAACCCGCAAATGAACATGGTCGATAACGCGGCCTAATTTATACATTGAGATCCTTCCAAGCTATGGAGGCAAGTTGACTTGGCACGAAGCTTACCTCGCTGGGTTATCCTGTTCATGGCGATAAAGGTAGTTCGCTCGCGTCGGGTTCCTTCCCATTTTAAGAGATTGAGGTGCCGCTACTGTCGCAGTGGCCAGATAATGCCCTGATCAAATGTCGTATTATTGTGGCTGCGCCTTGAGATATTCCATTGCCTTACTCCCTCATGAGCCGGGTCTCACGTTTCCATCACTGCGGGTTTCGGCGCCGGGGTTTCGGCCATGGCAAGATAGGCGCCGCTCAGCATGACGACAATGCCGATCACGTCGAAGACGGTGACTTGTTCGGAAAAGAAGAGTGCACCAAGTGCGACGGCGATGACTGGAGATACGAACGCATAGCTTCCGGCACGCGAGGCTCCAGTGTCTCTCAGTAGCCGCATATAGGTCGTGTAACCGATCAGGGAGCCGAAGATCACCAGAAAGAGCCAACTGGCCCAGGCGGTCGTGCCCCAATTACCTGATAGCGCGGAAATAGCACCAGGCTCGAACGCCAGCGCTGCAGCGACCAGGGCGATACCGCCAACCAGTGTCGTAAGACCGGCGACGAACAAGGCTGGATAGGTTCGCAACACAGGTCGAGCCAGTACCGAGCCATACCCATAGGTGAATGCCGCCGATGCCACCGCCAAGCCGCCCCAAAGGCTGGCTCCAGCAAAGGGCTCTGGCGTCGAGACTTGTCCATCAGTTGCCGAAGGCCAGAAGAGGACGATCAGCCCTGAGACACCAAGCACGATTGCCACGATCCGCCTCACGTCGAGCGCCTCCTCGTGCAACAGCAGAGCGAAGCACAAGAGCGCGATCGGCGTCAGCGACATTTCCAAGACGGCGGCGGTCCCGGTATCGATATACTGCATCCCCCAGAACAACGGCCCGTAGCACAGCGTGATCATCAACATGCTGACGACGGAGAACCGCCCACAGTCTGCGACTTTGAAGCCCGCCGTTTCTCCTTTCGTCCAAGCATAAACGAGCAGCAGCGCGCCTGCTGCCGTAAAACGCGTCCCGGCAAACAGGAGGGGTGGCACGACTTGGATACCGGCCTTGGTTCCGATCCAGGTGCTTCCCCAGATGCCGCATAACATCAAAAAGCGGAGCTGGTTCTTATTGAGGGCGAAGGACATAATGGCTCCGATACGGTAACGGTTAAAGGACCAATAGACCGTTACAACCCGCTCTTGCTTAAATTGTTCCGTCAGCCAATATTCAAGAGATGACAAGTCAGAAAACTCTCGAGGACATCAGCCTGCTCGGCGGACACCCCGCGCTCGATTTCGTCAACACCGTTGACAGTCGAGGTGAGCGATGGGGGCCGGAGTTTTTGAACACCTACGGCGATCTGGTCACCTGGGCGCGGCGTCTCGACGTGATTGACGACGAAGAGCGAAACGTCTTGCTTGCGAGGGCGACGGCAGCTCCTGCCCAAGCCCAGAGGGAATTGGTCCAAGCCCGGGAACTGCGCGAGGCATTGCACCGCATTTTCCTGACTGAGTCTGGCGAAACGCCGGTCGGAGAAGAGGATTTGGCGCTTCTCGACCGCGCGGCACGGCCTGCCCAGTCACAACGAAAATTGGTCTGCGTCACAGGCACCATCAAATGGCGGCACGCAGCCGCAGAACACCTGGATGCAATCGCGCAGCGTATTGGCTGGCTAGCGGCAGAGCTGCTCACGTCAAGAACCAAGCGTCGACCAATCCGTGCGTGCCAGGGGCCGAATTGCGGATGGTTGTTTCTCGACCACTCCCGTAATGGCCATCGTCGCTGGTGTTCGGACAGAACATGTGGATCGCACGCAAGAGTACGGAAGTTCCGGGCTTTGCAGTCCGATTGATGTCTGACGGGAAATAGATCGCGTCCTTAAAAGCACGCGAAAAAAGGGCCGGAGACAGTGTCTCGCGGCCCAGGTTTTTCATCGACTGAGGAGGGAGGAGAACCACGTCGAGACGATAAGACTGGCACGTCATGGTTAACAAACCGTAACCCCTGATCGGGCCAGGGTGGGCCTAGCCGCAGAATTCATCGAGCAGAGTGCAGTCTGCCTATCTCTTGAGAGCTGAAACCTGCCTCTCGAAATCGCCCAGATCGAAATAGTCACGCCAGACCGTGATCAACCCGCCCTCCACGGTGACTGTACCCATGACCGGCAATGTGATCGTCCCGCCGCTCTCATGCGTGAACACATCAATGCGCTCGTTGAGGACAACGTTTCCTGATGCCGCGATGTTGGCCACGGTCCAGTCGACCATGAACGCCGTTCCTACACCGAAGTCCTGATGAAATTTCCGGACGTTGTCTCGGCCCGTGATGCTGGGCAGAGGCACGTTGTCGTAGAGGACGTCATCCGCCAGCATAGCGAGGGCATCCTCGATGCGATTGGCCGTCCAGTGACCGAAGAAAGTGGTGGCGATATCGATCGGGTTGGTGGACATGCTTGTTCTCCAGAGAGTTTAAGCGAACTTGACGAAATTGTTTGCGGGCAAGGGTCCGCCTGGAAACTGCGTGAGCCGACCGCCGATCGAGAGAGGTCCAAGATCAACGCCGGCGAACCCGAGCTTTGCAATCAAAGCCGCCACCTCCGCCTTCGCGGTCTCGTCGTCTCCCGAATAGAAGAGCACACGTTCCCCACCTTCCGCATGCGGGTCACCGGACAGAATGGCAGCAAGGAGATGATTGAATGCCTTTACCACCCGCGCGCCCGGCACCAGGCTGGCGACGATCTCGGTCGAAAGCCGTCCATGGAGATCAGCAGGCTTGAACAGCGGCGCCTCGATCGGGTTGTTGGCATCGATGACGATTCGACTATTCCAGGTCGGCAGCCCCGCGAGCGCCGATGGTAGTTTAGACCACGGAACGGCAATAAGTACGATATCGGCTTGTGCCGCAGCCTCGATGGTACCAGCTGTGACATCAGGAGCGAGCTCCTGTGTCAAGCTTGCAAGCGTTTCCGGCCCGCGACTATTGGCGATGGTGGCTGCGATACCGTTTCGGGCGAGGATTCTTGCAAAGGCCGCGCCGATGTTTCCAGCGCCGATGATGCCGATGGTAGTCATGTCTTTTCTCCTGTTGGATTGGGTGAGGCTCAAGCGGACTGGCCGCCATCGACGTTGAGGGTGGCGCCGGTGATGTAGCCGGCGTCCGGTCCCACGAGGAAGGCGACGGCCGCGGCAATATCTTCCGGCTGTCCGTAGCGACCGAGTGCTGCAAGCTTGTTCAAGCTTTCGGCGAATGGGCCGTCCTGTGGGTTCATGTCGGTATTGATCGCACCGGGCTGGATAATGTTGACGGTGATGTTTCGCGGGCCAAGGTCGCGGGACCACCCGCGCGTGTACGCAGCGACTGCAGCTTTGGTGGCGACGTAATCGGCAGCGCCGGCGAAGGGAATGTGTACAGCGCCTGTGGTGCCGATCGAGACGATCCGGCCGCCATCGTTCATCAGCGGTACCGCGGCCCGTACAGCGGCTGCGACGCCTTTCACGTTGACATCAATCTGACGGTCAAAAGCGGCCAGGTCCGCTTGGGTGTCGTCGACCATGCCGGTTATGAAAACACCGGCCGAATTGACCAGGATATCGAGCCTGCCGAAAGCCGTAAGGGCTGTATGGACCAGTGCGGCTACCTCCGCTGGAATCGCCTGGTCTGCCTTGACGGCGAGCGCACGACGGCCGGTGCCTTCGATCTCCTCGACGAGTTCATCCGCGATTTTGGCCGAAGCGGCGTAGCTGAATACGACATCGGCACCGTCATGAGCAAGGCGCCGAACAATGGCGGCACCGATCCCGCGTGACCCGCCGGTGACAAGTGCAACCTTGCCAGAGAGTGGTTGATGTACCTGGGTCATTAAATTCATTCCTTTTGTTCGATGACCTCAAGATGGCGCAACGAATTCGGTTTGATTAGCCGCCAATAGGCGCTATCCGTTTCAAGCGATTGTTGAAGGTGGAATGATGGAAAGTCTCGCTAACCTGGAGTCATTCGTACGCAGCGCCGAGCTCGGGAGCTTCTCGGCTGCAGCACGGCGCCTCGGATTGACGCCAGCGGGCGTTAGCCGCAACGTCGCCGCGCTCGAAACCAACTTGGCGCTGCGACTGTTTCACCGCAGCACTCGTAGCTTGACGCTCACGGAAGCTGGCGAACGGTTTCTTATTGCTATTCGCGACCATCTTGAAAACCTGCAGGGTGCAATTGCTGAAGCTGCGCAGCCGGACGGCCAACCTGCCGGCACACTGAAGATCAGCATGGGTCCAACCTTCGGTATCGGCTATATCCTGCCGATGCTACCCGAGTTCAGGCAGCGATATCCTCTCATACGGCCTGAATGGATGTTCGAGAACCGTCAGGTGGACCTGATCGCCGAGGGGTATGACGCTGCGATCGGCGGCGGCTTCGAACTTGCGCAAGGTATTGTCGCCAGAACGCTTGCACCAGCACACCTTGTGGCAGTTGCCTCCCCCGGCTATCTCGAGGCCCGACCGCGGATTGCTGGGCCAATCGAACTTGCTGAGATGGACGGGATCGTCATGCGGTCGCTGCGCACAGGGCGCGTGACCCAGAGGCAGATGCGCAACGCCGCTGGGGAAGAGGAGGCAATCTCCCTGAAAGAAACGATCGTCGTCAACGATCCTGCCGCAATGCGAGCGGCTGCTATCCTCGGGCTGGGGGTAACACTTCTTGCCAAGCCGGACGCCCTGCCGCATCTAGAGAGAGGCGAGCTCGTGCGGCTGCTCCCCGCCTGGTGGGTGGATGCCGGGCCGATATCGATCTACTATGCCAGCAAGACCCTGCTTCCCGCAAAGACACGCGTATTCATCGACTTCGTCGTCGAATGGTTTCAGCGCGAGCGGTATCCGGAGCGATTTGCGGGTAGCTTAGGCTGATCGCGGGCGTTGTTCTCGCCTGCTGCGCTTCCCGAAAGAGCTGATTGGTGGCGACATCGGTAGTGGGCCCGAACGCTAAAGCGTGTTGGCCCTCAACGCGTCTACAACAACCCTGAATGCTGGTGAGTTCTGCCGGCGGCTTGGATAGTAGAGGTAGTAGCCTGGAAACATAGGCGACCAGTCATCGAGGACCTGGCTAAGCTGCCCCGAAGCAATTTCATCCATCACGAGACTTTCCGGCACATAGGCGATTCCGTACCCGCTGGCGGCTGCGTCGATCATCGCGTAGGACGTGTTAAAGGTGAGCTGACCATCCACCCGAACCCGAACTTCCGCACCGTCTTTTTCGAACTCCCACACATAGAGGCCGCCGGCTCGGGCTTGCCGGTGGTTGATGCAGTCGTGAGCAACGAGGTCACGGGGCGTTTCTGGAGCGGCGCGCTTTGCGAGATAGTCCGGAGAGGCGACTGCGACCAACCGCCAATCGGGACCAATGCGAACGGCAATCATATCCTTGTCTAGGCTCTCACCAAGGCGCACGCCGGCGTCGAACTTCTCCTCGACGATATTCCTGAAGCCGTTATCGCTGTTCAGTTCCACCTTGATGTCCGGATACTGCCTGAGCACAGGCCGAAGCTTCGGCCAGACGACGCTCTCCAGGGCGTGATCCGACAGGGTGATGCGAACCGAGCCGGTCGGCTTGTCCCTGATTTCCATCAGTTCGTCGATCTCGTTTTCCAGCTCCTCGATACGCGGCGCCAATGAGCGGATGAGCCGCTCTCCGGCTTCTGTTGGAACGACGCTTCTGGTGGTCCGTGTCAAAAGCCGCAGTCCCATCCGGGCCTCAAGCTTCTTGATCGTGTGGCTGATTGTCGACTGCGATGTCCCGAGCTTTGCTGCGGCCTTGGTGAAGCTTCGCTCTTCTGCCACCGCCAGAAACCAAAGCATGTCGTTGAGATCTTCGCGCTTCATCGCCACCTCCAGGTATCGCCCATTCATGTCATAGGCCGATAAGTCCAAGCGAATTGCAATGACTAATCATCGAACTGCACCCGGCATATATTGCCGTCATGACACAACAAGCTTTCACACGATCCGAATTTCTCGATGACGAAGCCGAACCGAACGGGGTGGCGTCTGCCAACTCGGCTGTGCCCGTTGCTGCCTGGGGCGCGGTCATCTCGATGGCTCTATGCGTCGCCGTGCTGATCGCATCGGAATTCATGCCGGTCAGTCTCCTGTCGCCGATCGCCACCGAACTCGGCGTGACCGAAGGACGGGCAGGACAAGCGATCTCGATCTCCGGTATTTTCGCCGTCCTGACCAGTCTGTGTGTGGCCGGTCTGACGCGACGGCTGGACCGGCGATTGGTTCTTGCGTCCTTCTCGCTGATCCTGGTGATCTCCGGAACAATCGTCACTTTTGCCCCGAACTATCTCGTGCTGATAATCGGCCGCGCCATGCTGGGGGTCGCTATCGGTGGCTTCTGGTCGATGTCGACCTCGATCGTCATGCGGCTGGTTCCAGAGGAGTCTGTGCCCAAGGGACTGGCCATGCTGAATGCGGGCAATGCCATTGCCGCGACGATCTCCGCGCCGCTTGGAAGTCTGCTTGGTAGCTATATCGGCTGGCGAGGTGCCTTCTTCGCCGTCGTTCCGCTCGCCCTTCTAGCGCTCGTTTGGCAGTGGATCAGCCTGCCGTCTTTGCCACCGCCGCGTAACGAGGGATCATCCAACGTCTTTCGTTTACTTCGGCGCCCGCAGGTCGCGATCGGCATGGCCTCGATCATGCTGCTGTTCATGGGCCAGTTCGCGCTGTTCACCTATCTGCGGCCATTCCTGGAGATGGTAACGGAAGTGTCGATATCGACCCTATCCCTTTTGCTGCTGTTGATGGGGCTTGCGGGTGTCGTCGGGACGTATCTCGTCAGCCATCTGCTTGAGAACCGGCTGTTTCCTATTCTCGTGGCAATCCCGCTGATCATGGCCCTAATCGCCTTGAGCCTGATTGCCGTCGGATCATCCACTACCTCCACTGCCGCCCTTCTGATCGGCTGGGGTCTGTTCGGCACGGCCGCCCCGGTCGGGTGGGGCACGTGGCTTAGCCGCACCATGCCTGACGACGCGGAGGCCGGCGGCGGATTGCAGGTCGCAACCATCCAGCTTGCCATCACCTTGGGTGCTTCAACAGGCGGCGTGCTGTTCGACGCAACTGGCTGGTGGTCCACCTTCCTGTTCGCCGCAGTCCTGCTTGCCGGGTCATCCCTGCTGGCCGTCGCGGCCTGGCGGTCAACACGCCGGTGAACACCCGCGGTCACTCCATTCGAACCCTCTTCCATCGAAGCACTACCTCAGGAGATAAGCAAATGACGAACAACACCATCCAATACGACGACACAAACGCCAGTAGCACCGGTATCGATCGCCGCAACCTTCTCAAGATGACTGGCGCAGGCGTAGCCGCGCTTGGCGCGATGTCAATGTTCGATATCATGGAAGCAAGAGCGCAAGACATGTCCAACGGCGCATCCAATTTTTACACCAGTGACAAGGTGACTCTGCACAAGGTCACGTTCAAAACCCAGTACCAGACGTCTGTCGTCGGCAACCTCTACCTCCCCAAAGGCCTCGACCGGGCCGCCAAAAGCCCTGCTATCATCGTCGGTCACCCGATGGGAGCGGTCAAGGAACAGAGCGCAAACTTCTACGCCACAAAGATGGCCGAGCAAGGTTTTGTCGCCATGTCGATCGACCTGCCCTTCTGGGGTGAGAGTGAAGGCCAGTCGCGTAATCTGGTTTCACCGGAAGCCTATGCCGAAGCGTTTAGCGCCGGCGTCGACTTCCTCGGATCGAGCGACTTCGTGGATCGACAGAATATCGGCGCGATCGGTGTCTGCGGTAGCGGCAGCTTCGTCATCAGCGCCGCCAAGATCGATCCGCGCATCAAAGCCGTTGCCACGGTCAGCATGTATGACATGGGTGCAGCCTTCCGCGATGCGCTCAACAAGTCGCAGACGGTCGAGCAGCGCAAGCAGTTCATCGCGACCGCGGCCGAACAGCGTTGGGCCGAGGCCGACGGCGCAAATATCCAGTACATCGGCGGCACCACGCTCGAACTGACGGCCGAGACAGATCCAATCCAGCGCGAATTCTACGACTTCTACCGCACGCCGCGGGGCGAGTTCACACCTGCTGGTGTGACCCGAGAAACGACGACGAAGCCGATGCTGAGCAGCAGCGTCAAGTTCATGAACTTCTATCCCTTCAACGATATCGAGACGATCTCGCCGCGGCCAATGCTATTCATCTCTGGCGACCAGGCCCACTCGAAGGAATTCAGCCAGGACGCCTATAACCGCGCGTCCGAGCCGAAGGAACTCGTATGGGTCAAGGGGGCTGGTCACGTTGATCTTTATGACCGCGTCGATCTCATCCCCTTCGACAAGCTGAAGGGCTTTTTCGATCAGCACCTCGCATAGCAACGATCCGGATGAAGTTTTGCTCGTCGCCCACGCGGGCTTTGCCGTTTGCGTGGGCAACATTCCAGATCCAGCGACTGTGAGCCACAGCACGTGCGGCGTTTGTCTGCTTCGACGACACGACACGAAGGAAAAGATATGAAACTGTTTCGCCGGTCTGCCTTGCTGGTTGTTCCGCTCTCCATTGCCCTCACGGGCTATTTCTTTGCTGACACCGAGCTGTCATCGACCCCGGCATTCGCAGCCTCCAACTCGGTAACGTTTCCTCCACTGGAACAGCTCG
Organism: Hyphomicrobiales bacterium; assembly: GCA_900472785.1. Classification (GTDB taxonomy): domain Bacteria; phylum Pseudomonadota; class Alphaproteobacteria; order Rhizobiales; family Rhizobiaceae; genus Pararhizobium. The sequence continues at coordinate 194,062 of UCJH01000028.1, read as the reverse complement.
AGCATTACACCACCGTTCGTCGAGGGATCACCCGCGAGCATATGCTGACAAACCCGGCTGCTCTTTCAGCACTCAAAGCCGGGCAACCTGTTCCAACCGGCACCCATATGGTTCTCGTCGATTATCAGAGCGATGTTCTGACACGTTACCTCGTGGCACAAAAGATTGGCTCTGGCGCGGATCAATGGGAATACCAGTGGTTCTGGCCGGATCGCACCGTCAAGGCGGACGAGAATGTCGCCCGTTGCTACTCCTGCCACCGGTCGCAACAGTCCGAGCAGTTTATGTTCACCATGAGCGGTGCGATGTCTAACGATGATCCGCTGTGACGGAGGCGGGATATCCGATGCTTCGCGTAGCTAGAGATCGTCTGCTTCTTCCGTCCGTCATGGCAGCCCTGCTCATATTGGCTCTCGCCTATTGGTGGCTCGACAATGGTCCGCATGAACTCTTCGGCACGGCCATGTTCGGGCTGCTCGGCTGGCACCTCACCATGAACCGGCGCTGGTTCCTGAAGCTCAGAAATGGCCGTTACAACGCGCGCCGGTGGTTGATCCTGGTTACACATGTCTGGCTTGGGATAACCATGACGGTGCTGATCGTGACCAGCGTGTTGATCTCACGCTCTGTTCTGAGCTTCGCCCAGTTCAGCAATGACGTAACAATCATCGAACTTCACTGGTTTTCGGCATATTGGGTTGCCATCATTGTTGCCGTTCATGCTGGAACACATTGGACCCGCGTCATGACAGTGGCCGGGGCCGTTTTTAGGCTATCACCGTCACGCACCAGGTCCGGCGTGATGCGGCTAGCTGCCCTGTTGCTTCTGGGCCTTGGCGCCTGGAGTTTTACGGTGCTCGGCGTGTCGACTAAGCTGATGTTCGGCTACAGCCTGGAGTTCTGGGATTTCACCTCCGCAGTCTCGCCGTTCTTCGCGCATTGGACAGTAGTGATGGCAGGGGTGGCCGTGATTTCCCACTACGCCATGATCTGTCTGAGACAGGTCGACAAGATGCGTATTCATAAAATTGAGGGTCAAACATGAAACAGATTTTTAGCGCAGGTTTTATTGCCGCAGCTTTCACGCTCAACCCTGGAGGACCCGCCTTGGCGCAGGACCGTATTCTGATTTCATCGGAGTGGGGCAATGTTTCCGCGGAACTTGCGGATAACGACGCCACTCGCGCGCTCGTTGCGATGCTGCCGTTGACGATCGAAATGGATGATCATCTTCGTCAGGAGAAGACCGGGGACCTGCCTGCCGCCTTGCCGGCCGCTCCCCGTCAGCGCGAATTTTCTGCGGGTACTCTTGGTTTGTGGAGCTCTGGCGATTTCGTGATCTACTACCGCGACGGGCGCGTGCCGCAGCCCGGCATCGTGATACTGGGGCAGGTCCAAGGCGAAGTTTCGGTGTTTGACCGACCCGGTAAGATCACCGTCAAGATCGAAAAGGCTCAATGAGCCGACCTGATGGGCATCTCAACGCACTCCATTGGTCTTGAACAGATACGAACCGTCGACACGCCATTTCCAGGATACTCCGCACAAGTGGTCCAAGTTGCAGGGGTGACCCAGGTCTTTTTGCCAAGGGCGAAAGTTCTCACGTTTGGTCACTTCGTGGACGAAACCTGAACGCATCGACGAATGCTGAGAATGCGGGGGAGTGATTGCGCCTGTTGGGATAGTAGAGATGATAGCCTTGGAAGGTCGGACACCAAGCCTTGATGACTTCCAGTAGATAACCATCGTCGACATATCGGCGAACGAGATCGGTCGGCGCGTAGGCAAGACCCATTCCGTCGAGAGACGCGTCGATCGCTGAGCCGATGTTACTGTAAACTAGCTGGCCATCGACGCGCACGCTGAACTCCCGCCCATCCTCGTGGAATTCCCAGGCGTAGAGGCCACCCGACGTGGGAAGACGCAGATTGACACAATTATGCTCTGTGAGACCCTGCGGGTTTTCCGGAGCCGGATATCGCTCGAAATATTCAGGCGACCCGACGACGGAATAGCTGACATCAGGACCAACACGAACAGCGACCATGTCTCGCGCGATCGCCTCGCCCAGCCGTACCCCGGCATCGAACTGGCGTTCGACAATATTCGTGAAACCGTTGTCGACGATGAGTTCGACCTGAATGTCCACGTACTCGCGCAGGAACGGCTTCAGCCGATCCCGAAACACCAGTTGGATCGCGTCGTCCGGACAAACTATCCGGATATGGCCGGAGGGCTTGTCGCTGAGCGCCTTCAGCGCTGTGATTTCGGCACTGATCCCCTCGAAATGATGCTCGATACTCTGCACCAGCCTCTGCCCCATGGCAGTCGGCGCGACATCGCGGGTCGTGCGCGCCAGTAAACGCACACCGAGCCTCTCCTCCAGCGCTCGGATGGTGTGACTAAGCGCAGATCGCGTCACCCCAAGCTTGACTGCCGCGCGCGTAAAGCTGCGTTCTCTCGCCACCTCAAGAAAGGCCCGCATTTCGGTAAATTCATCTCGACGCATTGTTGAATCTCTCTCATCACGACATGCAGTTTATGCCGTCTAGTGACACGACTTCAACACCGTTACCTAGTCTCGCAACAAGAGCGAGTACGATATGACTGAACTGACCGTAGAAGATGGATTTGAGGGCCTGCACCAGAGGACGCCCTGGAGCGCCGTCACCTGCCTGTCGCTCCTGACATTCCTTCTGGTGGGCCTGGAATTCATGCCTGTCAGCCTTCTGACGCCGATTGCGCAGGACTTGTCGATCACGGAAGGTCAGGCAGGACTGGCAATCGCGGTCTCGGGCTTCTTTGCAGTGGTGACCAGCCTGTTCGGAAACATGGTTTTGGGCCAACTGGACCGGAAAACGGTCGTCCTTTTCTACACGTCCATCCTGACGCTCTCCAGCCTCACGGTCGCCCTTGCCCCAAGCTACCTCACCTTCCTGGCAGGGAGAGCCATGGTGGGGATGGCGATCGGCGGCTTCTGGTCACTGTCGACCGCCATTCTTGCGCGTCTCGCATCCGGGCCCGATCTTCCCAGGGCGATTGCGCTGCTTCAGGCCGGAACGGCAATGGCAATTGTTGCCGCCGCACCGTTGGGCAGTTTTCTCGGCAGCCTCATTGGTTGGCGCAACACGTTTCTCGTCACGGTCCCTATCGGCCTCACGGCGCTGGTATGGCAAAAGGCTGTCCTGCCGAACATGCCATCTGCCAAAGCTGCATCCGTTGGGACAATGTTCGGATTGCTCCGCAACCGCTCCTTTGCGATCGGCATGGCGGCGACTGCGCTGACGTTCATCGGCATGAATTCGCTCTCGATCTACCTGAGGCCGTTCCTCGAGCATGTGACCCGGCTCGATATCAACACACTGTCCATGGTACTGCTCGGCCTGGGTGCGGGCGGACTGACTGGATTGTCCGCCATCGGGTTTGTGCTCCGTCGGCATCTCGGTGTCGCTCTTGTCGGCATGCCCGTTGTCCTTGCCGTCATCGCCCTCCTCCTGATCGCTGCCGGACCATTCCAGTGGCTGACGGCAACCCTGCTTGTTCTCTGGGGTATCGTGTCGACACCGGTGCCCGTCGCGTGGAATACCTGGATGGCACGTATCATCCCGGACGATCTCGAAGCCGGCGGCGGCCTGCAGGTCGCCCTGATCCAGCTCGCTACAGCTGGCGGCGCGTCCGCAGGCGGCGTGCTGTTTGATATCGTCGGATGGTGGAGCGCCTTTGTCCTCTCAGCAAGCCTGCTCGTCGGGTCGGCGGTCCTGGCAGCCCTCGCCCGGCCTCGAAACTGACTTCTCACACTCAAAGACTGGAGACCGTTATGTCACATGGAATCGAAGACAAGGTCGTCGTCATCACCGGGGCCAGCAGCGGCCTCGGCGAGGCAACCGCACGCCATCTCGCCGAGCGCGGCGCGACCGTGGTTATCGGAGCGCGGCGGGTCGACCGTATCAAGGCTTTGGCTGCAGAGCTTATTGCGACGGGCTCCGAGGTCGTCGCGGTAGAGACCGACGTGACCGACCGGGATCAGGTTAAGACACTCGTCGATACCGCTGTCGAACGGTTCGGACGGATTGACGTCCTGCTCAACAACGCCGGCATCATGCCGCTTGCGCCGCTTGAGCGTTTGAAAATCGACGAATGGGACCGCATGATCGACGTCAACGTCAAGGGCGTGCTCTATGGTATTGCTGCGGCCCTCCCTCACATGAAGGCCCGGAAGTCAGGACACATCATCAATGTCTCCTCTGTTTACGGCCATGTCGTCGATCCGGGTGCGACGGTCTATTGCGCCACAAAACATGCCGTCCGCGCCCTGTCCGAGGGCCTGCGCAAGGAGGTGAAGCCCTACAACATCCGGACGACGATCATCTCACCCGGCGCGGTCAGTACCGAACTCCTCGATCATATCAGCGAAAAGGATATCCAGACGGGCAACAGAGATTTCGTCAGCAAGATCGCCATCGGACCAGGTACATTCGCCCGGAGCGTCGCATTCGCCATCAGCGAGCCTGATGACGTCGATATCAACGAAATCCTCTTCCGGCCCACAGCGCAGCCGGTCTGACGTAACCGCCATGTCTCGTCCGATCAGCCGACGACAAGTTCTGGGCACCGCGCTGGCTGCTGCGGCAATACCACGTGTCGCCATTGCACAGCAAGGACGCGACCCAAACAACCGGGAGCCGAGCGACGCACGCATCAGGTTGACGTTCAATGGCTTGGTGCTGACAGCGACGCTCTACGACAACCCCTCGGCGCGCGACCTTGCGTCGATGCTTCCGCTCGATCTGAGGATCGAGGACTTCGGAGGCAACGAGAAGATCGTTCGCCTGCCTCGCAAACTTACGAGGAAGCGAGCGGTCCCTTCTCCAACGAGAGGCCCGGGGACCTCTGCTACTTCAAGCCCTGGGGCAACCTTGCTCTTTTTTATGCGGACTATCGCTGGGACGGGCTGATCCGTCTCGGCCGGTTTGACAACAGTTCGACGCGCTGCTGGTACGCGGCGAGTATCCCGTTCGTATCGAACGGATCTGACAGACCCTTTACCCTCGGCCACCCAACAAAGGACATTTCGATGAACCGTTTCAAGATCTTGGCTGCAGCAATGACGCTGGTGTTCACCTCCCCCGCGTTCGCCAGCGACGCAAAGTCTCCGATCATCGGCGCCTGGCGCATGACCGCACTGGAGGTCGGCGCTGCGGGCAATCTTCAGGCCATTCCGTATTCAGGCCAGCTTGTATTCACCCACGCAGGCACCCTGTCGGTGCAGGCGATGAATCCCGATGCGAATGCCGCGGACACGCCCTACACCACGAAAGCATACGAGGCCTATTACGGCCCGGTTGAGATCGACGATGCCAAGAACATATTCGCGATCACCGTGGAGTCCTCTCTGGTCCGCGACCTGATCGGTCAGAGACTCGAGCGCAAGTTCGAGATCACAGGTGACAAGCTGGTGGTTTCCCCGGTCGATACTGCGGAAGGTTGGCGCGTCAACTACGACCGCTTCTGAATGCTCGAGCCCTGCAGACGTTCTTCAGGAACACCCGCGTCTAATCGACTGAATTGCCCGCCCTGATGTGGCGGGCAATTCATATTGAGGTCCAGGAACCTCGCAGGCCTAGCTGACACCGTCGATGATGAAGACTGACTCTATGACGGCGTCTTACATTTGGGAAAACCGGGTTGTGGTAGAGTACTCCTAGACGCCTTGAACGGAATCGAACCGTCGACCCGGTTGATTCGATGTGGGCTTCGATATCGGGAGAGAGAGTTCGAACGCAATAGGTAAGTCCTTCATGGGCGCATGCGATTTGCTGCTATCTTGTACAAGTTTGCGAATACGTGTTCATACGGCCCATCTCGAGAACAAGTGCTTTCGGCCGAATGGCACCGTGGCGCGGAGATGGTGACAGATTTCCGCATCTGCGGCTGCCAGAGTCTGGCGCCATCGACCTCCGCGGCTTCAGTCCCGCAGGGCCAGCGGAGGAGTTCTCACATGTTTGCGCCAGGTTACTGAGGCAGCAACAACCCCACGCCCGGTGAAGCCCAAACTTGCCGCCTCTCATACATGCCGAAATCCAAGGTATGGGGGCTTTACATTAAAGGACAAAAAGACCGGGTGCCGAGGTCAGAGATGTCACGCGGCCGTTGCTCGATCAGCCACTGCGCGACCCACCGTCGTCTCAAGTTGTTCCTGTGTAAACGGCTTTGTCATTCGTAAAAGCTGGGCAATTCCATGATCATCCGGCAGCTCAGCATATCCGGAAGCGAGGATGACCGGCAGCCCCGGATACGAAGAGAAAATTAAACGGGCGAGCTCCGCGCCTGTCATCCCGGGCATGGCGTGGTCGGTTACAATTAGATCAAATTTCTGATCCGAGGCGAGAATTTCGAGTGCGCTTGCCGCCGAGGATGCCTCGATGGCTATATGGCCAAGGTCTTCCAGCATAGCCGCCGTTCCCATGCTCACAAGCAAATCGTCGTCTACCACCAGTATCCTTAGCGCATACGAGGATATTAGAGCCTCCTCAGGCGTGTTTTCCACTAGCGATTCCACGGCCGGAATATTTTCCGCTACTGGCAACCACAGCGATACCGTTGTCCCCTCGCCTTGCGTGCTCGACAGGTTCAAAATACCACCGGATTGTGCCGCGAGACCGTGGACCATTGACAAGCCAAGACCGGTACCCTTTCCAGGCCCTTTCGTGGTGAAAAACGGCTCAGCTGCACGTGCTGCCGTGGCTTCGTCCATACCAACACCATTGTCTGACACCGATATTCGAACGTACCGGCCAGCTGCGAGTGTGCTGGGTTGGGAAACTTTGTTCTCCTCAGCAGAGACCACGATTGTGCCGCCACCGGGCATTGCATCTCGGGCATTCACGAACAAGTTGAGAAGAGCCAGCTCGAGCTGATTGCTATCCACCAACAACAGCGGAAGGGCTGGCGAAATACGCTTCCTGGTTTCAATTCCAGGGCCAAGAGCTTTGCTGAGGAGATCCTCAATGTTTTGGAAGAGATCAGGAAACTTTATAGCCTGAGGTTTTAATTCCTGGCGACGTGCGAATGCCAGCAATCTTTGGGTCAACGCAGCGCCGCGCTCGGCCGCCTGAATGGCGTTAGCAACCAAGCGCTCGCTCTTTTCATCCTCAGGAAGTCGCTTTTTCAGGAGATTCAAACTGCCTAGAACTGCCATGAGCAGATTGTTGAAGTCATGGGCGACGCCTCCGGTCAACTGACCTATAGTGTCGAGCTTCTGCGCTTCGAACAACTGCGCGAGCGCTGCTTCACGCTCGCGCGTCCGCTGGTCAATCCGATGTTCAAGTTCCTCATTGAGTTGCCGCAGCTGGTTTGACGACGCCTCCAGCTCGGCGGTGCGGCCGCGGACTCGGTTCTCAAGATCCGCATTTAAAAGTTCGAGTTCCCTGGTCTTGCGATAAAGGTCTGCAAACACCCTCACCTTAGCACGTAGGACTTCAGGAACGATCGGTACCGAAACGTAATCGACGGCGCCGGCGGCATAGCCTCGCAACCTGTCGGGTTCCGCCATCATCACTGCCGAGACGAAGATAATCGCCGTGTTCTGATAACGTGGATGCTCCCGGATCATGCTGACGAGCTCGAACCCGTCTTGCTCCGGCATGCATACATCGACCAAAATGACAGCGATCTCGTGGCGCAGCAGTTGCTCGAGTGCCTCTCTGCCTGACTGAGCCTTTATGAGGGTTTCGCCAAGTTCCTGGAGGACAACCTCATAGCTAAGCAGTTTCGCGGGCTGGTCATCAACGAGAAGAATGTTAATAGAATTCATCGCCATTTCCTCACCGATGCAACCACATACGCAACGCAGAAAGCAGCTGCTCTGTGTTGACCGGCTTTGCAAGATAGTCCGATGCCCCTGCTTCCAGGCACTTTTCACGGTCTCCCTTCATCGCTTTTGCGGTGAGAGCAAGAATAGGTAGGCGGCGGAATTTTGGATCGGAGCGAACCACCTGCATAGTCTCATATCCGTCCATGCCCGGCATCATGATGTCCATCAGCACGATGGCAAGTGCTGGCTCCCTTTCGATGACCTCGATCGCCTCGCTGCCGGTTGTCGCAGTCAGCACCCGCATTCCGCGCCGTTCGAGCACGCTGCTCAGCGCAAAGATGTTGCGGGCATCGTCGTCGACGAGCAGCACCGTTTCCCCGACGAGGTCCTCATCCGAGCTGTGTAGTTCTTCCAGCATCGCCTGCTTGGCCGTCGGCATGTCCGCCACGACCCGGTGCAAGAACAATGCCGTCTCGTCCAAAAGCCGCTCGGGCGATTCCACGCCCTTGACGACGACGCTGCGCGCCATCGTGTGCAACTGCGCATCCTCATCCGGCGACAGTTCGCGGCCGGTGAACACTACTACCGGCACTTCGGCGATGTCTTCATTGTCGCGAATCTTCTCGAGAACCTCGAAGCCGGACATATCGGGCAGCGATAAATCAAGGACGACGCAGTCGGCGGGGTCCTGCTTCAGCGCCAGCAATGCCGCGGCGCCCGAGCCAACGCTGGTGATGTCGATATCGTCATGGCCAAGCAGCGCGGTGACGCTCAGCCGTTCCGCCTCGTTGTCCTCGACGAGAAGAAGGCGTTTGCGACGCGGCTCGGAATATGTCTTCAGGCGCGAAAACGCCTTGCTGAGACTTTCGATCGTGGTCGGCTTGCTCATGAAGGCGAACGCCCCGCGCGTCAAGCCATGCTGGCGGTCTTCGTCTAGGCTGATGATCTGCACGGGAATATGCCGCGTTTCCGCGCTTTGCTTCAGCTGACTGAGAACGGTCCAACCCAGCATGTCGGGCAGGAAGATGTCGAGCGAGATGGCCGCCGGCTTGTATTCCCGGGCAAGATTAAGCGCTTCGCTGCCACGCATGGCGACCAGGACCTTGAAACCACTGTCGCGGGCGAGATCGACAAGCACCCGGGCGTAATGGGCGTCGTCCTCGACGATTAGCAGGACCGCGTCAGTCTGCGTGATGACGTGACGATCGTCGTCCACCAGCTCCACGGGTTTATCCGCTCGGCGGGCCGCAGCGGCTTCGCCCAGTTGCACGACGTTGCTCGGATGAGGCGCAGGCTTTTGAAGTGCGGAAGCCGCGCCGATATAGGTCAGGGGTAGATAGAGCACGAAGGTGCTGCCGACGCCCGGGGTGCTGCGCAGCTGGATTTCGCCACCGAGCAAATTGGCCAGCTCCCTGCTGATCGCAAGACCGAGCCCCGTCCCGCCATATTGCCGGCTTGTCGACGCGTCGGCCTGTTGAAAGGCCTCGAAAATGAGCCTTTGTTTTTCCGGCGGAATACCGATCCCTGAATCGGAGACCTCAAAGGCGATGACCGACGGGGCGTGTTTGAGCGCCGGATGATCGGTGGACCAGCCCTGGGCGACGGTATCGACCCTCAGCGTGACACCGCCTTGCGCTGTGAACTTGAAGGCGTTGGACAACAGGTTCTTGAGGATTTGCTGCAACCGTTTGGAATCGGTGATGATGCTGCGCGTAACGTCCGGGCCGACTTCGACCGAGAAAGACAGGTTGCGGTTTTCGGCCTCGTGGCGGAACGGTCGCGACATCACTTCGAGCAAATTGGTGATGAAGATCTCCTCCGCGTCGACCGACACGGTTCCGGACTCGATTTTCGATAGGTCGAGAATGTCGCTGATGAGGTTGAGGAGATCAGTACCGGCGCCGTGGATCGTCTTTGCGAATTCCACCTGCTTGCCGGAAAGATTGCCGTCGGGATTTTCGCCCAGTTGCTGGCCGAGGATCAGGATCGAGTTGAGCGGCGTGCGCAGCTCATGCGACATGTTGGCGAGGAATTCGGACTTGTATTTCGATGTCAGCGCCAGCTCTGTCGCCTTTTCTTCGAGTGCATGGCGGGCCTGCTCGATTTCCTGGTTCTTAGCCTCGACCTCGACATTGCGCTCCTCCAGCTGTTGCGCCTTCTGTTCGAGCTGCTCGTTGGTTTGCTGCAGTTCCTTCTGCTGCGTCTGCAGTTCGGTCGCCAGCTGCTGGGATTGCTTCAGCAGGCCTTCGGTCTGCATCGTCGCTTCGATTGAATTCAGCACGATGCCGATGGAGGTCGTCAGCTGGTCCAGGAAGGACAGCTGCAGTTCGGTGAACTCTCCCGCCGACGAAAGCTCGATCACCGCCTTCACCTGCCCTTCGAAATGGACAGGCAGAACGATGGCGCTCTTCGGCTGGGCGGAGAACACGGCGGAATTGATGGGCACGACGTTGTCGGGAAGGTTGGTGATGAGGATGCGGCGGGCATCAATGGCGCATTGTCCGACGAGGCCTTGGCCGAACTCCAGCCGTGACGGATGCGACGCGTCCATGCCCCGGGCGTAAGCCGATAGCAGGGTCAGCGCATTTTGGCTCTCCTCGGCCTCGACCTGGTAGATCACGCCTTGATGCGCACCGACCAGCGGCGCCAGCTCTGACAGTAGCATTCGTCCGACGACGGTGAGGTCGCGCTGGCCCTGAAGCATGTTGGTAAAGCGCGCCAGGTTAGTCTTCAGCCAGTCCTGCTCTGTATTCTGGTCCGTCGTCAGGCGCAGATTGCCGATCATCGTGTTGATATTGTCTTTCAACTCGGCGACTTCGCCGCGGGCCTCGACCTGAATTGACCGCGTCAGGTCGCCTTTGGTGACGGCGGTGGCCACCTCGGCGATTGCGCGGACCTGTGTGGTGAGGTTAGCGGCCAGCAAATTGACGTTGCCGGTCAGGTCCTTCCATGTTCCGGCCGTACCCGGCACGTTCGCCTGTCCGCCCAAGCGCCCTTCGACGCCGACCTCGCGGGCAACCGTCGTCACCTGGTCGGCGAAGGTGGCAAGCGTGTTGGTCATGTTGTTGATGGTTTCGGCTAGCGCTGCGACCTCGCCCTTCGAGGCGACGGTGAGATTCTGTTCCAGGTCGCCGTTTGCCACGGCGGTCACCACCTTGACGATACCGCGAACCTGCTCCGTGAGGTTGGCGGCCATAACGTTAACGGTGTCCGTCAGGTCCTTCCACGTGCCGGCGACGCCCGGCACCTGCGCCTGTCCGCCAAGCTTGCCTTCGGTGCCGACTTCACGGGCGACACGCGTTACTTCGCCGGCAAAGGCGTTCAGTTGGTCGACCATGGTGTTGATAGTGTTCTTGAGTTCAAGAATTTCGCCCTTCACGTCGACGGTAATCTTGCGGCTGAGGTCGCCCCGCGCCACAGCTGTCGTCACTTCGGCGATGTTGCGGACCTGCGTGGTCAGGTTGGCGGCGAGCAGATTGACGTTGTCGGTCAGGTCCTTCCACGTTCCAGCGACGCCCGGCACGACCGCCTGCCCGCCAAGTCGTCCGTCGGTGCCGACCTCGCGCGCTACGCGTGTCACTTCACCTGCAAACGAGCGAAGTTGATCGACCATGGTGTTGAGGGTATCCTTCAGAAGCAGGATTTCGCCGCGAACATCAACGGTGATTTTCCGCGACAGGTCACCATTGGCAATTGCGGTCGCGACTTCGGCGATGTTGCGAACCTGTGCCGTCAGATTGCCGGCCATGGAATTGACAGAGTCGGTGAGATCTTTCCATGTGCCGGCGACGCCGGGAACCTGCGCTTGACCGCCAAGCTTACCCTCGGTGCCGACCTCACGCGCCACACGCGTGACTTCGCCGGCAAACGCGTTGAGCTGGTCCACCATCGTGTTGATGGTGTTCTTCAGCTCAAGAATTTCGCCCTTCACATCGACGGTGATTTTTCGCGACAAGTCGCCTCGGGCAACGGCGGTGGTTACTTCGGCGATGTTGCGCACCTGCCCGGTCAGGTTCGATGCCATGGAGTTGACGTTCTCGGTCAAATCCTTCCATGTTCCTGCCACGCCCGGAACCTGCGCCTGACCGCCAAGTTTCCCTTCCGTACCCACTTCTCGCGCGACACGGGTAACCTCCGAAGCAAAACGATTCAGCTGATCGACCATGGTGTTCAGCGTTTCCTTCAATTGAAGAATTTCGCCTTTCACATCAACGGTAATCTTACGCGATAGGTCGCCGTTGGCGATGGCCGTGGACACTTCGGCGATGTTGCGGACCTGCGCCGTCAGGTTGCCCGCCATGGAATTGACCGAGTCGGTAAGATCCTTCCATGTTCCGGCAACGCCAAGGACGTTCGCCTGGCCGCCCAGACGGCCCTCTGTGCCAACCTCTCTTGCGACACGTGTCACTTCTCCGGCAAAACCGTTGAGCTGGTCCACCATCGTATTGATGGTTTCCTTCAGCTCCAGAATTTCGCCGGAAACCGTGACGGTGATTTTTTTCGACAGGTCCCCTTGTGCGACGGCGGTCGCCACCTCCGCGATATTGCGCACCTGGCCCGTCAGGTTGGAAGCCATGGAATTCACGGAGTCCGTCAGATCCTTCCATGTCCCGGCGACACCCTTGAGTTGAGCCTGTCCGCCAAGCTTTCCTTCGGTACCCACCTCACGCGCGACGCGCGTCACTTCCGACGCAAAGGCATTCAGCTGATCGACCGTCGTATTGATGGTTTCCTTGAGCTGAAGAATTTCGCCCTTCACGTCGACCGTGATTTTCTTGGACAAGTCGCCATTGGCAATTGCGGTCGATACGTCGGCGATGTTGCGAACCTGGGCAGTCAAGTTGCCCGCCATCGAGTTGACGTTCTCGGTAAGATCCTTCCATGTACCGGCCACGCCTCGCACGTTGGCTTGTCCCCCGAGCCGTCCCTCCGTACCCACCTCACGCGCCACACGCGTCACTTCCGATGCAAATGCATTGAGCTGGTCGACCATCGTGTTGATGGTCTCCTTGAGTTCCAGAATTTCGCCGGAAACGGTGACCGTGATCTTTTTCGACAAATCTCCGCTGGCGATCGCGGTCGAAACCTCGGCGATGTTGCGGACCTGAGCCGTCAGGTTTGAAGCCATGGAATTGACGTTGTCGGTCAGATCCTTCCAAGTGCCCGCGACGCCAGGAACCTGGGCCTGCCCTCCAAGCCGTCCTTCGGTGCCCACTTCGCGCGCTACACGCGTCACCTCGCCGGCAAAGCCGTTCAGCTGATCAACCATCGTATTGATGGTCTCTTTCAGCTCCAGGATTTCGCCCGAGACATTGACGGTGATCTTGCGGGAAAGGTCCCCGCGCGCTACGGCCGTCGTGACCTGGGCAATGTTTCGAACCTGAGCCGTCAGATTGCCGCACATCGCGTTGACCGAGTCCGTCAGGTCTTTCCAGGTGCCTGCGACGCCGGGAACCAAGGCCTGGCCCCCCAGCTTTCCCTCCGTGCCGACTTCGCGCGCGACGCGCGTAACTTCCGACGCAAAGGAACGAAGCTGGTCGACCATCGTGTTGATGGCCTCCTTCAGTTGAAGGATTTCGCCGCGGACATCGACTGTGATTTTCTTGGAAAGGTCGCCATTGGCGACAGCGATCGTCACTTCGGCAATGTTGCGGACCTGCGCGGTCAAGTTTGAAGCCATGGAATTGACGCTCTCGGTGAGGTCTTTCCAGACACCTGTTACCTCTGAGACCTGCGCCTGTCCGCCCAGCTTTCCGTCCGTGCCGACCTCGCGGGCAACGCGGGTAACTTCAGAGGTAAAGACGCTCAACTGCTTGATCATCGTGTTGACGATCTGAGCTGAACGCAGGAACTCGCCCTTCAATGGCCTCCCATCGACGTCAAGCGGTACGGTTTGGAGGAGGTCGCCTTTGGCGACCGCCGTAATCGTTCGTGTCACCGCAGTCGTTGGCCATAGCAGATCGTCAATCAGGGTGTTGATTGAGCCTTCCATGTCCGCCCAGGCACCGTCGGATAGGCCGAGCCTCACGCGCGTACTGGTCCGGCCGTCACGACCGACGACCTGGCCAACGGTTTCCAGCTGCTCAGCCATCTTCTGATTGGCGGCAATGATATCGTTCAATGTGTCGGCGATTTTTCCTGTGACGCCAGTCAAATCTGACCGCATTCGCGCGGAAAATTCTCCCCTTTTCATCGCTTGAAGAACGTCCAACAGGGCTCCCGATGCATCGTCTCTGCCCCGACTGTCCATGTCCTGTCTGGTCACTACTGTCTCTCCCCCTGAAGTGTCCCTTAATCTAGGGCATGATCAGAGAAATGCTATGGGGACCACAGTCGACAAACATCCCTCCGGGGCTGCCCGTGAAGAGCAAAATACCTTTCTCTCGGGTCGGCGCGAAAGCTCGTGCACAAACCCTTGGCCCATGTCGCCGTTAGGCGGAGCCTATACCGCCATACGTGTTTCAACCCGCCACTACCGCGGTTGCCAGCATTGTAAGAATTAACGCCACGAGCGGTATGAGAAGCCAGCGGGCTTCCTGCAAGCTGTTATCCATCGTTGCCTCCTAATCCAGGTTCGGGAAGGAATAGGCTGCTTGTGGATTTGTTCCTTGGTAGGGTGCCCAGCCGACCTTTGCCATGGATATACAGGACTTTAGCCTTACAGGTCGGCGTCCGACTAGCGGGTCTTCGACTGAGGTCCTGGACGGCCCGCCTGCTTCGTCACCACGAGCGTCTTTCTCTATGACTGGGACTATTCTGATGCTGCGACGTTTGCGCGTGGCGATACTTCTTCTTTTTGGGAGTTGTCTACGTGTCGTCCGCCTCCCTTGCTCAACGCTCTCCAAGACTGCCTTTAGCTACCGAGAGTGTATCACTTCGCAACGAGGACCTTGAAGTAACCCGTCGCACCGTGGACCAGGCGCTCGCTGGCACCGAGGATGCCTTCGTCGGTCGCACCATCGAAGCCGGGGAACATCGCGAGGAAGCGGTGGTTTCAAAGAATGCTCGCGTCGTTGAGGAAATCTCGCTCCGAAAGACTGCGGAGCAGCGCGAAGAGACGATTTCCGACACGGTCCGAAAGACCGAAGTCGAAATCGACGACGAACGGGATGGCGGTGTCCGCACCGATGGTACGGCCGGTAGTCGCCGAAACTGAGTTCAAAATTGAGGGCGGCCAGAGCCGCCCTCAACCACATCGTAAACCTTCGCGTCGGCTGAAGGAACTTGTGCGGCCCCGGAGAGTTGCATCACCACTCACGAATCCGTGATCAACATGCAGGGACCGCACCATGACCGTACCGATCTCCACCAACCTCAACCACGACACCGTCTACGGCGACACAACCGCCACTGCGGCTCTCAACAAAATCTCCTGGGGCTCGATCTTCGCGGGCGTCTCCATCGCCCTGGCGGTGCAGTTTCTGCTCAACCTCCTCGGTGTCGGCATTGGCGCTGCCGTCCTCGATCCGGCAACCTCTGACAATCCTGATGCCAGCACGTTCTCTATCGCCGGCGGCATCTGGTTCGTCATCGCTGGCCTCGTTTCTTCATATATTGGTGGTTACGTCGCAAGTCGCCTTTCCGGTCGCCCAAGCAATTCGACCGGCGGCTACCATGGCCTCACCTCCTGGGCGGTAACAACGCTTGTCGTTCTCTACCTTCTGACCACCTCGGTCGGCGCACTGATTGGCGGGGCCTTCAACGGCCTGTCGAGCGTCGTCGGTGGCGTGGGCAAGACGGCGGCAACTGCGGTTACGGCCGCTGCTCCGGCAGTCGCCAACTCGGCAAACCCCATGGCTGGCATCGAACAGCAGATTCGCAGCTCGACTGGCACCGATCCGCAAGCGCTTCAGAACGCTGCGATCGCCGCTGTTCAGGCTGCCGTGACAGGTGACGAAGCAACGGCAGAAGATGCCCGCGTCCGCGCCGCCGACGCGGTCGCAAAGGCTAAAAACATCCCTGTCGATCAGGCCCGTACTGAGGTCGACGGCTACGAAAAGACATACCGGGAGAACGTCGCGGCTGCCAAGCAGCAGGCTGTTGATGCAGCCCAGGCCGCGAGCGCCGCGGTATCAGCAGGCGCGATCCTCGGCTTCATCGCCCTCGTTCTCGGTGCGATCGCATCTTGGTTCGGCGGCGTGACGGGCACGAAACACAGCGGCGTCATCGTAGCAGAACCGGCGACCCGCCGCACTGTTTGACACGTCAGGCCACCGGAATTGTCCGGTGGCTTTTTTCACTGGATTGGAATTTCCCATGGCCGAAGTCAAAACACTCGATGAACTTTTCCTCGACACGCTCAAGGATGTGTATTTCGCCGAAAACAAGATCGTCGAAACGCTGCCTAAGATGCACGAAGCGGCAAAAAGCGTTCAGCTCAAGGACGCCTTCACCAAACACCTCGCCGAAACCAAGGTCCACGTCGAACGCCTTGAACAGGTATTCGAAATCTTCGGCGAAGAACCCGAGCAAAAGACCTGCGACGCCATCCTCGGCATTACCGACGAGGGAGCCGAGATCATGGAAGAGTACGAAGGTTCGCCGGCACTCGACGCTGGGCTGCTGGCAGCTGCCCAAGCCGTGGAACACTACGAGATGTCACGCTACGGCACTCTGCGGACATGGGCTCTGGAGCTTGGCCTGAACGACGCCGCCGGTCTTCTCCAGACGACGCTCGACGAGGAGCAGGCGACCGACCTGGCACTCACGGCCATCGCCACGTCTGTCGTCAACCAGAAGGCTGAGGGTTGATCCCCACATTAGAATTGGAGGAAGTAAAATGGCTAGCAGCGCATTGAAGGCACTCCTGGGAGTCTTGGCGGTTGCCGGATTCCAAAACAGGGACAAGATCGGCGAGTTGTTGCGGGGTCTTCAGCAGCCGCAAGACGATGGAACGCCTGGCCAGCAATCAGGCGGGCTCGGCGGTTTGCTTGGTGGCCTGACAGGCGGCGCAGGCGGGCTCGGAGGTCTCGGCGGCCTCCTTGGCGGAGCGTCCACCGGAAGCGTTTTGGGCGGTGGCCTCGGTGACCTTCTGAAACAGTTCCAGCAGAATGGTCACGGCGAGACCGCCAAGTCCTGGGTCGAAACTGGGCCGAACGCCGAAATTGACGATACCGAGCTCTCGCAGGCATTGGGACCGGAAGTCCTCGACGATCTGTCCGCGAGAACGGGTTTATCGCCGGAGGAAATTCTCAGCCGCCTGAGCCGCGATCTCCCCAAGGCAGTCGATGAGCTCACACCGAATGGCAACATTCCTCCAGATGACTATGAATATCATGACGGCGGTCGGCAATCTGTCCCTTCCATCAAGCCTCAAATCGTCTGAGGCGTGCATCCCTGAGAAAGGTCGCCCGAAAGTCGGCCTTTCTCGTCAAGACCGAACAATCTCGCGTACAGAGTCCTAAAGGCGATCGAAATCCAGGAGCGATACCATGTCGAATGCGACCAACGATCAGAAGCACATTGGTCCTACCGATGCGACCAGTCCAACGGAATTCGGACAGTCAGTCGAGAGCAAGGCGCAAAGGGATGACGCCGTTACGACGGGTGGCTCAGAGCGTGAGCGACTGAATGTTTATAGGCTTGAGCCGATTGCCGGGCCGAACGACCCACGATGGGACAATTCTCCCTACCAGGGAGTGGTTGTTGTCGCCGCACGCACTTCAGGAGACGCCCGTATCGTGGCTGCAGAGCGGGAACTTGATTTCATGGAAATCGATGCGGCCCCGGCCGAAGATGTTACGACCAGTAATGCCAGCGCGTTCCGGTCGGAAAAGCTCTATACGGTCATTGAGATCGATCACGCTCGATTGGACCTCACACGCGGCGTGGTCGAAGGCGAAATTTCGGTAGCGACGATCAAGCCTGTCCAGCTTTAACATGCCGGCCGCAGGTAACCGGCGCTCGACACGGCGATCAAACCACAGCCGACTTTTTTCTACCGCCGTGACGAATGATATTTGCAGCTTGCTCAACAAACCCGCCGTTACGCTGAAAGCAGTGACAGCGGAAATCTCACGTCGGAACATGTGGACGAGCAGCGAGTTAGAGCGAATTCATCTGGCCGTCTGAAGGAGCAATCCGTGAATACCAAGGGAATGCGTTACTTCCTTACCCGCATCGAAAGCGACCTCGTGGCGATCGGGTCAATGCCCCAGACCATCGAGGATGTGAAGGCTCTGCTGGACGCCAACGACGTGGCCATCGACCAGGGATTGGGGGTGCTACACAAATCCGGAAGACTCAAACTCATCGAAGTTACCGACGACGGCGTCGTGGAAACAATCCTTCAGGCAAAATGGCTAAATTAACGAGACGAGGTGCATAGTGACCGATAACCCGAAGAATTCTCCCGCAGTCAGATCTCTTCAACAAGAACGCGCGCAACAGCAGGAGCAAGCCGCAAAGGGCGAGCTCGATACCGGTCTGGAAGATACATTTCCGGCATCGGACCCAGTTTCTATGACATCGACCTCCATATCCTCCGGCCGTACTGACGCGGAAAAGGCCGAAAGGGTCAGGGTCGAACCGGATCCAACCGCGTTGGTAACCGAGATTGTCGAGGACACGAAAACACTCTTCGGGGAGTTCCGCAAAGTTGTCAGCGAACGACCCCTGGCAACTGCGGCAATCGTGGCAGCAGTGGCATACCTGTGGGGCGCTACACGCTGAAGGTGTGGGAGCGCGGGCGTTTCGATCTCCTAATTTCCACGGTGAATTGTCAGCAAATTGCATCAGCGAGTTCCGAGACATGGCTACGTGACGAACCCGCTCAAGAAGTCAGGGTAATCGAGGAAAGCTCGTCTTTCCATGACCCTTAGACTCAGCGCGTAAATGCTCCAGACGACCGCGTGTGTAACGGACAGGCGCCCAGACGATCAACGACATCGTCTACAAGACGGAAGTTGATATCGACGATCAGACTGAGGCCAAACGGCAGGACGGGTCAGACCAAAGCCAGGCTTTCAGCGAATAAACCATGACCAATCCACCGGTTGCGTGTTCAAAGGCGCTGCCGCTACTCCCTAAAAAGGACCTGATACAATGCCTCCGATGCAATCAATCCACCGCCCAGACGGCGATCTGACACTCGAGAATGCTGTCGAAGCCATTCGGCAGTCGTTCAACGATCTCGTTTCACTCGGCGATGTGAGCGTCGAAGCCGCGGCTGGGCCGGACATGCCGGAAGCGTTTGTTGCCCTCGCTCGAAGGGCGGAAAGCATGGGATGAACGTTTGAAGTCGCAGAAGAGGCAATCCGCAAATTAGCGCACGAGCTTCTCGGCGCACGCGGTGCATTTCTCGATTAACCTTTTAAACTTCAATGAAAGGGTGCCGGTTCTCGCGTCCGACTTCCCTTTCGCCACAGTCTTGAATCGGTTCTGCACTGTGAGGTCAGTAATATAGCGATTTTCGCATTTTAGTGATCTGCCCGGCTTACCTCACCGCGGACACAGATTGGACTGAGCCTAGTCTGAAACTCGACCGATCCCGACAGACCTTCGATCCGGCGTGCCAGTTACACCAAGGAAGACGCCTCAAAATCCCGCTGTTCAAGGATTCATGACCTGCGCGCGCTTCCTTTTCTGTATTAACGATCGTCTCAAGAATATTGCTGTTTTCCCGTTACCGTAGTTCAAACTTGAAGGCTTCGCCTGCGAAATCGAGAAACGTCCACCATCGCGGTTGTGCATTCTATTGAAGAGCGGCGGCGAATCCATTTCCGGCGCATACCCCCCGTCGATCAAACCATCTGCTCCCACGAGAGCAACCGAACGTCCATCTCCGATAGCCGCATAGTGCTCAAGAGGAAAAAACCATCGGTGCGTTCGAGAAGAGGTGATGAAGTATCGAATTCCAATTTGAACTGTCCGTGCCACACCGAGGGTAAACGTGATGCGGACTTGTTTAAGAGAAATCACGGCCAGCGACCGTTGTCCCCGGCCGAGCTAGAAATCCTTCGCGTGGAACCGCGAGCCTCCTTCAAAGTTATCGCGCTGACGCGTCAAAGGAGAGAAATGATGGAAGACACTCAACACCCCACTCCCCCGTATCCGGAACAGCAGCAAGAGCCACCGGGCAAGACAGCCGAAATGAAGCCTGTTCCTGATCATGGAGAAAAGTCCTACAAGGGAGATGGCAAGCTGACTGGCAAAGTCGCTCTCATCACCGGGGCAGACTCCGGGATTGGCAGGGCCGTGGCCATCGCTTTCGCTCGCGAAGGTGCCGACGTGGTTATTTCTTATCTCAACGAGGACGAGGACGCCCGCGATACGGTGAAGTGGGTCGAGGAGGCCGGACGCAAAGTTCTCGTCGTTTCTGGCGATATCAAATCCGAGGAACACTGCAAGGATCTCGTACAGCGCGCCGTCGATCAACTCGGCGGAATCGATATTCTCGTGAACAACGCTGCGTTCCAGCGAACCTATGCAGACATCGCGGACATCACGGCCGATGAATGGGATGAAACCTTTCGTACCAATATTTACGCGCCTTTCTTCCTTTCAAAGGCTGCCGCTCCTCACATGAAGCCCGGCAGTTCGATCATTAACACGACTTCGATCCAGTCGCGGCAGCCGTCTCCGCAGCTGTTAGCGTATGCGTCGACCAAGGGTGCGATATCGAACTTCACTGCGGGTCTGGCCGAAATGCTGGCGGAAAAAGGCATCCGCGTGAATGCGGTCGCACCAGGGCCGATCTGGACCCCTCTCATCCCTTCCACTATGCCGGCTGAGAAGGCCGCCAAGTTTGGGGAGAATACCCTGATCGGCCGAGCCGGCCAACCGGCAGAGCTTGCAGGTGCGTATGTTTTGCTTGCCTCTGATCTCGGCAGTTACATGACAGGAGCCGTCATTCCCGTGACCGGCGGCGAGATCATGATTTAAACAGCAAGCTTTGGAGGTTGGCACCGTCGGTGCTTGAGCAGATGAGCCACATCACCTCAGAAGGGCGCGATTAAACGAGCCCTTCCGTCTAACTGGGTCATCCGTTCATCTGGCATGCCAGCTCTGCACCTGATGTCCTGCAAACAGACTTTCGCTTGGCAGCTGGAATATGAAATAAGGGTTGAGGAGTGGCAACGCAGTCGCCTGTTCCAACCGCTGCAGGTGAGCATCGGCCAACACCACATCCAGGGATGCGATGTTTTGGGAGAGTTGATCCACCCGGCTGGCGCCGATCAGTACCGATGAGACGCCGGGTCGATTGACCACCCATGCCAAGGCCACCTCTGCCGGCGAACGGCCGATTTCAGAGGCCACTTCCTTCAGTGTATCGACGACGTCGAAATTTCGCTCGGTGAACAGCATGCCGCCGAAAGGATTGTCGCCATTGAGACGTCCGTCGCTTTCGCTTTCGGTTGCCGATCCCGCCTTGTCAGGCAGTCCTGTCGCACGGCTGGCGTCACTGATCTTTTCACGACCGTATTTTCCGGTCAGCAGGCCGGCGGCAAGTGGGCTCCATGGCACCATGCCCAGACCGAATTCGGCACCTGCCGGAACGAGATCGAGCTCGATGCCACGATCGATCAGTGAATAGGCGTATTGCAGGCCGATCGGCTTCGGCAGGCCATGTGCTTCAGCGAGAGTGGCAATCTTTGCCACGTACCAGGCAGGCGTGTTCGAAAAGCCGTAGTGAAGGATCCTGCCCGCTCGAACAGCATCGCTTAGCGTCTGCAAAACCTCTTCGGCCGGCGTGGTACGATCCCAGACATGCATCCAGTACATGTCGATATAATCCGTTTTCAGCCGCTTCAGAGATCCCTCAAGTCCGATACGGATATTCTTGGCACCGTTGCCGCCCCATAACGGAGTAACCTGCCCCCGCGGAAAGCCGGATTTTGTGGCGATCACCAGACGATCGCGCCTGCCACTTTCCGCAACGAATTCGCCTAGCATCTCCTCACTGCGGCCGGCGGAGTAAACATCCGCTGTATCCACGAAATTGCCTCCGGCATCGACATAGGCGTCAAACAATGAGCGTGAGGCTTTGGTCCCGGCACCCCAGCGTTCGGCGCCGAAAGTCATAGTGCCGAGTGCAAGTGGGCTGACGATCAGGCCGGATTTGCCGAGTGTACGATAGCTGGTGAGATCCATGCGTGTTCTCCATGTTTGTAACGAAGCGAGATGTAGCGCCTTGCCTCACAGAGCATTAGCTGTTGATTGCCGCATGAACTTGTGAGCACCATGCATGAATGGGGCGTAACGAACTCAATGATCTGATGGCTTTTGCCGCGGTGGCCCGCGAGCGCAGCTTTACACGGGCCGCCGCGATGCTCGGGATGTCGCCTTCAGCGCTCAGCCATGCGATGCGCGGGCTGGAGGAGCGTCTTGGTGTCCGGCTTCTGGCTAGAACCACTCGAAGTGTTGCTCCAACCGAAGCCGGCGAACGGCTGTTGCAGTCCTTGAACCCGGCGCTCGCCGACATAGAGAACGGCCTTGAGGCTCTCACGGAGTGGCGCGACAACCCCTCCGGCACTGTTAGGATCACTACATTTGCTTATGCGGCGCGCATGGTGCTTTTGCCAAAATTACCGGCCTTCCTTCTCGCCAATCCTGATATCCGGGTTGAGGTGAATATCGAGGACGGCCTGACGGATATCGTTGCTGCAGGATTTGATGCCGGTATTCGGCTGGGGGAAGCGGTCGCCAAGGACATGATCGCAGTCAGGGTCGGGCCGGAACTGCGCACAGTGGTCGTCGGCACGCCGTCCTATTTCGAGCGGTTTTCGCCACCGCTTACACCATACGATCTCGAACGCCACGCCTGCATCGGTTACAGGCTGACGACATCCGGTGGATTGCTGCCCTGGGAATTCGAGAAAGATGGCAAGGAGATCAATATTCGTACCAGCGGACCTCTGGTTGCCAATGACGGCGATCTGCCTGCAGCAGCCGTCCGCGCCGGGGTGGGTCTAGGCTATATCATGGAACACGACGTGGCTGACGAGATCGCAGATGGAACCTTGGTACAGGTGCTTAAGGACTGGTGCCCATCTTATCCGGGGTTTCATCTGTACCACCCAAGCCGGAGGCAATCGCCACCCGCACTCAGAGCACTGATAGCTGCCCTGAAGACGGCGTAACGCTAACGCCGCCTTGACAGGATTGGAACCTTCGACCCGTCCAAGATGTTAGATCGTCGCAGCAACAGTTCTACCCACTAGTCGTGTCTAGCACCCGAGCGGCATGGCTTTCCTTTTTGGCGATGAACTGTATGAGTTCAGCCTCGTAGGTTGGCGGTACCGCGTCCTTCACCGATTTATGACTGCCTACAAGAGCCCACAATTCTGACGAAAGACATTCCGAGCTCAGGGCTTCGTGGCACAGCATATATAGAAACACCCGCGTCATGAGCCGGATGGGCAGGAAAAAACCCGCTTAAAGAGCGACCAACTGGCGGGCAACGCTGTGAATGTCGGAACGATTGATACCGAGGTCGTGCAGTTCGCGCGAGCTCGTGTGGCTAAGCCAGTTATTGGAGGAAAGTGCTACATTCATGACGATCTCCTTTCGTGCGCTCTCTTGACGGCAGCAACTCTGCTTCGGTTTCAACGTCGTTGCGATAGTTGAAATTTGGCTCTTGCATGACCGTTAAAAGGCATAAACGCCTTTTATCGTCGCTCTTACGCGTCGATTTGGATTGGACCTGAGACGGTTTGTTCTCCCAGCGCCGTTGATATCCCGTTGACCTCGGCCAGAATTGCCGTTGCAACGATATTGCCAAGCTCCGCAGCGCTGGTGATGCCTTGAACGAAGGGCAGCTTGTGAAGGAGAAAAGGGATCGATACGCAGTAGAGACTTTGGCTCAGCTCCTTTTCGAAGCGGGGACGGAAATTGCTGTCCAGATCTATTCCCCCTGTGGCGATCACCGCCGTGTCTTCCCTGACCGCCAAGGTCGATAATCCCGTTTCCGTCCGCGCCTCACGCACCACGCCTTGGCGGATCAACGACGGAAAAGGCACGTCCCAGGCGGACACGGCCTGCTGACCCGTTGCATCGATGAATGCCCTAAATTCGTATGTGTCCTCGCCGATCTCGATAATGGCGCCCCGCTCGACCGTGTCGGTATCAAGGTTATAATCCGATCCGAGCTTAAGCACAGATAGTCGGCCGGCGCGATGCAGTGCAAGCAGTCGCTCGATGGACTGATGCGGCACGGTGGCGTAATCATCAACGAACAGGGCTTTGAAGTGCTTGTGGAAGCGCTTGAGATCATCTGCCCGAAGATGTGGGACGGCGCGCAGCAGGATTTCATGCATTCTAAGGATTGAGTATCGCCAGGCGACTGTTGTGCAACTCGCTTTGTTCGCTTTCGCCTCACCCAAATTGAGAGACGCCCAGGTAAAGGGATCATAGGACTCGCGATCGGCAAAATAAGCGTCCGCAACGGTTTCCACTGTCAACATGCCGAGCCCGAGACGCTCGGCGTACTCCGGATCGTCCGAAAACAGCTGCGCTCGAAACAGGTCGAATAATTCGTCGAGAAGGCGATCGAGCCTGGTCTCGATGAGCTTGTCCACCGCAGCATCAGTGAAAATTGTCGTTGGGGCATACGGAATGATGCAATAAAAATCGGCTTCTGGCAGGAGCCCCTTGCGCGACATCATTGTGATATGGAAGTCCTTGCCTGCGGACGTGTGATATTGCATCACGCCCGCTTCATCCAGCATGAACGAACCGTGCGAGGTTGCGACCGACACGACAGCGTCGATGCCGCTGAGCGATGTGCCTAAAACGCCGACTGCGACGTCGCCGATTGTATCCAGGTTTGCCGCCGGCCATGGCGAGATGAAGAAACCCGGCTTCGTCTCGGTCGTCTCCGGCCAATCGTGACCGGTCGCCATCACCACGTGATCGAAGGTCTGCTGACTGTCGTCGCCATCCGCTTTCTGAACCTTGATGGTGATATCGGTTTCGCGAAGCGCGATATCAACTGCACGGTGATTGGCCCTGACATCGACGACATGGCCATGGTCAATGGCCTTGGCAAGCAGTCCCTGAAGTTGTGACTGAAAATACTCTCCAAGCACGATGCGAGGATAGAAATCCCGCTCGCCGATATTTTCCACAGCGATATCAAGCACGGCCAGTTCAGCAGGACTTTTCCGACGCAGCCAGGAGACCAAGCTCTCACAAACCGGAGGAAGTTCGATGCTGGCGATGTTCGCAAGCATTGCGCGGTCATTGGCGCGAGGATGGTAGGGTGTACCTTTGCCTGGGTCGGCGTTTGCTTCGTAGACGGTGATCGACAGCGGCGTATCGCTCTCGACCAAACCCTTCAATGTGTAGATACCCGTGGGGCCGGAGCCGATAATCGCGATGTTTGGCAAGGGGATACTCGAAAACAGAGGAAATAAGGACACGGCGGACGGGTTGGGCGCTCGCCTGGCGTTTCGTTGCCCGCAGCGAGAAATCGGAAAAATCGCTGCGTTCACCGTCTCCGTCATGTCCGATTGACACGCCGCGACCTCGAAACCGTAACACCCCAAGCGGGCAAGTTGTTCCACACGGAAGAAGCCCGGTAGCCCGACATCGTCGCGCATGTCCTGCCGCCGAAGTCGCTGCAGGCGAAGGGGCTGTTCATCCTGATGATGGCTTGGGGGGTCTGATCGCTCGCTCAACACTGTTGGAGACAATCTCGATGCGCCCGTCGGTAAGAAATTGCTCGAAGACGTCTCGGCGCGAGATGGCATATCGGAAAGCCTCAGCGCGTTTGGATTTTCCCGAGACCCGCGGCAGTGGTGCCTGTTAGAGTGTAAAGAGGTCACGGACAATAAACGCCAAACGTTCCGGACGCGCCGCGACACGGGCGTGAGGATTTTTGCCGCGATGCTGTCCTCGATCTCCCACAGCTCTGCCAGGCGCCCGACTGTCTCAGCGGCGACATTTGAGCTCTTGGCGACATGCAGTTCATAGAAGTTCCGGCGGCTACCCGCAATACAGGCACACGCTCTAACCACGTCAGTGGGGTCAGCTTACCTCTTGCGCTGAAGTTGTAGGCGCAGTTGCCGAAAACCCTTCGATTGTAAAACACGAAAACATTCTAGGCTCAAATGTTGCTAGACAGTCGCAGGTCATTTTGGGACGATCTGTCGCAAGACTTTTTCCAGGAATGAAAGCCGTTGCGGGCCATCATTCAGTGAGACCGAGAAGACGAGCCGCTGATCCCGGTACTCGGCCTGACAAAACTTGGTCAGCGTACTGCGCTGCTTAAGAGTAGGGTTTGATGCAAAACGTATCGCCAAGCCGCGTGGTCCAGCATCGATCTTGCAGACACCATACGCCGCAGCTGCAACGCGAACTCTGGCAACGCGGATGAGTGTGAAGACCTCATCAGGCAGGTCACCGAAACGGTCGTCGAACTCGTCTTCCAGTTCATCGAGGGCACTTTGATCACCCGCGCGAAGCAGTCGAGCATACAGGTTGAGTCGCACCGTACCGTCCGACACGTAGTGTTCGGGTACCGATTGAGTGATGCCAATATTGATTGCAACATCCTGTTGCTCACGAAATCCCTGTTTGCCGCTCGCCAGTACCGCGCGTTCCAAGAGTTTTTGATAAAGACTGACGCCGAGCAGTTTCATGTGCCCCGCCTGATCGTCTCCGGCAATATCGCCGGCGCCACGCATATCGAGATCCTGCATGCTTAATGCAAAGCCAGCGCCCAAGCGATCGTGGGCTTCCATGGTCAACAGGCGACTACGCGTTTCACCCGAGATCTTATCGTCGGCCAAAAGCATAGCTAAGCCTTGGATCTGACCACGCCCGACCCTGCCCCGCAGCTGGTGCAACTGCGCCAGGCCAAATCGATCGGCCCGCCAGATGAAGACGGTGTTTGCACGCGGGATATCGAGCCCGCTTTCAATAATGTTTGTGGACAGGAGAACGTCCCCATCCCCGTCGCCAAATCGGACCATGACCTCGTCCAGGTCTGCAGCTTTCATTTTACCGTGCGCGACGCGGACCGATAGCTCGGGGACGAGGTCTGTCAGCATTTCGTGAACGCCGTCGATATCTTCAATTTGCGGCACAACAACGAAACTCTGCCCGCCGCGGCGAAACTCGCGCAGCAGCGCGACACGCATGGAAGCGCGATCGAATGGTCCAAGCGTGGTTCTGACCGGCCGACGTTTTCTCGGCGACGTCGCAAGGGTGCTGACATCCTGGATACCGATCATCGCCGATTGCAACGTCCGGGGGATCGGTGTCGCTGACATCGCCAGCATATGCAATGTGGGCGAGAGCGAGCTCAGCGCCTGTTTGTCGCGCGCGCCGAACTTGTGCTCTTCATCGATAATCAGCAGGCCGAGCCGGGCAAACCGAACATCCTTTGCAAGCACGGCCTGCGTGGCGATGACGATGCCGACTTCGCCAGACGCCAATCCCGCTTTGACGTCAGTTGCCGTCTTCCGATCGACAATCCTCGAGAGCATCTCAACTCTGACATCCGTGTTGGCAAACCGACGCGCGAATGTGAGATAATGCTGGCGGGCCAGAACCGTGGTCGGTGCTATAACCACCACCTGCGCGCCACACAAAGCAACTGCGGCCGCCGCCCTCAAGGCAATTTCGGTCTTGCCGAATCCAACATCGCCGCAGACGAGACGATTCATCGGCTTTCCACAGCTTAAATCCTGCAAGACCGCGCGAACTGCCGATGACTGATGGGCTGTCTCCGAATAGGGAAAGCGCCGCACGAAGTCTGCATACGCCTTTTGTGGCGCAACGAACGCGTCAGCTGTGGCTTCGCGACGACCCTTAGCAAGCCGCTTTAGATGCCGAGCGACTTTTTCAATGTCCTTGTTGATCGCAGAACGACGCTTGGCCCAGGCCTCGGTGTGCAGTCGGTCCAGTGTGACGGTTTCGGGGGACGATCCATATCGCCACAGCTTGCCGAACTCGGCCATCGGCACGAGGACGGAGCCGCCATCGCGATATTCGAGCCGGGCCGCGTCCTGACGGATCCCCTCGACATCAAGGGTTTCGAGCCCCTGCAAGATCCCGACCCCGTGGTCCTCGTGAACCACGACGTCACCAAGCTGAATTTGCGGCTCATTCAGGAATGACGAGGTATCGATCTCGTCGGCCTCTTCACCCAAAACGTGAGCAGTCGTTACGACCTGAATGTGGTCGATAGCAAAGCCTCGGTCCAATCGACAATTTAGTGTCAACACGGATCCCGCCGGCGCTGAAATGCATGCCTTCCAATCAACAACAGGCGTCACATCTGATATTTGCGCCAAGGCGCCAACCAGATTTTCCATCGACCGACCGCAGCCGGCGAGTACCACGGTTTGGCCCGCTTTTTTCTGCTGATCGACAAAAGTGACCAGAGCCTTTCGACGATTGCGCCCCTCGATCGAGCCTTGTGGACGAGCGTCGGCGTAATCGATGTCAAACCGGTCAAACGGTGCGATTTCTCGAAGAAGCTGATCCCGGTGAAGGTAAAAACGACTTGGCTTTCGGCGCGCTCCCGACTCGGATTGCACACGGGCTTCTGTCGCGTCCTGAATGGTCGCAATGAGTTCGTCGAGTTTGCTTTCCCATCCCTCCTGTAAAGAGAGCAGACTGCCGTCAACGACATCAACCAGAGTTGGCATCATGCCGTATGCTTGCAGCAGTTGCTCTTCGACAGATACGGGACGGCTATCGGCGGCGTCTGAGAAGCTGCTAAGGATCAGCTCTGAAGCCGGCCCAAATGTCATTTGCTCGACCGTTTTGGTGGTTCGCTGAGTCTCAGCGTCGTAAAACCGTAGCTCCTCGATCCTGTTATCGCCGTCGAGCACGATGCGCATCGGGACTGGGCTACCGGCGGGAAAAATGTCAACGACGTCCTCGCGGAACACGAGTTCGCCAGGCTCATCAGCGAGTGCCTCCTCCAGATAACCAGTTCTAAGCGCGAATTTTCTGAATTCGTCACGATCGAATGGCTGCCCGACCTCGAGAGTGACCTCGCTTTCCCGCACGACAGGAAAAGGTGGGGTTGGCTGCAGCACCGCTCCCAATGAGGTGATGAGCAGCCTCGGCTTCGACGCCTGTTGCAGCCAGACACGGAGCGCATCCATACGCTGACCCATCGCCTGTTTGGACGGCGCGACGCGATCGTAGGGAAGACAGTCCCACGGCGGCAGTAGGATTACCTCGATGTCCGGGCCCAGACATCTGGCTGCACTTGCGATCCGCTCTGCCGTTCCCCCCGTCAAAGCAACGTAGGTATGCGGACGTGGATCGGAATGCATGATCTCGACCAGTTTTGCGGCGGTTAACGCGCTTGAGATTCGGACAGGGTCCGATGACGCCTGACTTGTGAAGCTTGAATACTCGGACACGCGCAAGCCAATCTCCAGTCTTTATCCAAAATTACAAGTTTACTCGGAAACAGCAGAGCTATGCGAAATGTCGCGCGACAGCGTAGCCGCTCATGCTGGCAATCGCTGTCAATACAGCGCCCCAGATCATATCAACGATGCTGAGTGAAACCGGCCAATTCTTCAGCGTCGAGAGATTGGTTATATCGTAGGTTCCATAGGCTGCCAGACCCAGCACGGCGCCGTAGCCGGCTGCTGTCCAAAGCGATCCCGCCTCGAGCCCGGGACGGACAGCCAGCGCGACGATTGCCGTAGCAAAGAACAAATAGAAAACGGCAGCGACCGCAAAGTTGGGTGACGGAAGCATAAGATTGCCGAGTTGCTCTTGGTAAAATTTACGAGCCACGACGCCGAGCCAAATTGCGTCTATGGCCAGGAACGACACGAGGGTGGCAATATAGGCAATTCCAAATGTTTTCACTTCAGCATCTTTCTTTGTAACAACGCTGGCATGCGGGTGCATCCCTGAGGATGCAAACCTGGCCTTGGAGGCGCAAGTTGGACGGACACAAGGCCATCATCGTCTTCACGGTGATGGCCTTATTTGATGACCAACCACCGCGACGGATTACTTAGTGGCTCTCAGCTTGCCCTTAGCTTTGGCAGAGCCTTCGCCCAATGCCGACAGCTTCTCGTCGGTCGCAATCTCTTCCTGAAGGTTTGCGTCGATCAGGGCGATCGCATCGGTGTGACCCAGCTGCTCGGCCCAGGCCTTCAAGGTACCGTAACGGGCGATTTCGTAGTGCTCGACCGCCTGTGCCGAGGAGATGAGGCCGGCATCGAGGGCAACAGAACCCTTATAGTCTTCGATGATTTCCTCGCCTTCAGCGAGAATGCCCTGAATGGCCTCACAGGTCTTGCCGCGGGCCGGCTTGCCAATCAGTTCGAACACCTGCTGGAGACGCTCGATCTGGCCTTCCGTTTCGTCGCGGTGCTGAAGGAAAGCCGCCTTGCCTTGCTCAGACTGGGCTGCACGTGCCATCTTCGGCAACGCCTTCAGGATCTGCTTTTCCGCATAATAGATATCCTTGAGCGTATCGAGAAACAGGTCGTCCAAAGTCTTTTCGGCCATGAGTTTTCCTTTCGAGGTTGAATGGACCCCCACAACTTCAAAACCGTTCCTTGGTTCCGTATAATACCGGACTGGCAGAAAATTTGCGGCCCCACGCCATTTGACCAGCATCCAACGTCTCATCGAAAGCGAAACACTTTGAAGGGCTGGGTGGCTCGATAAGCCGCTTATGGGATGGTTTTCGGAATAACTTCCATAATCAGGCGCACCCTCGAATAGAGGGTGCTTCGCTTCATCCTGAATCTCGATTGTAATCAGATCCACCGCGTTCTCCGAAAGCTGATCAGGTGCCATCTCGCAGAGGGCAAGACGTGTTTGGTTTATCGCATCCTCTTGAGTCTCAAACAAAAGGGGAGTCGCGCTGGCGACGGTTTCATCACCTGATTTGAAATGAAATATCGGCATGGGTTTCTCCAAAGCGGATCAACCGAACCGCTTGCAACAAGTTCCGCAGCCTTTGGCGCTATCGCTTCAATGCTTCATGGATTCGCATATTGGTGAAGGAACCATCGGTCCCGTCTCAAGTTGAAGTCTATTAACGGAGGAAGACCCATGAAACACGACACCCCAAAGCCAGGCCCGGCAGGCACGACAGACCAGTCTCCTCGCTGGGAAGGCCCCGAAGAAACACGTCCTGCAGGCTACCTTCCCGCCATCGACGACCCGGAAACCGATCGTGACGCCGTTGGTGAAAACCTGAACGATCCTGATCGCTCGAAAGTTACGGATGCAGGCAAAACCAAAGGAGATGCATGATGGCAGCAGATGCAGATACCGAACGGGCAAGCCGCCTTTCCACCATCCACGCGGATGCGCAAGGCCAGTACGCGAAGGGCCTGGACCACAGCGACAACAACGGCGTTGCCAGCGCTAAGCCGCGCGCCATAACGGGCTCCGATGATGCCACCGCGCATAAAGCTCCACCGGGAAAGAAGGAGCAGGGAAAGGACTGGGACATTAACTCTAACGAGCGTCAGATGAAGGATGGAGAGTTTCGCGGCTGACGGCGGAGCTTTCACCGGAAGCCCTTCGCCTGTTATCAGGCGAGCGGCCGAAAATCGTGAGGCCGATGGTTTAAGATACGCCCATAATCAAAGTCGGTCATTAAAATAAAGTATGTTAGCGTTGCTGATGTGAAATCGACGTGCCTGGTGACGATCATGACGTTCACCCAACCAGACGGGTCGATCAAGATGACGTTTACATAAGCTTGAATGACGGGCGCACACCGCTAGGGCATTTGCAATTTTGCATCCGTATCAACTCGCTCGCTGATATCGTTCCAGATCGAGAGAAGTGCTTTTTGCAAGGGTTTGTGCGCGACGCGCTCAGAGCCTACCAAAACCGACGACAACAAACCGTTTTCGCACGGCCGATCATCATCCCATCCCAGGTGATTGACGATGGGGTATAGGCATATTCCTTCGATAGGAACGCCGGCAGCAATCGCCGCCTTTACCTCTTTGTAGACGTACATGATCCACTCGGGTCTTTTTTCGGCCTCTATACCTGTCTCCGCGACAAAGAGCGGTTTGCCGTATCGAGCGAAAGTCTCGCTGAGGATATTTCGAAGCGGCTTGTAAAGGCAATGGCCTCTGTCAATTGGGGGGCCGCCGTGAACCCATTGATTGTTGTGATAATAGTTGACGCCTACTATATCGAGATACTTATCAGCGCCGCCAATCTGTGGCCACAGACGTCCGGCAAGCAGGTCCCATCCTTGAAACTGCGATTGACGGTGGCCCTCGGCTTCACGCCTTTGCCATAGTCGGGAAGGATCGGTGATGACGTTGATGACCGGGTCGCAGTGGACGAAGCGTGCTCTTGGATCGACCGCAAGTACCGCATCCATCGCCGCGATGGAGGCACGGGCAAGCTGAACTTTTAGTTCGAAACCGCGCCCATTGGTAAAGGGGTTGAGATAGCCGGCATCCCCGCCACCCCAAGATAAGAACGAAATTTCGTTGACGGGCGAATAGAACGGCACGGCGTCGCTTTCGCTACGCACAACTCTCGCTGCGGCACCGGCAAAACATGCAAAACGATTGACGAAATCGGGAGACCATATGTCGATATCGTCGGGCCAGCCATAGTGTAGAAGATCCCAAATCACCTGGGTTCGGGTCTCATTTGCAGCCCTTAGCATAGGCAAAAAACTCGACCAGTCATAACTCCCGGCACCAGTCTCGATCAGGTGCCACCGCAAGCCATCGCGCACCGTGCGAAGCGAATACCCAGCAAGCTGATCATAATCCCTAGCGGCGTTTATATCATGCCCGGTGGCAGCAATAACATCGAGGCGTCTCCCAATCGTTTCCCCGAGGCGCGGACGCAACCGATGGGTGGAGCATTCAAAACCGCCTTGCAGAAAGGATCGGAACAAGCCGGTCGGTACCGCCGGCGATCGCTCCGACATGACATCTTGGATCAGGTTTGCCCATTGCGGAGTTACTGCAGCTGCGCTGTAGCGGCTTTCCACGGTCGAACGCAGCCCTAGGCCAAGTTTTTGGCGCAACGCATTCGCGTGAATGAGCTTGGTTATTGCCTCGGCGACAGCGATTGGGTCGCTATAGGGCACAAACAACCCAGTTACGCCGTCCTCGATCTGCTGTGTTGCGCCGTTGTCTGGAGTTGCGATCACTGGCAGGCCCGCAGCACCCGCTTCCGCAATCACGTGTGGCATCCCTTCTCCTTTGGACAGCCAGACGAAGATGTCGAGCGCCGACAGCAAAGACGGAATATCCTTTCGATCGCCGAGAAACTCCAGCACCCCAGCAAGCCCACGGGCTTTTGCCAATGCTTCCAGCTGCGACGCGTAGTCCGGAAGGAAGGCGTCCGGTCCACCAATTACGAGAAAGCGGGCGGAGATGTTCTGCGCATGAACGATGGCTGCCGCTTCGATAAAGTCATCGACATTCTTCTTCGGATCCAGGCGCCCAACCCAGCCGATCAGAATCGTACTCTCGCTCGCGCCAAGTTTCAGTCGCATGATCGGGCGCTGACTCGGATTGAACTCTGCGAGATCAACCATTGACGGAATCTCAACCGCACTCGATTCACGTCCGGGCATCTTCGACGCGGCGGCGTCCCTGATGGATCGGCAAACCCCGACGTAACGACTGGTGAAATGCTTCGGACCAGCCAGTGCCTCCGACACCAGTCCACCATGCTCGATCAGCGGCGGACGCCAATGCATACGCTCCAATGCCGGATAGATATCCGCAACATTCTGGCAAGAGATCACGACATCATATCCCGAGACCTTGCTGGCCAGATAGCTGACCGTGTCTTCAAAAGACAATTGATACGGCGTGGTATCGACATCCACGCCCAAGTCCTTCAATTGCTCATGCGTCTGTTCCGGCATGCCAGGCTTGTGAAAGCAGACCACGACGTCGATCCGGTAGCGGCCGGGGTCCAGATTGCGGGCGAGCAGCCGAACTTCCGTTTCCTCACCACCGACGACCAGCCAAGCGAAAACGAACAGGATACGGATGGGCGGTTGATCGGTAATCATTCGGAAGCCTTGAAAACGATCTGCAGAAATTCTGGCCGGTTTTCGACCAGATCGGCCAGGAATGCCGGCCCGTCGTCGAACGGGACGATATGCGTGATCATATGCTCGCGGATAAGCGCGCCATGGGTTTTCAGGAGACTGATCGTTTCTTCGGCAAGGCGGCGCCTGTCCCATAGTGTCGCCAAGCCACGTGGCACGCGGTTGATCTGCGCACAGCGCAGATTGAGCCCATTGTGATGAAACTCCTCACCCAGCCGCAAGGCATCCGCCCCGCCCTGGTAGAAAGCGAGATCGACAACCGTCCCCTGCGGGCGCAGCGTCTTCAAGGCAATATGCAAGCTTCGCGCGTGCGCCCGCGTCTGAAAGACGACATCGGCGCCGCGATCCTGTCCGCCATTGTGCCAGCGCGCTTTCGCATGCTGCCAGACGTCGTCCTCACCCATTGCGGTCAAGCCAAGGGCTTCTGCTTTGTTGCGCCGAAATTCCGAAGGATCGGCGACGACGACAGACGATGCGCCAGCCCTCTGGGCAAACAGAGCTGTCATCAATCCGACCGTCCCTGCCCCGAACACGACGACTCGCCGGCCAGCGATCCCGGCTCCCAGAGCGGGAATTTTCGTTCCGAGCGCATCCGCGTCTGCATGGAGAATACCATTGGCGGCGATCGGCCCCATCTGCGCGACAAAAATGCCAAGTATGGGGTCGAGATCGTCCGGAAAAGGGATCAGAACGTCGTGATATGGGTCGGCGGTATGACCCGTCTTGTGGGCAAATGTCGTTGCGACGGTCGCGCCCTCAGCAAATCCATGTGCCCTCGATTCCGAAATCCGCGCGACTTCCATATAGCCAAGGAACGGGACCGGATAACGCAGATCCGGCTCGTTTTCGAGGAAAACGCCACGCCCTCCGTCAAAGCGAGAGTGGAAGTATGGGTTGGTATTCTTCATGAACGTCAGTTCGGTACCGGCGGAAAAGCCGGTGTAAAGCGTGTCCAGCCGAATCTGGCCATGGGCGGGCGGACCCTCCTCGTATTCCAGGACATAGGCTTTCCCTGGCCCTTCAATACCCAGAGAGCGGACCTTGCGGTGGCCCGGCGGCAATCTTTGCGGCGGATCGTACCGTGGCTGATGCAGCAGCGGTGCTATCGGATTGCGGTGGACAACCGGGAGTTCAATCCTGACCGGTTCGCCGCTGCGCGCAGAGGACACAACCGCCAGCGCCAGCCTGTGCGTCGCCAATGCGTCCCCATAGGCGCAGCGAATATGATTTTCTCCGCCGCGCACCGCATCTATAAAATCACGATCTTCACGCCAAACGGGATCTCCCTCGGCATGGCGCACAGGTCGGCCGGCACCCACGTCAACCATGATGTCGTGGTCGGTGAGTTCGATCGCGAGCCGGTCGGCAAAGATATTGAGCCCCACCTTGTGGTTCCAGCCGAGAAGGCAAGTGGACGCGATGTTGGCAATCACGCCCGATTTAAAGGTAAGGCTGGCGGTGGTCGCCGCCGGAACGTCAAGGCCGGGAAATTCCGCCCGATCCCGGAAGCCGACACGGCCATAAACCTCTTCAACCTCGCCGATGAGATATCGCGCTAGATCGATGATATGGGTCGTTTGCTCCACGATCTGCCCGCCCGAGCGATCGTTCTTCCACCACCATTGCGGCGGCGGCGTCTGGTCCAACCAATAGCCTGAAAGCAGTTGGGCAGGATTGTCGGCCAGCAACCGCCGCGCTTCCTCGACCGTATCGAGATAACGCCAATGATAACCCACGGCGGTGATCAACTTTGCGGCCTCGATAGCAGTGGCAAGTTCTTCAGCCAAACCGATATCGAGCGTGATCGGCTTTTCGACGAAGAACGGTATGCCCCGCGCAATCAACTCCCGTTCTGCTGCTCCGTGAGCAAATGGTGGGATGCAGATATAGACGGCGTCCAAGGCCTCGTCGTTAAGCATTGCAACATGGTTGTCGAACGCGCGCGCACCAAAATGTGACGCCGCCTGCTGTGCACGACTGAAATCGGGATCGGCAAAAGCAACAAGGCTCACGTCCTCGAACCCGGCCAGGATGTCGAGATGCCGGTGCGCAATACCTCCGACACCGATAAAGCCAATGCGTGTCTTATTCATGTAAAAATGTCCTTGTTTGTCTTCTGTCCGTCGAGGAAGAAAGCGGCGATACACATCAGCCGTTTGATCGACCATGCGCTGCGCTGAAAATTCAGCTTGAAACCGCGTTCGACTGGCTTGTCCGGCAGCCTTCGCTCGGCCCCTGTCGCCGAGAGCATGAATTATTGTGTCTGCCAGTGTGGACGGATTGCCAACCTCGCAAAAAAACGGATGATCCGAGCCCAAAGCTTCGACGGTCCCGCCAATCCGGGTGGCGACCACCGGCAGGCCCAGCGACATTGCCTCCAGCACCGCAAGCGGCAAACCCTCGAAACGCGACGGCAGAACGAATAAATCGGCGTCCGCCATCAACTCGGCAATATCGGTCCGGTGCCCTAGAAATTCCACATGCCGACCAAGCGAAAGTTTGTCGACCAACCCCCGAACATTTGCCAACTCCTCGCCTTTACCAACAAGACGCAGAATGGCCGAGGGATACTTGCGCAATACGGCAGGCATGGCGTTGACCAGGGTCGCGTGCTCTTTTTGCTGAGAAAAGCGGGCCACAGTGATCAATACTTTTCTGCAGTCAGGCTCGTTTCCGGCGGTGTCAACCGGGCGCCTATCGACCGCTTTTAAGGGAAGAATGCCATTTCGAACGACGGTGATACGTCTGCCATCGACGCCGTTGTCCTCAAAACTCCGCCGTGATGCTTCCGAAACGACGATGTGGTGCGCGAGTTCCCGGCTTTCCTTCGCATAAAGCGCTTGTTGGTCGATCTCGGTTAGCAAATACGGGAGATGCTCGGTACGAATGACTGGAATGCCATTGGCGGTTCCGGCGCGCGCGAGGCCGTGCCCCTCCCAGCCGATACCGGCATGAACGTGCAGCAAGGCAACGTTTGCCGTCTTCAGCCAGAGTTCGAACGTTTCATCGCTATCGATGGCCTTCACTGCAAGCCCACCGCATGCAGCACGCTCCAGGAGAGACACCTCGATCTTGTCGATCGCGGCAAGCGTGACATCGAATTGTGGTTGAAGCGCGCAGCCGAGTGTCAACATGTGCTCGCCCATACCGGATGGGTCGAGGCTGTCGGTCGCCAAGACGATACGCGGTCGCTTGTTCATTGCGCGCCGGCGGCCATACTATCAGCCGGAACCGCTTTCGCCATCCTTCGATAGGTCGCCAAGGCTTGGCCAACGACCTGATCCATATTGTAATATTTGTAGGTTCCAAGGCGCCCGACAAATGTCACGTCCGAACGTTCTCTGGCCAACGCTTCATACTGTTTATAAAGCGCCTGATTTTCAGGGCGGGGGATCGGGTAATACGGATCGCCGCTGCCGCTGGCGAACTCGTAACAGAGCGCGGTCTTGGGATGAACCTGTCCTGTGAGGTGCTTATATTCGGTGACGCGGGTATAGGGTACATCTTCGGATGGATAGTTGACGACGCCGACCGGAAGCGCGCGTCGTGCATTATGGGTCTCATGCTGGAACGTCAGGCTACGATAGGGCAACCGGCCGAAACGATAATCGAAATACTCGTCAATCGGCCCTGTAAAGATCGTGTGGTCGGCGAGACCACGGAGCTCGACATATTCTGTCGACGTCCTGACAGTGATGTTGTCATGATCCAGCATTTTCTCGAACATTTCGGTATAGCCGTGCAGCGGCATCGCCTGATACGCGTCTAGAAAATAACGGTCGTCGGTGTTCGTACGGGTCGGCACGCGCGCTGTCACAGACTTATCAAGCTCGGAAGGATCAAGCCCCCATTGTTTGCGGGTATAGCCCTCGAAGAAGGTGCGATATAAGTCGCTCCCGACCTGCGAAATGACCACATCCTTCGAAGTCCTGATCGATTCACACGCCTCGGCACGGCTCGCCAGAAACGAAGCCGCTTCTGCCTCATCCTTCAGCTCGAGTCGGTAGAGGGCGTTTAGCGTCGTCCTATTGATGGGAACAGGCAGCCGGAGATCGCCGACCTGCGCCAGCACCCGATGCTCGTACGGCCTCCAGGCAGTAAACCGTGACAGGTAACGAAAAACTTCTTCGCTGTTGGTGTGGAAAATATGAGGGCCATATTTATGGACGAGGATGCCGTCTTCATTGTGAAAATCATAGGCATTGCCACCAACATGGGCTCTCCTATCGCAGAGAAGCACCCGCTTCCCGCCTTCGGATGCCAGCCTTTCAGCTAGAACCGAGCCGGCAAATCCGGCACCGACGATAAGATAATCGTATCGCGATGAGGAGGTGAATCTCCTCTTCTCCGGCTGCCGCATCCTGGGCAGTTGCAGTCCGGCTCGGCGTTCAATGGCCTCATTGACCAAGGTCTTCATTGTCAAGAATGTCTGATCCCAAGATGATCCGGCAAGCATGGCGTCAACGCGCATCAGCCAATTGTCGGCGCTGCGGCTGAGAGCGAGCGCCTCGTCACATGCCGCAGCGAACCGACCGGCATCTACAGCGACAAACACGCCGTTAATATCGCCGTAATGACGTACGACATCGGTGATCGCCGTGCTGACGACAGGTCGACCGGCCGCAAGATATTCCGGCGTTTTGGTTGGGCTGATGAATTTCGTTGCTTCGTTCAACGCAAACGGCATCAGGGCTACATCCCATCCCGAAAGATAACCGGGTAGCTCGTCATAACTCTTCCGGCCGAGATAATGAATATTGGCAGCGCGCGGCAAGGCTTCTGGCGCAATCTTGGCAACGGGGCCGATGAAGACGAAGGAAAGATCGGGTCGAGCCTGAGCAACCTGAGCGATAAGTTCGAGATCAAGACGCTCGTCGATCACGCCATAGTACCCGAGTTTCACTCCCTTTATCGATCGTTGATCCAATGGCTCGTTATGGTTCGTTCGGGCGGCATGAAAATGGCCGACATCGACGCTCGATGGAAACGGATGGATGTTATCGTGCATATGGCGCTTGGCTTCATAGAGACTCTGACCACCCGTGAAGACCACATCCGCCCGCGCGATAAGGGCAGCCTCCGTTTCCTTCAGTCCGGCCGGCGCGAATTTGAAATTTGCCAACTCGTCCATGCAGTCATAGATCACGGCAGACGCATCTACATGGCGGGCAAAACTGTACATGAGCGGGGTGTAGAACCAGAGAATCGGTTTCATGACGCCATGAAGCGTCAGGAGCTCGTCGAGCAGTTTGCCGAGCGCCCGCTCCCTGTCCTCTTCGCTCCACCAATGCGGAATTCGAGGACGTATGGATTTAACCGTCGTTCCTTCAAACGGATGGATTTCCATATAGGCAAGATGATGGTCGGTCGGGATGAACTCTTCGAAGAAAAAAACCTGCCGCTCCCCGGAAAAACGCTCCATCAGGTGCTGCGGCCGCTGCAACACAAAATCCCAGCGCAAATGGGAAAAACAGATCAATGGGGCGTGACGAACAGGTACTGTATGTGACGCTACGGGAAAAGAACTGGAAAGATTCATTGAACATCCGCGCTTGAGAGACGAACGCAAACTACAAGTCTCTTGCTTTGTTCCGCTTCGAGTTGAACATTTTAGCGCGCGTCACTCCCTATCAACGCCTGCAGCTTGCGCACCGAATGAGCCCAGGTCCAATTGTCCAGCACGGTTTGCCTTGGAGAATAAGTCGAACGTGTCGCAAGCATCTCGATGATAGCCTCGTGAAAAGTATCAGCCGGCGACGTGCGTCCCGTTTGCGGCGTGATATATTGCAGCCCGCAGCAGAGTGCTTCGTTGGCAAGAACGGGAAGGCCGGCAAGCATGTATTCCGTGAGGATAGCTGGTGCTCCATCATCCACTCCACACACGACACCGATTTTGGCTTGATTCATCAGCTTGTTGACTTCGGTATACGGAACTCCAGGCGGCCCCACGAATTGAACTTCGATGTCAAGATCGCGGGCGCGGCTGCGTAGATCCTCGCTCAACTCCCCGTAGCCGAACACACACAATGCACGAATGCTGAGCGGCAACTTGGCCATTGCGTCGAAGAGAATGTCATGGCGCTTGTAGGCTTGCGCTGCGGCAACATAGACGATGTCGTAGATTTTCGGACCAGCAATCGGAAAAAACATAGAGTCCGACGCGAATTCCGGACCGATGGGCAGAATTGCAGTCTTCATGGTAGGGTGCCGATGGGTTACCTCCTGCGACTGCCATTCAGCGCCGGTGATCACAAGATCAAAATGTTTGCTTATTTCCGGCGGAACGCGCAGCGCTGGCGCGTCGATGGAATTATAAATCTTGAAGCTGCTTTTGCAGGCTTCCATAATTTCGTTGGAAACACCGAGTCCCCAAACGCACAATATTTCAGGCGCACCGAATGCCACAATGTGGGCTAACATATCATTCGAGGCAATTGGCGCTTCAGGACCATTCATCTGGAACGAACGCCGAAAGATAAACGGCGCGCCACTTACATCGAGCTTTGGTGGTTGATCGCCACGCCAATGTGTCCAGACTTCGGCAACGTCGACTATCCCCGCCTTGACCAACGCCAAGGGAAGTCGATCGAGATATCCCCCTTCGACGACACAATCTCTATGTTCT
This sequence comes from Hyphomicrobiales bacterium, assembly GCA_900472785.1. GTDB lineage: Bacteria > Pseudomonadota > Alphaproteobacteria > Rhizobiales > Rhizobiaceae > Pararhizobium. The sequence goes on along the minus strand of UCJH01000028.1, from coordinate 153,631 downwards.
GGAGGTCGAAGCGGGAGCCCGCTTGGCTGCTTTGACCACTGAGCAAGAAATTCCTGGACGTCTGCGACAGGCGCCGGAAATCTGCCGCCATCCTGGAAATCACTAATGACGACGATCCGCTTTGTTTTCACCGGCTGGCTCATGAAAGAATTCGAATGAACAATTATTCACCTCGCTAGTTGTCGGTCAGAACTCGTTGCCGTGCGATTTGATCCATCCTCGGCTAAATTTGTGATCGGTGGAGTTTTGGTGATAATGCGTTACGATAAATGTGAGAGAGCGGCGCCCTGGCAGACGCCGTCTCGGCAGTCAGTCGATTCGTGCTTCACCAACGTCAAGTCTAGTTGACGTCATGCAGGATAAGACAGTGCTCGTTGTCGGTGGTGCCGGTTACATCGGTTCCCACACCTGTTTGACCTTGGCGAACCGCGGTTACAAACCCGTCGTGTTTGACAATTTGTCCAACGGCCATTCCGAGTTTGTGAGATGGGGACCTTTAGAAAAAGGCGACATTCGCGATCGAGAGCGTCTTGATGCGGTCATCGCTACTTACAAGCCGGACGCCATTTTGCATTTTGCTGCAATGATAGAGGTCGGTGAATCGGTCAAGGATCCTGCGTTATTCTACGACAACAATGTGATCGGTACGCTGACGCTCCTGGCTGCAGTTCTTTCGGCAGGCATCGACGCATTTGTGTTCTCCTCCACTTGCGCAACGTACGGCTTGCCTAAACAGTCGCCGATGGATGAAACCCACGAACAACGACCGATTAACCCGTATGGACGAACCAAATGGATCGTTGAACAAGTGCTGCAGGATTATGACAGCTACAAAGGCTTACGCTCGGTCATTCTTAGATATTTCAATGCGGCGGGTGCCGATCTCGCGGGGCATATCGGTGAATGGCATTCGCCCGAAACGCATGCCATTCCCCTTGCAATCGACGCAGCGCTCGGACGTCGAACTGGTTTTACGCTGTTCGGCAACGACTACGAGACGCGTGACGGAACCTGCGTGCGCGACTATGTTCATGTTCTCGACCTTGCGGATGCACATGTGCGGGCAGTGGACTATCTGCTATCCGGCGGAAAAAGCACTCAGCTCAACCTCGGCACCGGAACAGGAACCACTGTCAGGGAACTAGTCTCCGCCATCTCCACTGTTTCGGGCAAACCTTTCCCGATCGAGCATGCGGAGCGACGTTACGGAGACTCCACGTCTCTTGTTGCAAATAGCGAACTGGCATTGAGCATCTTAGGCTGGCAGCCCAAATATAATCTTCACGATATCATTCGTTCTGCCTGGCAGTGGCATTCAAGCCGTAATCATGGATGAAGTGAATTCAGGAGCTGCGGCGGTGCGTAAGTTACGGGGCTCGTGATACGGAAGAACCGCGTTCATCCAGTCACCATGCCACAGGACTCTTCAATGAATATCCGCTGCATATCGATGCACAGTACCTCCAATTCCAGACGCTCTCATACGTCTTTCTCCGACACCTGCACCGAAGTGCAAGCCTGACAGTTCCCGGGAGGAACAATCTTTCGCAAACGGGGTTGAGTCGCGCAATTCCAATCCACCCCGCCAATAGGAGAACCACAATGGCTGAGAAGACCCTCGACGATCTGTTCATCGACACCCTCAAGGACATTTACTTCGCCGAAAAGCAGATATTGAGAGCCCTGCCAAAGATGGCCCGCGCTGCCCAATCGCCAGACGGTAAGGCAGCGTTTTTGAAGCACAAGGATGAAACCGAAGGTCAAATCGAACGCCTGCAGCAAGTGTTCGAAATCGTCGGCAAGGCCGCACGCGGTAAGACATGTGAAGCCATTCAAGGCATCATTGCCGAAGGCGAAGAGATTATGGAAGAGTACAAGGGCTCGGTCGCGCTCGACGCTGGGCTGATCTCATCGGCACAGGCTGTCGAGCACTACGAGATCGCCCGCTATGGCACGCTGAAGTCGTGGGCCGAACAGCTTGGCTACACAGAAGCCGTAGCATTGCTCGACGCCAACCTACAGGAGGAAATCGCCACCGACGCACTACTCACCCAACTCGGTGAGGCGTCCGCGAACCCGAAGGCAGGTAAGAAGAAGGTTGCTTGATATATTTCATGCAAAGTGACAGCGCGAGGCCCGCTTCGGCGGGCCTTTTGCTGGGAGCATCGAGGGTACAATGACTATCGACAGTCGCAGAGCGACAATCCAACGGCTGACCATCAGCGAAGCCGCCGCGGGCCACCCGATCCATAACGACGCCGACTTCATGTTACTGGCCGAACGGTGGATACACGGCGAGCTCGAAATGCCGGAAATGCGGCGGCTGTATCAGGCCGTTCGCCAAGAGCGGCGCAGAGCGAAGCGAAAAACTCACCTTGCTCCTGAGATGGAAGCACCTCCGTCTGATCCGATCCTGTCGGCAGATGAACTTCTGGCGGAAATCTCGCGAATGACACATTCCGACTTCAATAAATAAAAATTTGAACCTTGGCATTGCCAAGATGAGCGGCATCGGTGTCATTTTCCGGAAACATCCTGTCACCCGATACACTTGGCGATGGGACATCATTGCCGGAGAAATTTGCTCTTAACTGGAGGGTCTTTTCGCCAAGTTCCCAGTCAAGATAGACACAACGCTCTGGCGCGTCGATGATCCGCCCAGAATAACCGCGTGCATCGGCTAGAAGCGGTATGATCTTTTGCCGCCGCAGCGTGATCAGATACCGAATGTGGTCTGCCCATTCCCGTCCACCTTCGGTTTCGGCCTCACGCCAATCGAGTGCGCTCGCCGAAAATGTGTTGAGATTGTTCGGATCAAGTATGTCGGCTTCCGTCAAACCTTTTGGCAGCCCGCCAAAGTTCGACACTTCTTTGGGGCGGTTTCCCCGAACTGCCTCAGCAATGTCTCCCTGATAGTCCGCGAAGAAATGAAAGGGCCGCTTCGATAAGTGGTCGTCGCCCATAAAGAGCAATGGGATTTGCGGCGTAAGCAACAACATCTCCATTAGCGCCCGATAGACATGGCGATCGATGCCGTGGTGCAACCTTTCGCCAAGCGCACGGTTTCCAACCTGATCATGGTTTTGCAGAAAGTGAATGAATGCGGTAGGCGGCAGGGACTCGGTGGGCGGCGGATCGTCATCGACAATCGGCTTGCCAGGTTTCAGGTAACCGTATGCCAACGCGTGTCGCAACTTGCCCCAAGGATCGTCTTTAAACGGCTCGTAATAGCCGACTCCCTCGCCCGTCGCTGCGACATGAAGCGCGTGATGGAAGTCGTCGTTCCAGTCAGCCTTGAAATATCGACCGCCGGGCTGCTCGACCATTAAATCCGTTCCGTTTGCAGGATTTTCGGTGATGAGGTGAACATGCCTGCCGCCGATTTCGTTGCGAACCGTTCGGGCGATCTGCTCAAGAATATGGACATTGCTGCCATCTTCAATCTGGTCGATGGCATCAAACCGGAGGCCATCCAGCCGGAAATCCCGTAGCCAATAAAGCACGTTTTCGATAAAATAAGCGCGGACTTCCGGCTTTTCGTATGCGATCGCATCGCCCCACGGCGTCGAAGCACCTTGTCTGAAGAACCCAGGTGCGTACTGACCGAGATAGTTTCCTTCGGGACCGAAGTGATTGTAGACAACGTCGAGGAACACCATCAGACCGAGCCCGTGCGCGGCATCGATAAACGCCTTGAAGTCGTCGGGGGAACCGTAGGCCCCGTGCGGCGCGAATTGGAGGACGCCGTCGTAGCCCCAGCCACGGTTTCCGGGAAAATGTGCAAGCGGCATGATCTCGACGGCAGTAACGCCTAGCTGGGCAAGGTGCTGCAACTTCTGAAGAGCAGCACGGAATGTACCCTGTTGTGTGAACGTGCCGATATGAATCTCGTAGACGACCGTGTCCTCCCACGGCCGACCTTTCCAAGCAGTATTTGTCCAGGCGTAACTGTCGGGATCGGTCAGAATGGACGGGCCGTCAAGCGGGCCAGCCTGTTGTCTTGAGGCCGGATCGCCAACAACGCGGCCGTCTTCGGGCGTGAAAGCGTAGGTGCTGCCGAAACTTGCTGTCGCTTCGATGCGGTGCCAGCCGTCTTCCGTTCTCGCCATCGCCATATCAATTCCATTGAGAACGAGAACAACCTGCCCTTCCGCAGGAGCCCAAAGTTGAAACAGGTGCCTACCTCCGCGAAGCGACTGTGGGCCCCAGTGCGGCGCAGGCCTTGTCGTTGGAAGACGAATGATGTCCGCACTCATCGCAGCAAGCCCTGCCCGCCATCAACCCAGATTGGTGAACCCGTAATGTGGCGGGCCTTGTCCGACGCGAGAAACGTTATGACGTCTGCGACATCTTCGCTGCGGCCGGGGCTGCCGCCTGTGATGGGAACTTGCCCTTCCGGCCAGATCACCGGGATCGCCGTCTCATCCTCATAACGCAAAGAGGTGTTGGCGTCGATGTTCGTGTCGATCTCGCCGGGGCAGACGGCGTTGATGCGAATGTGATGGCGGGCCAGTTCGAGAGCGAGCTGTTGAACCATCGCCACCTGCCCTGCTTTCGTTGCCGTATATGCGGTCGCGCCTGGCGTCGTGAACGTTCTGGTTCCGTTGATCGAGGAGACCACGATGATCGCTCCTCCCCCTGATGCCTTCAGGTGCGGCACTGTGGTGGAGATCGTGAGGAAGGTCCCGGTCAGGTTAACTGCGATGGTCTTGTTCCACTCCTCCAGGCTGAGATCATCGATCGGCGCCCAGACGCCGTTGATACCAGCGTTCGCAACGACCACATCCAGCCGACCGTAACGCTCGAGGAGGGTCGCAACGGCCCTACGCATCTGGCCTTCATCCGAGATGTCGGCATCAAGCATGACCGCGTCATAATCCTTGGTTTCCATTTCCTGGATTAGGTTTTCGAGTTCAGGTCCCTTATGCCCAAGAGCTCCAATTGCGCAGCCATTGGCGGCGAGAGAAAGAGCAGTTGCGCGTCCAATCCCGGACCCTGCGCCTGTTACCAGTGCGACCCGTCTTACCATTTCGCTTCCCCCATTGAGTGATGATCGCGAGAACTATTGGGTTCCGGTTTGGTTCCGGCGCGTCTTGCATCAGTCTCCTGTTTGAGTGTGCGGCGGAGCGACAGGCTTGGATTTGGGTGGACCTTGAAACCGCAGGATGATTGAGAGCACGACAATGCCCGCCGTCGAGAGAAAGTTGCTTTGCCAGTTCTGCAAGGGTTCAAACCAGAATTGCGTGCTTCTCAGATGATCCATCATCGACGTCGAGGCCTGTCAGTGATCATCGCTTCTGCGCTGTACCGGAAGCCAGAGACGAAGGATCAGCGCGAACAGCGCCCCCAATGCAGTACCTGCGAGCATAAATATGCTGACCGCGCAGAGCCTCCGACGCGACCAACAAAGGCATTAGAGTCATTCGCCTTGATGGCCGGACCTTCGTCTACCTCTGAGGCCACCATCCGGATCCTGGATTCTGGAAATGCACTCTGGAACATGAATGCCGCTAGCATCACCGAAGCCGAATTGCAGGAACTCGATTCTCAGTTTTCGACGATGACGACGAGAAGTGGCCTGGCACGGCGTAAGTCGCCTTCCACTTTGGTCGTCCAATGTCGGGCCAGTTCGCGGCCGTAACGGCCGAGCCAGTGAGAGGCATACCGCCAAACATAAACACCGAAAGAAGGACAGTTACGATTGCTAGGCTATTGCCCAGATCGAATTTCGTAATTTAGTCTCCCTGCGCCGTGATAAAACAAATCAACTGTATACAGTTCTGCATACGCGGGACAAAGCCGGCAGGAGTTACCTAACTGCTGTGATTACTGGTCATCCTTTTCCTTAACGATGTTTTCCGGCTCCCCATATCGGCCTCGCGCCTCGCGTAAAAACCTCAGTCGTTCTGATTTCGCACGCTCCACGATTTTTTCCTGCATGACTGTTTCCATCGCCGACCGCTTCGACTGTTCAAAATCCCCAAGTGCTGATGATCCCCGCGGGCGACGGCGTACTTCATCCATTATCCAATTCTCCAATGTTAAAAGGAAAGTTTGCGGACAATGGTCGGGCGTTTCATTCAAATATTTTAAAGTTGCACGTCCTCCTCGAAATTGAGGGGGTACCGTTGGGATGACACGCCGACCACGGGTGCGTGGTGGATCTTTATCGGGGCTCTCGGACGAGGTTTAAATAGACAGTGTCAAACTCAGCAATTTCCACGAGTCGAACCCAGTCCAATATCGTGATGACGTGGTCTTCCCAGCGCACCAAGCCGTCGGAACGAAGCTTTTGGAGCGTCTTGTTCAGATGCACGAGCGAAAGCCCAAGGACGTCGGCAGCTTCCGCTTGAGATAGGGGGAAGTGGAAGCTTTGATCGTTGACCAATCCAACGATATCCAACCGTGTAAACAACTCGCATATCAGATGTGCCAAGTGCGCTTTCTTCGATCGCCGACCCATGGCAACGATCCACTCCCGATGGATCGCGCCATCGATTACGGTCGAGAGCCATAGCATGCGGGTAAGATGAGGGCTGGTCTGCGTAACCGTCGTAAGATCGCGATGGCTTGCAGCCGCGACCTTGCAAGAGGACAGCGCAACAACACCGTGATCCATAGTCTTTAACATGAAGGCGTGGAGATCGACAAAGTCGCCCGGCACGTGGAGCGCTGTGATCTGTCGTTTTCCGTCCTCCAGAACACGATAGCGCGCGGCAATTCCGTCGAGAAGAAGGGTACTTTCATTTGGGCGCGACCCTTCCCTGACAATATCCTCGTCAACTCCCACTGCGCGTTCACGATTTATGATGCGTTGCAAGCATGCGATTTCATCGGCATCCAGCGCATCCCGGGCGTTGAGATTGCGGATGAGAAGTTCAATCATGTTGCACCTTCCTCAAGAGACCGACCAAAATTTTTTAGGTGGGGAACAAACTATTGCGCGGCTCATTCACCAGCAAATGGAGATGCCTTGATGCCGCAATATTTCTTTGATCTTGAGAACGGCGGAGGCTTTCTTAAGGATAATGACGGACGCAATCTTCCCGATGAAGCTGCGATTCAAAAGGTACTCGCGACCATTCTCTTGGACATTGTGGGGGACGAGTTGAATGGCATCGATCCTTTCATCGCAAAGGTAACGGTGAGAGACCAGGATAACGGGGTCGTTATGAAAGGTATCCTTTCATTTCGGGCAGAGTGACGTGGTCGTCGTTCTTTATCTTGACCCTGGAACCGGCTGGTACCGAAGTCTGGTCGCGGACGCCCGATCTTTTTGAAGGAACTTTCATGGACACCATGAACTGGGGCATGACGCTGCCGTACCAAGTTTTTTTGATATCCAAGCATTCTATGAATTATGGATCAATAGAGAGTGAGCCGGTTCCAGTCGCTCGCGGGATGCGAACAATATAATGAGGACCAAACGCAACACGAACCGCATCTTGCATTAGTCCATCCTATTACGCCTGATTAACGGAACAAACTCTGTTCGTGCTGGTTACAAGACCAGTTCTAACAGAGGTGATCTCCGGTGACGCAAAAGACTTTTAAGCATTCTGTAATTGCATTGATTTTCTCGCTTCCTCTCAGCGCTGCCTCAATTAGTAACGCCCAGGAAATGGCAAAGCCCAACGCGGAAATGCAGGCCGTGCTCGACAAGCTCGGTGCGCTTGAAGCAAAGCCGTTTTCGACCCTGACGGTGCCCGACGCCCGGACCCAGGCGAGCCCGGCCGATGCCGCTCACGCTGTTCAATGGGATAAGCGGATTTCATCCAATCCCGAAGCGCAGGTCACGACGAAGGACATCGCCATTCCGACAAAGGCCGGGACCCTTGCTGCCCGTGTCTATATCCCCGGTGGCAAGGGGCCTTTCCCGGTGGTCGTCTATTATCACGGCGGCGGTTGGGTCGTGGCCGACATCAATGTTTACGACGGCGCACCGCGTGCGCTGTCGCTCGGCACCAATGCCATCGTCGTTTCGGTCGAATACCGGCACGCACCCGAACACAAGTTTCCCGCAGCGCACGACGATGCCTGGTCAGCATATGAATGGTTTGTCGAGAACATTCACGAACTGAACGGCAATTCCGACCAGATCGCGGTTGCCGGTGAAAGCGCCGGCGGCAATCTGGCAGCCAATGTCGCGCTGATGGCGAAGGAGATGAAGACCAAGCAGCCTGTCCACCAGCTTCTGGTCTACCCGGTTGCCGGCAATGACATGAATACGTCGTCCTACAAGGAAAATGCCAACGCCAAGCCTCTCGGCAAGGCCGATATGGAATGGTTCGTGAAGAACACGGTCTCGTCCATGGATGAGACCAAGGATCCGCGGATCAACCTCAACGGTCGCTCCGATCTTGCTGGCGTTGCGCCCGCAACTGTCATTCTGGCCCAGATCGATCCCTTGCAGTCCGATGGCGAAATCTATGCCGGCAAACTGAAGGACGCCGGCGTCGCGGTGGACCTTAAGACGTTCAACGGTGTCACCCACGAGTTTTTTGGCATGGGCAAGGTGGTTCCACAGGCCAAGCAGGCGCTTGATCTTGCCGTCGCCAACCTCACCGCATCCTTTGCCCAAGCCAAGTAAGGACAGCTTCCATGAACAAGATAATATCCTCCTCGCTCCTGTCGCTCTTCCTGATGACCACGCCAAGCCTCGCCGCCATGCCGGCGTGTGCTGATAAAGCCGACGCTCCGATGAATGTCGACAAGGCCTCCTTTGTCAAGGTCGTCACCAGTTCGAATGCCTTTGAGATCGAGTCCAGCAAGCTGGCCGAGCAGAAGGCGAAGGACGCCGATGTCAAGGAATTTGCAGTCGCGATGATCAAGGATCACACCATGGCGGCGGAAGAGATGAAAAAGGCCGCTAAGCTTGACGATGTGCCGGCCAAGCTGTCCCCCAAGCACGCCGCCATGCTGGACCTTTTGAAAGGCGCGTCCGAACAGGATTTCCAGTCGCTCTATATCGGTATGCAGACGACGGCGCATATGGAGGCGGTCACGCTTTTTGCCACCTATGCCAAGGGCGGTGACGACGAGGCGGTGAAGGCATTTGCGGCCAAGACGCTGCCGAAGCTGAAAATGCACAAGATGCACGTGATGCATATGGCTGCGGCTCATTGATCTGACGACCTGTGACGAAGCCCGGTCTTATCGACCGGGCTTTTCCTTTTATTCCAATGGTCCGGGAGGTCCCATGCACATCCGTCCGTCCGCGCTTTTATTGTCTGTCTCCGCCTTGGCCTTGTCCTTGCCTTCGATGTCTTCCGCACAAGTAAAGGGAGGGGTGGGCCGCGCCTCCGATGTCGTCATCCAAGGCTCGATCCTGGAGCCTGAAAAGCTTCAGGTGAAGGACGATGCCAAGCTCAAGGCGCTGATCAAGGCACCTGAAGGCTTCAAGGTCGAGGTTTTCGCTCGCGACCTGATCAATCCTCGTATGCTGGCGATTTCCGACAAGGGCATCGTTTACGCCACGCGCCGGTCTGTCGGTGATGTCATCATGCTCAAGGATGAGGACGGTGACGGCAAGGCGGATGGCGCCGTTACGGTTGCGAGCCGCCCCGGTATGCATGGTATTGCCTTCGACGGGAACACGGTGTTCCTGGTGACAATCCACGATGTCTACACCGCCGACGTCAAGGAAGACGGAACGTTCGGCCCGCTAAAGCGCATCATCAACGATCTTCCGGATGCCGGACAACATGCCAACCGCACACTCGGCATTGGGCCCGACGGCATGCTCTACATCGGCTCGGGCAGTACCTGCAATGAATGCCAGGACGACAATCCGGAGAACGCAACGGTCTTGCGGGCAAGCAAGGACGGGACATCGCGGTCGATCTTCGCCAGCGGCCTGCGCAACACCATCGGTTTCGACTGGGAGCCGACCACCGGCGCGCTCTACGGCATGGATCACGGCATCGACTGGCTCGGCGACGAAGTCCAGATCGAGGAATTGAACAAGATCGAGCAGGACAAGAAATATGGCTGGCCCTATGTCTATGGAATGAGCGGGCTGAACCCCCGCATGGATCCGCCCGAAGGCGTTACGCTCGAGGATTGGGCCAAGCAATCGACCGAGCCGGCTCTCGGTTACACCGCCCACAGCGCGCCGATGCAGATGGCGTTCTACGAAGGCACGGCTTTCCCGGCGGATTATCAGGGCGATGCCTTCATCGCCATGCGCGGCTCGTGGAACCGCCGTCCGCCGAGCGGCTACGAGATCGTCCGCGTCAATTTTGAAAATGGCAAACCTGTTGCATTCGAGAAATTTCTCGAAGGCTTTTTGCTTCGACAGGAAAGCGGCAAATACGGTTATCTCGGACGCCTGACGGGCGTCGCTGTTGGCAATGACGGCTCGCTGTACGTCGCTGATGACAGCAATGGCACGGTCTACAAAGTCTCCTACAGCGGCGGTGCAACAACACAGGCCGCCGAGGCCGGCAGCATCCCCAATGTCGTCACTGACATGCCGGCATCCAAGATCGCAATTGATCTGGTCAAAGCCAAAGGCAGCGATGCCATCGCCGTAAAGTCCGCTTTCGAAAAGGATGGTGTCATCCCCCTGCAATACGCCGCTGATGGCGACAATGCATCGCCGGCCATCGAGTGGAGCAGTGCACCCGAGGGCGCCAAATCCTTTGTAATCATCTGCGATGACCCCGATGCCGCCAAGCCGAAGCCGTTCACGCACTGGGTCGCCTATGACATCCCGGCGGCAATCAAAAAGTTGCGTGAAGGCATCCCTGGCACGCCGATCCTGCAGGAGCCGAGGGGCCTAAAGCAGGGCACCAACAGCATGGGCTCACTTGGCTATACCGGTCCGAAGCCGCCGGTCGGCGATCCCGCCCATCACTATCATTTCCAGGTTTTCGCGCTCGACGTCGAAACGCTCGGCCTGGAGCCCGGCGCAAAACGGGATGCGGTGCTGAAAGCGATGGAAGGCCACGTACTCGCTGGGGGCCAGATCGTCGGAACATTCGAGCGCAAGCTGACATCCAAATAGGAGACACGACATGAAAGCACTGACCTGGCACGGCAAACATGACATTCGCTGCGAGAGTGTTCCCGACCCTACGATTGAGGACGGGCGCGACGCCATTATTAAGGTGACCGCCTGCGCGATCTGCGGCTCCGATCTTCACCTGTACAACGGTATCATGCCCGATATGCACAGCGGCGACATCATGGGTCACGAAACCATGGGAGAAGTCGTTGAAGTCGGCAAGGACAACAAGAAGCTGAAGGTCGGCGACAGAGTGGTCGTTCCCTTCACGATCGCCTGCGGCGAGTGCTTCTTCTGCAAACGGGGCTTTTTCTCCGGCTGCGAACGTTCCAATCCCAAGCCGGAAAAAGTCAGGAAGATGTGGGGTAATTCACCGGCGGGCCTGTTTGGCTACACGCATCTGCTCGGTGGATTCAGCGGCGGCCAGGCTGAATATCTCCGCGTCCCTTACGCCGATGTCGGACCGATCAAGGTCCCCGACGGGCTGAGCGACGAGCAGGTTCTGTTCCTGTCCGATATTTTCCCGACGGGTTACATGGCCGCCGACTTCTGCAACATCCAGTCGGGCGATACGATCGCCATTTGGGGCTGCGGTCCCGTCGGGCAGATGGCTATCAAGTCGGCCTTCATCCTCGGGGCGGAGCGGGTCATCGCGATCGATACCATTCCCGAGCGCCTTGCGCTCGCCGCGAAGTCTGGAGCCATCACCCTCGATTACATGGACAAGGATATCTACGACCGGATCATGGAATTGACCAATGGTCGCGGCGCCGATGCCTGCATCGATGCCGTGGGGACGGAGTCCGACCCTGCCGCGAGTTGGGATGCCCGGCTCGACCGCATCAAGGTCGCGACTTTCATGGGAACCGATCGGCCGCATGTTCTGCGGCAAGCGATCCACTGCTGCCGCAACTTCGGCACGGTCTCGATCGTGGGCGTCTATGGCGGATTTCTCGACAAGATCCCCATGGGGTCTGCGATCAACCGTGGCCTGACCTTCAAGATGGCGCAGACGCCTGTTCAGCACTACCTGCCAATCTTGATGGACCGCATCCAGAACGGCGAGATCGATCCGTCGTTCATCATCACCCACACGGGAAGCCTCGACGATGGCCCTGAACTTTACAAGACATTCCTCGAGAAAAAGGACGGCTGCGTTAAGGTCGTTCTAAAACCGTAAGGATACTGGAGATGATCATGGGAAATCCACAAAAGCAGCTTGCCGTCGTGACGGGAGCGTCTTCGGGAATCGGCTTGGAACTCGCAAAGATCGCGGCTCAAAAAGGCTATGACCTGGTTATTGCCGCCGACGAAGACGACATCGATATCGCCGCCGACATTCTGCGCTCGATCGGCGTTTCGGTCGATGCCATGCAGGTCGACCTTTCGACCAAGGAAGGCACGGCCGATTTTGCGCGGTTCGTTGCCGACAAGGGGCAACCGGTCGATATTTTGGTGGCCAATGCCGGGAGGGGGCTCGGCAAGGGCTTTCTAGATCAAAAGCTTGATCAGGCCCTGCATGTCATCGACACCAATGTCACAGGTACCATCGCGCTCATCCACACAATCGGTAACGACATGCGGGCGCGTGGGGTTGGCAAGATCTTGATCATCGGATCGATCGCCGGTTTCATCCCCGGTACTTACCAGGCGGTCTACAATGGGACAAAGGCGTTCCTGAACTCGTTTTCCTTTGCACTTCGTCACGAGCTCAAGGATGGCGGCGTCTCTGTCACCTGTCTTATGCCGGGAGCGACCGAAACCCGGTTCTTCGAGCGAGCCGACATGCTCGATACCGAAGTTGGCCATGCGGAAAAGGACGATCCGGCCGATGTGGCAAAAGTTGGGTTCGATGCGCTAATGAATGACGAAGGCGATGTCGTCGCCGGTTGGAAGAACAAGCTTCGGACGATCATGGCCAACGTGACGCCAGCCGGAACGCTGGCCGAACAGCACGCCAAGATGGCGGCTCCCGGAACAGCGAGTAGCTGAAATTCTTCAAGGAGGAGCACTTCTCCCTAGGTTGCGCACTCATAAAATGGGTTTGCAAATCGGTGCGATTTTGATTCACTGGGGTCTTGATTTGGAGGCTTCTCATGACCCGTCGCCGGTTTGATTTGACCGATTTCGAATGGACCGTCATCCAGCCGTTGTTGCCAAATAAACCGCGTGGCGTGCCGCGCGTTGACGACCGGTGGGTGATCAACGGCATCTTGTGGCGGTTCCGGACAGGCTCGGCCTGGGCAGACGTTCCGGATCGATATGGTCCGTATACAACTTGCTACAACCGGTTCGTGCGATGGCGCATGGCGGGTGTCTGGGATCATGTTCTGGGCGAGATTTCCAAGGCTTTCGATGGCGATATCGTCATGATCGACAGCTCCTGCGTCCGTGTTCATCAACATGCGGCGACGGGAAAAAGGGGGATCAAGACGATGGCTGCATCGGACGTTCCCGTGGCGGCTTGACCACCAAAATCCACGCCGTTGTCGATGCCGATGGCCGACCGATCCGTCTCGCGCTCACAGCCGGCCAAGCCCATGACGGTCGCATGGCCGAACCATTGTTACAGACAATCTCCAAGGGTGCGATCCTGCTGGCGGACAAGGCCTACGATACAAACGCGATAAGAGCATTTGCAAAGCAACGGCAGGCATGGGCCAATATTCCTGCCAAAAGCAATCGGAAGGGAAGCTTCCCTTTCAGCCAATGGGTTTACCGACAGCGCAATCTTATCGAGCGTTTCTTCAGCAAACTCAAACAGTTCAGAGGCATCGCCACCTGTCACGACAAGGACCCGATGAACTTTCTCGCCGCCGTCAAATTGCCAGCAGCAAGAATTGGATCAGATCGTTATGAGTCTACGACCTAGCTTCCTGCACTGCATTACATCGTGGTCAAAGCAGAAGCAGTAAGGAGCTGGAGAGCCCCCTCGACTACTTCAGGATCACCTCAGCGACGTTATGCTTGTAGTCCTGCTTCGGATCCGAACCGAGAAGCAGTTTGATACCCGCCCAAAGACTGGAACCATCTTTCCAGATTTCTGCTCGTTCGGTGTCGAACCTGAGTAGAACGAGCTTGGGATCGTCCTTGCCCTTTTCGTACCAGGCAGCAACGAACCTGTTCCAAAGGCGATCAATGACCGCGCGGTCATTATCGACTTTGAGGTCGCCATGAATTGCTGCGAACACGTCATGTCCCTTCGACGCAAAAGTAGCGACTGCTCGGTGGGCAGTGGAGAGCTGTTTGACAAGATCAGATTCGGTCGATGTGAAAAACCAGATCGGACCATCCTCGCCGTCGAGCTGAGCCGCCATGGGCCGCGTATGGCTCTCATCGACGCCCGCCAAACCAAGCATCACCGTCATGTCGGATTTTATTGCCCGCCAAAATTTGTCTTTCAGTTCCTTTTCGTCAGCCATCTAACTCTTTCCTTTTCCGTGGTTAGTGTTTTGCAGGTGCGCGCGGCTTCGCGCCGTGTTGTCGGCCCTCGCGCCGCCGACCTTCAAATTTTGCGGTAAAAAGCCGAGAGCCTTGCGACTTCGATGCCCAGCTTAGTCATCGAGGCGTGGGCAACCATGACATCTGGTTGCTGAAGCCAGAACCAGTCGTCGAAACCCAAGCTGGAGGTCTTACCTTCCTTGTCAGGAACATCTCGCCTGTATGTCCAGTGAAAAGCGTTTCCAGCCTGCTCGCCTTTGGCCGCTCCATCAATGCGATCCTCACGGCCCTCGTATTTGCTGGCCGACTGCTTGAGGATCGTCCAATTCAAGACATCACTATGGCCATCATCGAATGTATAAGTCTCCTTTAAGGAAAGAATGCTGGTGCTTGCGTCCCACTTCCCCTTCGTCACGATCTTGAACTGGTTCTGCAAGGTATTGAAGCGACTGACCGTGTATCCCCATCCCTCGAGTTTCCCGGAAAAGAACTTTTCAAGCTCGAAACGGGGTGTCTTCCCCGCAAATTTAGCGATTTCCACTGGCATGTTCTCCTTGAGATGGGCCTGCGCGTTAGGGCCGCTACACATGCTTCCTGCGCCTGCTGCCAGGGCGGTGACGAACGTCCGACGGGAAAAATGCATGGCGACCTCCAATGCAATTTGCGAAGCTGTCCGTCCCTATTTAACTTACGCTTCCGAGTGCATCAGGGACGACATCGGCCATATCCAAAACGCGAAGAGGATATCAGCCTTGTCCATCCAGATGGTACGCCTCTCCCTCCATGAACTGCAGGGCGTCATTTATCACGAGATATCGCATCCGGCTTTTCTATATGCGTGAACGGGCGGAACCAGGTGTGGGTCGATCATGTGCGTCTTTTTATGCCGGTCGGATGAGATCACGCCTGGACGGGTGGGATGCTCGCCTGCCGTTTCGTTGGCCACAGGAAGAAACGGGAAAAATCCCTGTGTTCACCATCCCCGTCACGTCCCGTTGACACAGCTGCGACCTCGTTAAGGGAATGAGGAACTATCGGAATAGTTCCAAGGAGCCTCGTGTTCAGATTTCGCTCGTGCGCCCTGCACTGATCCGATTCTGTCCACATCAAATGCTTTCGAAGCTGCCGGTTGCCAAAAACTGAGGGAGGAGCATGTATTGAACAAACGGAGCTGGCGCATGTTTGAACGTGTCGTGGAATGGAAAAAGGTCGTTGCCATCATTGGCGATCTTACCATGGGGACTTCAACGTTATCGCTTCGCCAATTTGCAAAATCTGATACACGCGACGAAACAGATTTGCATGCTGTGTTCGGGTGGGATTATCATCGTGTTCAACGGCATGGCGACAATACCCCTGGGCGACCAGCGCTCGCCACCAACGCCCATTTGACGGACACCCTATTAACTCTGGAGGGCGGTAGTGAGGGGTGTTATTCCTACGAGGTCGATGGAGCGACCAGCTTTGAGGAAGATGCCAAAAGATTGGTCGAGGCGTTTTCCGCTATCAGCGTGGTAACCATCAAGTTATCCGTTGGCGTCGTGCAGCTTGGATGGATATTGGTCAAGCTCGAAAGCAATCCCGACATTGTTCACTGGAAAATGCGCTATCACGAGCGAAATGTGCGGCCAGCGGCGACGACCACTGCCTGAACTGTCGCGTGGTCTGACATACGAGTTTCATTATCACTCCAGCACGTTGACCTGCTTCAATGGCTCATCGACCGATTTTGATCCAAGCATCGTGAATGTCCGGTTGATCTCGGCAAGAATTGCCGACGATCGCGCTAGCCAAGGCTTATGCTGAATAGCAGCATCCCAAATCGCTTTTCAGTAGAGCTTAAGAATGACGTTTCATGTCAAGGCGCCAATCACCTAGACGGCTTCGCAGACAAGCACCCAACTGCAGCCACCTCCGCCAGGCCTTCTAATTTTGGCTTTGCCAGAACGTAACCCTGAACCAGTGACACCCCCAGATCGCGCAATACCAGCAGTTCATCCTCTGTTTCAACACCCTCGCACAATGGAACAATCGACAGTTCTTCAAGCATCCTCAGAGTATGCTTCACGATTGTGCGTCGGACGGAATCACTATCGATGCCTCTGATCATATCCATGTCCAACTTGACGATATCAGGCTGAAAGTGGGTAAGCAGACCGAGACCGGCGTGCCCCGCACCAAAATCGTCGATGGCAGTCTTGAACCCCATGTCTCTATAGGTACGAAGAATATGGAGGACATGCTTTGTGTCGAGCCGCTCGTCCTCAGTAAACTCAAAAATGATGCGGTCCAGCGGAAAACCAACGCTCATAGCAGTCGCGAGCGTCAGCCGAATACAAGCACGAGGCTCGTACACCGCGTTCGGCATAAAATTGATGGAGAGTTTTACCTGGTCATTGGTATCGTATAGCTTTGCAGCAAGCTCTATAGCTTTCACACGGCACTGCTGATCGAAGGCATAACGGTTATCAGCACCAACTTGGCTCAGTACGGAGCCTGCACCTTCTCCGTTAGGACCCCGCACCAGCGCCTCGTGGGCAAAAGTCGCGCCGGTCTTGATATCGACGATTGGCTGGAACGCCATTGTAAAAGGCAGATCAAAAGCCTTGTCACCGCGGCAGCCGTTGCATGGGTTCGACATGTTCAGATCTCCGCATTTGAGTGACTCCTTATCGCAAGGGAATTAAGTTTCCTTGTACGGTCGCGTTTGATCGACGAATCTCGGTCATTTGACCTCGATATCCATGGCGACCTTTCCTCGTCGCAAGGGTTGGTAAACTCTGCCGGGTAGACGCCAAAATCGCTTGTCGCACTGAGCAATGTGACACGCAGGCCGGCTCACCCTGCCGATGAGGGTGGTTTAATAAATATGACCCTCGATTGACTGCCATCGGAACGCCGCTGGCTTCGAGGCGACGCTCGAATTCATCGAGGATTGCTTGGCTGGTCCCACCTTCTGGCAAATCTCCACAACCGGCCAACCACCGTCATGCTTGAACGCCTTCTGGGCGTTCGAAAAGTTCGATGCTTTCATCGCTTCCGCTCCTGCTCCCAGACGGGAATCTAGGCGATTTCGTCCTTTAAGGATGTGAGCCCTAACTCATCCGTCGGGGAATCCAAGTCTGCGGACAATCTCCAATGCGATCGGGCGTGTCGCGAATTCAGCACTATCTGGCGCGCCGCTTTCTCGACGGCTACCGCCGCCCTTGAGATAACTCGGATACTAAACTTCCTCTGGATTCGCCTTATTTACACGTGGCCACTTCACCTTGGCCTTCCGGTTTTCGGCCTCCATGCTGCCGTCCTCGACGCCGGCCGCTGGTTGTTTTTCGTCTGGGCCGGCGACGTGTGTGACACGCGACTTTACAACATCTTTGGTGGACATTTGGTTCACCTTTATTTCCGGCGAAAGTTTCGCGTCTGTACGGCTAACAGAATGCTGACCAAGCCAGCCGCAAAAAGAACCGTTGAAATTAAGGGAAATCCCGATCCGTTCCGAGCTCTATCATTGCTATGTGACCGGGATTGGATTTCACGGACTTGATCGCGCAAATGGGCCACGAGTGCGTTGAGGCGTCGCACTTCCTCCCGATGCATGTCATCGTTGTTTTGAGACGGTACGACCGCTGCGTATTCTCTCTCGTCCGCTTCGACTGCGTGTTTGAAATATTCGTCTATTTCATCGATATTGCCCGTCATCTTACTGCCGCCGTTCCGCATTCCGTCTTCCTTCATATTTGTTTTGAGAAAGAACAACGCGGGTCATCGAAAAAAGATGCGGTTGCGATGCCAGTCAGTTGAAAATTTGGCAAGGCCATACCGATCAAAACTCTAGAGGTGTGGACGCCGTTGCGAGGGGGCGAAGTTCCGTCTGCAACGCGGCCATTCGAATTTCACTAACCTTGCCGAGGTGATGCGCGCCATCCATAACGACGAGATGACACTTGATTCGAAAATATTCGTGGGCCTTAGATCTGCTCGCAAAAAGACTGTTGCCGCCAGCGAACCCGTGGGCCCGAAATGCCAATGGGATAGCTGTGAAAGGGCAGGCACGCATCGCGCACCGGTTGGGGCGGGTGCTGAAGGCCTCTATCTCCTGTTCTGTCTTGAACATGTGAAGGAATACAACAAGGCATATAGCTACACAACGGCTCCATCACACGCTGATGTCGCTCGCTATCAGATGGAAGCGACAACTGGCAGTCGTCCTACCGTTGGTACCAGAGCATCCGAAGCGACCGAAATCCCTATTCCTTCCACTGTCCGCTCCGGTTCTGCGAAGACATTAAACGCCCGCAAAACAGCCACCCAACGCCAGGCGCAGCCCGGCCCTCTCCCTAAACAAAAACTAAAGGTGCTCGAAGCCAAGGCTTTCGAAACACTTGGCCTGTTGCCGGACGCTACGGCGGAGGAAATCAGACGCCGCTACAAGGAGAAGCTCCAAATGCACCATCCCGACGCCAACCAGGGCAACCGCACCTCAGAGGACGAGCTTCGGGCATCGATCGAGGCGCATAAGATCCTTAAACTGAATGGTTTTTGCTGAAGACGCATAACCTGCCCCGACGGCATGGGACGCGCAGCTCAAGCCTAATGAGTTACTTATTCATATAGCTCTTCTTGCTGCGATCCGACATCCAATAAATCCCTTCTTGATCTGACACAAAACCGCCTGAACGGCACGAGCATTGGCGGGTAAGCCTGAGACGCTCAGCATGTTTCGAGCATGGTCAGAGCGTTTTCGATGGCGGCGCCCGAGGCAGTGTTATCGAATACGCACCAGCCGTCTCTCGCCGAAACGTCTAAGAACGCCCTGATCTCGTCGTCGGTGTAGTTCGAATAGTAGATCTTCGGCTTGCCGTGCAGACGGACGTATTTCGGCAGTGTGTCGAAATCCTCCGCCGGCCATACCGGTGCAGGATCGGCGAGCACCCGATCGATCGCGTAATTCTTGAGCATATCCAGTGCCACCTTCGATGTCCAGCTTTTGTGGCGAACTTCGATGACAATCTGCCCTTCATCGGCATGCCGCATTGCCTTAAATGCACCGTCGAATTGGTAGGCATTGAATGCCAAGGAGGGTGGTAGCTGGCAAAGAAGCGGACCGCGCTTTGCTCCGAGAGGCACAATATCTTCAAGAAAGGTGTTAAACGGCTCAATGATGTCTTGCATCGCGCGGGAGTGGGTAATTTCCTTGGGGATTTTGACCGCAAAGCGGAAGCTATCCGGGACGGACTCAGCCCACCGCGCGAAGGTCGACATCTTGTGTCGGCGGTAGAAGGTGGAGTTGATCTCGACGCCGTCGAACACGGATGCATATCGGGTTAGACCGCTTCCGTCAGGCGCAAACCGGTTCGCCTCCCTCGTCGCGATAGACCAGCCCGCTGTGGCAATAATCGCCAATCGTCTTCTCCTCGGTTTGCAACGCATAACTGAAACGAAGCAGCCGACAACAGAGTTCCATGACTGATTATGTGGGTTGGGACAATCAGCCCCCGCTGTGTGACATCGTCCGGTCCCGCAGGCGCGGCAGTTCAGCGCCAGACTGAGTTTATTGGCTTGCAAGCAGCGAGCGAATAATGGGTTGCAGCCAAGCTCACTAAGCGAGCGGTTAGGGCGGCGGCCTTGCCGTGCTGGGGGCAGATCGCGCTGAAGATATAGGCTGAGCGGGTGCGCTGCTATCTCAAGCGCTTCTTTGAGGATTTCGCCTTCCATCATCTTTTTGCCGAGGAGGAGCTGAAGTTCTTTAACTTGGTTCTGAAGTGCTCTGTATCCGGATGCAGGAACGACCTCATCCTACGATGCCGTCGCCGTCAGCGCGCCCTGCGCTGCAAGTTTGCGCCAGGCGATTAACTGGTTCGGCTGAATGCCATGCCGTCGGGCAACGATGCTGACCGTGACATCCGGCTCGTAGGTCTACTGGACTATCGCGAGCTTCTCCGCTGTCGACCAGCGACGGCGGCGCTCAGGACCGGACAGGACTTCTATCTTCGGATTGTGACTAGTCATAATGGGCACATTACCTCGCACACTTGTTAAGTGGGAGATCGTGTCCGGATATTTATGGGGCCATTACAGTCAGTATGTGCAATCTCTACAACGTTACCACCAGCCAGGAAGCTATTCGAGAACAGACCAGGGCCATGGTCGATACACTCGGCAACATGGAGCCGTCGATCGACGTCTATAAGGACCGCATGGCGCCGATCGTCCGCAACAACAAGGGGCTGCGAGAGCTGACAAGCGTTCGCTGGGGCATGCCAAGTTCGAAGCAGGCGCTGTATCAAGCTGCAGCGAAACGCGCCGACAAGCTGCGAGCCAAAGGTAAGGACGTCAATTTCGATGAGTTGCTGAAGATGGAGCCGGACGGCGGGACCACCAATGTCCGGAATACATTGAGCAAACATTGGACGCGATGGCTAAGCGTTGAGAACCGCTGCGTCGTGCCGATGACGAAGTTTGCCGAACCGGATCCGGCCAGAAGGATTGAAGGCGGCCGAACGCCGAATGCCTGGTTCGCGCGATCAGCCGAGCAGCCGCTGATTTTCTTCGCCGGAATCTGGGTTCCACAGTGGGAGAGCGTGCGCAAAATCAAGGAAGGGCTGATTGTCACCGATCTATTCGCTTTCCTGACCACCGAGCCCAACGCACTTGTTAGCCGGGTTCATGAAAAGGCGATGCCCGTCACCCTCACTGAACGCGACGAGGTCGAGGAATGGCTGACGGCACCATGGGAGCAAGCCAAAGCGCTGCAGCGACCGCTCGCGAACGACAAGCTGATCCTGTTGGAGGTTGCGTGACATGCCCGACGATTATTACAGCGATCCGGTCGCCCCGCTAATTTCCCGCCGCCACGGATATGCAATGGAGGCTGCAATAGCCGAGGCCTATCTGGAAACGCTCAAATCGGACGAAGCCTCGCAGGAATTACTGGCACGCCTCCCGCAGCTTCCAGACCTTCTGGCGAACTATGTTGCCCTGCTAAGGGACACAACAGGCAAGATAACCGATGAGATAAGGATGCTGGAAGGCGATCAACGATGAAACAAGCATTCTCATTTTCGTTGTTGCGGCCGCAGCTACAATCGGTCTCATCGTGCAGGCCGCAGGACTGTTTTACCAATTTTGACAGCGAATTGCTGGTACCTGTTGTATGGAACTATTCGGTGCCCAGCAGGTTTGAAGTGCGGCTGCCAGTTCCTTCCCCCATGTTGCTGGTAAGTCTTTTCCGAAGAGATTGGATGCTTCGGAGATCTAGCGTGTGGTCGTCGCCTTGTGCTGATGACCGGAAGTCTTGGCTTCGAGGTCGGCGCACTTTTATGCAGCGCCGACCTCCCGCTGTTCGGAGAGCGTGGAAGGCGCTACAAGCCTTCACTGCTGGACATCAGACGACGCTAACGTATTTTATTTAAATGACTGGCTTTGGCTTTGGGCGTATCTTACAGTCATCAGCCTCACGATTTTCCGGCCGCTGCTGATTGAGAGTTACGACGTGCTCCCGCCCAATCGAGAAGCACGACTATGTCAATACTCGAACTGCTATACCTCGAAGAGACCCCGGCCGACGCCGTCATCTCCGCCGTACAACTTTGGTGCGCAGATAATGGATGTGACATCAGCAGCGTCAAAGGCCAGCTTGCAATGTCCACCGCCGTTAGACTGGCCAAGAGTGAGGCGATAAGTGGGCCTTATCTTTCGAACGCGCTGGCCCAGGCAATGGCGGCTTCCGACATCGTTCGACCGAAACATGTCCTCGTCGTCGAAGATCAACCTCTTATTGCCCTCGATTTTGAACATACCTTACAGTCTGAGGGCTATAGAGTCAGTTTTTGCGCGACCTGTGCAGAATCGCTGACATGGCTTGCGACGCATACGCCGGATGTCGCTGTCATCGATATTCACCTGAAGGAAGGACCGTGCGTCGCGTTGGCGCAGCATCTTCTCGACCACGGCATACCGTTTCTGATTAGCTCCGGGTCGGCCAAAAGTGATGAGCATGATGTATTTGCGAGTGGGAGATGGCTAAAGAAGCCTTGTCAGCCTGACGAACTCCTGAAGAACGTTAGCGAAGCACTGTCACTGTCGGCGATCGATCAGATGATGGAGCGAGAGGGATGACCGAGCCGAAACCGAAACGCCGCCCGCGAGGCGCGTCACCGCGCGGAAACTTCGAGGAGGCGAAACAAATCGCGCTTTCGATTATCCAGGAAATAAAGGAATCGGAGAGAAAGAAAACGGACGCTCTCCGGCAAGCCCGCCATTCTCAGTCCATCGATTCCAGCAGCTAAAAGGTCACCTGCCTGTCAACGAAGGTAATTTCCAGTCGCAACGCGACCTGGGCAATGGTTTTGTGATGGCCGTCCCGCACCTGGACGGCTAACGCATTTGTCGGATTGGATGGCAAACCGTCCATGGCCATTTCTGCCAAGACTGTCTTGGCCTCTATGAACGCGTGCTTTACGTCGCCAAATTCAAAGCCCTGGTCAATTGGCAAGATGCCATCATTGTCAGCGATATCGAAGTAAAAGGTGTCCATGGCTGCTCTCCTCTGTCGCCTTAACGGAGGATGATGGCAAAGGTTTCAAGATTAGAAAAATCAGTGAGATGTAGCTCACAAAACAGCCTTGCATCCTCGGTGCCATGCAGGCATCCTTCACTCGCTTGAAAGGGCTCGGGTGTGACGACTTCCCCGATAGAACGTCGATGCGGTTTGGCTGTGACCTGCCGCGTCTCCAGGGCGTCTAACCGCTCCGGGCACCCGATTTCCCCACAGAAAGCATACAGTCGCCATTTCTGGATTGGCAGGAACAATCCTTTATTGCCATCGTTGAAAGCGATCGGACATGGGGTAACGCAGATGCCGCTCTTCTTTTTTAATATTCGTCACGACGATGCATTTGAAGCGGATCAGGACGGTATGATCTTCGAGTCCATTGAGGATGCTCGTGAAATGGCCTCCTCAACTTTACGTCAGCTCGTAGCAGATGAGCTTTTGGCAGCACGCCGACAGACGTTATTGCCATCGATATCGCCGACGGCAAAGGCGTTGTCTTGGAGACAGTCACACTCGATCAAGCTGTCTTGTCGCGATGACCATTGAAGACATTCTCACCGATGCCGGGTTCGATTTTGTTTTTGTCCGGACTGCTCGCGATGTCATCAAGATACTTGAGGAAAAACCGGATCAGTTCTGTGCCCTTGTCACTGACATCCGGATGCCCGGAGAGCTCGACGGATGGGATGCCGCCAGACATGCGAGGCAATTGCGTCCTATGTTGCCGGTCGTTTGCATGACAGGCGATAGCGCAGCGGCCTGGCGCGCCTACGGCGTGCGCGGGAGTGTCTTGCTTCAAAAGCCTTTTGCCGAGGCGCAACTCGTTACCGCACTGGCGACACTGCTGGATGAGACTAGTAACACAAGCCCAGGTTAGATTTTGAATTACGCGGGCAGTCAGTGACAGCATCCCGGATGTCGTTGTAGAGTTTGCATTCCACTGAAATTTGCGTCCCAGGCTTAAGTCCCCTTCAGAGGAGGACTGAGGCCTGATGATACGATTTTGACTGAACCATATCGAGGCGCACCCGTTTCTGCACAGGAAACCAATATGGAGCGGCGAAATGGAAACGAAAATGATGCTGGCAGGGTGCGGCTGTATCACACTGCTGTGGGTCCGGGCTTTGGATTACACGGTTTCGTTAGGATGACCTGAGACCCATCTTCCCTCCAGTTTTCAGGAGAGTCTTGGGTTTTCAATCTGGCCTCATGCGGCCAGTTTTTCCAGAGCCATTTTCATTGCGAATTCACTGGGTGTGATATTGCCCAGTGAAGAGTGTGGTCTGTTTCGATTGTAGTCCTCCTTCCATGCTGTGATTTCGATCCTCGCCTGCGTCAGCGACGAGAACAGTGTTTCGTTTAGGCATTCGTCGCGGAAGCTGCCATTGAAGCTTTCCACGAAGCCGTTCTGCATCGGCTTGCCCGGCGCGATATAATGCCAGTCGATGTGCGTGTTTTGGCACCATTCGAGAATGGCCATGCTCGTCATCTCCGTTCCATTGTCAGAGACAATCGTTCGCGGCTTGCCTCGCCGGGCGATGACGGCATCGAGTTCCCGCGCAAGCCGCCGACCTGAAAGCGACGTGTCGGCGACCAGCGCCAGGCATTCGCGGGTAAAGTCGTCAACAACGGCAAGAACGCGAAAGCGGCGACCATCCGTGAAGGCATCGCTGACGAAGTCCAGGCTCCAGCGCTCGTTGGGTCGCGACGGTAGTGCCAAAGGTCGCCGCGTTCCCAAAGCACGCTTGCTCCCGCCGCGTTTACGCACGGTCAGTTTCTCCTCGCGATAAAGACGCCGAAGCTTCTTCAGGTTCATGACAATCCCCTGCCGATCCAGCATGACGTGAATGCGCCGATACCCGAAACGGCGACGTTCGGATGCGACCGCCTTCATAGCCTCACGGATATCAGCGTCATCAGGCCGGACGCTGCAGTATCGCACGCTCGACCGATCAATGGACAAAACCTCGCACGCCCGACGCTGGCTCACCCCATGCTGCTTGCAGACATGAGCCACAGCGCCCCGCTTCACCTCGGGCGTCACCATTTTTTTGAGGCGACATCCTTCAAAATGGCGTTATCCAACATGGTTTCGGCCAGCAGCTTCTTCAGCTTGGCGTTCTCGTCTTCCAGAGCTTTCAGCTTGCGGGCATCGGACACCTCCATGCCGCCGAACTTCGACTTGTATTTGTAGAAGGTCGCTTCGGAGATTCCGTGCTTGCGGCAGACATCGGCCGTCCGCATGCCGCTCTCCTGCTCTTTCAATATCCCGATGATCTGCTCATCCGTGAACCGTGAATGCTTCATCCTGTCCGTCTCCTCAGAGTAACGGACTCTACCAAAATTTGGAGGAAGTTTAGGGTCTCAGGTCAAGGACTTTGATCCGGGTGCGGAGGATGAAAGCAACCGCAGAGCGTCATGCATTGCGAATGATTGTCGTGGAGAACAATCCAACTTACTTAACTTGTCTTTGCATCGTGACAAACTTTTTGCGGTTTGAACAACGAGGCGATTTATGCAAACCGGGGCTTTGATGGATGAGGATATTGAACTCCTCCACCGCGTCTTGCACGAGAGATGCAAAGAACTCGGGATTGTCCCGGACAGTCAAGTAGGACAACAACTCGCCGCACAAATGATCTCGCTCTATAAGCGCGGCATACGTGACGAGAAAGATTTAAAAAGACACTTCTTGCAGGTCAGGTGACCACCTGACCTGATTGGCGTTGCTATACAGCCAGCCTTGTTGTGCCTGCGCTTACACTAATGCTCAATCCAATATGGTTCGCTTAATAAACCCCGCTTCGCGATCAACTCGGAAACCGTCAATGCCATCGACCAACGGACTTCTCGTCACCCTGACAGCCAAAATTATTGCTTCGTACGTGCGCAAGCACGTCACCGGGAATACCGACTTAAAAAAGGTGATTGCGGATGTGCATAACGCGCTTTCTGATCTTCGAGAAAAAGCGGTGAAGATGCCGACAGAAAAACCAACGCCACCCGTGTCGATCAGGAATTCTATCCAGGACACATACTTGGTGTGCCTAGAAGACGGGCGCCAGTTCAAATTCTTAAAGCGCCACTTGATGAGCAGTTACAAAATGACGCCGGCGGAATATCGTGCCAAGTGGAATCTGCCTGCTGATTACCCCATGGTAGCGCCTGCTTATGCCATCAAACGCGCCCAGCTCGCGCGAGCCAACGGCTTGGGACGGAAGTCAAACAAACCAAATTTGGCATCGTCGAGAGTCGTTCGTTAACCACAACTCGATCGCTGAAGGAACGCATCTGCCATCGCTTCGTTCTGCCCCGGATTGCATGGGGGTTTGATGCTTGAATTCGTGAGAGATGTTCCATTCAGAGCACTCGGTAACGTGCCGACAGACGGAACACCGGTGCTCGTTCGCATTGTATACTATGCGAATTCCGTACTTCATGACGTAAAGATCGGAGCGAAGTTCTATCTCAATGGTCAGGACGAGCTTATCTGGATGTTCCTGGAGCCACACCCTCCTGTTACGCTCGCGGAGGTATTGGGATGGAAAGAGTTGGAAATGGGGCATTACGCGCCTTGAAAGATTTCAAACTGCAGCGCTCAATTAAAACTTACAGCGTATTGCTTCCCCTTGATTTACTGGTTCCCTCATAACAGAGACCATCCACCTAAGCCGCTCGCATTTTTGCCACTGCTACCTCCTCGAATATACGCTCGAGGTTGAGAAAACAAATCATACCGTCCGGCTGCGTGATAATTCCGTCAGCGTAGTGCACGCCGTCGGACATGCCGATTTCCGGAATGGGCTGTAGCAGATTTCGGCAATCGTCAGGATATCGGAAACGCGATCGACGACTAGCCCCATCGCCAGGCCATGCACTTCCGCCACGACAATTGCACTGCGTTCATTAGGCTCCGTGCTCGTCATGCCAAGCTTGTTTGCGAGATCGATAATCGGAATGACGGTTCCACGCAGGTTCATGACACCGATAACATCGGAAGGAGCATGGGCGACGGGGGGTTGCAGGCCCCCACCCCCGGATCTCACGAATGGTTCTTGTGCGCACGCAGAATTCCTGATCGTGCAGCCGGAAGGCGATGATTTCAAAAGTTTCGCCTGTCGCGGTGGCCTTGCTGTTTGAAAAACTCATCAAAATTCCTCCCAGCTGTCTTGAACGGCTGCGTTGCCGGAGAAAGCGCTTGCGACCTTACCGGCCAAACGTTTTACTGGCGATGCAACGGGATGATGCTTGGAATCTGCAACCTTCATTGCGGAAGCCGTTTGACGAAGTGCGCCACCCAACTGAAACTGCGAGATCAGTTCGCGCAAGCGGCCGCTTTCATTGGCAAGAGTAGCCCCCGCTGCACTTGTCTCCTCCACCATCGCAGCATTCTGTTGGGTTACCTGGTCCATCTGATTGACGGCGGTGTTTACCTCGCCCAGTCCAACGGACTGCTCCTTGGCGGAGGTTGCGATCGAGTCCATGTGCTGGTTCACAGTTACAATATAACCTTCAATCGTTTTCAAGGCATCGCCGGTGTCGCTGACCAGCTTAACTCCGCTCTGTACCTGGACGGACGAATTGCGGATCAGGTCCTTGATCTCCTTGGCAGCCTTCGCGGATCGCTGCGCAAGCTCACGGACCTCTTGGGCGACGACGGCAAATCCCTTTCCTGCATCACCTGCGCGAGCGGCTTCGACTCCGGCGTTCAGGGCCAAAAGGTTCGTTTGAAATGCGATCTCGTCGATCACGCCGATAATGTTGGAGATTTCGTTCGAGGACTGCTCGATCTTCTGCATGGCATCGACCGCATTGGCGACAACAATGCCCGATTGCGCGGCGCTTTCATTGGCTAGAACTGCAACCTTGCGGGCCTCGTCTGCGCGTTTGGACGAGTTGGCGACGTTGACAGTGATCTGGTCAAGAGCGGCTGCCGTCTCTTCCAGCGATGCGGCCTGCTGCTCAGTACGTTTGGACAGGTCGTCGGCACTGCTGCTGATTTCCCGGCTGCCATTGTCGATAGCTCCGGTTGCAGAAGCGACAGCGCGCAGGGTTTCCGACAATTGGCTAACGGTTGAGTTAAAATCAGCGCGGAGCGTTTCAAAGTCTGTAGCAAAAGGTTCTAGGAGCTGAAACGTCAGATCGCCCTTGGAAAGATGCTTCAGCCCTTCACCCAGTCCAGACGTTGCCTGAGTCATCTCCTTGGACCGAATGCGTTCGGCCTCCTCCGTGCGCAGTCGCTCCTTTTCCGACTGCGATCGATTGGCCTCGATCTGGCGATCGGATTCGATCTTGGCAAGAGCCGTCTGGCGGAACACTTCGACTGCACCTGCCATGGAGCCCACTTCATCGGTGCGACCGTTGAACGGAATTTGTGCTTCAACGTCACCCTTGGCAAGGCGGGTCATCGAAGCGGTAATCGAATTGATGGGGCGGGCTATACCCGACATCGCGTAAAAGGCGCTGCCAATGGCAATAAAAACAGCACCGATTGCCGATGAAATCATGATCCAGAAAGCTGAGTCATAACTCACTTTGCTTTCTGATACATAGCGAGCAGACTCGGCCATGATAAAATCGACCAGATCACCCACCGCCTTATTCGCAGCTTCAGACTGCACCTTCATTTCCGCTCGGAAAAACTGTTTTGCCTCAACGAGTTTTCCGGCGTCCGATAGGCGACCCATCTCAGCGCCTTTTACAATATACGCATTCGTTTCTTTTTTGATTTCGCCAAACAGCTGACGCCCCGTGTCGGTGGTAATTCCCGCCTCATACTTTGCCATCGCCTCGTTTAAGCTTTTTTCTATCCCGTTGCGAAACGCGGTTTCTGTTTCGACCTCAGTTGCTTCCGCTAAAAGCTGGCGGGCAAATGCAAGACGCATCAAGTTTATGTTGCCCTTGATTTCGCGAGCGGTAACAACCCGTTCCATCCAGTAGTCGCCAATGCGAGATGTATTGTGGGCCAGAACGCTCATGGTCCTGACGGAATAGGCAGACAAGGCCACAAGCAGGACCGCTAGGATGGCAAACATGGCTACAAGCGATGTACGGATAGTTGGTCTACGCATGTCATTTCCTCGACACTTTGAGGTGAGCTTCAATTTGGATGGCTGCCGTCATGGAACAGTCAGAGTTTGCACAACGATGCAACTCAAGAGAGAACAATGTGACGGAACGAACTATAATTTTGCCTTAAATTTGAGCTGCAAACTTAGCGATTGAAAAACTCCCGTTAGTAGAAACACGCTTTGTACTTTGCTAAAAAGCTGATCGGCAGCTTCCGTAAGCCCTCATGACCTCGCAAGGATCATCCGTGGAAGCTGGCTGGTTGTCATTAACGATTGGCCAGCTGAAAGACTTAACCTGCGACTTGAAGAGATACGAATCGCCAGAGCCCCTTCGTTCATACGCGCAGCGCATCGATGACGGCGCGCAGACCAGCCGACAGGTATTTCCGCGTCGGGTAATAAAGATAGAGCCAGTCCTCGGGCGCACTCCAGGATGCCAGGCATTCGACCAGTCTGCCATTCTGGATATAAGGACGCGCCCGTTCCTCCCACACATAAGCCAGCCCCACGCCCGAAAGCGCTGCCTCGACCATCAGCTCATGGTCATCGAGCGATAGAGACCCGGTCGGCTCGAATTCGATGATCTTGCCGACTCGACTGAACTCCCAGGCATAGGGCTTGCCGCTTGGATAAATATTGCGGATGCAAACATGGTGACGCAGATCATTCGGGGTTTTGGGAAGCGGATGATGCTCGAAATAGCTTGTTGAGCCCACGACGGCAAACCGCAGTCGCGGCCTAATCTTCACAGCCGTCATGCCATCACGCAGGCTTTCGCCGAGACGGATGCCGGCATCGAACCCCTCCTCTACAATGTCGACTAGGCGGTCAGTGGCAACGATTTCCAGCTGGAGACCAGGATTTTTTGCGATGAGCGGACCAATGACCGATCGAAATACGAAAGGTGCCACCGAATTGGGTGCGTTGATGCGCACCTTGCCGAACGGCGTGTCACGAAACTGGTTGAGGGCATCGAGCGCCGACCCGATTTCCCCGAAGGCGGGAGAAAGTTGCGCAAGCAACATCGCGCCAGCATCGGTCAGCGACACGCTGCGGGTCGTACGGTTGAGCAGGCGAATGCCGACGCGTGCCTCGAGATTGCCCACCGCATGGCTGATCGCCGAGGCCGTCACGCCGCGCTCTTCGCCGGCCCGGCGAAAGTTGCGGTGACGGGCAACCGCATCGAAAGCCGCCAGTTCCGAGAGATCCGTACTGCGCATTGTCAAATCTCACTCATCATTGAGAAGAAGATTATCTCTCTAATTCTTAATCTCGAAAAGGTCCAGATTTCTCCTCGTGAACCGGCGCTGGTGCCGAACAAGACAGGAGACAAGGCAATGGCCGATTTCATTCCTCCCGCCCACAACACTGCATCGCCTTTCGCCGACATGCGCGGTCATCACGTCGCCGTCCGCACGCCGGACCTCGAAACCGTCAAGCGCTGGTATGTCGAGAAGCTCGACTTTCGTGTCGTCGCCGAATGGGACTATGCCGACGAGCAACTCGCCTATCTCGCACCTGCCACCGACGACCACTTCTATGTGGAAATCCTTGGAGGCGGTGATCCGTCGCCGGCAGACGTGCGACCCTATACCGATCTCGGCGACAGTCTCAAATATGCCGGCTACCATCATTTCTGCCTGATTGTCGCGAGCGTTGACGCCACCGTCGAGGAACTGCGTGCGCGAGGCGTCACCATTGTCACCGAGCCGTTCGAACTGCTGGCGATCAGCCGTCGCCTCGCCTTCTTCTGCGATCCCTTCGGCAATCTGATCGAGCTGGCAGAAATCCTGCCGTGACCCTTCCACCCGGTTGGCCATCCCGACATCGCGGTGGCCAGACAACCTCTCCCTATCTCATCGAACATCAAGGAACATCTCCATGAAAATCTGGTTCATCACCGGCGCCTCACGCGGCTTTGGCGCCCTCATCACGACGCGTGCTCTTGCAAAGGGCGATGCCGTCATCGCCACCGCCCGCAATCCAAAGGCGATCACCGAGCGGTTCGGCGAACACCCCAACCTGCTTCCGGTCGCCCTCGACGTGACCGACCACAGCCAGGCGACCGCAGCCGTGGAAGCAGCGATCGAGCGCTTCGGCCGCATCGATATCCTGCTCAACAATGCCGGGTTCGGATTGATGGGTGCAGTCGAAGAAGCAACCGTGGCTGAGATCGAGGCCGTCTATCGCACCAATGTCTTTGGCCTCCTCAACGTGACCCGCGCCGTCCTGCCCTCGATGCGTCAGGCGCGTTCCGGCCGCATCCTGAATATTTCATCGATCGGCGGCTATCGCGGCGCGGCCGGCTTCGGCGTCTACTCCTCGACGAAATTTGCCGTCGAGGGCTTGAGCGAAGCGCTGCATGACGAACTCGCACCGCTTGGCATCCATGTCACCGTCGTAGAGCCCGGTTATTTCCGCACCGACTTCCTCGACAGCTCGTCCTTGTCGGTCAGCGACAACATCATCGGCGATTATGCAGAAACCGTCGGCAAGGTGCGCACGATAGCAGCCGGTCTCAGCCATCACCAACCTGGCGACCCTCAAAAGCTAGCAGAAGCGCTCATCGCCTTTACTGATGCCCCCAATCCGCCGGTGCGTCTGCCGCTCGGTAGCGACACGGTCGCAGCAATCGAGAAAAAGCACGCACAAGACGCTGCCATTCTCTCCGAATGGCGCACGGTCTCGGTGTCGACCGACTTCGCCGCTAATTACTGAAGACGGTCGTCCTGTAAAACTGTCGTACGATAGGAGGCCGCTTTCCGACCTCCTATCGGCTTGAAAGGCATCGAACATCGGCCTAGTCCACGCCGGCGGCAGACACTTTGCCGTAGAATTCATTCTTGACAGATCATTCCAGAATTCCTATTTGGCTTGCATGGCAAGGATAAAAGAGTTCGACAGCGACAAGGCACTGGATGCAGCAGTCGCTATATTTCGAGAGCACGGCTTCGAAGGAACGTCGACCGAAATGCTGGTGCAGGCGATGAAAATCGGCAGACAAAGCCTTTATGACACTTTCGGGGACAAGTGGGGGCTGTATCGCCTCGCGGTGGAACGCTATGCATCCGAGGAAACTGATGCGCATATCGCGATGCTGCGCGGCAAGCCGCGAGCTATTGACGGTATGGCAGCGATGATCGATCGGGTCGTCGCAACCGCGACCCAGGCTTGCCTCGGCGTCAATTCAATCTGCGAATTTGGCCAGAGTCGGCCAGACCTCGCACAGGTCCATCGCGCCGCCGATCATCGCTTAAGACGAGCAGCACGTGAACGAATCAGACAGGCGCAGGAGACCGGCGACGTGGATAGCTCGTTGGCGGCAGATGCCGTCATAGATTTCCTCTTCGCCAGTATTACCGGAATCCGTGTCGCTGCGCGCGGAGGAGCCGGCCATGACCAACTCGCATCGCTCGGGCAATTGGCCCTCCGCGCCATCGCATAGCGGCAAAAAATTTTATTCAATTCTGGAACAATCAGTCAAGAAAGGACTGCAAATGAAAGCTGTTGTCATGAACAGCATCGGGGATACCGATGTCATCGAAGTCGTGAACCATCCTGAGCCAGTCGCAACGCTTGGACATGTTCTCGTCCAAATCGCTGTGGCGGGCGTGAACTTCATGGACATTGGTGTTCGCCAGGGCATGGCTTGGACGGAAATCGCAAACCCGAAAATACTTGGGGTTGAAGGCGCCGGACGCGTGCTTGCTCTCGGTGAAGGCGTGACCGAGTTTGCAATTGGGGATCGCGTCGCCTGGGTTTACGCCCCGGGAAGCTATGCCGAGCGTATATCGATCCCGGCGGCGGCGCTGGTAAATATCCCCGAATATATTGACGACCAAACCGCGGCATCGCTCATGATGCAGGGATTGACCGCCAGCCATTTCGCGACCGATTTTTATCCCGTGCGCCCCAGGGACACGGCACTTGTCCATGCAGCAGCTGGCGGTGTCGGCCTGTTGCTGACACAGATCATCAAGTTGAGAGGCGGGCGTGTTATTGGTCGCGTTTCATCCCGCGACAAGGTCGAAATTGCCAAGCAGGCGGGGGCCGAGGCCGTTGTCGTAGACACGGAGGGAGACTTCGCTGAAGAAGTCCTGCGCCTGACTGAGGGCAAAGGCGTCGATGTCGTCTATGACGGCTCCGGCCCAAGGACCTTCAAAGGCTCGCTCGACGCTCTTCGCCGGTCAGGTACGTTCTGCTGGTATGGCCCAGTGCTCGGAGGGCCCGGATCTCTGGAGATCATAAGCCTGCCGAAAAGCATCAAGATCGGCTACGCGGTCTTTTCAGACCACATCCAAACTCCCGAACTCCTTCGCGCTCGTACTCGGCAGCTTTTCGATTGGATCCAAGACGGGTTGCTCAAAGTCAGCATAGGCGGGAGCTATCCCCTGACCGACGCTGCAAGGGCGCATGCTGACATGGCAAGCCGCCGCACGACCGGCAAGCTGCTGCTGATAGCCTGTCCGCCAGCCCGATGAAGCCAATTGCCGTCGCTTCGTCGAAAGCCGATGGCCATCTTCCAAAACTGCCATGACACCCAAATCCCACTGACCGGAGATAAGAAATCGTGACGTCGATCAACAACACCAATCCCCTGTCGCAGATGCTCAACAATGCGTTTGCAAAACTGGACAGAAACGGAGATGGGAAACTCAATTCTGATGAATTCAAGACATTCAATGAGATCCTAAAACCCGGCGTCGCCACGGACGAACAGGGAAAACCCACCATCGACTACAGCGAACGCATGGACCACGACGGCGACGGAATGGTCAGCCAGAATGAGATGAACACGACGGGCCTGCTGATGCGGCTGCTCTTTGCGATCCGAGCTTGAAATCAATGCTCGACTACCTTCTTCTCAGAGCTGATCCCTCGGCGCTGGAGGCTGCTGCGCTGCTCAAGGACAACGCCGACAAGTCCTGATGGCAAAAGGAGCGACTGTTTCCGCAGTCGCTCCTTTTCCGGTTTCCGGTCTATCTACCCTTGAAGACCGACGGCCGTGGCCAGCGCGTCAATGGGCGATGGTTCAGGCGAAAACACGTCATAGACGCAAGGCGCCGCAAAGACGGCGAGCGCCAGCATGCCAACGATCAGGCGTTTCATTGTACACTCCATGGATTTGCGAGTCTGCTCAGGCAAGCTTCAGCTCGACCGAGATGTTGCCTCGCGTAGCTTTCGAATAGGGGCAGGTCTGGTGGGCTTCCTCGACCAGCGCGCGCGCCAGTTCCGGATCAATGCCCGGCAGGTTGATGTTCAAGCGCGCCTGCAGGCCATAGGCATCTCCGGTCAAGCCGAGATCAACTTCGGCGTCGATGGCGGTCTCGGCCGGCAACCGGATCTTGCGCTTGCCGGCCGCAATGCCCAGAGCACCGATGAAGCAGGCGGACCAGCCGGCGGCAAAGAGTTGCTCGGGATTGGTCCCGGGCTTGCCACTGCCGGGAGGCGAAAGCTTGACGTCAAGCTGAGCATCATCGCTGCGCGCCGCGCCGTCGCGACCGCCGGTGGTATGGGTCTTGCCGGTATAGAGGACCTTCTCGATCGTCGTCATGGGACACTCCTTCGTTCTGTCGCATAGAGCGACGTTGTTGACGAGAGTGTTTTGCAGCCTCGATGTATCCGACATGTTTTCGAAAAGGTCGGAATTGTATCCGAGCGTAGCAGCCGCGTACCGAGCTACCTTTTCGTACAAAATGCACAACGAAACCGGGCATTCTTCAGGGCAGTGATATCTCTGCGGCAAGACCTCCGCTGGGGCGATTGTAGATCCGCACTGCACCGCCGATAGAGACGGAAAGCTGCTGGGCGATGGCCAGGCCAAGCCCTGTGCCCCCTGTGTCGCGATTGCGCGAAGTCTCGATCCGGTAGAATGGCTGCATGGCGGCCTCCAGCTTGTCGTCCGGAATACCTGGACCACGGTCGCTCACCGTAATGATGGCATTTCCTTCGCCCGTCCGTTCGACGCTGATCTCGGCAGTCCCCGCAAACTTGAGAGCGTTGTCGATAAAGTTGGTCAGGATACGCCGCAACGCATGCGGTTTCGTAACGACCGTGCCGTGGACGATGCCTGCAACCGTGACCGCCTTGCCGGTGTCCTGATAATCGTAGGCAATACTGTCGATGAAGGAAGCAAGATCGATACGGGAAGTGTTTTCGCCATTGCCGTGCGAACTGCGCGCATAGGCGATACCGTCCTGCACCAGCCGCCCGATCTCGCGCAGATCGCTGATCAGCTTGTCCTTTTCGGGGCTATCTTCCGCCATGTCGGCGCGTAGGCGCATGCGCGTGATCGGCGTCTGCAGGTCGTGCGAGATTGCCGCGAGAATCTGCACGCGTTCTTCCAGGTAATGGGCGATACGGTCGCGCATGGCGTTGAAGGCGCGCGCCGCATTGGCGACCTCGCTCGGCCCACTCTCGCTCAATGGAGACCCCCTATTGTTGGGATCGAGTGCATCTGCGGCGGCCGCCAGTTCGCCAAGCGGGCTAACTGCCTGGCGCACCGCAAACCAGGTGCAGAGGATCAGCAGCACCATCTGTGCGGCAAAGACATAGGGCAGCCATTCGGCCAACGGCATGACGCCGCGCGGCGTTACATCGATGGTGAGCGGCGAACCGTCGGAAAGCGTCAGGTGTCCTTGCAGCCGCGTGTCGTCACCGGGAATAGCTTCGACGCGGAGCGGAAACCTCTTGCCAGCCGCCTCCTCTATTCGTTTCGCGATCTCCGCTCCGCGGCCGGACATGTCCGGCACACCGGGAAGACCAGGCCCAAGAACAAGGCGATAGCTGCCACGACTAAGGCGATCCAGCCATTCGGCCCGCTCGTTGGCGGGAAGTCGGTCGATGACGGCAATAGATGTTGCCAGATCGCTTTCCAATGTCCCGAGCATGACGGCCTTGGCCGACATGTAGCGCTCTGCAAAAAGAACGCTGAAAGACAGGCCATAGGCAACTGCCAATCCGGCAAACAAGATGACAAACAGGCGCGATCGTAGCGTGCTTGGCCACCAGCCGAAACGGGACTTGCCGCCCTCACTCATGTCCTGGGCACCGAAATCTCGACCGGCACGGAGAACACATAGCCTTCGGCCCGCACCGTCTTGATGTAGCTCGGTTCGCGTGCATCATCGCCGA
Source organism: Hyphomicrobiales bacterium (assembly GCA_900472785.1). Lineage (GTDB taxonomy): Bacteria > Pseudomonadota > Alphaproteobacteria > Rhizobiales > Rhizobiaceae > Pararhizobium. The sequence continues at coordinate 117,423 of UCJH01000028.1, read as the reverse complement.
GCCGCTGGCGCAGACGGCTGACCAGAAGGTCGATCGAGCGATCGAAGAGCTCGGCATCGCGGCCCTGCGTGAGGTTAAGAATCTGGTCACGGTTTAGCACACGTTGAGGATGATCGATAAAAACCCGCAGCAGCCGATATTCCGCACCGCTCAACGCGATCTCCGTCCCGTCCCTGTCAAGAAGATGCCGGCCCACGGTATCAAGCCGCCAGTCGCCGAACGTCAGCAGTTGCCCTGCCTCGCTGATCTGAAGGTTCGGCGGCAGCATTCGGGTGCGCCGCAGCACCGCCTTGATGCGGGCGAGAAGCTCTCGTGCCGCGAAGGGCTTAGGCAAATAGTCATCCGCGCCCATTTCGAGCCCGATGATACGGTCCATCTCGTCGTCGCGCGCCGTCAGCAGGATGACCGGCGTCGCCTTGTGCTTGCCAGCGCGAAGCTCGCGGCACAGCACGAGCCCGTCATCGCCCGGCATCATCACGTCGAGCACGATCAGATCGACTGTGCCCGTCTCCAAGAAACTTCGCATCTGACGGCCGTCGGCGGCAACCGTCGTCCGAAGCCCGTTCTTCTTCAGGTAGCTCGATACCAGCTCGCGAATTTCACGGTCGTCATCGACGATCAGGATGTGGTCGACATGCTCCATCTTTGGTCTTTCAACATCAAACTCAGCGGTACTTCCGGCGACATTAGTTCCGTGTCAGCTGCCGCCAGTAAAGGGGTTTTCTAGCGGCAGCCTGACGGTTCAGAATTTCGCGACATCCAGGATGGCCTGGGCGAACGCTTGCGGCGCTTCCTGCGGCAAATTATGCCCGATACCACCCGTTACATCTCGATGCTCGTATCTTCCGGAGAACCTCTTCGAATAGGAGGATGGCTGCGGATGCGGCGCGGCGTTTTCATCGCCTTCCATGGTGATCGTCGGAACAGTGATGATCGGCCCCATCGCCAGCTGTTTCTCGTAGGCATCGTATTTCGCTTCGCCTTCGGCGAGACCGAGCCGCCAGCGATAATTATGAATGGTGATGTCCACGTGGTCCGGATTATCGAATGCGGCAGCCGAACGATCAAAGGTCGCGTCGTCGAATTTCCATGTTGGCGAGGCCGTTTGCCAGATCAGCTTCGCAAACTCGTGCGTGTTGGCGGCATAGCCGAGCCGGCCGCGCTCGGTGGCGAAATAGAACTGGTACCACCAGGAGAGCTCTGCCTTCGGGGCTAAAGGCTTCTGGTTGATGTCCTGGCTGCCGATCAGATAGCCGCTGACGGAAACCATCGCCTTGCAGCGCTCCGGCCAGAGAGCCGCCATGATATTGACGGTGCGCGCACCCCAGTCATATCCGCCTAGGATCGCCTTTTCGATGCCGAGTGCATCCATGAAGGCGATCATGTCGGCCGCCAATGCCGCCTGCTGGCCGTTTCGCGGCGTCTCGTCGACAAGGAAGCGCGTCGTGCCGTAGCCGCGCAGGTAGGGAATGATGACACGGTAGCCTGCATTAGCCAGGATCGGTGCGACATCGACATAGCTGTAGATGTCGTATGGCCAGCCGTGAACCAGCAGGACGACGGAACCATCTGCTGGGCCGGCTTCTGCGTATCCGATATCCAGCACGCCTGCCTTGATCTGCTTCAACGCTGCGAAGGAGGTGCGCGCTACCGCGTTGGCAGAACCCGACGGTGCGCCGGACGACTGGGCATTGGCTATCGCGGCCATGCCGAATTCGGCGGCAGCCACAGTCATTGCGGCGATACCGAAGAAGCGGCGGCGCTGGTGGTTGAATTCAGGGGACATCGTTCTCTCCATCTCGAATGATCGTGATTGGAAAAAAGCCGGTCGGATGTATCCCCCATGTGTCCCGTCACGCCCGGAATTGAATACGGATGTAGCATCGGGCGACCTCGATACGTTCTGATACAATTCGCTCCCCCCCATCCAAGCGGCCGCCGATGATTTGTGTCTCTCTGTCGTGAACCCGGCAGTTTGCTACACAGCGGTACACTTCTCATTGAAGCCGGACACATCCGGGATACGTCGCGCCGACCAGATTGGCTCCGTTGCTGGTCGTGCCCATCGCCGTCCAGAACCCGATCAACCGGTTTCAAGGAAACGACGATGACTCTTCTCATCATTGCCTATTTTGGGGGAGCGCTGACAATCCTCAGCCCATGCATCCTTCCCATTCTCCCCTTCGTTTTTGCCCGTGCGGGGCAACCTTTCATCCGCAGCGCGCTGCCCATGCTGATCGGCATGAGTGTCACTTTCGCACTGGTCGCTACGCTTGCAGCGGTCGGTGGCAGTTGGGCGGTCCATGCCAATGAATATGGTCGCCTCGCCGCCCTCTTGCTGCTCGCACTCTTCGGGGTCAGCCTTTTGTCGCCACGCGTTGCAAGCGTCATTACCCAGCCGGTCGTTGACTTCGGCAATAGACTGCTGAACGCGTCGGGCAAACCCGGCTCCGGACCGACTGCCGCAAATTCCTTCATCCTCGGCGTTGCGACCGGGCTGCTGTGGGCACCCTGCGCCGGGCCGATCCTCGGCCTCGTGCTGACGGGTGCTGCATTGCAAGGCGCCAATCTCCAGACGACTTTTTTGCTAGTCGCCTATGCCGCAGGTGCCGCGACATCGCTTGCCATTGCCCTTCTTGTCGGGGGTAAGATCTTTGCCGGCATGAAGCGGTCGCTCGGCGTCAGCGAGCGTATTCGCCAGGTGCTCGGTGCTGCGGTACTGGCCGGTGTTGCCGTCATTGCTTTTGGCCTGGACACTGACCTCTTGGCACGGCTTTCCTATGCGAGCACGGCCGCCCTCGAACAGACCGTGCTTGACCAACTACAGGATAAGCCTAAAATCCAAACTTCATCCGAGGTTGCCAGCAACGGCACAGTGTCTGCTGTCGTCGATACAACACAGCCGTTCCGCAGCAATTTGCCTATCGAAGGCGCTGCACCATCCTTGAATGGCGTCGTTGATTGGCTGAACTCGCCGCCGCTGACGGCAGAAGAGCTTCGAGGCAAGGTAGTCCTCATCGATTTCTGGACCTATTCCTGTATCAACTGCATTCGAACCGTCCCCTATGTCCGCGCCTGGGCCGAAAAGTACAAAGATCAGGGCCTGGTTGTCATCGGCGTGCATGCCCCGGAATTCGCCTTCGAAAAGAAGATCGACAATGTCAAAAAGGCGGTCGATGACTTCGAGATCGGCTATCCGGTTGCGATCGACAACGACTACAAGATCTGGCGCGCCTTCGAAAACAGCTACTGGCCGGCACACTACCTAATCGATGCTAAGGGTCAGATCCGCTACCATCATTTCGGTGAAGGCAACTATCGCCAGACCGAGCAGGCAATCCAGGACCTTTTACGCGAAGCCGGCAGCGATATGGGCTCGACTGCACCAGTGACGCCAGACTCCAAAGGTGCCGAGGCAAGCCCCGACCTCAAGAACGTCCGTTCCGGCGAAACCTATCTCGGCTACAAACGCGCCGCCAGCTTCGTCTCTCCGGAAGGCCTGCATGCTGATGCCGCCAATGCGTATTCCATCGATGAACCGGGCCTGAATGAGTGGGGCCTCTCCGGAACATGGACAGTCGGCACTGAACAGGCCGTGCTGGATCAGGCGGATGGCAGCATTGTCTACCGTTTCAGAGCACGCGACCTGCATCTGGTCCTTGGACCCAGCGCCGCCGGCAAACCTATCCGCTTCCAGGTGACGATCGACGGCAAGCCTCCCGGACCCAACCATGGTGCCGATACCGATGCTGACGGCTACGGCACGGTGACCTCAACAAAACTCTACCAGCTCGTCCGCCAGTCCGGCGACGTGGAGGAACGCACATTCGAAATCCGTTTCCTTGATCCTGGCGTCGAAGCCTACGCGTTCACCTTCGGCTGAAACCTCATCTCCCTTACCCCAACCACCCACAAACGACAGGAGTCAAACCCATGAACCGTCACTACATCTCGACCCTCGCTCTCGCGTTCGCCACGAGCGTGATTGCCTTCGCCGCACAGGCCGCCGAAGTCAAAAATATCGTCATCGTCCATAGCGCACTTGCCGATGGTTCAGGCTGGCGCAAAGCATCGGATATCCTCGTCCAACGCGGCTTCAATGTCACCATTGTACAAGAGCCGCTCACGTCGTTTGCCGACGATATTGCCGCCACCAACCGCGTGCTCGATCTGCAGGACGGCCCGACGCTTCTCGTCGGTCACAGCTATGGCGGCATGGTGATCACCGAAGCTGGCCACAGCACTGTTGTCGCGGGCCTCGTCTACGTCGCGGCTTTCCAGCCGGACAAGGGGGAAAGCCTTCTCAGTCTTGCTAGCTCCAAGCCGGCTGGCGGCATGAATATCCGCGAAACGAAGGACGGGAAATATCTCTATCTCGACCCCGCCGCCTTCGCGAACGACTTCGCCGCGGACTTGCTGAAAGACGACGCAGCGTTTCTGGCCAGATCGCAGGTCTTCGCCTCGAAGGAAGCTTTCACCGCAAAAATTGGTGATCCCGCGTGGAAGACAAAGCAGAGCTGGTCAATTGTTGCAACCGAAGACCGCTCGATAAATCCCGAACTGGAACGTGAGATGGCCAAGCGCGCCGGCAGCTTTGTGACCGAGATCAAGGCAAGCCACGCCGTCTTCGCGTCGCAAGCTGAGAAAGTTGCCGACGTTATCGAGACAGCGGCGCGGCACGTTGGCGCAAACAGCAAGTAAGCGCGTCTCAAGCGCCGCCTCCGTGATTTTCTTCCATTATTTATTCCTTCTTCAGCCATCCCAAAGGATACAGTCATGAAACTGATCAATGCATGTGCCGCCGCCGTCCTATTTCTCATGAGCGCAACAACGCCGCTGCAGGCGTTCGCCGATGAAACGCTGCAACGCACCGATCTCATCAGGAGCGATCTCAACGTGGCCGCCCACGAAGTCGTCCAGGTCCGTGTCGATTTTCTCCCTGGTGTTTTGGCCCCCAGGCATTCCCACCCTGGTGAAGAGATCGCCTATGTGATCGAAGGGACGCTCGAGTATAAATTGGACGGACGCGAGCCGGTCACGCTTTCCGCAGGTCAATCACTCTTCATTCCCACAGGTGTTGTTCACTCGGCGGAAAATGTAGGCCCCGGCAAAGCCTCGGAGCTTGCCACCTATATCGTCCGGAAAGGCCAAGCTTTGGTCGTACCGTCAAAATAACAACTTGGCCGCCAACAGGCGCAGGCAGCGGTGTTCCTGCCTGCGCCTGTTGGCGCTGTCCGGGACATGACAACACTCGCCGTCTGGCATGGCCGGAACACTTTTCGCCAAAAATTACGTCTGGATCGACAGGACAAGATTGGCCTCAGCCAGAACGTATCGGGCTTATGCGCTTTCCAAGCATATTCGATCAAGCAGCAAGTCGATTTCTAAACCTGCAGTCGCCTTATCCCGGTCCCCTCGGGAACCGCTGTGTCAACTGTGCCGACGATCTTGATCAAGAGGCGTTTGCGACTGATGCGTGGAGTGGAGTGAACCCCTCGGGCTGGACCGCGGGGTACGGAAAACTGATACACTGTGCGGGCCTCAATCGGAGAAGGCTCATGAAGTCCAGAGGTCCATATCGACGGCATTCGACGCCGTTCAAGTTACAGCTTTGCCAGGATATCCGAAACGGCGTCATCGGACGGCGCGATGCGCAGCGCACTTATGGCGTTTCCGCCAACCTCATCCAGTTGTGGCTGACGCAGTTCGATCGCGGCGAGCTGAACGATGAGGAGGCTGAGGCCAGCGTCATCGCAGAGTACGAGGCCCACATTGCGGCGCTCGAACGCAAAGTCGGCCAGCTCACCATGGAGCTGGACCTGGTTAAAAAAACTCCGCGGCAGCCGATCGCCGGCAACAGCGGGAGCTCCTCCATCATCACCGGTCCCCGGCCTGCTCCATCCGACGGGGGTGCAAAATGATCGATCTCCCGAGAAGCACCTACTATTACCGGTCAACCGCGAGAGCCTTAAACCTCGGCGACAGCGAGCTCGTTGCGATCATCGAGGACATCCAGGACGAGTTGCCCTGCTACGGATACCGACGTGTGACACACGAGCTTCAGCGGCGAGGCCACCTTGTCAACCACAAGCGTGTCGCTCGCGTCATGCGGGCCAATGGCCTTGGGATTAAGCCTCGCAAGCGGTATGTTCGCACAACCGACAGCAACCACGATTCACCGATCTACCCGAACCTCTACCGCAATGTGATCCCGGCGCGACCCGATATGGTCTGGGTGGCTGACTTCACGTACATCCGCATCACTGTCGGCTTCTGCTACCTTGCCGTCATTCTCGACGCCTGCAGCCGCAAAGTCGTCGGTTATGGCCTATCAAAACGCCTAGATACGCCGCTGGCATTGGCAGCGCTGCATTCGGCGCTCGAAAACCGAAAGCCTCCTGCCGGCTGCATTCACCACACCGACCGCGGGTGCCAATACGCCAGCGAGAGCTATCGACGGGCGCTCGATGCCGCTGGTCTACAGGGTTCCATGAGCGCAGTCGGCAACCCTTATCATAATGCGCAGGCTGAGAGCTTCATGAAGACCCTGAAGGTCGAGGACATCTACACCGCCGGCTACGAGACCTTCGCGGACGTGGCAGAACGCTTGCCCAGGTTCATCGAGCAGATTTACAATGCCAAGCGGCTGCACTCAGCCCTTGGCTATTTGTCGCCAGCAGAATTCGAAACTCAACTCGCCCAGCAGGCGGCTTAGTTTGAAGAGCCACGCTGGTCCAGCCCGAGGGGTTCACTCCAGAGCGGGCTCAGAATCGCGATGCTACGCTCTGATACACTTCCGGCAATTTTCAAAACATGCTGGATACGTCCGCCCTCTAGCCTGCTCTGCGTCACCAACAGGCAAAACAACGGAGAGTATTCATGCTTAGAACTGAAAACGCGTCCTCTATTCAGGTGCATTTTTCTGGCCGCCTGATCGCAGTTGCGGTTGGCTCCCTCATGCTCGTTCCTGCGGGATACATCCTGCCGGCGATCGCCTCCGATACAATTTCGGCCACGTCGGCGAAAACCACCAGTTCGGACGAGAGTATCCGTCCGTTCCACATCAACGTCCCACAATCCCAACTCGACGACTTCCGCAAGCGCATTTCGGAGACACGCTGGCCCGACAAGGAAATCGTCGATGATGCCTCGCAGGGTATTCAACTGGCGCAGGTTCAGGAACTGGTTCGCTATTGGGGCACTGATTACAACTGGCGGAAAGCCGAGGCGCAGCCCAATTCATTGCCGGAGTTCATCACCACGATCGATGGGGTCGAAATCCAGTTTATCCATGTCCGCTCCCGTTACCCCAACGCCCTGCCCGTGGTTCTCACTCACGGTTGGCCGGGTTCAACATTCGAGTTCATTAAGTCCATCGGCCCTCTTACCGACCCCACAGCTTACGGCGGCCGCCCCGAGGATGCGTTTGATGTTGTCATCCCTTCCATCCCCGGCGCGTCTGCGGGATATCGCGCCGGGCATCCGCATTTTGGCCCGTGGTGGTGATGCGGCAGAAGTCGACGCTATGCTGGATGCGGGCGTCATCGGTCTTTCCGTGGGGTGCAGTTACCTGCCGGATTCACGACACCATTCCGAACCACTTTATCATTCCAGCGTATTATGCTGTTACAATCCTCAATTGCTGAAGCTCTCCAATCCGGTGGATCTTGATGCCTATATGGCCGCACAACATGCGGTGATCTCGCAGACGGACAGCCTGCATGGCTGCGTCAAGGATGCGCTGGAGCATGCAGGTGCAGAATTGGAAGTCGTGGCGGCAGCTCCCGATTTCATGTCGATATTGGCAACGGCGCGTTCATCTGCGGTCATTGCCACCGTATCATCGCGTATTGCGCTTCGTTATGGCCCGCTGTTGGGGCTTGAGGTCAGCCCGGTGCCATTGGCGCTTTCTTTTCCACCCGTGGCAATGGTTTGGCCGCTCCACATGGACAGCGATCTGGGCTGCGCATGGTTGCGGCAGCAAATACGTGAGGCGATGATGGGGAAGAACGAGAGCAACGTCGCGGATATTGCAGCGTGATTCCATAAAGATCAGGGGGTGTTTGATGGCCTCGCCTTGAACGGACACGAACCGCTGCCCCTATCATTCATTGGCTACTTTCCACCCAGTCAACCACTTGCTCTCGGAACGGCCGATATGGGGCCGGAGCCGGACTGTCCGCAAGCTGGTTGCATAGAACGAAAGCAGGCATCCATTGTCCATCGTGATCCGGGATCGCTCAGAAGCGGACATGGAATCCCCGCCATTGGATGTGCTGGCTATCGCAAATCCTCTTAAATCTAAAATTCTAGCAAAGCGGACAAAACTCTCGACGATGACGAATTATCCGCTCGCCTTAAACGCGCTCAACCCACTTCAAAAGCTCTGGAGTGGTTTGAACTGCTGCGGAACCCCTGAAGGCAAAACCGCTTTCTTTCAACAAAAAACGGTGCGATGGGATACGCGACGCCGAGGCCCGCTGTTCAAGGAGCCGACGCCAATCCTATTGTCCGGTCACGATAGGTATCCGTGGGTCATCCTCGCTGCCCTGCAGCCGGCTTGCAAGCGCAACGGTCAACGCCTGCGCAAGACACATGGGCGCAGCGAGAGAACGCGAGAATGTATATTCGTGCTCGGGGACCGGGAAGAGAACTGTCGCCGATTTGGCGAGTGGAGACAATGTGCTGTCGGAAATCGCGACAATCGGAATGCCCCGGGATGCCGCATCTTCGACGACGTTGACGACTTCCGTTGCATAGAAGCGGAATGACACGGCAAACAGAAGGTCCTTCTCCTTCATCGTACGTGCCATGTAAGTCGCAAGCCCGCCGCCGGGATCAAGCAGGACGCAACGCTTCCCGAGCATGGTCAGAACATATCGCAGCAGTTCAACCACAGGCGCCGAGCGCAATTGGCCGATTAGGTAGATCGTCTCGCTTTTTTCCAGAAGATCGACTGCCGTCGCCAGGTCTCCACCGGATATCTGCGAGAGGATATCCTGGAGGGACGCGATATCGCGCACGACGAGATCCCTCAGAAAACCAACTTCGCTTTTGTCCGTCCGTGTTCCGAGTTCCGTTTCAAGCGCTTTCTTGCGTGCTTCAAAACCCGGTGCGGCGGTCGAGAGGCGGCGCTGGAACAGACCCTGGAGATCTTTGAAGCCTTCATATCCCAATGACTGGGCAAAACGCACGAAACTGGACGCGTGGACGCCGCAGCGCTCCGCAATGGAATTAACCGACAGGACGGCGACATCGTTCGGGCTCTGGGTAAGGTACACCGAAATTTTCTGATAGGATTTGCTCATGCCGTCGTAGCGGTCATGAACCAGCCGGATGAATTCCTCGTAGTCGCGCGGGGGGTCTATGTCTGCCATTCTTCATACCTGCAAATTCCATTGCATCATGCGCTGAACTGCAAAAGGTTGGCAATGGAAAAACCGTCACAGAGCGGGCGGGACGTGCGTTCATTCCCGGTGTCGAGCCATCAAAACGATTGCTGTCCGGTCAGTTTTTCGATGATCTTGTCGATCGAGACTGCCAGCACCAGCAGAAGGCCTGTTACGATCAGCCTGACTTCGTTCTCGACGCCCATGAGATTGAGGCCGTTTTGAACCGTGCCGATCACCAAGGCTCCCAGCAGCGCGGCATGGATGGCGCCCCGGCCGCCAAACAGGCTGACGCCGCCAATCACCGCCGCTGCGATTGACTCCAGGAGCAGGGTTCCACCACCGACACCGCCACCGGAAAAGACACCGACGCCGAGCGTTCTGGAGGAAGCGACGATGCCTGCGACGGCAGCAATACCTCCCGCGATCGCAAACGCGGCCATGCGAATGAGCGGCACCCTGATCCCGGCGCGCCTTGCCGCTTCGTCATTGTTGCCGACTGCATAAAGGTAGAGACCGAATTGAGTTTCGTTCAGGACGTAGCCACCGATCCCGAGAAGGGAGACGAAAATCAGAACTGGCAGAGGAATTCCCTGGTTGGCATTCAGGACCAGCACGACGATTGCGCCAAGCACGCCCGCCCCCGCGATTGGAAGAACGACGCCGTGAAGGGTTGATACCTCGAGACCCGCGCGCCGGCGCCGGGCGACACCAGAGAGGATCAGGCTGGCGAGCAGCGCGACGCCAATCAACCACGTCATCCAGGCACCCATCCCGTCTATCGTCGTCTGGGCGATATATTCCACACCGGTGCCCATCAGTCCGTAGCGCGCCGTTGCAGGGAGCAGAAGCAATTGGATGCCGTTGAGCGCCAAGCCAAGTCCAAGCGTGACCACGAACGAGGGAACGCCCACCCAGTTCACCCACCGCGCCGAACAGGAGCCAATCGCGGCTCCGATCAAAATAGCGGCCGGAAGTGCCAGCCATGGAGAAAATCCGTAGTCGACGATAAGCTTCGCGCTCAGAACAGATGTGACACCGTGGATCGCAGCGATCGACAAGTCGATCTCCTTCACCAAGAGAACGAACATTAGGCCGAGCGCCATGATGCCGACGACGGTCGATTGCTGCAGCAGGTTCGATAGATTCCTTGGCGTAAGGAAGATATCGCTCTGGGTTGAAAAAAAGATCCACAACGCGATGAGCGCGATGACCACGGGCAGAGCTCTGAGATCGCTGCTCAGAAGTTCTCCGAAAGTACGCCGCTTCGGCGCGGCCGTCGTGGAAATGGAAGCCATGATGTTCTTTCCTTGAAAAACGGAAGCGGATTTGATCAGCCGGCGAGATTGACGCCTTCGTTGCCGCCGACCATTGCGTTGACGACCATTTCTCCCGTGACGTCCTTGGATCGGAAACTCGCAGCGTTGGCGCCGAGGCGCATGACCTCGATCCGGTCGGTCGCGTTGACGACGAAATGATGGATGTCGTGGCTGACGATGACGATGCCCAAGCCATCATCGGCAAGACCACGGATTAAATCGGCAACCTGCTGCGCCGCGGAGTGGCTGAGTGCGGCGGTCGGTTCGTCGAGGATGACGACTTTCGGTGTCCAGAGAATCGACCTTGCGATCGCGATGTTCTGACGCTGCCCGCCCGACATCGCACCCACGGGCCGTGTTAGGGACAAGTTCCCTAAGCGCATTCTCGTCATCACCTCACGCGCACGCACCTCGCACTCGGCCCGGCGGATGCGCCGGCCGAACAAGCTCGATCCCGTGAGTTCGCGCCCGAGAAAAAGGTTCTGGACGGCATCGAGGTTGTTGCAGAGAGCCAGATCCTGGTACACCGTGGCAATGCCGTGCGCCGTGGCATCGGCCGGCGTTCTAATGTTGGCCGGCTTGCTGTCAATTTCGAAATCTCCGGAGTCAGCGGCGTGTACGCCTGCCATCACCTTCACCAAGGTCGATTTGCCGGCACCATTGTCTCCCACGAGAGCGACGATTTCGCCCGGATAAACGTCGACGGAAGCGCCGCGCAAGGCGTGGACCGAGCCGAACGACTTCTGGATGTTGCGCATCGAAACGAGCGGCACGGATTTCTGTGGAAGGGACTTGTTCTCCAAACCCCCGCTATCGGTCGCGGTCATGTCAGCCTCCGAAACGCTTTTGACCTTGCAAACGGAGGCTGGCGGCAAACCGCCCTCCTCCGCCGCAAAGGCCAAAATTAAAGGTTTTTCTTGCAGACGTCGGTCGTTTCGATGCCCTTGCAGATTTCTGCCCAGGTCCAAACGCCCTTGGAGACCACGTCGCCGAGATTGTCCTTGGTGATATTGCTGACAGGCAGGAACACCGCCGGCACGTCCATGAAGGTGTTGTTGACCTTACCGTTGACCAGTTCCTTAGGCACGCCCTTGCCAGCGACGATCGACGCGACGACCTCGGCGGCTTCGGTTGCCTGGACCTTCAAGTCCTTCAGGACGGAGTTATCCTGCCAGCCTTGAGCGATGTAGCGAAGGGCTTCCACGGTGGCGTCCTGACCACCGGTGACGAGCTTGTCGCCGGGCTTGGCGCCTTGGGAGATGAGCGCCGCGACGGAACCGCCCGTCGTGCCGTCGTTCATCCCGAGAAAGACATCGACGTCGCCGTTGTTCTTGGTGAGGCAATCCTCGGCAAAGTTCTGGGCCAGGACCGGATCCCAATTCTGCGTGTACTGTTCGCAGACGACCTTGACCTTGCCGGAGTCGATCAGCGGCTGCAGGAATTCATTCTGGCCCTTTTCGTATTGACCCGTGCCGTACTCGCCCTGATTGCCCTTGACGCGAGCGACGTTGACCGGTGTCTTCGACATTGCGCTGATCAGCTCAGCGGCGCGTTTGCCCTGCGCCTGGCCAACCGACAGGGAATCGAACACGATATGTGCTTCGGCTTTTCCGCCGACTGCGTCGTGGTCGTAGAGGACCACGGGGACGTTCGCCTTCTCGGCGGCGGCGAGCCCGCCGGCTGCAAGATTTGCGTCCGCGGAGGTGAGAAGAATGGCCTTCGCGCCCTGAGCAATGGCATCTTCTACCTGGGCCTGCTGTTTGGTCGGATCGCCCTGCGCATTCTGGACGACGACTTCGACGTCGGGCGCCTTTTCCTTCATCGCCTCTACAAAGAACGGCGCGTCACGGCTTTCGAAGCGGATCGTGGTCTGGTTTGGCAGAAGGAAGAACACCTTCGCCTTGTCCTGTGAAAATGCGGCGCCGCCCATTGCAGCGGAAATTATAGTCGTGGCCAAAAGGCCGCGGATCAGTCGTTCCATCTCATACCTCCCATGAAACAATTGAATTCGGGTTCGGCAGTTTTCCTCGGATATCGCCTCCCAGCGCACCCTCTGCCGTCCCATGACTGCTGTTTATGCAACAATCATTGCAGAACAAGCTAAACAGCAATTGGCAATGAGTCAAAGTATTTTTCAACGTTCCGTGCTGTTTTTATCTGATGCAATTTTCATTGCAGTGAACGTCGCAACGCGGATAGCGCTGGAACCGGATTGTCTCCGGCATCCAGCGTTCATTGCATTCAGCGAAGAATGACTAGAGCTGGTGCAACGCAACGGCGTTGACGACCAATTTGCGATCGATTTGACCTGAGAAGTAATCGAGAACGTTCTGTACGGACGCCACCGCCATCCGTTCTCCGCATTCGCGGGTCAGTCCCGCAATATGCGGCGAGAGAACGACTTGGTCAAAGCTAAGAAGATCATTGTCTTCCCCTGGCGGTTCGTCATCGAAAACATCGAGCCCGGCGGCGCCCAGACGGCCGGATTTCAAAGCCTCGACCAAGGCTTTCTCATCGACGACCCCACCGCGGGCAGTATTGACGAGTATGGCGCCTGACTTCATTGCCGCAAGCTCAACCTCGCCGATGATCGGCCGGTCAGCCTTGGGAATATTGACGGAGACGACGTCGGCCCACTGCAACCCGCTTATGAGATCGTCCACGGGCTGAACCTGCCCTTCGGGCCAACCTTGAGCTTGCAGATATGGGTCAAAGGCCTTGATCTCCATCCCGAATCCCCCCGCCATTCGCGCGAGGTGGCGTCCGATGCGGCCAAATCCTAATATCAGCAGGCGTTTTCCGGAAATCTCCTCCGCTTCCAGACGGTTTCGCCAGCCCCATTCGGCGGGCGTTCGCACGGCACGGTCACCCCGAAGAACGCGCTTGGCGGCCGACAGAATCAACATCATGGCATGCTCGGCAACCGAAACGGAATTGACGTCCCCGACGATCGTGAGGGCTATGCCACGTTCGTTGAGCAAAGGCAGGTCAACGGCGTCGTAGCCGACACCGTGGCGCGAGACGACCTTGAGGCAAGCTGCTTCAGCGATCGTTGGCGCCGATAGGGGCTGCGTGCGCAGCACGAGCGCATCGGCCTTGCCGATCAAGGGACGGTATGATTGTTCGGATACCTCTTCGACGTAGTCGAAGGTGACGCCCGCAGCGCTTTTGAGAAGTGCTACGCCTGCGGGGTGCAACTTTCCGGCGACAAGGATGTGCGGCATCAATATGCCCCCTTCTGGTCTGCGCCCGCGATATGGCCGACGGCGTCGCGAAACTTCGCAACGCTTGCGGCCGCGGCGGCGGCCAAAAGTCGGCTGTCGCCGGAGACGGTGGTCATGTCGAAACCCCAGCCAATGGCGCGGGCCGCATATTCCGGCGTACCGCAGTGGAGAGCGGCGCGGATGCTGTTTCGCTTGCATGCGGCAACAATGGTCTTCAGCGCTTCGATCATCTCGGGCTCTTCACGATCAAACGCGGGTGCAAGGCGGCCCTGCGTAAGGCTGAAGGTCAGATCGGCCGGCCCGACGTATATGCCGTCCAATCCCGGCGTCGCTGCTATCCCATCAAGGTTGTCCATCGCCTGCTTTGTCTCGACCATCGCAAACGCGAGGATCTCGCCGTTCGCCTCGGCCGCATAGTTCGCGCCGGCGGCGAAGCTGACGCGCGTCGGGCCGAAGCTACGCTGGCCATGGGGCGGGTAGCGGACGTAGCTCACGAATTCGGCTGCCTGCGCGGCGGTGTTGACCATCGGGCAGATGACGCCGTAAGCGCCAGCATCGAGCACCTTCATGATGATACCCGGCTCTAGCCAGGGCACGCGCGCCATCGGCACAACGCCGGAAGCGCGCATCGCCTGGAACATCGGCAGCACGGAGCTGTAGTCCAAGGCTCCATGCTGGACGTCGATGGCGATCGAGTCATAGCCCTGCGCGGCCATGATCTCCGCGGTAAACGCATTGCCGATCGACAGCCAGCCATTGATTGACGGACGGCCCCCGGCCCAGATTTCTTTCAACTTGTTCTTGATCATGCTCGCTGCCCCTCAAAACACAATCTGTGCAAGCTTGGTGTCGAGGTAGTCGCTGATACCCTCGATACCGCCTTCGCGGCCCATCCCGGAATGATTGGTGCCGCCGAATGGCGCTTCCGATGCGGCAAGTGCGAAGCTGTTTATTCCGACCATGCCCGCCTTCAAGGCAGCGACTGTCCGACGGGCGCGGTCCGGCGAACGTGTGAACGCATAGGCAGACAGACCCATGTCGCAGGCATTGGCGCGTCCCAGAACTTCGTCTTCATCCCTGAACCGCGTGATCGCGGCGATCGGGCCAAAATTCTCCTCGGCGAAAACCTTCATATCGTCGGTGACATCGGCCAAAACCGTCGGCTTGTAGAAATGACCGGCATTGAACTCGGAGGCACGTTCTCCGCCTGCGACGACACGCGCGCCAGCTTTAACGGCGTCCGCAACGATCGCCTCGATCTCCGCAAGCCGTCCGCCGTTGATCAGCGGCCCCATCTGCACGGAAGGATCCAGCCCGTCACCGAGTTTCAGCGCGTTTGCACGCGAAACAAATCCGTCGACAAAGGCATCGTGAAGGCTCTCATGGACGAAGAACCGGTCGGGGGTAACACACACCTGTCCGGAATTGGCGAATTTCGTCGGGACGGAGACGTTGAGCGCAAGCTCGAGATCGGCATCATCGTAGACGATCAGCGGCGCATTGCCTCCGAGCTCCATCGATACCTTCTTCACAGTTTCGGCGGCATCGCGGATCATCTGCTGGCCAACGCGAGTCGATCCGGTCAACGAAACTTTCCGTACCGACTTGTCCGCCATGATTGGCGTATAGGTCGCCGCCGTCGGTCCGACGACCAGGTTGACGGTCCCGTCGGGCAAATTGCCCGCACGCATGCAGTCGACCATGACCATGGCGACGCCCGGTGTCTGGGTCGAAGGCCTGATGATGATAGAGCATCCAGCCGCCAAAGCGGGTGCTGCCTTGCGTGCTACGAGTGCTGCTGGGAAATTCCAGGCCGTGAAAGCGCCGACGATACCGACGGGCTCGCGCGAGACCTCGAAACGGCCGCCCGGCACGCGGGACTCGATGATCCTGCCGTAGATGCGACGGGCCTCTTCCGCGAACCATCGGAACTGGTCTACCGACAGGCCCCATTCGCGCTCCGACTGTGCGATGGGCTTGCCTGTCTCCGATGATATCATCCTTTTCGCCTCGTCCGTGCGTCGAAGCATCTCATCGGCGATCCGATGCAGGGCATCGGCTCTTGCGAAGGCGGACGTTGTCCGCCAGGCATCGAAGCCAACGCGCGCTGCAGTCAAGGCATCCTGGGTATCGGCGGCGGTGGCAACGGGAACACTGCCGAGCGCTTCCTGTGTGACGGGACTGAGCACGTCCGCGGTCGCCCGGTCGGAGGCGGTGCGCCATTGTCCACCAATGAAAAGTCCGAAATTCTGGTACATGGATTTATCCGATCTCGTTGGTTTTCACGGTGCGGCCCTCGGCCACCGATTTGATCGCGGCCTCGGCCAGGACCAATGCCTTTCGACCGTCTTCGAACCCGACTTCAGGAGGATTTCCACTCTCTATCGCCTCCACGAAGGCGCTAATCTCGGCCGAGAACGCCTCTGCATAGCGGTCAATGAAGAAGTTCAGGAGCGGGGCACCACTCCCGGTAAAATCAGCGCGATGCAGCGTCGTCATATTGGGGCGGCGGTTTTCGGAGATGACCATGCCCTTGGTGCCGAGCGCCTCGACACGCTGATCATACCCGTAAGCCGCCTGGCGCGAGTTGTTGATGATGCATTGCTTGCCCGTTGCGGTCGCCAGTACCACCGTCACCGTATCGTAATCACCCAGCCGCTCCATCAGCGATGGATTTAGAAGCCGGCTTCCCACGGCGGAGACCTCCGTCACTTCTTCGCCGAGAATGAACCGGGCCATGTCGAAATCGTGAATAGTCATGTCGCGGAAGATGCCGCCGGAAGCTTCCATGTAAGCGACCGGGGCCATGCCTGGATCGCGAGAGGTGATAACAACCTGATGCAAGTCTCCGATGTCTCCGGAGCGAATGGCATCTCGCGCCGCCCGGTGTCCTGGATCGAAGCGCCGGACGAAACCGAGCATGATGGGGACTGCCGTTTCGCCTATCGTCTGCGCGCAACGCTGAACACGCTCGAGGCTAAGGTCGATCGGCTTTTCGCACAGGATGGGCTTGCCGGCCGCCACCGCTTTTTCAATAAAGTCGGCATGTGTTGGCGTTGAGGTTGCGATGAGCACGGCATCGACGGCCGCGCTAGAAAAGACATCGTCCGCCGAATCGAAGACCGTCACGCCATGCTTGCCGCCGACTTCGTCCGCAGCAGGGCGATGGATGTCAAACACACCTGCAAGGCTTGCGCGCGGGTGGGCCGCGATGTTTTCGGCATGCATACGACCTATACGGCCGCAGCCGAGAACTGCGATTTTTAGCATCAGGATCCTCCCAATTGAATTTTTGCAATGATTGTTGCGGAACTCTTGCTTTGTCAATTAATATTTCGTACCGTTCGGAAAACATGATCCATGGGAGGAGACCGGATGTCCCGGAACACTGTACGCCTGACGATGGCGCAGGCGCTCGTACGCTATTTATGCAACCAGTTCACGGAGATCGACGGCGAACGCCTGCCGCTATTTGCGGGCGTGTTTGGCATCTTCGGGCACGGCAATGTCACGTGCCTTTCCGAAGCATTGGAGGCGGTTCAGGACACGTTACCCACATGGCGCGGGCAGAATGAGCAATCCATGGCGCTCGCGGCGATCGCGTTCGCGAAGGCCAAGCGCCGTCGCCAACTGATGGTCGCAGCGGCCTCGATTGGTCCCGGCGCGATCAACATGATCACGGCTGCCGGTACCGCGCATGCAAATCGACTGCCGGTCCTGCTGATCGCTGGTGACACGTTCGCCAATCGCATCCCGGATCCGGTCTTGCAGCAGGTCGAGCACTTCAATGATCCGACCGTCACTGTCAACGATGCCTTCAAGCCGGTCAGCCGCTATTGGGATCGCATCGTCCTGCCGGAACAGATCATCTCATCCCTGCCGCAGGCCATTGCGGCCATGCTCGATCCTGCCGACTGCGGCCCGGCATTCATCGGCCTCGCGCAAGATACGCAGGAGATCGCGTTCGACTATCCGGCCGCGTTCTTCGAGCCAACCCTGTGGTCCGTGCCGCGTCCGCGTGCAGACAGGCACAAGCTTGCCCAAGCGGCCGCGCTTCTGAAATCCGCAAAAAAGCCACTCATCATCTCCGGCGGCGGCGTGCGCTATTCGCTGGCTGAAGAAAAGGTCGCCGAGTTTGCGATAAAGCGTGGCGTTCCGATCGTCGAAACGATCGCGGGGAAAGGGGCGTTGACGCACGATCATCCTGCTCATGCAGGCCCGATCGGCATCGTCGGCTCAACCTCCGCCAACGCCCTTGCCGGTGAAGCCGATGTCATTCTTGCGATCGGCACACGCCTGCAGGACTTCACGACCGGCTCGTGGACCGCCTTCCGGCAGGACGCCAAATTCATTTCGATCAACGCTGCACGCTTTGACGCCGTCAAGCATCGCGCTTTGGCCGTCGTCGGAGACGCCTTGGAGACCGTGACTGAACTCGACGAAGCGCTCGGTGACTGGACCGCAGATCCGACGCTACTTCCAAAAGCTCAATCGCTGTTTGCCGATTGGAACAAGCTGCTTGATCAGCATCAGACAATCACCAATGGCCCGATTCCGACCTATGCCCAGGTCATCGGGATCGTCAACGAAACGTCCAAGCCAAACGATACGGTTATCGCCGCCGCCGGCGGAACGCCCGGCGAAGTGACGAAAGGCTGGCGCGTCAAGGATCCCAACACGTTCGATTGCGAATTCGGCTTCAGTTGCATGGGATACGAAATCGCCGCTGGCTGGGGGCATGCGATGGCGAAGGCCGGCGACGGTACGCCGATCGTCATGATCGGCGACGGCACCTATATGATGATGAATTCCGATATCTATTCGACTGTTCTGTCGGGCCACAAGATGATCGTCGTCGTCTGCGACAACGGCGGCTATGCCGTCATCAACCGCCTGCAGCAGTTTAAGGGTGTGCCCGGCTTCAACAACCTTATCAAGGACTGCCGCGTGAAGGAGCCTTTCGCCGTCGACTTTGTAAAACATGCGGAATCCATGGGAGCCCTCGCGCGTCGCTGCGAAAGCCTTGCCGATCTCAAAACCGCAATGGAGTGGGCGCAGACGACCGACCGAACGACGATTGTGACCCTGGTGACCGACGCCTATGCCTGGGTTCCGGGTGACGCGGATTGGGACGTCGGTGTGCCGGAAGTTTCCGACCGGGAAAGTGTGCAGAAGGCACGCGCCGATCAGGAGAAAATTCGCGCAAAACAGCGTGTGGGCGTCTGACATGAACAGGATCGAAGGAAAAATTGCCGTCGTCACCGGTGGCACACAGGGCTTAGGTGCGGCAATTGCGCGGCTCTTTGCCGAAGCGGGCGCCGCAGGCATCGTCACCTGCGGACGAAATCGCGATAAGGGAGACGCCGTTGCCAGCGCAGTAAGCCGCGACACCGGCGTACCTGTGATCTTCATTCCGGCCGACCTTGGGAAAGTGGAGGACTGCCAAGCCGTGGTTGCCGCAGCCGATGGCGCGTTCGGCAGGATCGATATTCTGGTCAATGCGGCCGGTCTCACGGATCGCGGCAATCTCCTGAACTCGACGCCGGATCTCTTCGACCGCATGTTTGCCATCAACGTGCGTGCGCCATTCTTCCTCATGCAGGAGACGGCCAGGTTGATGATCCGCGACGGCGTCAAAGGCAGCATGATCAACATCGGATCGACATCGGAGCACGCCGGGCAACCCTTTCTGGCACCCTACTCTGCTTCCAAGGGAGCATTGGCGACACTGACCCGAAACTCCGGATATGCGTTGATGCGCAACCAGATCAGGGTGAACCAGCTCGATATCGGCTGGATGGCGTCTGACGGCGAAGATCGCGTTCAGCGCGACTATCATGGCGCCGATCCAGACTGGCTCGCCAAGGCATCGGCCGCTCAACCGTTCGGACGCATCCTCGCGCCCGAGGAGGTCGCGCGAGCCGTTCTTTTCCTTGCATCCGACGATTCCGGAATGATGACGGGTTCGGTCGTTCATTTCGACCAATCGGTCTGGGGAGCCTATGATGGCGGCCCCCCTGCTCCAGCAACAGCCCTCGCTGAATAGGTGAAACATGAAAACGATGAAGGGACCGGGCATCTATCTTGCCCAATTCGCGGCCGATGATGCCCCCTACAACTCGCTGCCCGACCTCTCGAAATGGGTGGCGGCAAGAGGATTCGCCGGGGTCCAGATACCCACATGGGACAACCGCCTGATCGACATGAAGAAGGCGGCCGAGAGCAAGACCTACTGCGACGACCTGAAGGGTGTGCTTGCGGAAAGCGGCCTTGAGGTGACGGAGCTTGGTTCACACATCACCGGTCAGCTCGTCGCCGTGCACCCGGCTCATGACCAGATCATGGACAGCTTCGCCCCGGCGCATGTTCACAACAACCCGGCAGCGCGGCGCGCCTGGGCGGAGGAGCAGATGCGATTTGCGGCCCGCGCGTCCCGCAATCTCGGCATCGATCGGCATGTGAGTTTCACAGGATCGCTGCTTTGGCCATATCTCTATCCCTATCCCCAATGGCCGGAAGGTCTGGTCGAGGAGGCGTTCGACGAGCTGGCGAAACGCTGGACGCCGATCTTGAACGACTTCGATGAACAGGGCGTCGACCTCTGCTTCGAGATTCATCCGTGCGAGGACGTGCATGACGGGCTGACCTTCGAGATGTTCCTGGAGCGTGTCGGCAATCATCCACGCTGCAACATCCTCTACGATCCGAGCCATTTCGTGCTGCAGGCGCTCGATTATCTGGAATTCATTGATCACTACCACGAGCGGATCAAGATGTTCCACGTCAAGGACGCCGAGTTTCGGCCGAACGGCAAGACAGGCGCCTATGGCGGCTTCCAGCCCTGGTCGAAGCGTGCCGGCCGTTTCCGCTCGCTTGGCGACGGTCAGGTGGATTTCGGCGCGATCTTCACGAAGCTTGCAACCTACGACTTTGACGGCTGGGCTGTCCTCGAATGGGAATGCTTCATCAAGCATCCGGAGGACGGCGCCGCCGAGGGCGCAAAATTCATCCGGGACCACATCATCAGGGTGGCGGATCGCGCCTTCGATGATTTCGTAAAATCAGGCGCAAACAGAGACGCCAATCGAGCCATGC
Source organism: Hyphomicrobiales bacterium (assembly GCA_900472785.1). GTDB lineage: Bacteria > Pseudomonadota > Alphaproteobacteria > Rhizobiales > Rhizobiaceae > Pararhizobium. The sequence goes on along the minus strand of UCJH01000028.1, from coordinate 96,396 downwards.
TCGGACTTGATCGAGGATAATCATGACGTCAAACTTCACTTCGCAAAGACCTCTCCGCCTTGGAATGGTCGGTGGCGGCAGCGGCGCCTACATCGGCAACATCCATCGTATTGCTGCCCGCCAGGACAGACACTGGAATCTGGTCGCGGGCGCGTTCGACGTCGATGCGGCCCGCGGACATGCTTTCGCTGCAAATGAAGGTCTGCGCGCAGAACGATCCTACGACGACTATCGCGCCATGATCGCCGGCGAAAGTGCGCGTGAAGACCGCATCGATGCGGTGGCGATCTGCACACCGAATTTCACCCATTTCCCGATCGCCAAGGCATTTCTGGAAGCCGGGTTCGACGTGATCTGCGAGAAGCCGCTGACGGCGACCCTCGAAGACGCCATTGCGCTCGAAAAACTCGTTCGCGAGACGGGGCGCTTCATGGGCGTCACCTATACCTATTCCGGTTATCCGATGATCCATGAAGCCAGGCATATGGTTTCCACCGGGCAACTCGGAACGATCCGGACAATCCAGGTTGAATACCCCCTGGAATGGATGGCGACCGCGATCGAAAGCGAAGGAAACGCACAGGCAGCCTGGCGAACCGATCCGAAGAAGAACGGCCGCGGCGGTTCGATCGGCGATATCGGCACCCACGCCTATCACCTTGCCGGTTTCGTCTCGGGGCTTAAGCTCGATTCCCTGACAGCTGATCTTGCCACGTTCGTGGAAGGCCGCGCCCTCGACGACAACGCCCACGTGATGCTGCGGTATGAAGGTGGCGCGCGTGGACTTCTCTGGTCGTCGCAGGTAGCGCTCGGCTCGTCCAATGGCGTCCGGCTGCGGGTGTTCGGTGATAAGGCATCGCTGACCTGGTTTCAGGAGCAGCCGAACGAGCTCATCCATGCGCGTCTCAACAGTCGCACCGAAATCATCAAACGCGGCGCCGACGGTCTATCCGAGGCCGCAAAAGTTCGCACGCGTACGCCTCCCGGTCATCCTGAAGGATATCTCGAAGCCTTTGCAAATCTCTATGCGGGTTTTGCCGAGGCGATTCGCGCCAAGCATGATGAGCGCCAACCAACCGCCATCGGGCGCGATATTCCGACCGCTTATGATGGCCTGAAAGGCGTGGCATTCGTGGACGCAGTGGTCGATAGCACGGCTGCTGAAGATCAACCTTGGCTTACTCCTGTCGCGGTCTGAACGGATCAGCATATCGACTTTAGAACACGCCCAGCAGATAAGGGCGCGAAGCTACTATGGCTGCGCGCTCCACCGCCCTGAACGGAATTGAACCGACGACACGTGAGGTTGAATTACATCGAACTGGTCAAAAGCCTTGACCGTAGACCTTGGCTGGCGCCTGCCTAGTATATTCGTCGCTCTGGGCTTTCCAGCAAATATCGCGGGACTGGCTAGGCTGTCTAGAGGTTTTGAACGACAGCTTCCACCCGACGTAACAAGCTTTGCAATTCCGGCTCGCGGACCGACGCAGAGGCTTGATGGGGGGCAAACCATTGCAACGTGCGCTGACCTTTCTCCGGATACTCGGAAGCCATACTTTCGACCTCGAGCAGGTGGACCTGGACAATAGAGGGAACTCTCTTTCGCCCGTTCAGATTTTTTAGATAGGTGTAATAGCCGAACGGCTTTTTCCGAGCCTTGCCCTTGACACCTGCCTCTTCCCAAGCCTCTCGTTCAGCGATCTGATGTGCTAACCGCTCCGGCATCGCCCATCCCTTCGGAATAACCCAGCGATGGCTTTCGCGCGTCGTTATCAAAAGAACCTCCAGCTTAGGCGCATCTCTTGAAACAACACGATAGCATAGCGCGGCATACTGCTCGGCCGGCTTACCTTGGAAAAGCCTAGCCTCATCCGCGAGTTGTCCCAGGTATGTCTTCTTTTTAGACATCTGCATCCGAGACAGTCGATGGTATCAAGTTTCTAAGCACCTTGCGCCATTCGCCTTGAAGTTTGGGAAAAACAATTCCTCTGACGAAATTGGCAGAATCAATTATTGCAGAGTTTCGCCGTGGACTTTGCAAGAACAATTGACGGTCGCACATTTTTGCAATTGCGTGCAAGGACACATCTGATGTCCTTCACAATATTTCAGAACGAAAGAGTTTGACAGGCCAGCCCGTCTGATGCAGCATTTGCACACGATTGCAAAAACCGGGGTGGAGGCGCCATTTCCAGCTGATTACGAGGCGTTCGCGTTGCGACAATCTCTGGACAACGACCACTTCGCCTCTATGTGATTTTCGGAAAGGCTGACGGCGGCGATGCCATCCTAAGCCCAATGGATTGCGTGTCGGTCGAGGAGGACTGGCACGGGAAATACAGAACAACTGCATTCTATTTCATTAGTGGAGGAAATCATGTTCAAACGTTCGCTGGCCGCCTCGACGGCCCTTTTCGCGTTGACACTTGCGCTGCCTGTCGGCGCCTACGCTGCCACCGATCTGCAGTGGTGGCACGCGATGACGGGCGCCAACAACGAGGTCGTCAATCAACTGGCTAAGGAATTCAACGAGAGCCAAAGCGACTATACGATCACGCCCGTTTTTAAGGGCACTTATCCGGAAACTCTGAATGCCGGTATTGCAGCGTTTCGCTCCAATCAACCGCCCGCCATTATCCAGGTCTTCGACGCAGGCAGCGGTGTCATGATGGGCGCTGAGGGTGCGATCATGCCTGCTGCGGATGTGCTACAGAAAGGTGGTTACACCTTCGACAAGTCGCAATATCTAGCTGGTATCGCAGCATACTATTCAAAGCCCGACGGCACCATGCTGTCTTTCCCCTACAATTCGTCCTCGCCGATCATGTATTTTAACAAGGACATTTTCGCGAAAGCAGGACTGGACGCCGAACATCCCCCAAAGACATGGCCCGAGGTGTTCGAGGCGGCCAAGAAAATCAAGACCAGCGGCGCGGCGTCCTGTGGTTTCACGTCGACGTGGCTGACCTGGATTCAGACAGAGAACCTCGCCGCCTGGAACAATGTCGCCTACGGCACGAACGAGAACGGGCTTGGCGGCAACGACGTCAAGCTGGAATTCAATTCGCCGCTGTTCGTCCAGCACTTCCAGGCGATCGCTGACCTCGCCAAGGACGGCACGTTCCGCTACGGCGGACGCACGTCCGAAGCCAAGCAGCTCTTCATGTCCGGCGAATGCGCCATCCTGACGGAATCGTCCGGTGGTTTGGGCGACATCATCAAGTCGGGTGTCAAATACGGTATCGGTCAGCTGCCCTATTACGAAGGGCATGGACCGCAAAACACCATTCCAGGTGGCGCCAGCCTCTGGGTCTTCGGCGGCAAGAGTGACGAGGAATACAAGGGCGTTGCGCAGTTCTTCAATTTCCTCTCGCAGACCAAAATTCAGGCACGTCTCCACCAAGTTTCAGGCTATATGCCTGTAACGAACGCTGCTTACGAAGAGACCAAAAAATCCGACTTCTATGACAAGAACCCGGGTCGGGAAACGCCAATCCTGCAAATGATGGGCAAGGCCCCGACGGAGAATTCGAAAGGCGTGCGCCTCGTAAACCTTCCTCAAGTCCGTGACATCATGAATGAGGAATTTGAGTCGATGCTGGCCGGAAAGCAGGACGCGAAAGCAGCGCTCGACAAAGCGGTCGAGCGTGGAAACGCGGCAATCACTGAGGCTATCGGTAACTGAGGCACGGCATCCGATCCTATGCCGCTCGCCTCGCGCGGGCGGCATAGGATCTCGCGTTCACAGCCCCGTTGCCGGAAGGATGAAGCTTTGCATACTGTTGCGTTTCCCAACAAGATCCTGCCCTACCTGCTGGTGGCCCCGCAGATCGTGCTGACGCTGATTTTCTTCTTCTGGCCTGCCAGTCAGGCGCTATACCAATCGATGGTGCGCCAGGACCCGTTTGGCCTCAAGAGCGGCTTCGTCGGACTTGCCAACTTCAAGAATGTTTTGTCTGACCCTAACTATATCCATGCTCTTCAGGTGACTGTCGTCTTCAGCCTTTTGACTGCCATCGTCTCGATGGGTATCGCGCTGCTTCTGGCGACCGCCGCCGACAAGGTTGTTAAAGCACAGGGCTTTTATCGCACACTCTTGATCTGGCCCTATGCGGTCGCGCCTGCCGTCGCCGGAATGCTGTGGCTCTTCATGTTCAATCCAGCCATGGGAACACTCGCTTACCTGCTTCGGCGCAACGGTTTTGCTTGGGACCCGCTGCTGAATGGCGATCAGGCAATGGCGCTCGTGGTTGTGGCGGCCGCCTGGAAGCAGATCAGCTACAATTTCCTGTTCTTCGTGGCGGGACTGCAGGCCATTCCGAAATCGCTCATCGAAGCTGCGGCAATCGATGGCGCGCGCGGCAACCGGCGCTTCTGGACCATAGTCTTTCCGCTTCTTGCGCCAACAACGTTTTTCCTCCTGGTCGTCAACACCGTCTATGCCTTTTTTGACACGTTCGGCATTATCCATTCGGTCACGGGCGGCGGTCCGGCAAAGGCAACGGAGACCTTGGTCTACAAGGTCTACAATGATGGCTTCGTCAATCTCAACCTGGGATCTTCGGCGGCGCAATCCGTCATCCTGATGATCATCGTAATTGCGCTGACAGCCTTCCAGTTCCGTTTCGTAGAGAAACGGGTTCATTATGGCTGAGGGCAAGAGATGATCGAAAAACGTCCAATCGCCGGCCTGTTTGGCCACTTCATTCTGATCCTCGGGATCATCACCGTCGCATTCCCGATCTACTATACCTTCATCGCCTCGACGACGACATCCGAGGCAATCATCCGCCCTCCTATGTCGTTGCTTCCAGGCGGTCACATGGTCGAGAACTATACGGACGCGATGTCTGGAGGTGTTGAGCGTGTCGTTGGCGTTAGCCTCGAACGGTTGCTTCTCAATTCCTTCGTGGTCGCCATCGCCATCGCCGTCGGAAAGATCGTCATTTCCTTCCTATCTGCGTTCGCCATCGTGTTCTTCCGCTTTCCCTTTCGCATGGCCTTTTTCTGGATGATCTTCGTCACGCTGATGCTGCCAGTCGAAGTTCGTATCCTGCCGACCTACAAGGTCATCGTCGATCTCGGCCTGATCGATACCTATGCCGGACTGACATTGCCCCTGATGGCGTCGGCGACAGCGACCTTCCTGTTCCGGCAGTTCTTCCTGACCATCCCTGGAGAACTGGTCGAGGCGGCGCGCATCGACAATGCAGGGCCTTTCCGCTTCATGCGCGATATCCTGTTGCCGCTCTCTAGCACCAATATCGCTGCCCTGTTCGTCATTCTGTTCATCTATGGTTGGACCCAATATCTCTGGCCGCTGCTCGTTACCAACGATGCGAAAATGAACACGATCATCATCGGGCTGCGGCGCATGGTGGACTTCACAGACGCATCGACGCCGTGGAACTACGTCATGGTCACGGCGATATTGGCCATCATTCCACCAATCCTGGTCGTGGTGCTGATGCAGCGCTGGTTTGTCAAAGGCCTCGTGGAGACGGAGAAATAATGGCAGATATTGTCCTCAATGACGTTCGCAAAAAATACGGTCCCGTTGATGCGATCAAGGGTGTTTCGCTGGATATCGCCGACGGCGAGTTCGTGGTTCTCGTTGGCCCATCAGGATGTGGAAAATCGACGCTGTTGCGCATGATCGCAGGGCTCGAAAGCATTACCGGTGGCGATATTTCGATTGGCGGCCGCGTCGTCAACGATCTCGAGCCGTCGGAGCGCGATATCGCCATGGTGTTCCAGAATTATGCGCTGTATCCCCATATGACGGTGAGGCAAAACCTCGCCTATGGTTTGAAAAACCGTAACACGCCCAAGGATGAGATTGAGCGGCGGATTGCTGCTGCAGCGAATGCCTTGGAAATCGAGCCATTTCTCGAACGCAAACCGCGTCAGCTTTCCGGCGGACAGCGCCAGCGCGTCGCCATGGGGCGCGCCATCGTGCGCGAACCCGCCGCCTTTTTGTTCGATGAACCCCTTTCCAACCTCGATGCAAAACTTCGCGTCCAGATGCGCGTCGAGATCAAGCGGCTCCAGCGCTCCTTGGCGACAACCAGCGTGTACGTCACCCATGACCAGATGGAGGCCATGACCCTTGCCGACAGACTGGTGGTGCTGAATGCCGGTCGCATCGAGCAAGTTGGCACACCGATCGAACTTTATGAGAAACCGGAAACGACATTTGTCGCGACATTCATCGGGTCTCCGTCGATGAATCTGTTACCGATGGAAATCTCTACAACCTGGTCACTTGCAGAAGGCTCGAGAGTTCCTTCACGGACTACAACACTGGGTGTACGCCCGGAGGACCTGCATCTGCTAGAGCCGGGCGCCACGGACAGCGGGTTCAAAATCGATGTAACCGTCGCCGCCGTCGAACTGGTTGGCGCAGAAAGCTATGTACACGGCGTTCTGCCCAAACAGCAGTCAGTCGTGTTTCGCGTTCCGGGACGGTCGAGGATTGTCGTCGATGAGCCGCTTACGATTCATGCAGATTTCGAAAGCCTGCACTTTTTCGATGCGTCAGGGAGCCGGTTGGACTGAGGATCGGTTCTCCAGTGTCCGCAGGCTTGATCGCCCGATTGTTGAATATCAAGCGAACGTTAATCACCTTTGATTGGGTCGCGTCGGCTATGCACGTCCACGTCAGATCCAATGTGCAAATGCGAACTGAGCCGAATTCTAACGTCAATTGCTATCCGCATGTTACCCCAGGCGATCGTCTGTCGCCGCCTGGGCTTAAAAGCGCCCTTTGATCCGATAAACTACAGGCCGGCGATTTTCATCAGATCGTCGCGCGCTCCGGGGGCAGCGGCCAGCACCGGCGCGCCATTGGTCAGGCGATCGCCATCAACGGGGAAGGGGTGGTACCAGCCGCCGGCTTCCTTGACCAGGCAGTAGCCGGCCAGGCAATCCCAGGCATGCATGTAAGGCTCGTAATAGCCGACGAGACGGCCAGCCGCGACATAGGCGAGCATCAGCGCGCCGGAACCATTGCGGATGAAATTGCCGCCTGCTGCCAGAATGTCCTCGACCATCTTGCCGACAAAGGCAGGCGTCACGTAGTTGTTGGCGCCGATGCCGGTAACGGCGTTGCGGATCGTGCGGGAGGGGTCAAGGGTCAGCACCCGGCCGTTAAGCGTCGCGCCCTTGCCGCTCGCGCTGGCATAGAGTTCGTCATGGCAGGGGGCACAGATGACGCCAATCACCGGTTCGTTGTTGTGCAGCACAGCGATCGAGACGCACCAGTTCGGCATGCCGTTGACGAAAGGGCTGGTGCCGTCGATCGGATCGACGACCCAAGTATAGCCAGAATCGCCGGGGGCAAGACCATATTCCTCACCCAGGAACCCGTCGCCCGGGTTGACCTCGGCGACGCGGGCGCGAATGAGGTTCTCGACCTCGCGGTCGGCAATGGAGACAACGTCCTGCAGGTCACGCTTGGTTTCGATCACCAGCGTCTCGCGCCTGTTGTAAAAGTCGAGAGCAACAGCGCCGGCTTCTTTGGCGATGGCCTGTGCCAGGGTAAAGCGCACGTCAAGCCCGGAGATCTGCGATGTCATGAAATGGTCCTTCTGTGATATTGTGTGGCTCAGCCGTTGATGATGGCAATACCGCGTCCCTTGAAGCCGATAGCGACTTCGGTCGCCGGTGCCAGGGACCGCTCTACAGCCGTATCGACGACGAAAAGCCTACCTGTGCTAGTCTCCACCTCGTATTCGACATGGTCACCGAGATAGGCGGCATGGGTGATCCGGCCCGGAAAGGCAGCATCTGATGCCGGCTCCAGCGTGATCGAGTTTGGCCGCACCGCAAGCTTTGCCGGCCCGGACTTGGCATTGCGGCTGGGTACGCGATGTTCGAGCCCGCCGATGCGGATTGTGGCATCGGCGCCTTCGACGCTGATGACATCGCAGGTCACGACATTGGCCTCACCCATAAAGTCGGCGATGAAAGCCGAGGCTGGCGCCTCGTAGAGATCACGTGGTGAGCCTTCCTGGGCGATCACACCGTCCTTCATGATGATGATCCGATCGGAGACGGCTAGTGCCTCGTCCTGATCGTGGGTCACGTAGACGGCGGTAAAACCGAGACGCTGCTGCAGGTCGCGGATTTCGGTGCGCACCTGGCGGCGCAATCGCGCGTCGAGGTTGGACAATGGCTCGTCGAGCAAAAGAACCTGGGGCTCTAGCACCAGCGCGCGGGCAACGGCAACGCGCTGCTGCTGACCGCCCGAAAGCTCGGCGGGAAGCCGCACGCCCATGCCGGCAAGGCCGACGAGCTTCAGGCCTTCTTCCGCCTTTTCCCGCGCCTCCTTCTTCTTCAGACCGGACGATTCCAGGCCGTAGGCCACATTGTCCAGCGAGGTCATGTGCGGAAACAAGGCGTAGGACTGGAACACCATCGAGACATCACGCTCGTTGGCCGGCAGCATAGTGACGTCCTTGCCGCCGATCAGGATCTTTCCCGATGTCGGGTGTTCGAGGCCGGCCAGCATGCGCAGGGTCGTCGTCTTTCCGCAGCCGGAAGGGCCGAGCAGGGTAACCAGCTGGCCTGGTTCGATGGTCAGCGACAGATCGTGAATGGCGGTGAAGCTGCCGAACTGCTTTTTGATATTCTGGAAGACGACGGAGCCGGCGCGTGTGTTGATCATGCGGTTTTCTCCTGGGCGAGGGGAAGGGAGGGGGCGGTGACGCCGGCAACGCGATTTTCGCGCCGCAGCCTGCGTTCGCCGACAAGAAGCTGGAAGCCGGCGATGATCACGACCATCACGACGATCAGCATGGAGGAATAGGCGATCGCCACGCCGTATTCGCCGTTCTCGACAAGGCCGACAATGTAGGAGGTCGCCATATTGTATTCGGCGCTGACGAGAAAGATGACGGCACTGATCGAGGTTATGGCGCGGACGAAGGAATAGACCAACGCGGCCGTGATCGCCGGGCGCAGGAGTGGAAGGATGACCTTGCGGATCGTGCGGAAGCTGGTGGCGCGGAGTGTCAGCGACGCTTCGTCCAGGCTCTTGTCAAGTTGGCTCATCGCCGCCACCCCGCCGCGCACACCGACCGGCATGTTGCGGAAGACGAAGCAGGCAATCAGGATTAGCGCCGTGCCGGTCATTTCCAGCGGCGGCAGATTGAAGGCCATGATGTAGCTGATGCCGATGACCGTGCCGGGGATCGCGAAGCTCATCATCAGCGCGAATTCGAAGACATTGCGGCCGGCGAATTTCTGACGAACGATGAGATAGGCGGTCAGCAGCCCGACAGCAGCCGTCAGCGGCGCCGAGATCAGAGCGATCTCCATCGTCGTCCAGAAGGAATTCCAGGCAACACCGGTCCAGGCCAGCACGCCATCGCGGAACTCGACCGAGAAGGCCCGCTCGTAATGGTCCAGCGTCAGCGAGTTGTCGAGACCCCAGGTCTTCACGAAACCGCCGAACAGGATCATCCCGTAGATCACGATCGTGAAGAGCATCCACGGGATGACCAAGGCATGCACGCCAATGGACAGCGGCTTCGGCAGGGCGATGTGCGAGCCACTGTCGCCCTTGCCAGTGACGGTGGCGAAATTCTTGCCAGCCAGCCAGTAGCGTTGGGCAAGAAAGGCTGTCAGCGTGAAGCAAAGCAGGATTATGGCGAGAACGGCCGCACGGGAGGGATCGTTCTGCGAACCGACGACCGCGAAGAAGATTTCCGTCGAGAGAACACCGTGACTGCCACCCAGCACCAGTGGATTGCCGAAATCTGCCATGCTCTCGATGAAACCGATCAGAAAGGCATTGGCGATGCCCGGCTTCATCAGCGGCAACGACACGCGCCAGAAGGTGCGCCAGCGATCGGCGCGCAGCGTCTGCGATGCCTCTTCCATCGATGGGCTGACGCCTTCGACAACGCCTATGAGCACGAGAAAAGAAATCGGCGTAAACGACAGAACCTGCGCGATCCAGATGCCGGTCAGACCATAGAGCCAGCGGCCGGGCTCAACACCGAACAGACTTGAAAGTCCTTGCGTAATGACGCCGGCGCGACCGAACAGAAGCGTGAGCGCGAGACCGATAACGAAGGGCGGGGTGATGATAGGCAGCACTGTCAGAAGCCGCAAGCCCTTCTTGAACGGGAAACGGGTGCGAGTGGCGACCAGCGCGAAGGCCAGCCCCATGACCGTCGAACCGCTCGCTGTCATGATCGCCAGCCACAGCGTGCGCCAGGCCACACCGCAGCGCTCGCCGCCCACGACACAACCAAGGCTCCAGATCGAGCTATCCTGGATGTTGCGCGTAAAACCGTCGGGATTGAACGAACCGTCGAAATCCTGGAAGGCACCCACCAGCATTGAACCAACGGGGTAGAAGACAAAGATTGCGACAAGAAAGACAAGCGTGGCAATCGAGGCAACGACGAAGGCATCGCCTTTCATCACGCCGCGTTCGGCAAGGCCGAAGGAGAAGATCAGCACGAACACGAGTGACAACAGGATCGCCCCAGCGCCCATCGATGGTTGCCCGTCCGCAAGCGCGCCGAACAAGGTCTCGCTGATCGTCCAGGTCCAGCCGGAAAAGCCGATGGCTAGGCCCTGCAATGTGAGGAACAACACGCCGGCGGCACCGGCCGAGGCGAGTAGCGTGCCGCGCCGCATGGGATCACGGACAAACCGGGCCGCGGTAGCCACGGCCAGCAGCGCGGCGGCAATTGCAAGCCAGAAGCGGCCAGAACCGAAGATCTGAAGGATGCCCGGGGCAACGGCGGCCTCGCCCGGAAAACCGGCAAGCCAGCCGAAACCCAGGAATCCGCCCTCGATCCTGTACCAGGGCAAGAGCAGAAACGCTGCGATGCCAAGCGTCAGGGCAATGTCCAGTCTTCGGTTGCGATTGTCCATGACGATCCCCGCGCCTTTTCATGGCGTCGATTTGGAGTGGTGGCCGGAAACCGCATCCCGCCTGTGGAGGGACTTGGGAGCGGCTTCCGGGCCGGGGAAGTGTTGGCGAGAGCAGGATTAGCTGTTGCCCCGCTCCCGCAGTATCCGCGCTCAGTTGGCGCTTGCGCCGACTTCGCGATCCCAGCGCTCGAGCAGTTCCTTGCGCTTAGCCGGATCGCCATAGGTCTTGAAGTCGTAGTCGATCAGCTTGATGTCCTCGAAGCGCGGCGCTTCCTTGGGGATCTCAGCCGTCTTGTTGGACGGAAGCTGGAAAGATTTCGCATCCTTCATGCGCGACTGCACGTCCGGCTGCAGGGCCCAGTCGTACCAAGTTTTGGCATTGTCGAGGTTCTTTGCTCCCTTGACAATCGACATCGAGCCGATCTCGTAACCGGTACCTTCACAAGGTGCTACCGACTTGACCGGGAAGCCTTCTGCCGTCTGGGCAACGGCATCATGCATGAAGACGATACCGATCGCTGTTTCACCGCGCGCGGCGGCCTTTACCGGTGCGGAGCCCGACTTGGTATATTGCGAGATATTGACGTTCAGCTTCTTGAGATAGTCATAGGCCTTGTCCTCGCCCATAATCTGGACAAGTGAGGCAAGTGCTGTATAGGCAGTACCCGACGAGTTCGGATTGGCAATCTGGACTTCGCCCTTGAAGGCAGGATCCAGAAGATCAGCCCAGCATTTTGGCTCCTTGAAGCCCTTGGCCTTGAAGATTTCGGTGTTGTATCCCCAGCCAAGCGCACCGGCATAGACGCCAACCGTCCTGTAGCCTGAGCTTTCCGCCTGCTTCTTTGCCCAATCCTGTAACTGGTCGAGCAGCGGCGACTTGTATTCCTGCGTCAGGCCTTCGGATGCAGCCTGGAGATGGGGGTCGCCCGTGCCGGCCCACCAGATGTCGGTCTTAGGGTTGCGGGCTTCTGCGCGGATCTTGGCATAGGTTTCGCCCGAAGATAGGCGCACCATGTTGACCTTGATGTCGCCATGAGCCTTTTCGAAATCGCCTTTCATCTGCTCGCAGATCACGACGTCGGCCGAGCAGATCAGATTGAGATCGCCGGCGGCCTGTGCCGAAAATGCGGCAAGTGTCGTCCCAGCGAAAAGCATGAGGGCAAGAGGTTTTAGTTTCATGGTGTTTTCTCCTGTTGTTGTAGTTTTTGACATTGGTATGAAAGAGACACGTCGAGGCGATCGGACGATCGCAAGAGCGGCTCTTGAGAATTCCAATAGGGGTGATGTCAGGCGATCTCGGTCAGTTCGTCGCGATGATGCTGGTATCGAACTTTTCGAGTAAGCGACTTCGTTCTCCCGGCAACCCGAAGGTGGCGAAGTCGTAATCAACCATTTTGATCAGCGAGATGTCCGGGGCAGAGAGCGGCAATGCCGTCAGAGCATTCGATGGCACCTGGTTCTGACCCGATACGGCCCCTGTGCCCTGCCCTTCCGGACTCAATGCGAAATCGACAAATAGCTTTGCATTTCCAGGGTTGCGTGAGCCCTTGATGATGCTGACTGCGCCGATCTCGTATCCGGTGCCCTCGCATGGGGCAACGATCACCAGCGGTGCGCCTGCCAACTTCAGAGTGACTGAGTCGTGCATGAAGGAAATTCCGATCAGCGTCTCGCCGCGTGCCGCCGCCTTGACCGGGGCGGAGCCTGCAGACGTATACTGATCGATGTTTTGATTGAGCTTTGCCATGAAGCGAAATGCTTCGTCCTCGCCAAATAGCTGAACCAACGTCGCGAGCATCGTAAACGCGGTACCAGATGAGTTTGGATTACCGCTACGGACATGACCTCTGTAAACCGGGTCAGTCAGATCGCGCCAACACGTAGGCGCCGGCAGTTTCAGTTTGCGAAGCAAGTTGGAATTATACGCGAACCCAAGGGCACCGGCATAGATGCCGGCAGAACGACCTCCCGAGATTGAAAAGAAATTCTGCGCCCAAGGCAGGAGGTCACGCTTATGGGCCGGTTGGTACGGCTGGAGCAGGTCTTCCGATCCGCCCTGCAAATGGGTATCGCCCGTCCCTCCCCACCACACGTCGATAGTCGGAGCACTCTTCTCTGCACGAATCTGGTTCAGAATATCGCCGGTGCTCTTGCGAGACATTGTAATATCGAGGCCCGACTTCGCTTCAAACGCCTTCTCCATTGTGGAACACCATGCCTCGTCGACGCCGCACAAAACGTTGAGCGAAGGCGCCGCGGTGCTTGTAAAAGCGCTACCCAGCCAAAAGGCTAAGCCCGCGCCGAAAGCGGTGAAAAGTCTCACGATGTCCTCCATTTGAAGCGCTAACGCCCCAATCTCCGCAGTCAGGATGTCACATCCACCGCGCACCGCAATCGAAGAATGATTACGGATCTTACAACCAGCCCCCGGGATCGCGGCGAACGTTACAAAGATTACAATTGTTGCAATCGTCATAACGCTAGTTGCTTTGATCATTGCCGCCGCCGCGCCTATGATCAACATGGGAGGACTGCATGTGCTGAGTGAAAGCGTACGGATTCTGATCGTCGAAGACGATCCGGATATGGCGGAATTAATTTCCGATCTGATGGAGGCGGAAGGGTGGCTTCCCATGAGGGCATCCTCGGCGGAGGAAGCAGCAAGCATTTTGGCACGGGAAACAGTGCATCTTGTTCTCGTCGACCATAATCTCCCTGGGACGTCCGGCCGAACCTTCGCACAGCGGCTTCGTGCCCAGCTGAACCTCGGTATCATCATGGTTACAGCGGCGGGCAGTGCTGCCGATAGGGTATTGGGACTGGAAACAGCAGCTGACGATTATGTCGTCAAGCCCTTTGAACCGATCGAGCTAACCGCGCGCATAAAGGCGGTGTTGCGCCGTACGTTTCCATCGCTCAAACCAGAAAGGGAGATCGAACGCGAATACGAGCCCGCATCCCTGAAGCTCAGCGATTGGTCGGTCGATCTCAAGCGCCGTCGCGCTGTCTGCGCAACAGACTCGACGAAATCGCTGACGAGCGCCGAATTCTCCCTCCTCGAAATCCTCGCCGAGAAGCCTAACACGCCCGTTAGCCGCGCGCATATCCTGGATCGCCTCGGCTCTGAAAGCGAACGTTACATCGACCGCAATGTCGATGTCCTCGTGCTGAGACTGCGCCGAAAGATCGAGCGCAACCCGGATCTGCCACGTCATATCAAGACGAGGCGAGGAAAAGGTTACGTCCTCGACCTGGACGACGGCGAGTCTGAGCCGTGATCAATCGCCCTTTCCTCTCCTCGATTGCTTTCCGGCTGCCTTTCGCCATTGCCTTCATCTGCATTCTGGCTTTCAGCCTTGCAACAATAGCCGTTTATGGGCTGCAACGCGCCCGCGAGGAAATGGCGGAATACGGGTTGCAGGCCTTTTCCAGCCTCGCCAAGGCCTCGCTCGTGTCGCGCCAGGTATCCGACCTTGTATCAAGCGCCCCATTTCTTATGAACGCAGCCTCACCCTACAGGGTGTCAAGCGAAAGCCGGGCCGTCGTTTTGCAAGTCGACAATCTGTTGCAGGCGATGAAGCCTGAACGAGAAGGAACTGGCTTCCAAGGCTCTGGTAGCGCGCGTATTGTTGAACTGCTTGATTCGATCCGCATGCAGACGACAGCCCTTGCCGGTGACGCGGAGTCCGCCCAACAGCATAAGGCGGAGGCCGCAGCGGCGCTGGGCGAGATCGCGACGGGCGGCGGTATCGCCGATATCGATATCCGGCGCAGTCTCAACGCTTTGGTTCAGTCAGCGTCGAATTCCGACAGCCTATTTCAGCTAGGCGAACTGCGCCGCCGCTATATTGCGGAAATAACACCGCGGCTTGCACATGCGCCGCCGGACATGCGAGTATCTTCAACAGAGCTGGTACCTTACGAACGAATCTTTGAAGCCCAGACGCAATATCTCTTGGAAATGTTTGCAATACGCGCGGCCGTGACACGGCTGCACTCAGTCTCCCGCGCGCTCTCGCAAGCAACCGAGTCCCAAAGCGAAGCCATTGCCCTCAGCCTCACTGACGATCTTGCCTCGACCTCGGAAGCTCTTAGCCGCGTGCTTCTCACTGTCGCAGTCGCATCCCTACTGGTTTTGGTCATGGCGATCTTTTCGATCCGATCCGTCATGCGGGTCTCACGCGGGATCGTTGCGCTGTCCGGTGGCATGAACGCGCTTGCAGAAGGCAGCAAGGATGTCGTTGCCCCCGAATACAGAGGCACGGAAACAGAGCTCGTGCGTCTGCTTGAAGCCTTTCAGGCGTTTCGCGAAAGCGTGGAGCGGGTCTCGCGACTTCGGCGCACGGCAGAGGCGGCGGCGCGCACGATCCGTTCAACCTTCCGCAATATGAACGAAGGTATCGCTCTGTTTGACCCGATCGGTCGGCCGATAACGATGAACCGGCGTATGATGGCTCTCGTCGGATGGACCGGCTCGGCGAGAAAGCTGCCGTTGCGGAAATTCGTCTCACCGATTCCCGAGGTTGATCCGTTGCTACTACCCTTCGACGATCAGCCAGGAACGCTTGTCGACCGCACCGTCGTTCGGCATCGGTCGCCAGAGGGGCGGACAACTGAAATATCGATCTCACGACAACCGGACGGGGGAATAGCACTGCTTGCCCGAGATGTTACAGACCTCGACAGACAGGAGGCGGAGACCGCAAGGGCGCTGCGACTCGATGGAATCATGCGCATGACGCACCAAGTAAGTCATGAAGTTGGAAACATGATTGGCATCATCACCGGCAGCCTCGGACTATTGGAGCAGGAAACCGGCTTCAACGATCGGCAAAAGCGCAACATCGCTCGTATCCGCAAGGCAGCCGACCGCGGCCGCTCGTTGGCGGGAAGCATGCTTTCCATAGGAAGCCAACAGCCGATTAATCCCGATGCCGTCGAGGTTGGCGCTCTGCTGCGTGGAATGGCGGACGTCCTTGAGATTGCAATCGGTGAACAATGCCTTCTGGTCTTCGACATCGAGGAGAATTTACCGAAGGTTACTTTAGACCCGGCGCTGTTCGAACAATCCATCCTAAACCTGTGCCTGAACGCTGCGGCGGCGATGCCATCGGGCGGAACAATAATCGTTCGATGCCGCGCCGCGGGCGAAGCTGCGGTGAGCATTGCAGTAAAAGACGACGGTAAAGGTATGTCGCCGGAGGCGATGGATAAGGCATTTGAACCGTACTTCACGACGCGTGTTGACGAGGGAGGCGCTGGCCTCGGACTTGCCGTCGTTTATGGGTTTGTTCGTCAGAGCGGGGGCGACGCCCGAATCATTTCTGTTCTTGGTGAAGGAACGACGATTGAACTTCAGTTCCCCGTATGATCGAAGACCGGCCGTCGATCAACCCGCGGAGCTTTGCTATCGATAGCGCTGCAACCGTTGCGGCGTCTCGCAGTTCTCCGGATAGAATCATGGATTCAACCTCTTCCACGCTGAATGACGCCGACACCAAGTCCTGCTCTTCGAGGGACAGCCGGGATGGGCCCTGAGATAACCCAGTTGCAAAATAGACCCTATAGGACTGCGTTGCAGTGCCGTATAGTGGAAACAACTGTCCGATCTGCTCCATCCGATTAGCGGTGAGTCCGGTTTCCTCGGCAAGTTCGCCGCGTGCGAGATTCTCCGGATTGGCGTCTGGATCTTCTTCCCACGAACCCTGCGGGAATTCCCACTGTCTTTGGCCGGTCGGATAGCGGAATTGCTGAACAAGGTGAAGGCGTCCGTGATCGAACGGGACTATCACTGCGAAGTCCGGTTTATCGACAAAACCGTAGATACCGGTGGTACCGTCACGGCGCCGGATCTGATCTTCCTTCACTTTCATCCACCTGTTCTCATAAACGATCCTGGATTCGATCGTCTCAAGATCGGGTATGGCGTTTTTCATTGTGATCCTCGATAAGAACATCAAAGACCATATATGACCTGTAAAACCTCTGTAAATCGGCTTGCTTACCTTCTCTTATAATTTCAGCCGTTCTCTCGTCCGTGGGGGAGTTGCTCGTGCTAAAGCTTGACTCGCCTTGAACGGATCCGAACCCAGCGCCACGTTCCGAAGATGGCCTAAGTAATTGTATATCTGGGAATTATTGCCGCTGATCCCAATACTCGTCTCTATCCGGGCACGGTAGCCTGATCCGGGTTTCAAATGTCGCAACTTGGCGCCGTTCAACGCTTTGAAACCTACCAGCCCCTTCATATGTGATCGAAGGTGCATTCCCCCAGGCATTGGCTTCCGCCATCGATCAATGCGTAGCTTACATCAACTGGAGCTGGGTTCGGCAATGCCATTGGTCGCAACGGATTGATATTCGATAGAGCGATGGCCCGATGCCTCTGTGACCGCCCATCACTTGCGCGATCTTCTCAATGCAGAATCCTTTGAAAACCTATTGGCCTGGAGCAGCCAGCCGGGTCTGCGGTCACGGGTTCCATCTGGTCCCGATCGTGGCAAGGGCTGGGACCGTGTTGGTCAACAGCCGTTGGAGGACCTCTCCCAGGATCGGGATGTCGACATCCGGTTCAGCGCTCAGGCCGAGCGTTCGTCGCGGGACAGTGGGTATCCTGCTGTGGTCGAGCCCGCGCAACGAACACTGTTATGAAGGGCGCTGTGTTATGGCGGCCTACCGTGGTATCTCCTGTCTTGCTTGCTCGCCGACGTAGGCCGAGACAATCCTTCGCGATCAAGGGCGCACCCGCTTGGAAGAAAAGAAGAAGAGTATCGGAGCTTTTGGCATAGCGCCGTCCCCTAAAGGACGGGAAAGCGGGAATTCTCGACACGGTTACGCCGGAGAGGAGCAGCCGCAGGAGCCTTAGCATAGCGCCGCGAAGCGGAAGGAGGGACCGACTGCCCCCGACGCAACCCTTCCACACGATCAACTCCCATCGTTTCGGCGCAGCAAATTGCCTTGCCCGCGAGCAGGGCTCAGCTTCAAGGATCCAAGTGGCGGAACATGCTTTTTTAAGGCAAAAAAGGTGGCTGCAACCAAAAGGCTCCAAAATGACCGGCACATCCGACACGTTGGCTCTCCTCATCGACGGCGACAATGCCTCCCCAAAAATTGTCAGTGGGCTCTTGGCCGAGATCGCCACCTATGGCACCGCCGGCGTCAAGCGCATCTACGGAGACTGGACCAAGCCCAACCTCAATGGCTGGAAGGAGTGCCTACTGGAGCATTCCATCCAACCGGTCCAGCAATTCGCCTACACGACGGGAAAGAATGCCACGGACGGCGCAATGATCATCGACGCGATGGACCTGCTCTATACCGGCCGTTTTTCCGCATTTTGCATCGTTTCCAGCGATAGCGATTTCGCCAGGCTGGCGTCGCGTATCCGCGAACAGGGCGTAACCGTCTACGGGTTCGGCGAACGCAAAACCCCGCGCCCCTTCATTACGGCTTGCGACAAATTCGTCTATTTCGACGTCCTCAACGCCAACTCCGTCGAGCCCGAGGCGCGACAAGATCCGCAACCGGCTGCCGTAGTAAAGGCGAAGGAGGCAAAGCCATCCCCAACCAAGGCGCCGGCAAAGCCGAAGCTTGACGCTGCCGCCTTGAAGATGCTTGAGAATGCCGTGACGGCATCGGCCGATGAAGACGGCCGTGCCCACCTGGCGCGTGTTGGCGCCCATTTGGCGAAGCAATCGCCGGACTTTGATGCGCGCAACTACGGTTTTGCCCGCCTCACCGACCTGGTCGAGGCTTCCGGCATCGTGGACGTGGAACGAAGCGCCGACAGCCCGAAGATCGTCACGGTGCGCATGAAGGGGAAGGCAAGGCCGAAGTCCAACGGCTAGCTCCAAAATATCCCGCTTCAATTCATAGGTGTCGCCTTGGTGAGGCGCTCGCATGAAAAAATGCTCGAAGATGCCACGACGGAAACTATCCAGAGAAGAACTCTTCGCTCTCGTATGGGAGAAACCGACCAGCGAGATTGCGAAGGAACTTGGCCTTTCGGACGTGGCGATCGGTAAACTCTGCACCAAGCTGCAGGTCCCAAAGCCGCCTCGTGGCTATTGGACTCGCATGCAAGCCGGGCCGCGACCACGCCGGTCAGCCCTGGTTGCTTTCCGCGAGGGACTCGACACCAAGCGACGCGGTATTGCTCCACCGCCAGGGGCCAGGCCGCTCGCTAATCTCGATCGCGATGTGGCAGCACAGGTCCTGCTGCTCATTCAAAGCCGAGCGCAGGCCTGGGTGGAGGAAGGTCGCTTCGCCACGCGCTGAGGACCGTCTGTTCGCAACAGCGTTGCCAAATTCGTCGAGCGCATATTGCCGTTGGCGCGGCAGCAACTCGTGGCATTCGAGACCGAGGGCGGACATCCTTGATGGGTGACGGGCCGGTGATCTTTGTCCGGCTGACAGCGTCACTCTAGGAAAGGATTGCCGCCCTTTCGGCGATGGTCAGGGATCGAGAGCTCCAGCATGTAGTGATGCCGCTGACGGCGGCAGATCACGCCTGGTCGACGCACCCCCTCTAACCCCCGGAATTGCACTTGTTCCTGGAGAGTTGGCTTTGTGTTTCTGCTCGCGAGATCTGGGTGGAATGGAATCGCAAGTCTTGGCGCGAGGAAGAGCCGCCTGAGCGGTACGGGACCAACAGGATCAGCCTGCGGAAGGTGATGCCGGTCGACTTCTTGTTCACTTCCAACAAGGTGCTCTTGCCGGTCATTTCGAGGATGGCAATCACGCCCTATGCGGATCGGCTTCGCGACCTGCAAGAGGCGGAACGGATCCACGAGATGATGAGCACCGCCGCTTACGCAATGCAGAGGGAGGTCCCGGGAGAAATCCTTTCGGTGGTGGATCGCCTGTGGTTTGGGGAGGAACGTCCCTTTCAAGCCGCGCGAGACGCGTTCCGCCATGTCGAAACAGAGTTGAAGCGATGGGATACCGAACTCGAAGCGGAACGATCAGCGCTTGCCCGGTCCATCCTTGGTATCGTGCATGGAGACATCGTGACTTCCGGAAGCCGCGGGAAACTGTTGCGGCTGTCCGTTACGGGCGTAACGCTATATTCTGGCGGCAGCAGCGTCAGCTTCATGGTGTCTGGAATTCGGTTTCGAAAGGACGGAACGCTGGGCAAGCTGCAGGAAACGCTGAATTTGTCTTTCAACGACGAGAGACAATTTCAAAAGTGAGGCCGTCAGTGGCGGACGAGAGCAGCTCCTCACCCGAACCGGGATGAACGAGCAGCACATAAACCGGCAATGTTTCAAGGGAAATCGACCAGACTCACCCGCAGGTCATTGATGACCGCGGCTAGCCCCGGTGCACCGATCAGTGGCACAACGCGTACCGGCGCCAGCTTGGGGACGGCACGCCCAAAGACAGCGACATTCGTGTGGCCGTTCAGGCGAGATGGATAGATGATGCCGTCGGGAAGCGACTTATGCTCGTAGAATGCTAGCGCCCAGGAACGCGCCAAGTTCTGACGCGATGATTTCGCCACGTCAGTTGGAACCCCCATCCTGATCGGGTGATCGTCACGCAGGTCAACAAGGCTGAGGTCTGCGATCGTCTCGACCTCAGCGTAGCGCCGCGCATAGATCTCTTTTTCTTCAATCGGAAGATCGCCGACAAGACCGTCGCGGCGATCACGCAGAACCGCCTCAAGGAAGCAGACCTTGAGTGTTTCGCCGAGATAAAGAACGCCGAATCGCTTCGTTGCATCACGTCGGCGGGGATCGCTGAAACGGCTCGCCGCTTTTCCAAATCCCAGCGGGTCCGGAAAGGCGCTTGCGTAGATCCGGCCAAAGCGACGCCCTGACGGAATAGTTTCGATATCGAGCGGCTGACGCTCGAAACCGGCAGGCGGTTTGACACCCGCCATCTAGCGAAAGTCACCGCGGGCAATGCCCTCGGCTGCGGCGATCACGCCGCTATCCTGGCCCCGCTTCAAGGCGTTGAGCCCGGTACGACCGTCAAGAGCGCCGTGGGGCGAAACAAGAAAGCGGTAAACGGCCCAGGCACCTGCCAGAATCTCGTGCAGTTTTGGAAGCGCCGCATAGGGCCGGCCGTCATGATCGAGCTGCCAGGCCGGAAACCGGAACCCTCGCTTGGCGCCATCCAGGCCGAGAACCTGGCCGTTCTGACGCTTCGTATTGACCGTGACCCGCGAAACGCCAAGAAGATCGGAAAAGGCGTCGGCGCTCAGCATGTCGTCCTCGCTTAGAATCTCTGCAACGCGGCGATGGCCGCGCTGTCGTGCGGCGGACAGGGCTGCCTTCAGCTCGTCATCCGGTTCTCCAACTTCTTCGACTGGAAACGCACCGTCTCCAACCAAAGGGTCTTCCTCGACGACCGAAATTGTCTGCGCTCCGGCGCGCGGATCCACGACGACGCGGAAACTCACCTGATGGCCAGCCTTCTGGCTCAACTGCACCGCCTTGGTGTACTGATTGAGCAGCGCTTTTTCGAAATCGGCCTTGCGGGGCAGCTTCATCGATAGCGCGATGTTTGGAGTTTCGCTTGCTGACGATTTCGTGACTGGCATGACAATCCACCTTTCAAAAGCAATGTAGCCAGTCAATGTCAACTCGTCAAGTTCGTTAACCTGGTAAAGATAGTCAACCGACGTATCCAGACCAGTGTGTTTCACACAGAGCCTACCGCCTTGAGAGGATTTGAACCATCGACCTAGCGGTTTAGCCGATAGGATGGGGCCAAATTTCTGTGTAGGGGTAGCTACTTGCTCGGGACTGGATGATATGGGGCCGAGAGCGGATGGGCAGCTTCCGAGGAGCGACGGAGGAAAAGCGGAGATATTAAATGCGTTTCGGCCGCTAAAGTGCGGTTAAAACACCTCAAGCGCGCCATTCTTTTGAAAACCGGGCACTGCCGCCGTCATGCTGCCGCGTATCGGGAGACAGGCAAGGTCGATGCCCGCGGCGGATCCCAATAGAACGGCTTGATAGTGGTTCACCCTTTCAGCGCAAGCACCTCCTCCGTGCTATCACTGGTAATTGGTGCGAGAGAAGATCGACCTGCGCGGCGTCAAGGCTCGCGGGCCATCACGAATCTTGTCACCCGCCTTTGCAACTGATGATTGCAGGCTTTCATTCGTTGAAAGCCAGAGCGGGGCGACCATGCATATTGCAAATTAGTTTCTTGACAAACGTCGCGTGCCTGTCTTTCATGCAAGCCTGAAGATTAGGCAGCGTAAGCTGCGTTTCACATGACTTCGTTTGTCGAAGGGCAATATCGCCCCACAACGCCCCGGTTTCCGGGATCCGCGTTGTGGGTTTTTTGTGTTTGGAAAACCGATGCGGGACACGGCTAAGATTGGCATTCTCTACTCGACCACCGGGCCATATGGCGCATTGGGGCGGGATGGCTGGGCCGGTGCGGAATGCGCGCTTCACGACTGGCAGGCTGCCGGCGGTGAGGGTGTCGATCTGGTCTTTGTCGATGCCCATGCCGATCTCTCAGCCTATCTGGAAGGTGCGCGCAGCCTGATCAAGGATCGTGGCTGCCGCAATATCGTCGGCACGATCACGTCTTCGGCCCGCAAGGAAGTCATTCCGCTGGTTGAGAAGCACGACGGGCTTCTCTGGTATATGTGCCCTTATGAGGGTTTCGAGGCAAACGAGAATGTCATCTACATCGCCGGATGTCCGAACCAGCATCTCATTCCGCTGCTCGACAATCTCATTCCACGCTATGGCAACCGGCCCTATCTGCTCGGCGCGAACTATGTCTGGGGTTGGGAGACAAACCGCCTTGCCCGCGAGCTGATCACCAAGGCCGGCGGTCAGATTCTCGGCGAACGATATCTGCCACTGGAGGAGACGGCCGTCGAGCGCATCATTGCCGATATCGCCGAGAAGCGGCCGAGCTTCATTCTCAATAACCTGATCGGCCCATCGAGCTACGCGTTCCTCAGTGCCCTGCGCCGGCTCGGCGAGCAGGACCCGGCCTTCCTCCCGGAAAACTGCCCGGTCGCGAGCTGCGACCTGACGGAATGCGAGCTCTCCGATATCGAAAAGGGCGTTGCCGTCGGTCAGCTTTGCGCGCTTCCCTATTTCGACAGCCTCGACACCGCCGAAAACCGTGCGTTCAAGAGGCGCGTGCAGGCTTGGCGACCCGAAATTACCCATATTTCCAGCATCTTCGCCAGCGCCTATGCGGCCGTGACACTCTGCATTGCATCAATCCAGTCCTGCGGCAGCGATGATCCGATGGCGATCCGTCGCGAGGTCACGTCCCGCACCTGGCCTTCAGTGCTCGGTAATCTGGATATCGACCCGGCGACCAACCATTCGGCGCTGCCGTTCCATCTCGGCCGGATCAATGCGGAGGGTGGCTTCGATGTCATCGCGTCGCGGCCGGCGATCGTTGCCGATCCCTATCTGACCGGGGAGCGAACCCGCGCGGCGCCGTCGCTCAGGGTAGTGTCATGATCAACACCCCGAATTTTGCCGGCTGGCGGGCGACGATCCTCGCCGAGGAAGACGGGAATACCGACAGGCTGCGCCGCCAGCTCGCGCTACTGGGCGTTTCCACTTCCCTGCAATGGCTGCCTCTCTCTCCCATCGACCTGCCGGATTTGGTCATCGTCGATGCCGATCGCGGCTGGGACGAGTTGCTGCCCTGGCCGGAAGGAAAGCCGGCCCGCCCGGTTGCAGCACTTCTGGGCTCGGAAGCGCCCGGCCGGATCGCCTGGGCCATCGGTTGCGGGGCCTCCGCGATCATTCCGAAACCCGTTTCCGCCTCGGCGATCTATCCGGCGCTGGTTCTGGCCGTCGCATCCCATCAGCAGCGCATGGAGGCTGACGCGCGCGTGGCGAAACTCGAAGAACGCCTGCGCCTGCGTCCCGTGGTGTTCGCCGCGATCAACCGGCTGAAGACGGAGCGGCAGGTCGATGACGAGGAGGCCTACCGGCTGCTCAGGGAATGCGCGATGGAGCGGCGCATGCCGATGGAGCAGCTTGCTGCCCTGTTTCTTGGCGGCTCGAAAGCCCTGAAGGATGTCGGCTGATGCGTGTCCTGAACGAGATCTGCCGGCAGCCGACCGCGCTTTTTGGCCTTGCCGTCGTTGTCACCGTCATCGTCATGGCGATTGCTGCTCCCCTTATTGCCCCGTTCAATCCGGATGAACAGATGTTCGACGGCCTGACGCTCGAGGGCGCACCAATGCCACCCGGTGGTCCGTTCCTGCTTGGCACCGATACGCTCGGGCGTGACCTGTTCTCGCGCATGCTGTTCGGTGCCCGCACATCGCTGATCATCGGCCTTGTCGCCAACGGCATCGCCGTTGCCATCGGCCTGTTTGTGGGTATAACCGCCGGTTACATTCGCGGCTGGGCCGGCAATCTGCTGATGCGGTTCACCGATCTGATGATGGCTTTCCCGGCGCTGTTGCTCGCCATCGTGCTCGCGGCTCTTCTGAAGCCCAGCCTCTGGATCGTCGCAATGGTCATCGCGCTGGTCAACTGGGTGCAGGTTGCGCGTATCGTCTATACCGAGACGCGCGGACTGGTGGAGCGCGATTTCATCCTGGCTGAGCGCTCTCTCGGCGCCGGGCATGGTCGCATTCTGTTCCTGCATATCCTGCCACATCTCATTCCGACGGCCATCGTCTGGGGTACGCTTGGCATCGCGACCACGGTGCTTCTCGAAGCCACGCTCTCGTTCCTCGGCATCGGCGTGCAGCCGCCCGACCCGTCCTGGGGCAATATCATCTTCGAAAGCCAGAGCTATTTTCAGGCCGCTCCCTGGCTGGTGTTCTTCCCTGGCGCCGTGATCCTTTTGACTGCACTTGCCTTCAATCTCGTCGGTGATGCCTTGCGCGATATCCTCGACCCGACCCAGCGGGGGAGGGGCTGATGCTATCCGTCCTCGCCAAGCGGCTCGTGCAGTCCGCGCTCATCCTTTTCGGTGTCGCCGCCATCACCTTCGTGCTGCTCTATGCGCTGCCGGCCGATCCCGCACGGATGCTGGCGGGTCGCAGCGCAACGGCGCAGACGGTCGCCAACATCCGCCACGAACTCGGCCTCGACCAGCCACTGCTCGTCCAGTTCATGCACTATATCGGCGGCCTGGTGCAGGGCGACCTTGGCCGCTCCTATGCGCAGAAGACCGAAGTCATCGCCCTCATCTTCGCCCGCTTGCCTGCGACGCTCACCCTGATGGCCGCCGGTATCCTGATCGAAGTCATTATCGGCGTGACGCTCGGAACATTGGCAGCGCTCAACCGCGGACGCTTCATCGATCGCGCCGTGATGACCACGGCTTTCGTCGGCGTGTCTGCACCCCAATTCGTGGTCGCCCTGCTGTTGCTTTATGTCTTTGCCGCGACGCTCGGCTGGTTCCCGATGTCCGGTTACGGCACGCTTGCCCATGTCGTCCTGCCGGCCGCCACGCTCGGTATTCTCGGCGCTGGCTGGTATGCGCGCATGGTGCGCTCCGCTGTCGTCGATGTGCTCAATCAGGATTACGTCCGCACCGCCCGCGCCAAGGGGCTTTCCCAGCGCCGCATCATCCTGCGCCATGTGCTGCCCAACGCCGTGCTGCCGATCATCGCCATGATCGGCATCGATATCGGCCAGTTCATGGGCGGCGTGGTGGTGGTGGAGGCCGTCTATGGCTGGCCGGGCATCGGCCAGCTTGCCTGGCAGGCGATCCAGCAGGTGGACATCCCGATCATCATGGGGGTCACGCTCACCTCTGCGCTTGCCATCATTATCGGCAACCTCGTCGCCGATTTCCTCGCGCCGGTCATCGACCCGCGCATCCGTTCAAACTGAAGCCCAGCGATCAAAAAAGGGGAACCAAAATGTTCAGACGCATGCTTCTCAGCACCACCGCAGCGGCGTTTCTCGCGCTGATGCCGTTCGCAGCCAGCGCGCAGGATGCACCTGCCCAGGGCGGCGATATCGTCGTCACCTACAAGGACGACATCACCACGCTCGATCCGGCCATCGGCTATGACTGGGTCAACTGGTCGATGATCAAGAGCCTGTTCTCCCGTCTCGTCGATTACGAGCCGGGTACCGCCAAGATCGTTCCGTCGCTTGCCGAAAGCTTTACCGTTGCGCCGGACGGCCTCACATATGAGTTCAAATTGCGCAAGGGCGTCAAGTTCTCGAACGGTCGCGAAGTTGTCGCTTCCGACGTCAAGTATTCGATCGAACGCGCCGTCAATCCGAAGACGCAAGGCCCCGGCGCCGGCTTCTTCGGCGCGATCGCCGGTTTCGACGATGTGACCGGCGGCAAGTCCGAGACACTTTCGGGTATCGAGACGCCGGATGACGGCACCGTCATCTTCAAGCTGTCACGCCCGGATGCGACCTTCCTGCATGTGCTGGCGATCAACTTCGCCTCTATCGTACCGAAGGAAGCCGTTGAAGCGGCCGCCGGTGACTTCGGCAAGAAGCCGGTCGGTTCCGGCACGTTCATCCTGAAGGACTGGACGATCGGCCAGCAGCTCGTTTTCGAGCGCAACAAGGATTATTTCGTCAAGGACATGCCGCATATCGACAGCTTCAAGGTCGAAGTCGGCCAGGAGCCGCTGGTAGCGCTGCTGCGCCTCCAGAAGGGTGAAGTCGATATCGCCGGCGACGGCATTCCGCCGGCCAAGTTCCTCGAAATCAAGAATTCGCCCGAAGGCGCGCAGATGATCGTCGACGGCGAACAACTGCACACCGGTTATGTTACCTTGAACACTAAGGTAAAGCCGTTTGACGACGTGAAGGTGCGTCAGGCTGTCAACATGGCCATTAACAAGGAGCGCATCACCCGCATCCTGAACGGCCGCGCCACGGCCGCCACTCAGCCGCTGCCTCGGCTGATGCCGGGTTATGACAAGGCCTTCACCGGCTATGCCTATGATGTCGAGAGGGCGAAGGCCCTGCTGGCCGAAGCCGGCTACGCAGATGGCTTCGAAACGGTGCTCTATGCCACCAACACCGATCCGCAGCCGCGTATCGCCCAGGCAATCCAGCAGGATCTCGCCGCCATCGGCATCAAGGCTGAAATCCGTGCTTTGGCGCAGGGCAACGTGATTGCAGCCGGCGGAACGGAAGGCGAAGCACCGATGATCTGGTCGGGCGGCATGGCCTGGATTGCCGACTTCCCGGATCCGTCCAACTTCTATGGCCCGATCCTCGGTTGCGCCGGCGCGGTGCAGGGCGGCTGGAACTGGTCGTGGTATTGCAACGAGGATCTCGACAAGCGGGCGACGGCGGCCGACGCCATGTCCGACCCGGCTCAGGTTGCCGAGCGTCAGGCTGTCTGGGGCAAGATTTTCACCGATATCATGGCGGACGCGCCGTGGGTGCCGGTC
Source organism: Hyphomicrobiales bacterium (assembly GCA_900472785.1). GTDB lineage: Bacteria > Pseudomonadota > Alphaproteobacteria > Rhizobiales > Rhizobiaceae > Pararhizobium. Next base: position 69,167 of record UCJH01000028.1, on the reverse strand, counting down.
ATCAACGAACGCCGTGTCGTCGCCAAGTCCGCTCGCATGGGTGGCCCGGACAACATCTACATCGATCCGACCCGCGTTATCAATTACGACGCGATCTTCGTGAAGCCCTGAGCTGAAACACATGCCTTCTCCCGCCCGCGCGGGGGAAGGTACCCTATCGAGGAAACAACCAAGAAACGTCGAGGCATCGCCATGTGTGTCGCTTGCAAATACACAATCCACAGCGCCCAGCACAATTTCGGCTGGAACAAGGATTTTCCGCCTGCGCTGACCGCAAAGCCGGGTGAAACGATCCTGTTCGAATGCCTGGATTCGTCCGGGGGCCAGCTTGGCCCAGATGCGACGCTCGATACGCTCACAAATCTCGATTTTGGAAAGATCAACCCGGTCTCCGGGCCGGTCTATATCGAAGGCGCTGAGCCAGGCGACGCCCTGAAGGTAACCATCCGCAAGTTTCATCCTTGCGGCTATGGCTGGACCGCCAATATTCCTGGCTTCGGGTTGCTGGCGGATCAGTTCAAGGATCCTGCTCTGCATATCTGGACATACGACACTGCCTTGATGGCGCCGTCCGCCTTCGGCCCCGGTGGTCGCGTTCCGTTGAAACCCTTTACCGGGACGATCGGTGTCGCCCCGGCAGAGGCCGGCCTGCACTCCGTCGTTCCGCCCCGCCGTGTCGGCGGCAACTTGGATATCCGCGATCTCTCGGCAGGCGTGACGCTCTATCTGCCGATCGAGGTGCAGGGCGCCCTCTTCTCGGTCGGCGATACCCATGCGGCCCAGGGTGACGGCGAAGTCTGCGGCACCGCCATCGAAAGTCAGATGAACGTCGAGCTGACGCTGGATCTCGTCAAGGGCGCCAATCTGCAGACCCCCCGCTTCACCACCTTCGAACCCGTGACCCGCCATCTCGATGGCGCCGGCTACGAGGTGACGACCGGCATCGGCCCCGACCTGATGACCGGCGCCCGCGAAGCCGTCATGCGCATGGTCGATCTGCTCACCGCCGAACACGGCATGAACCCGGTCGATGCCTATATGCTCTGCTCGGTCTGCGGCGATCTCCGGATCAGCGAGATCGTCGATATGCCGAACTGGGTCGTTTCCTTCTACTTTCCGAGAATCGTCTTCGTATGAGCAACACCACGTCCCGCCCCGCAACCGTCCTTTCGGTCCGCGACCTCTCGATCGACGCACGCACGCCGAGCGGGCTGAAGCGCATCCTCGACGGTATCAGCTTCGACCTCGCCGCAGGGGAAACGCTTTGCCTTGCCGGCGAGTCCGGCTCCGGCAAGTCTGTGACCTCCCTTGCGATCATGGGGCTCTTGCCCAAAGCTTCGTTGCGGGTTGCCTCCGGTGAAATCCGGCTCGGCGAAATCGACTTGCTACGCCTGTCTGAAAGGGCGATGCGGCAGGTGCGTGGCGGCGACGTGGCGATGATTTTCCAGGAGCCGATGACCTCGCTCAACCCGGTCATGACCGTCGGCACCCAGCTTGTCGAGGCGATCCGCGAGCATCAGGATACGGCCAATGCGGAAGATGTGGCGCGGCGCATGCTTGATGCCGTCCGCATCCGCGATCCTACCCGCCGCATGACGCAATATCCGCACGAGCTTTCCGGTGGCATGCGTCAGCGTGTCATGATCGCGATGGCGCTCTCCTGCCGACCGAAGGTGTTGATCGCCGACGAGCCGACGACCGCGCTCGACGTCACCGTGCAGGCGCAGATCCTCAAGTTGATGCGCGAACTGAAGCAGGAATTCGGTACCTCAATCGTCATGATCACTCACGATATGGGCGTTGTCGCCGAAATAGCTGATCGCGTGGTGATCATGCAGAATGGAAAGACCGTCGAGCAGGGCGATGTGTTGGAAATCTTTCGCCGCCCGGCGGCCGCCTATACCCGCGAATTGCTTGCCGCAGTCCCGCGGCTCGGCACCTATGCCGGCACGGACCAACCTCCGCGTGTTTCTTCCGCCCCGGTCCGCCCGCATTTCCCCAAACCCGTCCTCGAAGTCTCCGATCTCACCGTGACCTATGCCGGCAAAAGCGGCTGGTTCGGCCGTGGCGCGGAAGCACAGCCGACGGTGAAAGGCATCAGCTTCCGGCTGCAGGCCGGTCAGACTTTGGGCCTCGTCGGTGAAAGCGGCTCGGGAAAATCGACCACCGGCAAGGCCGTGCTCGGTCTCATCCCGTTCAAGGGCAGCGTGCGTATTGACGGACAGGATATCGCCGGCCTCTCCGCCCGCGCCATGCAGCCGATCCGCCGCACCGCGCAGATGATCTTTCAGGATCCTTATGCCTCGCTCGATCCGCGCATGAATGTTGGCACGGCGATCGCCGAACCTCTCGTCATTCACAACATCGACAACGCCTCCGAACGCCGCGATCGGGTAGCGGCCCTCCTCAAGCGCGTTGGCCTGACGCCAGATGCGGCGGAACGCTACCCACACGAATTTTCCGGCGGCCAGCGTCAGCGCATTTGTATTGCACGAGCTCTCGCGCTCGAACCCAAGCTTCTGATTGCCGATGAAAGTGTGGCGGCACTGGATGTCTCGGTCCGTGCCCGCGTGCTCGACCTGATGCTGGAATTACAAGAGCAGATGGGGCTCGCTTACCTCTTCATTTCCCACGACATGGCCGTGATCGAAAAGATGGCTCACTCCGTTGCGGTCATGCGCGACGGCGAACTGGTGGAGATGGGCACACGCCGGCAGGTGTTCGAAGAACAGCGTGATAGCTATACCCGAGAGCTCATCGGAGCCGTTCCGATCCCCGACCCTGAGGTCTATCGAAGGAATTTGCGAAGTTAAGATCGGGCGCATATTGTATTCCCCCTGTAACCACGTCACTTTTGCCCAGATTGACGCATCGCCGAAGAAAGTCGGAGACCTAAATACCTTTCAATTGACCGGGAAAGGGTCGCCGTAGGTTCGACGTGGGTGATGGGTTGCTCAATTGCACCTGCGCGCATGCACTATAATCCAGCGCCATCAGTTTCGCGCCCAATCACCATTCGCGTACCTTGTAAGTTTTCCAGAGACGATCTCGGCTAGAAAATCTATCGACGTCTGCCCGTAATATGCTCGAAGAGTTCCTGCGGGATGGCGTTCCATTTTCATTCTCTTTCCTCGACCAAGCCTACCGGCAGCCGCCCCATGCCGCATTGCTGCCGTCAGCCTTTCCCATACAAACTTGCCAGTTCCTTTGCCCCTCGTCGGAATCTTTGGAAAATGAGGAACTCTGCCTCCACGATCGCCGATTGCTGGGCCTGCGGGGCTGCCCGCAAAGCGAAGAAATAGGGTGAAAGAAAATCCGCCAGGGAGCGGGCGTTGACGATGTCTTCCATCGTATAGAGCCTTACCTGATGTGACGAACAGCTCAGTGCACCGATCACATCTCCTTCCATCTTGAGCGGAACATGGATCCGGCTGCGAAGACACGCAGTCGCTCTATGCCATTTATCTAATGACAACCGGAGCCACCCGGCCCCGTTAACGCGCCTCAAATGCAAGCGGCGGCACCGGTTTCGGTTTGCGTTAGCGCAGCGCGAGCCATGTAAAGCCTTCATATTTGTGGAAAGCTGTACTATAGCTTTCCGTAAGATGGAGGACACCTCATGGGCAATACCGCTGTTCCGCTTGTCCATTGCGATTTTGTCGCAGGTGCGATTGCATCGATAACGCGCCTGATACGCGACAAGGAGCTTAAACCGGGCGATCATTTGCCGGCCGAGGCGGCTCTTTCCGAACAGTTTCAGGTATCCAGGACAGTGACTCGCGAAGCACTGCGCTCGCTGGCCGCCTTGCGTCTTGTCGATCTGGGCGTGGGCAAAAGGCCGACGATTGCCCCACTTGACGATGCTTCGATGGCGATGATGATCGAACATGGCGTGGTGACAGACCAGATCGACATCCTGCAGATCTACGATGTGCGCCGCACGATCGAGGCACGCACGGCGACGCTGGCCGCACTCCGGCGCACAGAGGCAGAAGCGCAGCTGATCCTTGATCACGCCCAGGCCATGGCACAAGCCATCGCCCATCCCATGGCGATCATGGAGCATGATATCGCCTTTCACGCAGCCATCGCCCGCGCCTCCCGTAACCCGGTCTTCGCGTTGATCATTGGGGCCTTCCAGGGCGTGACCCGCCAGACATGGCCGATCGGCTGGAAAAGTCGTGTCGATGATGATGAACGTCGGGCGATGAATGCGCTGCACGAGGACCTCGCGCTGGCAATCGTCGACGGCAATCCGCAGGCCGCGGCCGTGTTGATGAACCGGCATTTCGATCAAAGCATCAAGGCACTGCTTACCGCAGGCCTGGTTTGAGACATCCAGGAGAATCCACCCATGAAAATCACCGGCCTCGAAACCGTGCGCGTTGCAGAGCGTGCCAACCTGCTTTGGTTGCTGGTTCATACCGACGAAGGCCTAACCGGTCTCGGAGAAACCTTCTTCGGTGCACAGACGGTTGAGGCCTACGTGCATGAATATATTGCACCAAGGGTGATCGGCCGTGATCCGCTGCAGATTGACCTGTTGGCCGCCGACCTTGTCGGCTATCTCGGGTTTCGGTCGTCGGGGGCCGAAGTGCGTGGCAATTCCGCCTTCGACATCGCGCTCTGGGATATTTTCGGCAAGGCGACGGGTATGCCGATCGCACAGTTGCTGGGCGGGTTTACCCGTCAGGGGATCCGCACCTACAATACCTGTGCCGGGAGCGAATATATCAAGAAAGCCACCGGACAGACGACCTCCAATTACGGCCTTTCGGACGGCAAGGACTACGACGACCTCAACGGCTTCCTCCACAATGCCGACGAACTTGCCCAATCGCTGCTTGAAGAGGGCATCACGGCGATGAAGATCTGGCCCTTCGATGCGGCGGCGGAAAAGACCCGCGGGCAATATATCTCGATGCCGGACCTGAAAAAGGCGCTTGAGCCTTTTGAGAAGATCCGCACAGCCGTCGGCGACAGGATGGATATCATGGTCGAGTTTCACTCCATGTGGCAATTGTTGCCGGCCATGCAGATCGCCAAGGAATTGACACCGTATAAAACGTTCTGGCACGAAGACCCGATCAAGATGGACAGCCTGTCTAGCCTTGCACGCTATGCAGCCGTGTCGCCCGCACCGATTTCGGCGTCGGAGACGCTCGGCTCGCGCTGGGCGTTCCGCGATCTTCTGGAAACCGGCGCGGCCGGGGTGATCATGCTTGACATTTCCTGGTGCGGCGGGCTCTCGGAGGCACGCAAGATCGCCGCGATGGCCGAGGCCTGGCACCTGCCGGTCGCACCCCACGACTGTACCGGACCCGTCGTCCTGTGCGCATCCACCCATCTGTCTCTCAACGCGCCAAACGCGCTGGTCCAGGAAAGCGTGCGCGCATTCTACCGCACCTGGTATCGGGATCTGGTGACGGCGTTGCCGGAGGTGAAAAACGGGATGATCACCGTTCCCCCCGGCGCCGGCCTTGGCATGGAACTCAACCCGGAACTGGATCGCGCCTTCACGGTCAGCCGCCGCCTTTCGGATGCGGCCAGCCTGTAAAGCATCGTACGCCTGAGAAAAGAAGATTGGGAGGTCTTGCGTGACTACTCCGGAAACCCGTGCCGGGACGACAATTTCGCCGCTTGCAGGTCCGCTGATCATGCTCCTGGGCATGCTGATGTTTGCCCTTAACGATGCGATGGGAAAATGGCTGGTGGCGAGCTACGGGCTCGGACAGGTCATCCTGATCCGCAGTCTGGCGGCGCTCGTCATTCTGGCGCCATTCCTCTGGCAGGCCGGCCTCAAATCCATCACCTCGGCCGAGCAGCCATGGATGCAGTTCGCCCGTGTGGTGTTTTCCACCCTGGAGGTTTTCTGCTTCTACTATGCGGTGATGTATCTGCCGCTGGCCGATGTCATGACCTACTGGCTGGCGGCACCGATTTATGTTGCGGCGGCGTCCCCTCTTTTGCTGGGGGAGACAGTCGGCTGGCGGCGCTGGTGCGCCATTGCCGCCGGTTTTGTCGGCGTTATCATCACGCTCGAACCGTCGAGGGCGATGTTCACCCTCCCTGCCCTCATCTCGATCGTCGGCAGCGCGGCCTTCGCCTTCATGCTGCTGTCGGGTCGCGGCCTGCGCAACACGCCGGACAAGACCCTGGTTTTCTTTCAGGTGGCCGGGGCAGCCCTTGCCGGCCTTGCCTTCGTGCCGTTCGACTGGGCGCCGATTTCGTCCGGTGTCGACCTGGCGCTGCTCGGTCTCCTCGGTATTATCGCGATGGCCGCCCATATGCTGGTCAACCGTGCCCTGAAGATCTCGGATGCGGCAACGGTGGCGCCGCTGCAATATACGCTGCTGCTCTGGGCGGTGGTGTTCGGCTGGATTTTCTTCGGCGATGTACCGCGGCTGAGCATGCTGACAGGCGCGGCGCTTATCGTCGCCTCCGGACTTTTCATCTTCTTCCGCGAGCGGCAATTGAAGACGCGCGCAACTGTTCTGCCTGCTGTGCCGGAGTGATGTTAAAACCGCCGCCCGATATAGGCCGACATGAAAAAGGGGCCGGGCATCAATGCCCGGTCCCCTTCCTGATTCTTCAGCCAGTCAGAGATTACTTGCGTGCCTCTGCAAGCTCCGCAAGAATCGCGTCGACGACATCGGCGCCGATTTCGGCCTTGTGCTTTTCATAGACGATCATCGACTTTTCGCGAATACGGGCCTGCTCTTCAGCAGACAGAACATTGACTTCCAGACCGGCGGCCTTGATCTTATCGAGCGACGTCTTGTTCAGTTCCTGAATGACCTTTCGCTCCTCGTCACGGCCAACGACCGCGCACTCCCGCAGAGCCGTCTGCTCTTCCGGCGTGTAGGTGTCGAAGATCGCCTTCGAGAATAGCAACAGGAACGGCGTATACGCGTGGTTCGTCTCGGTGATGTACTTCTGCACCTCGAAGAACTTCGAAGTGTCGATCGTCACATAGGGGTTTTCCTGGGCGTCGATCGCATTGGTTTCCAAAGCCGAGAAGACTTCGCCGAACGCCATCGGGGTGGCGTTTGCGCCGAGGTTCTGGAACGTGTCGAGGAAGATATTGTTCTGCATGACGCGAACCTTCATCCCCTCGAAGTCTTCCCACTTGGTCACCGGACGAACGGAGTTCGACAGGTTGCGGAAGCCATTTTCCCAATAGGCGAGATTGACGAGACCGGCCGCTTCCAGCTTCTCGTTCATCATGTCGCCAAACTTGCCGTCAAGTACGGTATAGGCTTCCTGCGGCGTGGCGAACAGGAAGGGCAGGTCGAAGACGCCCAGCGCCGGAATGATGCCGACAAGCGGGGAGGACGAGGTGACGACGCCTTCCTGCACGCCCGAGCGCAGGGCTTGGGTAGCCTGCAGGTCGCCACCAAGCGCACCGCCCCAGAAGGCGGTGATCTGCAGCTTTTTGCCGGATTTTTCATCCAGGCAAGCCTGCATGGCCTTGATACCGTTGCCGACCGGGTGATCGGCGTTGATGCCGTTCGAAATGCGGATATTGCGGTCGTTAAACTCGGCAAAGGCCGGAGCCGCGGCCGCCAGGCCGAATGCGATCGCGGTGGTGGCTAGAAGCAGTTTTCTCATAATATCCTCCCTGGATGGTTGAGTGAGACTGTGGGTCGCCGGCGGCTAATGCAGCCAGCGGGCAGGCACGAGAACGAGGTCCGGAAACAGAACCAAGAGAAAGAGCACGATCGTTTGCGCCAGAAGGAACGGCCACACCCCGACCGTCACCTTGCCAAGCGGAACCCGACCGACGCCGCTGACGACGTTCAACACGACACCAACCGGCGGTGTGATCAGACCGATGCAATTGTTCATGATGAACATGACGCCGAAATAGACCGGGTCGATGCCAGCCTGCTTGATGATCGGCATAAGGACAGGCGTCAGGATCAGAATGGTCGGCGTCAGGTCGAGCGCCGTTCCGACGACCAGGACCAGGATCATGATCACGAACATCAAGAGCATGGGACGATCGATCAGCGGTTCGATATAACCGGCGATTTCTGCCGGGATATTGGCGGCGGTGATCAGCCACGCCGAGACGAGTGCTGCGCAAACGAGGAACATGATGACCGACGTCGTCTTGGCCGCCTGCAAAATGACTCGTGGCAGGTCCCTCGGCTTGAGCTCGCGGTATATGACCATGCCGACGAACATCGCATAGGCGGCGGCGATCACGGCAGCCTCAGTCGGCGTCATGATACCGGCCTTGATGCCGCCGAGGATGATGACCGGCATGCCGAGTGCCCAAAGGGCTCGGCCGGTGGCTGTCAGTCGCGCCGACATCGGCGCCTTGGGCAGCGGCTCCACCTTATCCTTGCGCACGACGATCAGCCAGGCGACCACCAGAGCCAGACCCATCATGATCCCCGGCACAATACCGGCCATGAAAAGCTGGGTGATGGAAACGTTTGCGGCAACACCAAAGACGATGAACGCCATTGAAGGCGGGATCACCGGCGCAATGATGCCGCCTGCTGCGATCAGACCCGCCGATCGTGGCACATTGTAGCCAGCCTTGGCCATCATGGGGAGCAGAATGGCTGCAAGTGCTGCCGTATCGGCTGCGGCCGAGCCGGAAATGCTGGCCATGATAATGGCCGCCAGGATGGCGACAAGACCCAGACCGCCACGAATGTGGCCGACGCAGGCAATCGCGAACTCGATGATGCGGCGCGACAGGCCGCCGGAATTCATCAACTCGCCAGCAAGGATGAAGAAGGGAATGGCCAGCAGCGTGAAGGTATCGGCCCCAGCGATCATGTTCTGCGCGATGATCTGCGTGTTGAACATGCCCATGAACCACATGAGAATGACGCCGCAGAACATCAATGCGAAGGCGACGGGCACGCCGATCGCCATCGCGCCAAGCAACGACCCGATAAAAACGAGAAGGGTCATCAGGTACGCTCCGCCAGTTGTTCGATGGTCAGGTTTTCACCGGCGAATGCCTCGATCTCCTCATCTGTCACGCGTCCGGTCACCAATCGAAACAATCGCTCGATCGCGATGATCGCCATGCCGGCGCCTGTGAACAAGCCGACGCCATAGACCCAGATCATCGACATGCCTGTCACCGGCGCTGCCATGCTGGCATTGATCGGAAACTGCTTCCAGGTCCCCCAGAAGAAGATGGCCGAGCAGACGATGATCACCAGATTTGACAGAGACATGCAGATGACCCGGCCGCGGCGCGACAGAAACATCACCAAGGTCTCGATGCCGAGATGACTGTGCTCGCGAAACGCGACCACTGCGCCGATGAAGGTCAGCCAAACGAAGAAATAGCGCGACAGTTCCTCGGAAACGTTGATGCCCGAATTAAAACCGTAGCGCATGATCACATTGACGAAGACCATGATCGCCATGCCCGAAAGAAGCAGGATGAGCAGGAGTTCAAGAAAACGGAAAAATAGATCGGTCGCCTTCTGCATGACTTATGCCTTATCCAAAAGACCGCGACCGGCCAGATTGCGGATGAGGGCACCAACGCCGAATGTCCATTCCGGACACACGTCGCTACGTTCCACCCAGTTCACTAGGCTGCCAAGCCTAGCTGTAGAAATTTCCACGCGGTCGCCGATTTCATGTGTAAATCCCTGCCCGGTCCCGCGCCGATCCTTAATCGGAGCGAACATGGTTCCAAGGAACAGCACTGCGCCATCTGGATACTGGTGATTTCGGTTTCTAAGCTGAGAGGCAAGGTTTTCCGGTGAGCGGCTGATGGCTTCCATCGGGCTTTCGCCCGTCATCTCGAAACCATCCTCGCCATGAACCACGAGCTTGACCCTGACGCGGCTCAGGTCTTCCATCGTGAAACTGTCGTCAAACAGCCGAATGAACGGGCCGATCGAGCAGGATGCATTGTTGTCCTTGGCCTTGCCAAGCAACAGCGCCGAGCGTCCCTCTACGTCGCGCAGATTAACGTCATTGCCGAGGCTGGCGCCGACGATCGTGCTATCGGAGCGCAGCACAAGCACGACTTCCGGCTCAGGATTGTTCCATTGCGAGATCGGATGAATGCCGACAAGCGCGCCACAACCAACCGAGGACATCGGCTGGGACTTGGTGAAAATTTCAGCGTCAGGACCGATGCCGACTTCCAGATATTGCGACCAGAGATCCATATCCTGAAGCAGTGCCTTGACCTTGGCCGCCTGTTCCGATCCCGCAACCAGACCGCGAAGACTGTCACCGAGAACAGGCGCGAGCTTGCCGCGGATCGCCTGGGCCCGCAAAGGATCCCCCTTGGCCTGCTCCTCAATGACACGTTCCAGCATGCTGTCGGCAAAGGTGACGCCAGCGGCCTTGACAGCCTGCAGGTCGATCGGGGCAAGAACCGTTCCCCTGTCGCCGGACAGGAAGCTGTCGAGTGTACCGAGATCTGTTAGAGCGGATGCAGCGCGCAGAACATCAACGAGGTTTTCTATTTCGAGAAGGGCCGACATCGTGGCCGCAATACCCGTCAGGTCCAGAACGCGACCACCGGAAATCATCACAGGGCATGGGCCAGCGCTTGCCTTCGACCAGACCCGCCCGACCAGAAGCGCGTCGGCGGCGTCATCCGGTAAGATGGACTCTGCATGCAGTACACGCTCGGAATTCAAATCTCGTCCCTCCCACTCTCCGGGAAAGGCCCGCCCTCCAGCGCAGCCCGCCTATTGTCAGGATGTCTGACAACTCCTCTCCCGCGTTTCTAGTATGAGTTATTCCGCCTGTCCAGAGGCCAAGTTGCAGGGGCGTAAAAAACCGCGGATAGCATTGGAAGGTCGACTGACGAGCCGGTGGCTTCAGTATGTTTCGAGTGTCAGGCCCAGCCGGTCTGCAGCCCCAATGATGTGATCGCGCATTGCGGCGCGGGCAATCAGAGGATCCCGCGTCGCGACAGCGTCCCGGATGGCGACGTGTTCTGCAATCGTCACTTCGACGATCTCCTCAAGGATGGCGGCGGCACGCGCTGCATTGATGGCAAGGCTGATGCGTTCGGCAACGAAACCGATAAACAACAGATAATATTCATTGTGGGTCGCGCTTGCGAGAGCACGGTGAAAAACGAGGTCGGCAACGATCCCCTGATCGGTCCATTTCTCGGCACCTGTCATCTGAGCCAGCGACTCATCCAGCTTCTTAAGATCGGCATCATCATGATGGACAGCGGCAAGACCGGCGGCCTCTATCTCCAGAGGCATACGGAGCTGGAAGAGACGACGGAAGCTCTCGCGATCGTAAAGGTTGGCCTGTTCGATGCGAATGGAGCCCCGCCCCAGGGTTTCCAGGACAAAGGCGCCGACGCCCTGACGGGTCTCGACCAGCCCTTCGTTGCGCAGTTGGGCAATCGCTTCTCGCACCACGGAACGGCTGACGCCGAAGGTCTTGGCCAGAATGTGCTCCGTCGGCAGCTTTTCGCCGGGGACGATGCGGCCCTCGGCGATCTCCTTGCCGATATGGCTGGCTATGCGCGCCGGAAGATGCTCGTTCCGTCTGATCTGGCTGAAGTCCGCCGTCATGCTGTTGTCCGCCCCTGATGCTGCCAAACCTTCTACGACAAGAAGGGGTATTCTACGAGGTGCCGGTGAAATTCAATTGGCAGCCGGGGTTCATCACCATCGACGGATCGATGGCCTGCTTGAGGGCCGTCAACAACGCGCGCCGCGACGGATCAAGCCGCTTTTCAAAATCGACCCGCTTCAGGCGGCCGATGCCATGCTCGGCGCTGATGCTGCCATTGTAGCTGTCGACAATCGCATTCACCACCGTCTTGGCTGAGTAGATCCTGGTGGCAGCCTCTTCAGGAGAGAGGCCGGGTGGCGGCAATACGTTAAGATGCACATTGCCGTCGCCGACATGGCCGTATGACACGCTGATGCAATCCGGAAGCGCGTCCGATACGCCCTGTTCGGCATCGCGCACGAAGTCGGCAAGGCGAGAGAGCGGCACGGAAACATCGGTGCGCAAATGCGACCCGCGCTTGGCCTGCCCCTCGTTCATGCCTTCGCGGAAAAGCCAGAGATTGCGGGCTTGGGCCTGCGAGGCTGCAATGACGCCGTCCACCACCAGACCATCCTCCATGACGCCCCCCAGAAAGCGTTCCATCAGGTCGGAAATATCGACGAGGCCCGACCCGGAAACTTCCATCAGCACATAGGCTGCGTAATCGCCGGCAATCGGCATCGGCAGATCCGGGATCGCTTCCTTTGCCAGAACGAAGGCGAGCGGCGGCATGAATTCGAAGGCGGACATCAGGTCGCAGCAGTCGCGCCGCGCGCGCCGGTAAAGCTTGATGGCATCATCGAGAGAGTTCAAACCGAGCAAAGCCGTGACGACCTGATCGGGGAAGGGCGTCAGCTTGATGGACACGGCGGTGACGATGCCGAGCGTGCCTTCGGCGCCAATGAAGAGCTGCTTCAGGTCAATGCCGCGATTGTCCTTGCGCAGGGTCGACAGGCCATTGAAGATCGTCCCGTCGGGCAGCACCACTTCAAGGCCCAGCACCAGTTCGCGTGTCATGCCATAGCGCAGGACGTTGATTCCGCCGGCATTGGTCGAGACATTGCCGCCGATACGGCAGGAGCCCTGAGCGCCAAGCGCCAGCGGGAAATACATGTCCTTGTCAGCGACCCAATCCTTGATCTCCGACAGAATGCAGCCGGCTTCGACAATGGCCGAAAAGTCGTCGGCGTCGATATTACGAATGGCGTTCATGCGTTCCAGGCTGATGATCACCTGATTGGCCGGCTGGTCGGGAATGCCGCCGAGCACCAGCCCGGTATTGCCTCCTTGGGGAACGATCGAAAGGTTGAGTGTCCGGCAGGCGCGAACTGCAGCGGAAACATCCCCGGTCGAGCGCGGACGCAACACCGCGACGGCGCTGCTGGTCACATCGCCATGCCAGTCCCGGCAAAATCGCAGCATCTCATCCGCGTCCGTCAGGACCATGTCGTCGTTCAATGCCGCGCACAGCGATGCCTGCAGATCCGCAGATATGCCCATGACGTTCGCGCCCATTCCTTACCTTCCTCCCGGACTGCCGCTTCGGGACCGTTTATCAACTCTCAAGGAGCAGGCGATTTTCGTCGGCGGTCCTAAATATTCTGTTTTCAACCCGACCATATAAGGTTATCAGACAACCTTACAATAGAAATTTCGACCGCCGTTTATCGACGCGTTTCCACGACGTTTCAGGGTGGTCGAAGCCCAGGGAGGTGAGACTTGATGCATATCCTGATCATCGGTGCAGCTGGCATGGTCGGCCGCAAACTTTTAGCCAAGCTGACGACGGACGGACAGCTCGGCAGCAAGCCGATTTCGCAGATGACCCTGGTGGATGTCGTGACCCCAGAGGCCCCTGAGGGCTTTGCCGGCAAGGTCAACGCCAAGGAGGCCGATCTATCGACACCAGGCGAAGCTGAATCGCTCGTTGCTGCCCGGCCGGATGTGATCTTTCATCTGGCGGCAATCGTCTCCGGCGAAGCGGAGCTTGATTTCGAGAAGGGTTATCGCATCAATCTCGATGGCACGCGCTATCTGTTCGACGCCATCCGCCTTGCAAATGGCGTCGATGGCTACAGGCCGCGCGTCGTGTTCACATCGTCAATCGCCGTGGTTGGTGCCCCCCTGCCCTATCCGATCCCGGACGATTATCACACGACGCCGCTGACGAGCTACGGCACCCAGAAGGCGATCTGCGAACTGCTTCTGTCCGACTACAGCCGTCGCGGCATCTTCGACGGCATTGCCATCCGCCTGCCGACGATCTGCATCCGTCCCGGCAAGCCGAACAAGGCGGCGTCCGGCTTTTTCTCCAATATCCTGCGTGAACCGCTGGTCGGCAAGGAAGCGGTCCTGCCGGTCTCCGATGACGTCCGTCACTGGCACACCTCGCCGCGCTCGGCCATGGGCTTCCTCATCCATGGTGCAACCATCGATCTGGAGACGGTCGGGCCGCGCCGGGCTCTCTCCATGCCGGGCCTCAGTGCTACTGTTGGCGAACAGATCGAGGCACTACGTCGTGTTGCCGGTGATGAGGCCGTCGCCTTGATCCGCCGCGAGCCGGACGAAATGATCATCAAGATGGTCGCCGGCTGGGCTCCGGGCTTCGAGGCGACCCGTGCGAAAGCGCTTGGCTTTACCGCAGAAACCTCCTTTGAAGAGATCATCCGCGTCCATATCGAGGACGAACTGGGAGGAAAGCTTTGAGCGCAACAGGTCCGGATCGGAAGCGGCGCCGCAGGATCGCATTTCTCGGAACAGGACTGATGGGTGCGCCCATGGCACGAAGGCTGCTCGCCGCCGGCCATCAGGTCACGGTCTGGAACCGTGACGTCACCAAGACGCAAGCTCTGGCTACCGATGGCGCGGTGGTGGCCGAAACGGCCGCTGTGGCGGCCAAAGGCTGCGATATTGCCTTCACCATGCTCAGCGATGGCAAGGCCGTCGAGGCCGTGCTGTTTGACGGGGGCGTGGCCAAAGCGCTGACCAAGGGCGCCATCGTTGTCGATAGCAGCTCGATCTCACCGCCGGTCGCCAGGGATCACGCCACCCGCCTCAAGGCGCTTGGCATTGCGCATGTCGATGCACCGGTCTCCGGCGGCGTGGTCGGTGCGCAGGCAGGAACGCTTGCCATTATGGCGGGCGGCGACGCGGCAGTGATCGATGGACTTGTCGAGGTGTTCGCAGACCTTGGCCGCGTGACCCATGTCGGGCCGTCCGGTGCCGGGCAGATCTGCAAACTGGCCAACCAGCAGATCGTTGCCATCACCATCGGTGCTGTTGCCGAAGCGATGCTGCTGGTCGAAGCTGGCGGCGCTTCTCGGGAAAAGTTCCGGGACGCCGTCCGCGGCGGCTTTGCGGAGAGCCGGATTCTCGAACTACAAGGTGCGCGCATGGTGAAGCGCGATTTCACACCCGGCGGTCCATCGAAGCTGCAGTTGAAGGACCTCAACGCCGTCAAGGAGATGGCCGATCTGTTTTCGCTGGACCTGCCCTTAACCGAGCAGGTACGGATCGAATTTTCGGACTTCGTGGCAGGGGGCGGCGGCGACATGGACCACAGCGCCTTGCTGGTGCATCTGGAAGCGATGAACGCCGCGTCAGGCGGGGAGGAGAAATAATGGCCGAGGATAGCAAGGGCGCGCGCCGTCTGCGTTCGCAGGACTGGTTCGACAATCCGGATCATCTCGATATGACGGCGCTCTATCTCGAGCGCTTCATGAATTACGGCACGACGCCGGAAGAGCTTCGCTCCGGCAAGCCGATCATCGGCATTGCCCAGTCGGGCAGCGACATCAATCCCTGCAACCGCCATCATATCGAGCTTGCCAAGCGCGTCCGCGACGGCATTCGCGATGCCGGCGGCATTCCGATCGAGTTTCCGACCCATCCACTGTTTGAGAATTGCAAGCGACCGACCGCGGCGCTCGACCGCAACCTTGCCTATCTCGGCCTCGTTGAAATCCTTTATGGCTATCCGCTGGACGGCGTGGTGTTGACCACCGGTTGCGACAAGACAACGCCTTCGGCACTGATGGCGGCCTCGACCGTCGATATTCCCGCAATCGTCTTTTCCGGCGGCCCCATGCTCGACGGCTGGCATGATGGCGATCTGGTCGGATCCGGTACGGTGATCTGGCGATCGCGCCGCAAATATGCGGCGGGCGAAATCACTCGCGAGGAATTCCTGCAATCGGCGCTCGATTCCGCGCCATCGATCGGCCATTGCAACACCATGGGCACCGCCTCGACCATGAATGCAATGGCGGAAGCGCTCGGCATGTCGCTGACCGGCTGCGCCGCCATCCCGGCCGCTTACCGCGAACGCGGCCAGATGGCCTATCGCACCGGACAGCGGGCCGTTGAACTGGTGCGGCAGAATGTCAAGCCATCGGATATCCTCACCCGTGAGGCGTTTCTCAATGCAATCCGGGTGAACTCGGCGATCGGCGGCTCGACCAATGCACAGCCCCATCTGGCCGCCATGGCCAAGCATGCGGGCGTCGAATTGCATCCCGACGACTGGCAGATCCACGGTTTCGACATTCCACTGCTGGCCAATGTGCAACCTGCCGGCGCCTATCTCGGCGAGCGGTTCCACCGGGCCGGCGGCGTTCCCGCCATTATGTGGGAACTGCTACAGGCGGGCAAGCTGGAGGGCGGCTGTCCGACGGTGACCGGCAAGACCATGGCGGAGAACCTGGAGGGCCGGGAAGCGACCGACCGCGAAGTTATCCTGCCTTTCCAGACCCCGCTGAAAGAGCGTGCCGGTTTCCTCGTGCTGAAGGGCAACCTGTTCGACTTCGCGATCATGAAAATGAGCGTCGTGTCAGCCGGTTTCCGCGAACGTTACCTGAGCGAGCCGGACAAGGAAGGCGTCTTCGACGGCAAGGCGGTGGTTTTCGATGGCTCCGAGGATTATCACAAACGCATCAACGACCCGTCGCTGGACATCGATGAGCGGACGATCCTCGTGATCCGCGGCGCTGGCCCGCTCGGCTGGCCGGGATCGGCTGAAGTGGTCAACATGCAGCCTCCGGATCACCTGATCAAAAAGGGCATTCTCAGCCTGCCGACGATTGGCGACGGCCGCCAGTCGGGCACGGCCGATAGCCCGTCAATCCTTAACGCCTCACCGGAAAGTGCCGCCGGTGGCGGTCTTGCCTATGTGCGCACTGGCGACATCATCCGCATTGATTTCAACAACGGCCGCTGCGACATACTGGTCGAGGCGCAGGAGATCGAGCGGCGCAAGGGGCAAGGCATTCCCGCCGTGCCGGCCGATGCCACGCCATGGCAGATGCTGTACCGGCGCACCGTGACCCAGCTGTCCGATGGGGCAGTCATCGATGGCGCCCCGGAATTCCGCAAGCTTGCTGAAAAGCTGCCGCGGCACAACCACTGATCAATGGGCATGGTTTTTTTACGCAGGCACACAAGGAAGGTCGCCGGCATATGATTTTGGATTTGGAGTACACACGGTTGGGGAAACCTTGGAACCTTCTGCGCTGTGGAAGAAAAGCATTTATGGGTCGCGTATTTAAACGCTGACGTGAATGTCAGGACAGCAACGAGGGCCATGCTTTCATCCACGCGCGTAGGCGCGGATTGTCGAGATACTGCCATGTTCCGTTTCGCAATCACCACATGCGGCTAGCAAAGGTGCTCCTCGAGGTTACTCGCAGGTAGTCCTTATCGATCCGTTAACCATTCCTGTACCTTTTAGATGTTTGGCGGAGGTCGCCTGCTCCAAAGGAATCCCCATGTCACGCACCGTCGGCCCTCTGATGTTCGCAAGCATGGTGTCAGTGCTGGCGATGGTCGGTTTTCAAACTGCAGCGGCGAGTGATCTTTCGCCGGAGGCGATCAATACCGCATCTTTGGATGTCATCCCCGCGATCTTTACGGCGACGCCAAAAGAGATCGATACGATCACAACGGCAAGCATAGTCGATACGACGACGGATTCGGATGCTGTCGCCTTACCGTTCGACACGAATGCACAATCAGCATCGGTCGCCCGTCTCCAGGTTTTGCTTGACCGAGCCGGAGCGTCTCCAGGGATCATCGACGGGCTTGACGGTGGGAACCTTCGAAGCGCGATTGCGGCATTTGAAGCCATGCATGGCTTGCCAGTCGACGGCAAAATCGGGTCTCAAGTTATTGGTGCGATCCAGGATCCAGAGCAGGTCATTGGCAGCTATGTCATCACTGCCGAGGATATCTCCGTCGTTGTTGGTGCCATTCCAAAAGACTACGCATTGATGGCGCAGATGACATACCTGGGATATTCAACTGTGACCGAGGGGTTGGCTGAACGCTTCCATATGGGGGAGGACTTCCTAAAGGCACTCAATCCCAATGCGCAATTCCTGGAAGGGGAAACGATATTCGTAGCCGATCTTGGCGAAAACAAAGAAGGCAGAGCCGTCAGGCTTGAAGTGGATAAGGCGGAGGGGCAGGTCAGAGCCTATGCGGCCGATGACACTTTGTTGGTTGCATATCCAGCAACGATCGGAAGTGAGACCAACCCGTCTCCCTCGGGGACGCACACCGTCAAAACCGTCGTGATCAATCCCAACTACACCTATAATCCCAAGGTTAATTTTCAGCAGGGTGACAACAGCACAGTGCTTACGCTTCCTCCCGGTCCTAACGGTCCCGTTGGCACAGTCTGGATCGACTTATCAGAACCGACCTTTGGTATTCACGGCACCCCGGAACCAAGCCGGATCGATAAGACCGGGTCACACGGATGCGTTCGCTTAACAAATTGGGATGCAGAAGAACTGGCCAAACTGCTGGTAAGGGACGTTTCGGTCAAGTTCATGTAGAGTGAAAGCATCCAAGGTATTGTTCCCTGTGAACTATCCTCGCAGCCTGCTCATCACTGCGATAATACCTTGGTAGCTTCAATGTCAATCCCCCCTTCTTAGGTCCCACTGTTGATTTCCATTTAGATCTGACCCGGAACAGCGCGGTATTTCCATTGAGAATTCCTGCCAAGAGCGATCGGAAACGGAGACATCGACACCCGCACGACAAAGACCCGAAGAATTTCGCACCTCCGTCAAATTGGCAGCAGTAAGAAATTTGGCCAAGTGAAGAAGATGACCCTCTATTTGAAGCTTTTTACGATCCGCACCGTTCCGGCTCTGCGTTAGAATATAAGCGTCTGGCAGGTCGTTGCGACGAGCAGCGATCGCTCGGTCAAGCGATCAAGCGGCTTGGCAAGTCGATGAAGCAGGCCGCCTGAACGCCCAGGCGTTTAGAGACTATAGCGCCGATCAAGTGCCTTGAGTGCCGACTGCACTTCATCATCGATAGAGACTGGCTCTGCTGCAGCCGGCAGGTGGCGAAGGGCCGGCTTCGAATCGACAGCGTAAAAGTCGGAGGCCAGGCCGCGAGGATCGCTCGCTCGTCATCTACGGAAAAGCCCGTGCTCTCACCACGTCGATCGGCCGCGGAAGCTGCATGCCCTAAACCAGGAACGGTGGTCCCATCGCCTCGCATTGTCGGCGGCCTGCTGCAGCATGTCGTGTATCATCGGTCTCCTCATCGCACATGCGGATCCCGGTCGCGCTGCAGGGCAGGCGTGACGCGGCGATCACGTTCGTATCAGGTGCCAGCAGATTGTGTATATCTGCGAAGGCTGCAAACAGGCCGCGCGCGGTTTCCGCTTCGATCTCGCCGCGAAGTGCCGCGCCGCAGGCCTTGAGCGCGATCGAATGTGCGTTGTCTCGCATTGAAGCCGGCCATTCGAGGAGATGTCGATAGGCATCCATCACGCTTCGAACCTCTGCTGGAAAGCCAAGGCCAACAAGTATGTAAACAGGCTGTCTGAACATATCGGGTTTCATCGCTCTCTCCTTCCCACCCGGAATGTTGATGGGCGCCGTCGCCACAGCGCCCCTGTTCTGCCGAAATATGGGTTAAGCCGCCTTTTGCGCTTCGATCTGCGCCGGGGCAGCCGACATCAAAGCGGGCTCGCTCTGGATGGAGATCTTGCGCGGCTTCAGGGCCTCCGGGATCTCGCGAACGAGATCGATCAACAGGAGACCGTTGCTGAGGTCCGCCCCGTTCACCCGGACGTGGCCGGCCAGCTCGAACCGATGTTCAAACGGTCGACCGGCAATGCCGCGATGCAGGTAGCCGTCAGTGGCTGTCTCCTGCTTCTTCCCGGTGACAGTCAGAAGGTTGGACTGGAACGTGATGTCGAGATCGTCTTGTGAAAAGCCAGCCACCGCAATGGAAATCCGGTAGCTGTCCTCGCCGGTCTTGACGATGTCATAGGGCGGCCAGTCGCTGATCGAGCGGGCACGCTGGGCGTTTTCCAGAAGGTTGAAGACGCGGTCAAAGCCGACGCTCGAGCGGTACAACGGTGCATAGTCATTAGATGTTGCCATACCATATCCTCCTTGAAGCAACATGGATGGGAAGCGCCGAAAGCGACGCTCCCAGCAAGGCCAGCCCTGTCATTAGCGGCTGGCGTCAATCGATTTGGTTTTTAAGAATTTCGGTTTCAAGAGCGCGGCCGGAAAAATTCTGGCCCTTTTGCCGCTGCCGGCACCAGTCAATCTAGCTCGTCAACCCCCGCATTATCCCGAAGGTCGCGCAAGTCTGCGTACAAGTCATGCCGGCGCCGAAGGTTCGATCATTGTCGGCAAGCTGCGCGAAAAGAACGATCTGTTCTTTGGGCGGAACACACAGAGCCGCGAATATGGCGATCTCTATGCTCAGGACGTCATCGACCCGGAAAGGGTGATCCGTACCGCGCTCCACGATGCGGCTTCCGTCGTCGACCTGCTGGTCACATCCGAAGTGATGATCGCCGAAAAGCCGAAGAATGAAGCGGCGCCGGCACTTCCACCCGGCGCTGGCAAGGATTTCTGAAGCGGTTGGAAAACCAGGGAGCTCGACTCGAAAGGCGGGCTTCCGATCGCAGCTTATGCCTACGCCGCCGCCAGCATTTCTCTCATCGTCGCGATGACGCGGGCATGATTGTAAGGCTTGCTGAAAAACTTGCCCTTAACCGGTAAAAGCTCATCGCTCAATTGACGGTGACCCGAAGCCATGAGGATCTTGACCGGGGGCCACCTGTCGCGAACAGCAGAAGCCAACATCAATCCGTCCATGCTGCCCGGCATGTCGATGTCCGTGAACATTAATCGGATCTCCGGATGAGCATTCAGAATGTCGATGGCTTCATCGGCGTTTGAAGCCTCGAGCACAATGAACCCTTCGGCCTCAAGTGACATTGCGATATCCAGCCGGACGATCGCCTCGTCTTCGACGACAACGACTGTGATCCCCATTTGCGTCATCCCTAATACTCTCCGCAGTTGACGCTTGCATATGTGTCTTTTTTAATAAGCGAACCGGATGAACGCGCGGAAATACGGATTGATCCAAGGAGGAACCGGATTATCTTCCAGGGTGTTACCGGGAAGGACTATTCAGCGTGGGCTTGACGAAAATTTCACAATTTATTGTCTTGCCAGGCGGGCCAGCGACCCTTCCACTGAAAAACGAAAACCCTCCGGAGCGAAGACGATCTCTGGAACCGTGCCGAATAACGATCCCAGTGAGGAGCGCACATATCGCGTCCCATAGCCCTGCCGCGTCGGTTCTTGCACAACCGGCCCCCCGAGTTCAGTCCAGCTCAGGGAGAGTTCGGAATTGCCGTTTTTGCTAACTGACCACAGCAAGTCAACATGTCCATCGGGATGCGAAAGGGCGCCATATTTGATGGCGTTCGTTATCAATTCGTGCAGACAAAGCGCGATCGTGGTTCCGGCGTCGCGACTAACTACAAGATCCGGCCCAATGATGTTAATGCGGGTCACGCCATTGCTGTTGTAGGGAGAAACCGTCAGGTCAACGACGGCCGAGAGCGAGACTTCCTCGCCGCCAGCCTCAAAAACGGCGCTATGGACGTTGGACAGTGCCTGCAGCCGATCCGCGAAATCGCTGGCCAGTCCCTCGACGGACGTGGCGCCGCGCCGTGTCATCTGAAAAATCGACGTGACGCTTGCGAGGATATTCTTTACCCGGTGATTGAGCTCCAGCCGCAGTTCGCGTTCCCGTTCGATGGAATCGCGGACCTGTCGTTGGCGTAGTCGCACCAATAGATTTGACTGGATGCCGTTCACGAGTTCCAGTGGCGCGATCGGACGCGTGTAGAACAAGAGACGCGAACCAGGCCAGGAATTCAGCAATTGACTGCGGATCCGTGCAATCGGGGCAGTCCGCTCCAAAAGCACGATAATTGGCACTTCTGACCAGTTGGGCTGGCCCGCTAGATGCGTGGCAATCCGTGCAACAACCTGCGAGTTCAACGCCTCGTGGGTGATGACGATGATCCCCGGAGACAAAGCGAGATGCTCGACCAGATCCCCGTCCGCCTTGGCCGCCTTGACCTCGATCTTCTGTTCCCGAAGGAGGGCAGCGACGTAATCAGCGTCCTTGCGAAAGGGAGCAAGGACGAGCACCCAGTCGAGCTCGCTTTCGCTCGGCACTGTCTTCATTTCGGATCAGGCAGGGGATTATACGCAACGACACTGACGCTTCCGCTTGCGATGATCAGTTCACGAATATTGAGATCGTGTGGGCCGTGACGCTTTTTGACCACAGTAATATTTCGACGCAGGCGCCCCTCATGTTCCATGATCCGCAGAAGCAGAACGGTGTCGCCGAGAAAGCTGACATCAACATCAATGCCGACATTTTGCCCGATAAGCCCATGTTGCGCGACGATCAGCATGGTCAGGACACCGGAGCGCGCGAGATACTTCAGCAGCGATTGGATGTCGCGAACTGCCTTCTCGCGGTGCGGCAGAGAGTTCAGATATCCCGTTAGACTATCGATGACCACGACGCGGGATTTGTTCTGCGTGACGGCATCCTGGACGATCTGGCCGAACTCTCCGGGGGAGATTTCGTTGGGATTGAAATCGCGCAGGATGAGTTTGCCGTCCGTGTGAAACTGCCTGAGTTCCATGCCCAGACCTTCAGAACGACGGAAGAAAGTTTCCAACCGCTCCTCGAACAGGAAGAGTGCGACACTCTCACCCCGTTCGAGGGCTGCCGTGGCATAGAGGGATGACATCGTGGATTTGCCGGTGCCCGACTGCCCGATGACCAATGTCGTGGTCCCAGGCTCCTGGCCGCCACCGAACATCTCATCAAGCTCAGCAACCCCGGACTTGATCAGCTGCGGTTTGGCGCTTTCCGACGCAGCGCTTGGCATGATGCGGGGGAACACGACGACGCCCTCCCCTTCCCGGATAGCCATATCGTGATAACCGTCGGCGATCGGCACGCCGCGCATCTTGGAGACCTCGATACGGCGACGCACGCCGCCATATTCCTCCAGCGACTTGTCGAACCGGATAACGCCGTGGGCAAGCCCCTCGACCTCCTCGCCGCTGCGGTCATAGCCGGGCGTCTGTGTATCCAGCAGCAATGCGACAACGTTCTTTTTGGCAAGGAACGATTTGAAGCCGATCAATTCGCGGCGAAAGCGCGGGCTATCGCCAGTGATCAGGCGAATCTCAAGGAGGGAGTCGTAGACGAGGCGGCGAGGCTTGTGCTCCTCGATTGCGGCTTCAATGGTCTTTCTTGTCTCGTCCAAGCGGAGATCGGCGGTCAGAAATATGCTCTGGTCATCGGCCTCGTTAAGGGTGCCCGATGTGGACAACTCTTCCACCCGGATCCCGTCGAGCGTCCAGCCGTGCGACACGGCGATTGCCTCGAGCTCCGCGGCCGTTTGAGATAGCGTGACGTAAATGCAGCTCTCGCCGGCCTCGACACCGGCGCGCAAAAACTGCAGTGCGGCTGTTGTCTTGCCCGATCCCGGCGCACCCTGAAGCATGTAAAGGTTCGACGCAGGTAGCCCACCGCGCAGGATTTCATTCAGGCCGACGATACCAGTGCTGACAATAGCAGGCTGCTTCTGTTTGGGCATATTGGTCTTTCGCTATAATGCTCAGCGCATATTGAAAAATCTATCGCGCCTATCATCCGGAGACGAGCCGCGTTGATGTTATATTTGCCTTTCTCAAAACTTCAATGATGCCTGTGGTGCGTGAGGCGAGGCCGGCAAAGGTTTCGCTGTCGTCGCCCAGGAGGTACGCGAACTCGCGCAACGCTCGGCCACTGCAGCCAAGGAGATAAAGGGGCTAATCCAGAATTCGTCAAAAGAGGTGGAAAGCGGCGTGAAACTCGTGCGTGACACTGGCGTATCCTTGAAGACGATTGGAGCCTTTATCTCTCAGGTTAACCAGCACATGGATTCTATCGCTACATCCGCAAAGGAGCAATCAATCGGCTTGGGCGAGGTCAATATCGCGGTCAATCAGATGGACCAAACGACACAACAGAACGCGGCTATGGTAGAGCAGTCGACTGCGGCATCCGCTTCGCTGGCCCAGGAGGCTCAAAAGCTTCGTGAGCTTGTCAACCAGTTCAAGCTCGACGGATCGATACTCGAGCAAACGGCGGCGCTGCGTACGGTGGTAAAAACCATGGCACGACAATCGGTACAGCCACTCGCGCAAGCCGCGGGTGCTCGCCGCTAATCTAGACACGCGGCAAAAATTACGCGTGCTTCGTCANNTGACGAAGCACGCGTAATTCTAACAGATGGTTTGCGACCCGAGGGAAGCGCGGAATTTCCGCACCTTCAGCAATTGAGTGAGCTCGATGCCGCTCAGAAGTAGCTGGTTACGACGTGAGAACGCGGCAACTTATGTGTCCGTTAGGCACGATCATATGTGAATGAGGTCAAGAGTGTCGTGACGAAGTTGCTTGCCCGCTCCTTGACGAGCACTTCCGTCCACTCATCGGTCCCCCGAAGCCGAAGGTCCGTATGGATGCTATCGACCGCCGCCTCTTCGATGCGCTTGATGTGCGTCTGAAACGCCGCCTCTCCGCCGGAATGGTACATATCCCTGATCACCATACGCAGGATTTCCTGTATCGCGATCTGCCAGGCAGTGTTGATTGCCTGTAATTCCTTGGTGTCGGGTATCACAGTTTCTCCTGGGTCGGTTTCGTCCATACCGAACGTCACGCTCGCGGGCGATCTGGAATCATGGCGCAATGGCGATAGTCTGGCATGAAATCTGGAGGGGAAAGATGGGCAGGGGTGTAGAACGATAGAGTGCTACCGCTTTGCACTGACGGAAGACAGGATGCGTTCCGCAGGCTGTCGCTTTAGATCACGCGCCAGTCGTGCTTCACGAAGCCGCATCGTCTTATCGTCCCGGTGCTGGGCGATCGATTGCAATTCGGCGACTGCCTGATCTTTGGCAAAAAACTGCTTTTGCACGTTGCCAAAGGCAATTTCGGCCTGCTGGCGGGGTCTGCTGTGTGCGTCTGTCATGAAAAGTCCCTTCGTGCGCCAAGCGCCAAGCAAAAAAAAGGCCAGACAATCATTGCCTGACCTCGTCTGGTATTTCGCTTTCGACAGTGCCAGTACATCCGTGGTCAAAGGAAAGCAGATACCTATTTAAGCGGCCTGGAGATTGCAGGCCGACATTTTGCCTGACTTGTTGTCGCGCTCGAGTTCGTAGCCGATCTTCTGGCCCTCGACGATTTCGCGCATGCCGGCACGTTCGACAGCCGAGATATGAACGAACGCGTCAGCGCCGCCATTGTCAGGCTGGATGAAGCCGAAGCCTTTAGTGGAATTGAACCATTTTACTGTGCCAGTGGTCATGATGAACCCTTTCAAGCAATAGAGAATCCCAACGCGAATGCGCTGCGGAGGATAGCGATTTTTGAAGAGGGGTTCGTTCAGAGCGCGGTGCTAATCGCGCGGTAACCAAAGCTCAGCAAGCAAATATCGATAAACCTTAGATAGACGGCCGCCACCCATATGTCAACTTTTAGTTTTGGCAGGGTCTCGACTTATGGCAACTTGCGCTCATATTCGTCAGATGGAAAAAATACAAATCACTGACATTGAAAAACAGATGGATAAACTCCGCAAGGCAATGCCGATCTGGGGTGTCGAGGCCAACGACCTTATTGAGTTGGCAGAAAATGCAGAACGGGCAGCGGTGCAGATCGACGAACGGGTGTTGCAACGTGCCCGAGAGCAGTTGGAGACCGTAACGGGTTGGCATAACACGCTACTTTACTGGGAAGAGTAGGACGCGGCCCCCGCTATGAGTGCCGACATCAGGGTTATCCGTGGTTCCTTGGACGCTATGCGAGCCGAGGTCTATACAGCCACCTCGAAATTTCGGCTCTAAATACGGAAAATCCAGAGTTGGCAATCACGTTGCCGCAAACAACAAGATGGCCGACGGGTTTGCTTATACCCCGCGTGTTCGCAGATTGCAGCTGTCGGAAAGTCTGAACCTGTCCTCCATGCCGACTATAGCGAAACGCTGGTCTCTGCGCTCGAGGCATTGAGCCGCAGGCGAGCACGCCCCGACGAACTTGCTAGCGATAGGGGAGGAACCAGGCTGGCTCCCGTCAGCGAGGTGCGTCTACACCTTCGCTTTCCCAGGTGGCAAAAAAAGGACGGCGAGCTTGTCGGCAAACAAGCAGCCGCCCGCCGCAAGAAGCATCAAAATCATCCCTGTGATGCCAAGGGGAGTTACGGCCTCCCCCGCCAGCAAAGCCCCGACCGCAACGGCTATCGCTGGCGATAAAAACGCGAAACTGCCTGCCCTTGCAGGGCCAATGTCGCGTAAAAGTTGCATGTAGATGCTATATCCAATCAACGAGCCGAAGATGACAAGAAAGAGCCAACCAGCGATGGCTTGCCAACTCCACAGCAACGCCATTGCCCCGAATGTATCAGGCTCCATCATCAGCGAGAGCACAAAAAGACCGCTGCCGCCGATCAAAGTCGTCGAACCGGACAGGAACTGGCTGCCGTACTCCGCGATCAGGGGACGCGCGAGAACCGATCCCCACGCTGACGAAATCGCTGCCCAGGCCACGGCAATCAGGCCAAACACTGTCGTGGAACCGAACTCCAAGCCCATGATCTCTGGCGCGAAGAGAACTGTTAGCCCAACGATGCCAAGCGCCATGGCGCAGAAGCGAACCAAGCTCCAGCCCTCATCGCCCAGAGCAATTCCGAAGGCCAGCAAGGCCATCGGCGTAAGGGACATCTCCAGAACGGCCGCCGTCCCGGAGGGGACAAATTTCATTCCCCAGAACAGCGGGCCGTAACACAGGGTGATCATTAACAAGCTTACGACTAGCAGCCGCACTATATTCCTACTTTGCGGGACTATGAGGCCCTGTCTGAGGACCGCGTATCCAATGAGCACCACGCCGGCGGCCATGAAACGCGTCGCCGCAAATAGGATGGGCGGCACGGTATTTACACCGACTTTGACGGCAATCCATGTCAGCCCCCAGACCAGACAAAGAACAAGAAATTTTGCGAGGTTGCGCGAGGCAGACATCAAGATTACCCTATTCTGTAACGGTCTAATTCTATTATTACCGTTACAAACGAAGCGACACCCAACTTGTTCCGAAGGTGATATGGCAACGTCGACGATCGATATGCCGCTGAGCGGCGGGCATCCTGCACTGGATTTTACCAACACGGTCGACAGTCGGCGCGGGCGATGGGGACCCGATCTCCTGCAATCCTACGGTGACATGATCACACTGGCATACCGAACCGGCCTCATTGACAAGGCACAAAAGGGGGAGTTGTTTGCGATAGAGAAAGCAAATCCTCAAAAAGCCGCTATGGCATTGAAAGAAGCTCTTCAACTTCGGGAGGCGATCTACGCAGTCTTCTTGTCAGAAGACGCAGAGCAGCCCTATCCGGAAGAGGCGTTTGAATGCGTGCACGAGGTGGCTAGGCAGGCTCGTGCGCGGCAGGTGTTATCCGAGACAGGAGCCGGCTTCCGGTGGTTGCCGCTTCTAACAGAACCGGCGGATCTGGTGGGCCTCTTTGCTGAAGCCGCGGCCGAGTTGATCGTCAGGCGCTACGAGCGACGCCTAATCCGGGAATGCAAGGGCGATAACTGTGGCTGGTTGTTTCTCGATACGTCCAAAAACGGACGGCGCATCTGGTGTTCCGAGGCCACGTGCGGCACCCACGAACGGGTGAAACGGTTTCGAAAAAAGCGAAAATAAGCGTGTGGCTGACCTTACTGTAGAGCATACTACAGCCAACTGGAAGAATGCTTGAACAGATGTGAACAGCCTACCTGCCAACCCGAGGCCGCAACTCATGAGCAATATCCATATAGTTCCATCGCTTGTCCCGAGGATGGACTAATCGAGCTGACCGTCTTTGCTCCGATCTGTCACTCCGATGCAACGCCAGTGCCTATTGAAACCGGCTTGGTGTTGTCGGCATGTCGGGGATGGTTTATCGAAGCGAGCCGGACGCAGTCTGACAGCTGATTGAGAGACACCAAATCGATGGCACGCAAGTACAGAGACGATTTCGCTTCGCAAGATGTCAAGTCGACGCCGGTCATCTGCCCGCTCTGCGAGCGGGTAATACCTGACGCCCAGATCGAGGAACACCATCTTGTTCCCAGGAGCAAGGGTGGCAAAATCAAGGTGCCATTGCACCGCATATGCCATAGTCACATACATGCAGCCTTCACGGATGCCCAGTTGGCAAGAAAGTTCTCCACGATCTCAGCTATTCTCGAGGACTCCGCCATTCAGAAGTTCGTCAGTTGGGTAAAAACAAAACCACCTGGCTTTGATGATGAAGCAGAGAAGCGGGGGCGACGTTGAGATTGTCCACGAGACTGGGCGCGTTGGGCCTGATTTAAGATCGCCAGCACATTGGCCGCCCGCATTGCTCTACCCTCCCCGGGTAAAGCAATGATGCGGTGTACTTCGCCTTGATGAGAGCCGAACCGTCGACCCGCTTTCCAATCCAATTGAAAATTCAAGGATCCTTTAAATAACAGAAGCTTAGTGGGCAGCGCACTCGGTGCGACTGGCGATGACCTGAGACCATTAACTGAGAAGGCTGTTCATTCCGAGAAAATGCGACATTCGGCGATCGCGCTGATCGACCTCCTCTCTCGGGGCTTTCTGGCGAAGCAGCCGAAGACCACCTCGCCAAAGACTTGTTATTTGCCGTGCCCGATCGCAAGCGCAAACAGCCTGGCCTGCCGGTCAGCAAACGTGCGCGGGTTGGTGGGCTTATCCCCGTCAAGAATGCGTGCTTCGTCAAGCAACAGCCACGCCGCATCCTCGCGGAATGTCAGATCGTCGATCGATGCGATGGCTTTAACTCGCTCGTTCTGCGCGTTGATCTCGAGGATTGGCTTCGATGCGGTCTGTAACCGCCCCGCCCCTTGAAGGAGCTTTTCGAGCTGGCGATCGGGGCCATGTTCCGACGCGACAAGGCAGACCGCGCTTTCGGTCAACCGATCTGAAATACGCACGTCAGTAATCTCTTCACCAAGGGCGCTTCGCGCGAAATCGATGAACGCCCCGACTTCTGGAGAAGCTTGCCGATCACCCTCATCGGTGCCGCCGTCGCCGGTCACAACGTTCAGATCGGCAAAGCCCTGGGTAACCGATTTAAGGGGCTTGCCCTCGAAATCTTGGACATTAGTCGGCCAGAAATTGTCTACGCCATCGGTCAGCAGAAGTACCTCTATCCCTTTAGCTCGAAAACCTTCGAGTTGCGGCGACGATCTCAGTTGGTCCAGACTGGAGCCGCTAATGTAATAGATCGCCGACTGCCCTTCCCTCATTCCGGCCAGATAGTCGGCCAGGCATCGAGTTGCTCCATCGGATACGGTACTACGGAAGCGCGCCAGCTTCAGCAACTGTGCGCGCCGCTCGAAGTCGTCGTAAATACCTTCCTTGAGAATGGCGCCGAATAGATCCCATACCTTGGAAAACGTCTCGGCTTCGCCTTCGGCCATCTTTTCCAGGGCGGAAAGAATCCGGCTCGTTACGCCCTTTTTGATAGCAGCAAGCACGGGACTTTCCTGGATCATCTCGCGGGAGATGTTGAGCGGGAGATCCGAGGTGTCGACGATGCCGCGGACGAACCGCAGGTAACGCGGCAGCAACTCGGCTTCGTCGGTTATGAAGACGCGCTTCACGTAGAGCTTCATCCGACCCTGTCGGTCTGGATCGAACAGATCGAATGGTTGAGAGCCCGGGACGAAGGCAAGCGTTGTATATTCGTGGCGGCCCTCAGCGCGGAAATGCACGTTGGCGAGCGGCTCGTCGTAATGGCCCGAGACACTACGATAGAAATCATCGTAGTCCTGCTTGGATATCTCGCTCTTCTGCTTGAGCCAGAGCGCTGCACCATCGGATACCTGTGACGGCTCCGCGCCCTCTTTTTCTACGAGACGGATAGGAACAGGCACGTGACCGGATTGATCACGAATGATCTTCTCGACCGTCCATTTGCTGGCATATTTCTTCGCATCATTCATGAGATGCAACACGACACGCGTACCGCGTGCTGGTGCTTGCCCGACATCGATCCCGACGATGTCGTAGCTTCCCCTACCGTCGGATGACCATTTCCAGGCCTTGCCCTCGCCGGCGCGCCGGGAGATTACATCGACCCGATCAGCAACCATGAACGAGGAATAGAAGCCCACGCCGAACTGGCCTATCAGCTCCGCCTTCTCCCCAGCTTTGGCCGCCTCAAGCCGCTCCATGAACGCCTTCGTCCCCGAGCGCGCGATCGTGCCAAGCGCGTCGATCATCTCGTCGCGGTTCATGCCGATGCCGTTGTCCTCGATAACGAGTGTCTGCGCCTCCTCATTGAGCGTCACGAGAATTTCCGGCTGGGTTCCATCGGACGAGAGCTGCGGCTTGGAAATCGACTCATACCGCAGCTTTTCACAGGCATCCGCCGCGTTTGAGATTAATTCCCGTAGAAACACATCTTTGTCTGAGTAAACCGAATGCACCATCATATGCAGGAGCCGGCTGACATCGGCTTCAAATACGTGTTGCTCGGGCTGCTGTTCTTCTACTGTCGTCATTGATAACTCCATCGCACAGAAATCGCCGGTGAAATGGTTTTTTGGGATTAGAATTCAAGCGCCGTCTACAGCGTGGCAAGCGTCGGAGTAACGTCTTTGGACAGATTTTGTCGTCCTCTCCTCAAATTCTGATCGGCAACTCTCCACAATTCTCCAAGCCTCCCCATGAGCCTCTGCAGAAACGCTCCGTGTCCTCGTACTGTGGAAAACGATTTGGCAGGCTGAATGACCTATCCCGCGCCTTCATGAGAATCGAACCAGCGACCTGCGGTTTGAGAGGGCCCGTCCTCGTCGTGGTGCGCGATAACCAGCGGAGCATGGAGGCGCACTCCGGGCCAGAACAGGAAGTACCGTTTGAAGACTAGCTGTGAGCTTTCAGGAGGTTGTCCATTCGGAGCGGATTTAGGAGACTGGAGTTACCACACCTCAGTATTCCAGGGTCGCTCCGAATGAACATTCACAAGAATGCCCGACTGACGCCTTTGCGTCGAGAAGAAATGGGGATAACCCGTGGCCAACTCTCTCAAGCACAATCTGCCCGCGTCTATGGCGTTTCACTGAAGATCGTGTCGCGCTGGGTCGCACGGTTCAGAGTGGAAGGGCGCGCCGGGATGATGGATCGTTCATCGCGGCCACGGACCAGTCCCCGGCAGACGGACGGCGCCTTGGCCGAGCGCATTGTCGGTCTTCGCAGGCAGCGCCTGACCGGCAGGCACATTGCCATGGAGACGGGTGTTTCGCCTGCCACCGTCAGCCGTGTTCTCAAACGCGCCGGCCTGTCGCGGATGAAGGACCTTGTGCCCACCGAGCCGGTCGTGCGTTATGAATACGCCGAGCCAGGTGGCCTGATCCATCTCGACATCAAGCGCCTCGGCCGCTTTGACCGCGTCGGTCACCGCATAACCGGCAACAGGACTGGCCAGAGCAGCTCCCGGGGTGTCGGGTGGGAGTATGTCCATGTCTCAATCGATGATGCCTCCCGCATCGCCTTTACCGACATCTTCCCGGACGAAAAGGCCGTCAGCGCGGTTGCCTTCCTTACGGCGGCCGTCGCCTATTACAACAGCCTCGGCATCACGGTCATGCGCGTGATGACTGACAACGGATCCTGCTACAATGCCAGGGATTTCGCAAAAGCCTGCAAAGCGCTCAGCCTCAAGCACATCCGCACCAAACCCTACACGCCCAAGACCAACGGCAAGGCCGAGCGCTTCATTCAGACAGCACTACGGGAATGGGCCTATGCCTGCGCATATCCATCATCAGAACACCGCAAATCGCATCTGCCCAACTGGACCCATATGTACAATTGGCATCGTCCGCATGGCGGTCTAAAATCAAAAACACCCATCAGTCGCCTCGGTCTCAACCGCGACAACCTCTTGAGCCTCCACAACTAGCGCGGCCGATCACTCCGAGCGTTGAGTTGAGCGGCAACTCGACAAACGGGCAGCGCTATTTATGTACACGCACCATTGGGTCTTTGGCGTCGATCGCAATTTTTGTGGCGCGTTACGCCATTTCAATTGCGTCTCATTGAATTTATGTCGACTGGTAGGTCTTCGGATTGCGAGACGTCCATGTGGTCAAATCAAGGTTCGTAGCACTCTCGCTCCTTGAACTCCACAAGGTGCGGATCACAGAGACAAGTTCAATAGAGGTGGAGATAGTCGCCATGAATGGGATGCCAGCTGATCGATGCAAAATGCCGCAGGCGTTCTGGCGCGCTTTTGCAGAAGCAGGAGTTAAACCTGCCGCCATTTTACGGCAAGCTCGGCTCCCGGCAACATTCCATTTGAACCCGCACGTGCTCCTGACCACGGCACAAATCTTCGCCATCTACAGAGCGGTAGAGGAACTAGCCGAGGATCCTGGCTTCGCCATCAAACTTGTCAGCGCATTCGACAGGTCCGGTCATCAGCCGGCCTTCTTGGCTGCTTGCTACGCAGCGGACTATCGCGACGCGTTGGGTCGTATCGACCGCTTCAAACGGCTCAGTACCTGCGAAAAGTTTCTTATCACCGAAAAAGGTGGCGACTTCTCTGTAACGAAAGAATGGCCTTATTCGATGCAATCGGAGCCGGCTTTGTCGATCGACCTCTCATTCGCCTTTATTGTGCAACTGGGGCGCAAAGGGACCGGGCAGCCTATCACGCCCGTGCGGATTGATCTCGCCCGCTCGGGGCCCCGTAGTCTCGAGCACGAGACATTCTTCGGATGTCCGATACGCTATAACGCGCCCCGGAACCTTCTCACAATGAGGTCCAGTGACCTTGATCGACCATTCCCCGGCCATAATTCTGAATTCCTCGAGCTTCTGACGCCAGCGCTGGCAGCCGCCAGAAATGATCTTGAAGCTGAAAGCAGTGTTTCCGAGCAGGTGAAGGTCGTCCTCAAGCGCAGTCTCGCGAGCGGTCGCCCGGACGTTTCGAACATCGCGCGAGACCTAGGCACAAGTGAACGGACTTTGCAGCGTCGTATAACAGAAGACGGTACGACTTTCCGGCAACTCCTGGCAGAAGCACGGCAAGAATTGGGGGAGAATCTCCTTGTAGATCAGTCCATCAGTATCGACGAAGTGGCCACTCTGCTGGGCTATCAGGATACAAGTTCGTTTTATCGAGCATTTAAGGAATGGCAGGGCGTGACACCGCAGAACTGGCGAGCCCAAGCCGTGGAGCGGGCGTCACTCCATTGAGGGGCGGAGTTTGAGAAGACGCCGCCATGCCGTCGTTGAATGCCTTCTACAGCAGGTGGGTTTGGCGTCAATTGCAGCAGAACTGGCGTAGTTCGCGACTGCTACTGCAGGTTCCATTGGTTACGTTCAATCCAACATGAACGTCTGCAAAAGGAGCTCAGGCATGCAGTATCGTAGTCTTGGAAAGACCGGCATCAAGGTATCCCCCTATTGCCTCGGCGCAATGATGTTCGGCGCTGCTGGCAATCCCGATCACGACGATTGCATTCGCATCACGCACAAGGCGCTGGATGCCGGAATAAACTTCATTGACACGGCGGATGGTTATAGCCGGGGTGAATCCGAGGAGATTGTCGGGAAAGCCCTTAAAGGACGGCGGGATAACATCGTCCTCGCGAGCAAAGCGCATATGCCGATGGGCGAAGATCCAAACCAGCGAGGCAACTCGCGCCGTTGGCTTGTACAGGAGGTCGAGAATTCGCTTCGTCGTCTGCAAACCGACTACATCGATCTTTATCAGATCCATCGTCCGTCGCCCGATACTGACATCGAAGAGACATTGTCGGCTCTCACAGATCTCATGCGCGCTGGAAAAGTCCGAGCCATCGGAACGTCGTCCTTCCCCGCTTCGGAAATTGTCGAGGCCCAGTGGGTTGCAGAGCGACGCAGCTTAGCGCGGTTCCGCACAGAACAACCGCCCTACTCCATCCTCAACCGCAGTATCGAGCGGGAAGTATTGCCAATCTGCGAGAAATACGGAATGGGCACCATGGTCTGGAGCCCTCTGGCTATGGGTATGCTGACGGGCCGTTATCGAAAGGGCCAGGCACAACCTGACAGCGGCCGTGCTCATCGTTTCCCCAAACAGATGTCGGACGAGCGCAGGCTCGACGCGGTTGAGCAGCTTATTCCAGTAGCGGAGGAAGCCGGTCTGTCATTGACGCATATGTCCATGGCTTTCGTTTTGGCTCATCCCGGGGTTACGGCAGCCCTGATCGGTCCGCGTAAGGTGGAGCACCTTGACGACCTTCTGAATGGCATGGAAGTTGGTCTCTCTGATGAAATTCTTGATCGGATAGATGAGATCTGCCCTCCAGGGACCGATGTGGGCCCACTCGATGCAGCTTACGACCCGCCGGCCATCGGAAGCGTGCTTCTCCGCAGGCGTCCGGCAGCCGATCGCGTCGCTGCCTAAGCGATTGTCGAGCATATGATGGCGCCGCTCGTTCCATCGTGTTCGGCTTTGGCAAGATCCGCGGGTCACCAGTTGCCACGCCGGCCAACGCCGGTGTGGTGATAAGCTTGACTTCGGAGGAGTGAGGCTGCGCCAATGTGATCTGAGCTACATGGGGAAAGCCGCGATTGGGCTATCAACGCGGCCCAATTTTTTTCGGGATAAGAACCGTGATGAAATGCCAACCAGATTGGACCACCGATATTTCTCGCTGGATTGTGGCGGAAGGCACAACGAGCCAGGACCCAGAAGCCTTTGTGACAGAACTTGGCACGCGCATGGCTGCCGGAATGCGAGTACAAACTCTTCAGATCAGTTTCCCGTCGCTTCACCCGCTTCATCAAGTGGTGACGACAACCTGGAGTGACGTTGGTGGTCTGCATTTGGAAACAACGGGGCACGGAAGTGCCGAGGACCTAGAACTCAAGCAATCCGCGATCCAACAGTTACTGGAGGAAGGTAAAGCGGGGGGACGATGGGACCTGCGAGACCAACAAAAGATCGAGTTCCCGCACCTTCTGCCTTTAGCCCGCCAAGGGCATACCGATTACGTCCTTCGGATTGTGCAATTTTCCGAAGCGACTGTCATTTCGGGGACCGCGATATCGATCGCTACCAAACATCCCGACGGATTCAGCGCGGACGATATTTCTTCTTTCGATGTTGTGTTGCCGGCTTTGGGACTGGCCATCCACCGCATGGTCGTTTCACGAATGGTGTCTGACGTACTGAGATTTTATGTCGGCCCTCGAACGGCCAGTCATGTTCTTGCAGGAGAAATCGAGCGCGGGAAAGGCCAGGCAATTTATGCGGCAATTCTGTTGGCTGACTTGAAGAACTTTACACAGCTCAGCGAGAAGTATGCGCCGGGTGAAATCGTTCATTGGCTGAACGAACATTTCGAGGCGCTCGGTTCTGCGGTCGAAGCTGAGGGCGGAGAGATACTGAAGCTTATCGGAGATAGCCTTTTGGCCATATTCCCAGTTGGATCCGCTCAGGATTCCACGATCGCCGCCTGCCGAGACGCGCTCGCGGCCGCCCAGCATGCAGCCGCCGCAACCGATACACTGAACCTGTCGCGTCCGCCTGGCGAAGCGCCCCGGATTGGCGTTGATCTGGTGCTGCACCTTGGCGAGGTCTATTACGGCAACATCGGCGCCGCACAACGTCTCGACTTCACCGTGATCGGCCGTGTCGTCAACGAAGCGGCTCGCCTTGAGGCTCTTTGCGACCAGCTCGGACGGCAGCTTCTTCTCTCGGAAAGCTTCGCAGAACAATGTGAAGCTCCAACAGAGCATCTCGGAGACTTCCGACTCAAAGGCGTGTCTCGACCACAAGCGGTCTACGGGCTTAGCGAAAATATCCGCGAACGTGCAGACGGCACTGTCTAACAGTCAGATCTGCGACGGCCCTTTCGCACGGCCCCTCGCGCGTACTACTCCACTTTATCGCCAGCGCTGATTGGCGCTGATGCGCGGAATATCAATTCAGCCTCTTGCCTCCGACTCGTTTTGGGCGGCGGCCTCCTAGCCAAACCTCCTGCAAAAAGCAACTGGCCAATCAGCGCTTCTCAGCCGGCGGGATGTCGTCGAGTGTTCGGATCTGCGTTGTTCCTGACGTGGCGGGCTGGCGGTTCCGGTCCCGGCAGCGACGCAAATTGCGAGCTGTTTGGCGACGTCTGCAACAATGATGGCGTGACATGCCAATGCCGGACGGGGGATCGGCGGGTAGGTTTGTCAGGCGATGCAGGACAAAGGTCACCCACGAGGTCGGGACCGGCGCCATTTGCACCGCGTCAACCACCGGCCTCGCCCGAAGCCGATCACGCCGGGCTTCTGAAAGGAGAGACGCATGAAGAGCGATATCGACACGGAGCAGTTCGAGAGAAACCTCGACTTTAGCCATCTGAAGCTTAGTCGGCGCGGTGTGATCACCGTCTGCGCCACACTTGCCGTCGCCGCGTATGCCGACGCTAGTCTGAACCCGATCTTCGCAGAAGATCACAAAAAGGAGGAACATTCCATGAGCAATCCCATCAACGAAGCTGACTACATCCCTGTGAGCGCAGCAACGCGGTTCATGTCCGTCAGCCCGATCACCTTTACCGTGCCTGGGCGTCAAACCGAGCTTCAGATCAAGGTGTCGGCTCCGATCACTGGACGTGATCTGCCGGTGATCCTCTTATCCCACGGCCACGGTCAGTCGACCTATCTGTCGTCCCTGCGAGGTTACAATCCACTTGCTGAATTCTACGCCGCGCATGGCTTTGTTGTCATCCAGCCCACGCACCAGGACTCAAAGGCGCTAGGTCTCGATCCGAACGGGCCAGAAGGTCCCCTGTTCTGGCTGTCACGTGCGCAGGATATGCATTTCATCCTCGATCACCTGGAGGAAATCTTCGCCGCCGTTCCAGGCCTTGAAGGTCGCACCGACGCCGATCGGATCGCTGCTGTGGGTCACTCGATGGGCGGGCACACCGTAGGCATGTTGGCGGGCATGCCCGTCAAGGACCCGGTTGACGGCAAAAAATGGAGCCTGCCTGCGGCGCGGGTCAAGGCAGGGGTTTTGCTGGCCCCTCCAGGCAACGGAAGTGATCTGGCGCCGTTCGCGTCGGAACATTACAAAGTGCTGCGAAACACTGTCTATACCGAGATGACCGCTCCTGCCCTTGTCGTCGCCGGCGATCTTGATCACACAGAACATTTCGCAATACGGAAAGATTGGCGCTCCGACGCATACACCTTCAGTCCTGAACCGAAGGCCCTTCTGACGATGTTCGGAGCAAAGCATGCGCTTGGTGGCGTGTCCGGCTATGACGTCGCGGAATCCCAGGATCAAGACCCCGAAAGGCTAGGTCTGGTGCAGCGGCTTACCTGGGCCTATCTTCGCTCGGCTCTTTACCCCGGTGATACGTCCTGGTCCGAGGCATCCGCAGCACTCGCGAGCAGAGCCAACCCCACGGCGTCGATCCAGACAAAGTAGAACTCGACCAGGCTGATGCAGCTCACGTCAAGGATCCAGCCCCTCGGGACATCGCATGGGCCGCAGTCTTTATGGCTAGTAGAAGTGCTGTGCACACAGCTGAAGCAGACCGATCACATGAAAGATGTGTTCGGTATTCTACTGATCTTGGGAGTGCCGTTCAAGCCTTGTGAGTAGTCAATGGCTGGCGCCGGACCTCATGTTCTACCGTTTCCGCCGGCATTCACTCGTTCCATGCGGCGTCGATGCCAAGGGGTTGCGATGATTACCCGGGCTGTTGGTTTCCACGCGGAACTGAGCCGGTGGGGGTGCGGATAAAAAGCTGGACTGCTTCATATGCTAATGCCGAGGCTCTTACGATACTCGACGGGGCTTAGCGATCCCACCGATATCTTAATGCGCTTTTCATTGTACCAGCGGATGTAATCATCTACCTCAGCGACGAAATGTTCGACCACCTGTTGGGCGCTTTCATTTCCACTGCATAGTCCGATGACACCAGCTTGACGCACCGCCTCAGGGTAGGCAGGATGCCATGATCGACCGACCATCGATGCTCGCGTCTCCGGAAAGGCCTCCCGTACCCATGCGGTAAGTGTTCCTCGACCCGGATACCCAAGTGCCCTCATCGTCGCAGAGATGCAACGATCATGGGTGCGAAAGTGCTCAAGTGCCGCCTGTCTCTGAGGCTCGGAATATTTTGGCGCTCGCGCTACCGGCTGAGTACGCAGGTCGAGATGCTGTACGTACTCGCGGTACCAGCCCCTCAGCGCATTCTTGGTGGGATAACCCAACTGGTGAATGGTGCCGATAAGTCGCTTGCCAAGCCGGATATAGAGTTCAACCGCTCGAAGTCTGTCTGCGTAGGAATACATGAACTACCTCCTGGTTGTCCAAGTCTTCGTCCGCATCCCTGAGTTATTTCAATTCTAAAATTTACAATTTAGGTTCCTCAGTGAGAAAATGACCGCCAAAACTATCGGGTTTCGGTTTGGTTCCAACACGCGTGTTTCATCAGGGCCCCGTCTGACTATTTGGCGCGGCGACAGGCTTGGATTCCGGCGATCCCCTGAACCGCAGAAAGATAGACAGCACGACCAGAACAGCAGTTGATAGGAACTCGCTCTGCCAATTCTGCAAGGACTCGAACCAAAACTGCGCGCTGCCCAGATGATCTAACATCGACACTGCGAGTTGTCCGTGCATCAGGGCTTCCGCGTTTTCCGCTTCTGCGCTGTACCTGAGGTGCAAGACGAACGTGAGTAGGAACAGCGAGGCCAACGCTGTCCCGAGCGAATACGAGTATGCGGAGCGAGCCCAGCCTCCGACACGGACGGGCCATGGCGTATCATCCCGGTCTGCCCTCTTGGCCGGATCGTCATCTACTTCGGAAGGGCCATCCGGATCCTTCGATTCAGCTGAACCACGCTGAAACAGAAATGCCGTCAGCATCACGTAGGCCGACATCTGCAGGAACTCGGATTCCCAGTTCTCGAACAGCGATGACAAGAAGTGGCCTGAGAATGCGTATGATCCAAGACCGATCTCACCCGCCCCATGCTCTGCCAGTTGATGATTGAAAACGGACCAGCCCGTCAGCAGCATCCCGACAATGGTCGCGACGGATAGGACGATCAGCATGATGGTGAGACCGTTGTCTTTCAGAAACTTCATGGCTTTGCCTGTCAGATACGAGGAACTTGTGGGTGTAGATATGGCCTTTGATGGCACCGGCAAG
Source organism: Hyphomicrobiales bacterium (assembly GCA_900472785.1). Lineage (GTDB taxonomy): Bacteria > Pseudomonadota > Alphaproteobacteria > Rhizobiales > Rhizobiaceae > Pararhizobium. The sequence goes on along the minus strand of UCJH01000028.1, from coordinate 30,018 downwards.
AGTCCGGTGGCGGGGAGTCGGAACTAATGTCGCCTCGCAAGATTAGAAGCGATCACGCCGAATGGTCGGCGTCCTAAGGAGACAAAAATGATCCGTCGTCAGTTGCTAACTACCCTTGCAGCCACCGCGTTCATACCCTCCCTTCTTTCCGCGCCGCAGTTGTTCGCCGCGACATCGGAAACGGGTGAAGCCGAGAAGAAGCATGCCGACATGACCAGGATGGTCGGCTCGCTGTCGCTGGCCACCAGCCGCCTCGCCGTGGAAATGGCGAGTGCAGACATGGTCAAAATGTTCGCCAAGTTCGAAGTCGCCGAGCAGGAGACGATCGCCGACATCCTGAAGTCGATGGAAATGGAAAAGGCAGAGGGCGCCCTCAAGGTACCGACAGAGGCCGAAGTCGAGGCTATGCTTGATCCTGCGGGCAAGGACGCGTTGGCTACGCTGAAGGGACTGAGTGGGGCGGGGTTCGACAAAGCATACGTGGCTGCACAATTGGACGGTCACAAAAAGCTGCTTGTGATCCAGGAAGACTATCTGAAGGTTGGCCAGAATCATGAACATCTCAGCGTTGCCAAGCTGGCACGCGGCATGATCAACGAGCATCTCGATCATCTGGCCATGCTGAAGGCCTGACATTTATTATCGGGCTGCGCCGCGATGCGCAGCCCATCATTACGAGAGACAGCGATGCCCTTTACCGATGTAGCCAAATCTGAAGCCAACGCCCTGTTCAACGATCAGCGGCCGTCACCCCACGGGCTCGCTGAGGAAGACGTCATCGGCTTCGTCAGCGCCATGTGCTTTCGGCCGATGGAAGACGGCGAAATGGTTGTCCGGCTCACGGGGGAAGATGGAGGCCTTATCGACCTTCGCACCAATCCCGTCTGCGCCGGGCGGATGGCCATCGCGATTCTCGATCTCCTCAATCAAAATAGCTGGTTCGACATCGACCTTTGTGTCAGCGACCGAGGGTCGGAGATTGCGCGTCTCGTGCCGATTGCGCGCAGCACGTTCAACTGTGAGCCTACGAATGGCTAACTCTTGAAGCGACTTCTACGCGGCTATCGGTGCCATCACACGAGCCCTGCTAATCATCTAGGCGAGGGGAACAAAAGCGTTACACCTCTGAGAGCTTTGCCCCTAGGGGGGACGCGGCGAGAATGTCTGCTTCGGCTACAAGAAGGCCCGTAGACCTGCTGAACGAGGCTGAAATTCGGAGGCGTGTCGCTTTCCCATCCGGTCCCGGTGCATGTCAGACTCGGCAAGGTAAGAGAGGGCCTTGCGCGTTTATGTCTAATAACGGGACGGGCTGAAACAGCTTAACGGGCGACGGTGGTGGAACAAATGTGGCGACTTTGAGTTCAGCTGCCATCACAAGTCTGCGCATGCAAAGGACCCAACATGACCACGCCAATCTCGACCAATCTCTCTCACGACACGGCCTACAGCGTCTCTTCATCGACAACCGCCGCCCTCAACAAAGTTTCATGGGGTGCGATTTTTGCGGGCGTCGCGATCGCGCTCAGCACACAGTTTCTGTTGAACCTTCTTGGGGTCGGCATCGGTGCGGCGGTCCTTGATCCCGCGACATACGACAATCCCGAAGCCAGCACGTTCTCGATCGCTGGCGGGATATGGTTTGTGATCGCAGGCATCATCGCTTCTTTTGTGGGTGGCTACGTTGCCAGCCGACTGTCTGGCCGGCCCAGCAACTCGACGGGCGGCTATCAAGGTGTTTCCTCCTGGGCAGTCACCACGCTCATCGTTCTCTATCTGCTGACCACCTCCGTCGGCGCGCTTGTCGGTGGTGCATTCAGTGGTCTTTCGTCCGTCGTCAGTGGAGTCGGCTCCACGGCTGCGACAGCAGTCACCGCAGCCGCGCCCGCAATCGCCAACTCGACCAATCCGATGGGCGGTATCGAACAGCAGATTCGTTCGACGACAGGAAACGATCCGCAGGCTCTGCAGAACGCCGCAGTGTCGGCGATGCAGGCAGTCGTCATGGGCGACGAAGCAACCGCTGAAGACGCCCGCAATCGCGCGGCCGACGCCATTGCAAAGGCGCAGAGCATTCCTGTCGATCAGGCGCGCACCCAAGTCGATCAGTATGAGAAGACGTACCGCGACAACGTGACGGCGGCCAAGCAGAAGGCGCTTGATGCCGCTCAGGCTGCAACCGCGGCTCTCTCCGCCGGAGCCATTCTCGGTTTCCTCGCCCTGGTTCTGGGTGCAATCGCTGCCTGGTTTGGCGGTGTCTATGGCACCAAGCGCGCGCTGATCATCGACGTTTCGGATCGTCGCATCTCTTAGTCACTCCCTGCTGGCATCGTGCCAGCGGGCTCTCCAACGTAAGAATGGAAATACCCATGGGCGAAACCAAGAAGCTCCAAGACCTGTTCCTCGACACCTTGAAGGACGTATATTTCGCGGAGAAGAAGATCGTCGAAACACTTCCCAAAATGGAAGAAGCAGCGACGAGCGTGCAGCTTATGGACGCCTTTGCCAAACATCTCGCCGAAACCAAGGTTCACGTTGAGCGCCTCGAACAGGTGTTCGAGATCATCGGCGAGGAGCCGGAGGCCAAGACCTGCGACGCTATCCTCGGAATCACAGACGAGGGTGCCGAGATCATGGAAGAATACCAGGGGTCGGGTGTGACGGCTTCCCGATAGAACATCGATGCGGTTTGGCTGTGAACCTGCCGCGTCTCCAGGGCGTCCAACCGCTCCGGCCACCCGATTTCCCCACCGACAGCATACAGTCGCCCATTTCTGGGCTGTCACGAACAATCCTTTATTGCCGTCGTTGTCGCGGAGGTAGAATTTCGAACGTGGACTGGGGATGGAAAGTTGCGACACGCTTCATTCAAAGGACTTAGAGCCTGACTCGAAAAGAACTCAATAAACATGGTATCTTGCAAGCCTTCGGGTGAGAAGGCGGATGTGGGCGATCAGCATCCAGGCTTCAGCGGAAGCGATTGATTTCTCCCAATCCTTGGCCAGTCGCCTGCATCTTCCAAGCCAGGCGAATGTGGGCTCCACGACCCAGCGACGCGGCAGCACTTCGAAGCCCTTCGCCTTGTCTGTTCGTTTGACGATCTGCAACGTGAACTTGCCGACCTTGCGTAATGCCGCCCGCATTTTCGGACCGGCATAGCCGCCGTCAGCAAAAATATGCCTGAGCCACGGCCAGCGTCTGAGAATAGTTTCGAGAGCCGTCGCTGCACCATCGCGGTCCTGAATGTCAGCACTGTGAACGACGAGCCCCACTATCAAGCCGAGCGTGTCGACGACGATATGGCGCTTGCGGCCTTAAATTTTCTTGCCCGCATCATAGCCCGCAATCCCTCCGCTTTCGGTCGTTTTGACACTCTGACTGTCGATCACCCCTGCCGTCGGTGAGACTTCCTTTCCTTCCAGCTCTCGCGTCTCCATAACGAGATGATGGTTGATCCTCAGCCACATGCCAGTCGCCCGCCACTCGTAGAAGTAGCCCTGCACGGTTGAATAGGGTGGAAAATCCTTCGGGAGCATCCGCCATTGGCATCCGGTCGACGCGATATAAAGCAATGCGTTCAGAACCTCGCGCAATTCCGTCTTGCGCGGTCGACCGAGCCTGCGTGGCCTCGGCATAAACGGAGCGATCAGCGACCACTCCCTGTCCGACAGATCACTTGCGTAACGTCCTGTCCGTCGGCCATATTGGCTACGGGTGAAATCAGTCCAACCCATTGCGGTCTCCATCGAATCCTAAGCAAATCCGAAGGAATCACAACTGGCTGATTTCACTCAATTCTTTTTCAGTCAGGCTCTAACGTGTTCCAAGGTTGTGGAGCTTGGACCTCGATTTCTTGCCCATCGCGTACAAGCTGCAGATGGCCAAACCCGGTAAAGCTAATACTGCTGATCAGGTTGCCTGCGAGATAAATCGTCATACTGCCTCACTTCGCAATCTTATGAACTTTTATATTCAAAGTTGTGGATCCGTCGCGGAAAATCTCGACGGAAGACGAATAGATTTCGAATGGGAAATGCCAGAAATTCTGTAAGGTCACCCCGCAGTAAGGCGTTCTAATCAGGCAACTTGCAGAAACTCGGGTTTTTGCGCTATTCACAGGACTTCGCACTGTTCGGACCATTGCTCCGGCAAAACCATTGGCAGCTAAAATTGCGACGATTTCATCATCTGTTCTGGTTTTAGTGAACACCCGACTCAAACACACTTCGGCCTCGGTTGTGCTGCCAAAGTCCTTCCAACGAAGGATACTAGCTTCTTGATCCGCAAGACACGAGGCGCGATCAGGCCATTTGTTCAGCGCGAGCACCAGAGATAGCGGCAGCATTCCTATCGAACTGAAGCTTCTATAGTCTCCCATTCGCGTGCTGACACCGAGAGCCCTATCCTCATCAGTCGCGTCATTTTGCGATCGCAGGAACACATCCAAACCTCCGATTGCGACAACAACGACAACGAAAAAGATGAGAGATACCGAGAGCGGACTTATGCGATAAGATTTTGTCATGTTTTGCGACATATCTTTGAGTGCACTCACTGATTGATTCTTTGGAGTTGAGCAACTTGAATTGGAAATTAATTGGTTGTCAACCTCGGTGAGCTCCATTCGATTGTCGGCCTTGCCGACAACAGAAGCCAAAACAAACCGCAAACAAAAGAGCGATAACCCGCTATGTATCAATAGCTTCGCGTTGTAGAAGCGCTTTATGCAAGCGAATCCATCCGCTCTGGCATCCTTACTTGCCCGCAATTTTCCAGAGCGGCTCATCGAACAGGTGATACTGTGGTCATCCATGAGAGGCTGGAACTGAAGACCTAGTTCTGCCGATACGGTCAGGCTTTAAAAACAGCCGACTAGTATTACTTTTCGCAGGCTTGACTCCCTTATTTAGGGAGTTGCAAGCTTGGCGCATTAAGCGAGTATGACCTCACCACTTGTATGAATCGGGGGATGTCATGCCAGTATTCTCGAAGATTGCATCACAGGTAAGCCTGTCCTCGACGGACATGGATATGCTGCGCGCCATACTCGACGAGTGGTGCCTGGAAAATGCCGTAACAGTGTCGTCGGACGCAGGAACCGAGAAAGCAGGCGCACTCATCGACTGGTCCCAGTTCGGAATACAAGATAGGAGCCAACTCAAAGCGATGCTTTCGCCGATGGAAATCGCCCTTGCGTAGATGCTGCGAGACTAAGACCGCGTACACTCCCTTCCCATAGGTGGCTGTGTATCGATTCCGCTGTCAATGGCTGCCTCAGGAAAGCCGCGCCCTCGAGCATGTTAACGTCTTCTGGTAAGCGTGATTTCCATGCACATCGACGTAGGCGACATCTCCCAAGCGGCCGCTTTTGTGAAGGTATATCCGGGTCAGTCCGACAGCGGAGGCTATGGCGAAGTTAAATGGTAGCATGTCGCCGATGTCGGTAAGCGACAAGCTGACCCCATCTGGCGTCGGTAGTGGCGGCTCCGGTATTGCGGACAGACGAATTCACGAACTGTGAGCTTCTATGTCTGCGCCTAGCTCTGGAACTAGAAACTTTCATATGATCGAGGCTGTTCCCGAACGGCTCGAAGGCGCGCCGCGTCAATTTCGGCGCCGCTGGTCTGATGAGTTCAAGGCGCAGGCCGTCGCGTAAGCCCCCGGTGAAGGCCGTCTTGCGAGGTTGAGGCGAACATCGGAAGTCCTAGTGCTAGCACTAGGAGTAGTCATATGACGAAGCATCCGATTGAAGTGATAACGTCTGTCGAGCGCCGGCGGCGGTGGTCTCGGGAGGACAAAGAGCGGCTGGTTGCCGCGTGCCTCGAGCCGGGCGCGGTACTCTCCGAGATTGCCCGCGCGGCCGGCATCCATGTCAGCCAGCTCTTCCGTTGGCGCAAGGAGCTTTGCCGAGTTGATGAGTCGTCGACACCGACGGCGGGCACATTGGTGCCTGTGATTGTGTCCGAGACCGCACCGACAGCTCAGCCGATACCCTCGGAGCCACCCGCCCCATCACCTTCTCGCCGGAAGCGCAGCGATGTAACGATTGAGCTGGGTCGGGGCCGTCGTGTCCGGGTGGACAGTGACATCGACACGGACGCATTGGGCCGCATTCTCGATGTTGTACTGGGACGGCGATGATCCCGGTCCCGAGTGGTGTGAAGGTCTGGCTGGCGACCGGTCACACGGACATGCGCAAAGGCTTCCCCGGTCTGTCGCTGATGGTGCAGGAGACGCTGAAGCGCGATCCGATGTGCGGACATCTGTTCGTGTTCCGGGGTCGCGGTGGAGGCCTGATCAAGGTGATCTGGCATGATGGACAAGGAGCCTGTCTGTTCACGAAGAAGCTGGAGCGCGGCCGCTTCATCTGGCCGTCGGCGGCCGACGGTACGGTGGTGATCACACCGGCGCAGCTCGGTTATCTGCTCGAAGGAATAGACTGGCGGATGCCGCAAAAGACCTGGCGGCCAACATCGGCAGGATGAGCAAAAGCACTGGAATAGCGGACTCGAATATGATTCCATCCTGCCATGAGCGACGCGACTGATGAGCTTCCGGACGACCTTGCCAGTGCGCTTGCACTGCTGGCCGAGGAGCGTGCGCGGCGTATCACTGCCGAGGCAGAAGCAGCGACCGCCAAGGCGCAAGCCGCCAGCGCAAAGGCGCTCGTGTCGCATTCCGAAGCGCTGATCGCGCGGTTGAAGCTGGAGATCGAGAAGGTTCGCCGCGAGCTTTACGGCAGCCGGTCAGAACGCAAGGCGCGACTCCTCGAACAGATGGAACTGCAGCTCGAGGAGCTGGAGGCTGACGCTGGCGAAGACGAACTGGCGGCAGAGGCTGCGGCCAAAGCCTCGACCGTGAGGGCTTTCGAGCGCAAGCGCCCATCACGCAAGCCGTTTCCCGAACATCTGCCGCGTGAGCGGGTCGTCCTCGCTGCACCGACGAACTGCCCCTGCTGCGGTTCAGCCAAGCTCTCGAAGCTTGGCGAAGACATCACCGAGACCCTCGAGGTCATCCCGCGTCAGTGGAAGGTGATCCAAACGGTACGGGAGAAGTTCACCTGTCGCGCATGCGAGAAGATCACCCAGCCACCAGCTCCTTTCCATGTGACGCCGCGGGGCTTTGCCGGGCCGAACCTGTTGGCGATGATCCTGTTTGAGAAGTTCGCCCAGCATCAACCGCTGAACCGCCAGAGCGAGCGCTATGCCCGAGAGGGTATCGACCTCAGCCTGTCGACGCTGGCGGATCAGGTCGGCGCTTGCGCCGCCGCGCTGAAGCCACTCCATTCGTTGATCGAAGCACATGTCCTGGCTGCCGAGCGGTTGCATGGTGACGACACCACAGTGCCGATCCTGGCGAAGGGAAAGACCGATACGGGTCGCATCTGGACCTATGTCCGGGATGACCGGCCGTTCGGCGGGCAATCGCCGCCGGCGGCACTCTACTATGCCTCGCGAGACCGGCGGCAGGAGCATCCCGAGCGCCACTTGAAGAACTTCACCGGCATTCTGCAGGCAGATGCCTACGGCGGCTACAATCCGCTGTTCAAGGTAGACCGCGATCCGGGGCCGCTGACGCAGGCGCTCTGCTGGTCGCACGCGAGGCGCAAGTTCTTCGTGCTGGCCGACATCGCCACGAATGCCAAACGCGGCAGCCGCGCCGCACCGATCTCGCCTATGGCGTTGGAAGCCGTCAAACGGATCGATGCCCTGTTCGACATCGAGCGGCAGATCAACGGGCTTGCCGCAGCGGAACGCCTGGAGCGCCGTCGCAAGGACAGCCTGCCGCTTGTCGGCGAACTGCGCTGCTGGCTTCAAACCGAACGGGCAAAACTGTCGCGCAGTTCTCCGGTCGCCGAGCCGATCGACTACATGCTGAAGCGCTGGAACGGCTTCACGTCTTTCCTCGACGACGGCCGGATTTGTCTCACGAACACCGCGGCCGAACGAGCGCTGAGAGGCTTTGCTCTCGGGAGGAAGTCATGGCTCTTCGCCGGATCGGATCGCGGCGCTGATCGTGCTGCCTTCATGGCGACGCTGATCATGAGTGCCAAGCTCAACGACATCGATCCGCAGGCTTGGCTTGCTGACCTCCTGGCCCGCATCGCCGACACGCCAATCAGTAAGCTGGAGCAATTGCTTCCGTGGAATTGGCAGCCGCACGGATTGAAAGCTAAAGCAGCCTAACCTGCGGCCTTCACCGGATGCTTACGTCGCAATAATACGGGCAGCCGGAGCTTCTGACGATATTCGTTCGACCACGGTCGCTGCCATCGCAATAACGTGCTCACAATTGTCGATAATCAGAAGCAACCTGTTGCTTCGAAGGAGGTCGATCACGCCGGCGATAGGATCGTCGAATCCAAGAGAAACTCCGAGAGCGGACGCGATCGCTGGCACCACAAATCGAGGATCGCTGACCGTCGAGAGATCCGCAAAAGCAATGGCCTCGCCTGCCTTGCATGATTGATGAGCAACCATGACCGCGAGTGACGTTTTGCCGGCTCCGCCCGGCCCGACAATGGTGAGATAACCCGGTTGATTGAGCTGCTCGGAGATTTGTCGGATCGCGTCATCGCGGCCGAGGAGCTGCCGCGTTTGGGGTGGAGCGATATGGTGACTCGTAGTTGAAGCGACTTTCCTCGCTGGCTGGAATGTCGTTTCCCAAACCACCAACGAATTTGTATCCCCTCCCCGGGATCGTGGCAATGTACTCGGTAGAGGGATCGAATTGGGCCAGCGATCGTCGAAGATTGCCGACATTGACCTTCAAATTATGGTCGTGAACGATATAGTCTGGCCATACGTGCGCGTACAGATCGGCTTTGCTAACCACTTCGCCTGCCCGTGCTACGAGCAGAGTTAGGATATCGAACCCTCGCCCGCCGACGCCGACGGGTTGCCCCTTATACAAAAGTGCTTGAGCTTCTGGCAACAAGCGGAAATCGCCGAATTGGAAACCGGTTTGCTTCGACAATGCCTGGGACCCGCGATCGTGTGACACTTTGCTCTCTATTCATAAAACATAGACGCTACACCGCACTTGCCGGCTTCAAGTCGTATGGTGACATGGTTACACCGAAGCGGCAGAGCTTGTGGGTACCATGTTTCTCTGCTGATTTCATCGCACTGTAGATGAGTGCCCCGCGTCACGCGGTCTCGCCTTCTGTGCGCTAGCCAGATATATTTCCTCAATGTTTTGAGAGAGATTTCGGCTAAATTCGCTGTCTGGCATGGAGACACGTAGGTTCTCAACCAAAGCCCGTGAGAAGCTTCCGATCACCCCGGTGTTCTCTCTTAGTTTTTCGCAAGCGACCTTTAGACTGTAGCCCCCGGATAAGGCAAAAACGCGAGCAACCTTGGGATGCTCGACAAGCGGCGCGTAGAGGTCCGGCTGACTTGGCAGAGTAAGCTTCAATATGACCTTCGTTCCATGGGCAAGTTCCGAAAGGTTCTTGAGAATTTCCTTGACCAATATCGCTTCGGCAATCGCCTTATCCGGGCTATCTACGAGAACCTCAGGCTCGATAATCGGGATCAGTCCGTTCTTTAGGATCGTCGAGGCCACCTCAAATTGTTGCCTGACAGCAGCAGAAATCCCTCTCTCGGACGCTGAACGCACGACCGAGCGCATTTTCGTCCCAAGGCATCCCTTTTCCAACGCGCGCTCAAGCAAATTGCTAAGATTGAGCATGGGCTTCATCAATTGAACGCCATCGTGCTCGGCCTCACGACCGCTGTCGACCTTTAAAAAGGAGATGATTCCGCGATCTTCCCAAAGGTATGCCGGGATTGATTTGGCGCCGATGGAGCGATCCATGGTGTGTTCGAATAAGATGGCGCCGATCACACGCTCGCTTGAAAATCCGGGGGCGGTCATTATCCTCACCCGCATCGCATGGATAAGTTCAAGCATTTCCGTTTCGCCCTGATAGGCCGTATTCAATATACCATATGAGCTCAAGGCTTCAGGGGTAGACCCTCCACTTTGATCGAGCGCTGCGATAACCCCTGGTGTTGAGGTCAGCCGAGCGGCCATTTTTTTGCGGGTCTCCGTATTCATGCGTACTTTCCCTTCTTCTTCAGGTCGAACGAAACTTTGAGGAGTGGCTCAGCAAGAGCTAACGCGTGTCCCCGCCGGCGGGACGACGGTGGGCGAGCCCATCGAGTAAGATTGCGATCTCACAACTTGAAGTTCTTCCGGTGAAATGCCTGCCGGAAGCCTACTTTCCTAAGGTTATCGAAGGAAATATTAGGCTCTCCACTAACAGGTGCCAATGTCTCGACGGCGAAAGTCGACACGCCGTTGCTGAGCCCTTGTTCCACACGGTTTTTGATGAGCGCTTTTTGAACGCCACGATTTCGGAACTCCGGAAGTGTCGTGCCGCCGCCTAACCATGCGCAGGTGCCAGACTGGTACATGGCGGCCGTCCCGACTGGATAGTCACCATCCAAAGCGAAAAAACACGACCAGCCCACTTTTCCGACGATTGCAGACCACAACCTCGTCAGGGTCGAGGGAAAGTTAAAGCCTTTGCGCACCATCGATCCGAAGAGCGAAGCTTCCTCAACATGAACGAGTCGCGTTCGGAAAGAGTTGGGCTCCGAAAGGTTCACTGATGAGCGGTCGTAGACAAGCTTCGCCCAGCCCACTCCATCCTCAAGCAGACCCTTGGCGAGGATCCAGTCTTTAGTCTCGGCCGAAACCTTATCTGTGTTTAACTGCAAAAACCGGTGTCCGGTCTTCCCATTCATCCACCTATAGGCTTCCTCAAGTTCCTCCACGGAGTTCAGTCCCAATACACGGTTCAGACCGATGGCCGGCGCGCTTGGCAGCGATATTGCGCATCCACCGTTGATGGGCAGGCATTCAAAATGCTCTTCGGACTTGAGCGTTGCCGGTGAGACATTGTACAGATCGACGAAGGCTTTGACCTCGATAGCCTCTTCGTCTGCCGGATATGAACGTTGTGAAAAGTGCGAATTCAAAATGACCATGCCGACGTCTTTGACTGATGGAGATGGAAACGAGGTCGATCAGAAACCAAGCTCGCTGAGCCCCGGGTGGTCGTCGGGCCGACGACCGAGCGGCCAGTGAAAGCGACGGTCTTCCACGCGGATCGGCAGCTCGTTAATGCAGGCGTATCGCTTGCGCATCAGGCCACTATCATTGAATTCCCAGTTCTCGTTGCCGAAAGATCGGAACCAATTGCCGCTGTCGTCATGCCACTCATAGGCAAACCTGACGGCAATCCTGTCGCCGTCGAACGCCCACAGCTCCTTGATCAGACGGTAGTCGAGCTCCCGCCGCCACTTTCCTGCAAGAAAAGCGACAATAGCCTCCCGGCCATTGACGAACTCGGCGCGGTTACGCCACTGACTATCAACCGTGTACGCCAACGCGACTTTGCCCGGGTCCCGGCTATTCCAGCCATCTTCGGCAAGCCGCACCTTTTCGACAGCAGTCTCTGATGTAAACGGGGGCAAAGGCGGTCTTTGGGCGTCGGTCATTCCGATCTTCCTTCTAATCTTGCCCGCAACGTTGCATTTTCAGCTTCCAGCTGTTGCAGCTTCTGGCGAAGCGGCGCGACTGCTTGCTCAACCTGCTGTTCGGTGTAGCGGGGGATGATGTGCTGGGGACAGTTCCAGTCGTATGCTTCGAGCCGGAGCTTAAATATCCGCTCTGCACGGCCCCTATACGTCGGATCGGATACAAGGTCCGTAAGCGATTGGTCGGCGTCGAGCGCCAGCCGCTCGACGTGGGCATAGACTTTGAGCCGGGTCCGTTGGACATAGTCCATGAGAAACAGACAGGCGCGGTCGTTGGCTGCGAGATTCCCTGCGCTGATGTACTGGCGGTTTCCGCGGTAGTCGGCAAATGCCATCGTTTGCGGATCGACAACCTTGAGGAAACCGATTTTCCCACCGCGATGTTGAACATACGGCCAACCCGTCTCTGACACAGACGCGATATAGAAGCTGTCGCGCGTCGCGATGAAAGCGATCTCGTTCTCCGTCAAAGTATCCGAAGGCCGATGGTTCTCGCCCAGCCATATCTGGTCCACCCCCATATCCGCCTGCGCGGCTCGGACGCTTCGCGTCACGGCGACTTCCAGAAAGTGGTACGGCATACCTCGTCTCCATACTCAAGCAGGCCCGCATCAGTGGAGAATGCGGGCCTTACTCTGTCTTCAGGTGGCCAAATCCTTCGGCTAAAGCATCAGTCTTGCAAGGCCCAGTCGGCTACTTCCCAGCGCATCTGACCACGATCGGAGACCACGCGACCAAGACCTGGGAACGGCATGTGTGTCGCAGCGATTAGGGCACCTTCCGAGGCAGCTTGTGGGAAGAAGCGATCGCGCATGGCTTTCGCAGCAGCCTGATCCTGTTCGAACAGGAAGAAGACGTCCGTCGCAGCCGGATGGACGACCGGGAAAATCATGTCGGAAACCATGATCAGGCTCTTGCCGCCATCCTCGATGCGGACGCCGATATGGCCAGGCGTATGGCCGGTCAGGTCGACAATCGAGACGCCGGGAACGATCTCACGCTCTCCGTCGATCGCTTGCAGCTTCGGATAGAGGCGTACCACCTCTTCAGCCATCTTGAAGCTGGGCTGCAGGAAATCAGGCGCTCCATTGCGCTTAGCCCGGTCGGTCCAGTGCTTGACGTCACGGCGATCTATATAGACCTCAGCATCCGGGTAATTGTTCTTACCGCCGAGAACCAAACCGCCCATGTGGTCCTGGTGCATGTGGGTCACGATAACGGCATCGATCTGGCTCGGCTTCAGACCGAGCGTGGCCAGCGCCTGCGGGAGATGCCCGGTTTCCCCGATAGAACCTGCAGCGCCGGCATCGATCAGGATGCGTTGCTTACCGTCTTCAACGAGGTATTGATTGAACAGAAAGCGAACCCCGCTGGGTCTAGCCGTAAACTGGACGTTTGCGGCCTTTTCCACTTCGGGGGCTGAGCGTCCCGGGAAGTAGTTGTAGGGCATATCAGCATATCCATCCGTCAGTGCCGTTACCGTAAAACGACCGATATGGATCTGTGCAAACGGCGTCGTTGTAACCGGTGTTCCAGCGGCCTTAGATGTTGCAGCTTGGGCGGTCAGATCGCCCAGAACGCTTCCACCAAAAAGCGCTCCTCCAACGACACCAAGAGGTAAGGCACCCGCAAAGGCGCGGCGGGAAAGCTGAGGCATGCCATTCTCCTCGGCTTTAGTTGGTGATATTTGCAGTGCTTGCGAACGTGTCGGCATAAGAAATTTGCGCATGGTAATCCCCTATCTGTGATTGATGCGAACAGCAGCTGACGATCCGCATCAGTGCTGCTATTTCGGCTCAGCTGCTGTTCTGATGAGCGCTGCGACTTCGTCAGGCTGCGAGAGCATGACCGCATGGCTGCTGCTAACCGCCACGACCGCGGCTCCCGCGCGCGCCGCCATCGCGGCCTGCGCTTGGGCGGGTATCATTCGATCTTCCGTTGCGAGCAGGTAGAAGGACGGCTTGGCTTTCCATGCCGCAGAAGTGATCTTGCCTTGGACGGCTTCAAGGCCCCAAGGCCTTTGGGCGGCAGCCATGAACTGCGCTTCGACGGGATCGATGTCAGCCGAGAATGCGGCCGCAAACTTTAGCGGGTCGATTTTGATGAAGCCGTCCTTCGGCGGAAGGAGTGGGGCTTTATCCGCACCAGGGACTTCTTGCGAGGCCAAGTCGAACACGGATTCCCCGGCGTCTGGAACGAAGGCTGCCAGATAAACGAGGCTGAGGATCTTTTCTTCGAGCCCTGCCTCTGTAATCACGGCGCCGCCGTAAGAATGCCCAACGAGCACAACCGGGTGCGCAGCCTCTGCGATCACGCCCTTCGTGCGTTCCACATCCTGGGCAAAGGTTGCCGCGGAATTTTGCACGACAAGGACTTCGTATCCGTCTTGCGACAAGATCTCGTAGACCTTGCGCCAGCCGGAGGCATCGACAAACGCCCCGTGCACGAGCACAACTGAGATGGATTCCGATAGACGACGAGAAGTATCTAGGGTCATTGCGCGAGCTCCCGGGTGACACCATTTGACCATCTGCCCGCGAAAGCTCAACAGCATTGAGTTATTGGCGGATATGCATTGCCTTCGATGAGTGTGATGATGCACTGCTAATGTTGGCGTGCTCCACTCGCTTTGAGTGACATGTGTAGGGCTGAAGACGCTAACTCTCAATTGAGACCATGATCTCTTCGGACTAGACGAAGGGACTGCAGAAATAGACGTTGGTCTATAAATCTCAGCTAACCTGAAGTCGCGGAACAGCGTATTTTCAGCCCGGTACCAGCGTTACGATCAGCCCGGGAGATCGATTTGAAATACCAACCACACACTGACGCGATCATTGACATGATCCCGGCAATGGCTTGGTCTACAACATCGGATGGGATGCTGGATTTCGCCAATCAGCATTTCCTCGAATACGTCGGCCTGTCGCTTTCTGACATTGCCGGCGAGAATTTTTATCGCCTCTTCCACCCTGACGATCTCGATCATCTCGCCAATGAATGGTGGAACATTATGACTTCCAAGACTGCCAAGGAAGTCGAGGGGCGGATCAAGCGTGCAGACGGTGTGTTCCGGTGGTGTAGCCTTCGGCAAAAGCCGCGGCACGATCCGGAAGGAAACGTCGTCAGATGGTACGGCGTGGTCCTTGATATAGAGGACCGCAAGCAAGCTGAGGATGCGCTCAAGGAAACAGAGGCCGCGCTTGCAGCGAGCGAGCGGAATCTTCGGCTCATCATCGACTCGCTTCCAGTTCTTGTCTGGTCGGCGCGCCCAGACGGCAGCGCGGACTTCGTCAACAAAAGCTGGCTGGATTATGCTGGGCTACCGGCCGAGCGGATCCTGGAGTGGGGCTTCTTGGATCTCTACCACCCCGATGACATCCCTGAGATGGTCGAGATCTGGAAAAGAGATCTTGAGAATTCGGACCAAACTCAGCTGAAGGGTCGCATCCGAGGTGGGGATGGCAAGTACCGCTGGTTTTATTTCTCGGGTCGAAAACTCACTGACGCGAAAGGCGAAGTGCGCTGGTTCGGGGTAAATATCGACATTGAGGACCTTCAATCAGCGGAGAACGCGCTTCGAGAAGGCGAAGCCGCGTTGCGGGAAAGCGAAAGGCGGCTCAACCTAGTACTGAATACGATACCGGCGATGGCTTGGTCTTGCACACCTGACGGCCGTCTTGACTACTTCAATCGCAATCTTACCGATTACGTCGGCCTGCCATTCGAAGATCTTGTTGGGTTCGGTTTCTATAAAATGTTCCACGAAGAGGATGCAGAAAGGATGCGGGAGACGTGGGACGAGATCATCGTTACGAAACAACCTCGCCCTGTAGACGCGAGGATCAGAAGCTCCAATGGCGAATATCGGTGGTTCAACCTGCAGCAAAATCCGCTTCTGGATGCCAATGGGAATGTGGTGCGGTGGTATGGCGTTGTTGTCGACATCGAGGATCGAAAACGAGCTGAAGAATCCCTTCATCGGAGCCAAAGCGATCTCGCTCATGTTACCCGTCTAACCACAATTGGCGAGTTGGCTGTCTCGATCGCCCATGAGATCAATCAGCCACTTATGGCAATCGTCACCAACGCGGGAACCTGCCTCCGCTGGCTGCAGGACGGACATACAGACATAAAACAAGCCCAATCCGCCGCGGAGCGAGTTGTGCACGACGGCCACCGTGCGGGCGAGATTGTCGCCAGCATTCGCGCCATGGCTCAACGATCTCCGGTGCGGATGGAGAGAACCGACATAGGTAGGGTGCTACATGATGTCTTGTTCCTATTGCGAAAAGAGTTGCATTCACGAGGCGTGCAGGTCGTCACGGATATGACGACCGGTCCCGTTCATGTGCTGGGAGATCGTACGCAGCTACAGCAAGTTCTTCTCAACTTGATCATGAATAGTGCTGAAGCCATGCACCCTGATGAGAGGGCGGTCATTACTATCAAGTGTGTGAGAAGAACCGGTGGCGACATTGAAGTCAGTGTTTCCGACACTGGACACGGAATATCCCCTGACGAGCTCGACCGAATATTTGAGGCGTTCTACACCACAAAATCGGACGGGATAGGAATGGGGCTTTCGATCTGCCGATCTATCATGGAAGCGCATGGCGGCCGCATCTGGGCTACCAACAACCAGCCCAGGGGCGCGTCATTTATGTTCACGCTGTCCAGCTTCGAGGAGACCGCCGTTGATTGATGACAGGAAGAACAGGCGCCCCACGGTTATCGTCATCGATGACGATCACAGTGTCCGGGAAGCTCTGAAGGGACTGTTTGAGTCAGTAGGACTTAGCGCCGAGACACACGGCTCTGTGAAGGGCTTTATCGCCGCAGACGATCCCGAAAAAGCGGGATGTATCGTCCTCGATATCCGCCTTCCCGGGCAAAGCGGGTTGGAGTTTCAGGAAGCGTTGTCTCAAAGCGACCTGCCCAGGTCTGTCGTTCTGATAAGCGCTCACGTCGATGTGCCCATGGCCGTGCGGGCAATGAAGGCTGGCGCTATCGACGTACTGAGCAAACCTGTTCGTGAACAAGATTTGCTTGAAGCCGTAAACCGCGCCATTGCAAATGATGCAGCTCGCCGAGAGGAAAGGACCTCGAAGACTTCGGCCCGGACGAGGTATACGTCGCTAACCGAACGTGAACGCCAGATTCTAACCCTAGTCATCGCCGGCAAGCTAAACAAACAGATCGCGGCCGAATTACAACTCGCGGAGCCAACCGTGAAACTTCACAGGGGTCACATGATGCGGAAGATGAAGGCGACCTCGGTCGCTCACCTCGTCAAAATGACTGATGCACTTTTGTAGGCTCAGCTAAGCTTGAGCAGGTTTATACTCTGAAGGTTCTGAACAGTCGGGCTGCCAAAACGCGGAACTATTTTCCGCCTAAGGTGCTCTGACTTGCTCGCACGCCTTGAATGTAATCGAACCGCCGACCCGTGTCGCCGTCAGAACCTCAAAGGCACGAGCCTGATTCACACTGTCGCTCATAGGTTTCTCCGCATGATTTATGTCGAAGATGAGCGATCTTTCGATACCGCGCTACGTGGGACGGGGCGTTTGTTGTGCGAAGTCCCAAGGATCGGATGCCTGGAGGCCGATCTGATCATCGCGGCGAGAATCGCTAATGACGCAAATGCGACGTCCCGAGATGACGAACTGCCTCCGCTTCTCAGATTTTGATGACGACGTTATGCGAATTCAGGCTTTTCCAAACGGGGAAGACCCGGATCCGGAAGATGCACCCTCCGA
Source organism: Hyphomicrobiales bacterium (assembly GCA_900472785.1). Lineage (GTDB taxonomy): Bacteria > Pseudomonadota > Alphaproteobacteria > Rhizobiales > Rhizobiaceae > Pararhizobium. The sequence continues at coordinate 12,710 of UCJH01000028.1, read as the reverse complement.
GATCGAAGGCACCCGGAGCGATGCGGACCGACTTGTTGACGCATTTGTCCAAACCCGGTCGCAACTGCCAATGATGACTTAAACGAAAAAAGCCCGGCGATGAGCCGGGCTTTTGATTCGGGCGGTCACTTGATGGTGGTGCGCTGGGCATAGAGGTCCTTGTCGAGCGGGTATTTCTGCAGCGCGGACGGGATTTGCCGGCCGAGTGGTTTGAGGAGTGTTTAAGCCTGCAGACGATGCATGCCTAGCTCCTGAATCGCCGGGCGAGATGCTCTGTTATGGGCAACAATTTATCGTCCCCTGTGGTAGAAAGTATATGTCCGGCAGGCGACTTAGGTCCTGCTTTTGAGAAGCATTGGTCGACCCCTGCTTGAATGCGACGCCATCACTGCAATATCTCGCTTATCAAAAGGCGCGCCCACGGCGTGCCGCAAAATGGCAGGAGAAAAAGCATGTCGATGAGAAAATTGGTCACATCCACGCTCGTCACTATCGCCCTCACGCTGCCCATCACGACGGGAGCCGCGTATGCCAAGGATGGCGGCAACAGCGGTGGTCATGAAAGAGACGGTGGTAACCACGGTGGCAACAATTCCGGACGCGGTAAATCCGACAATGGGGATTCAAAAGCCCCCACCAAAGGCGCTGAGCACACTGGCAACGGCAAGAAAAAGTCCGACGAAGCCAAGCGGGAGGCCAAACTTGCCAGGGCTGACGCTGCGGAGCGGAAGGGCCTGAACTCGCTGAAGCGGAACTATCACGCCTACCTTAACTCCAATGACCCGCGCTTTGCAGACGTGTTTGCCTATGTGCGCGGCTACGCCGAATACCAGCTCGCCAACGGAGCCGACACGGAACCGACTGGCGGCGCCTTCACGGATGAAGCGCTGCGCGAAGCCTTGGCCAACGCAGCCGGAACTGCAACGGTCTCGGACGCATCGCTCGAATGGGCCAAGATCGTGCTGGGCGTTGGTGATGACGTCGGCAAGATAGACCAGGTCCGCGAGGCGCTGGCCAACGCCGAGGCTGCTAACTGACGGACGCGGAAGGCGGCGGGCAGTTACTGCTGCCGCCACTCCTCAACCGTTCATTAGCAGATCGCGTTTAACATCTGCATGGCTTGGGATGAGTTTGGAGGCAACATGTTCAGCGAATACCTGCTGAAGCAAGAGGAAGGCGCGCTTTCAAACGGCGACATGGAAGTGCTCGAACTGGTGTTTGAGACATTGAAGGTTGAAAACATCTACCACGAACATCCAGAAAAGCTGCACACCCTGGCACGATCAGTTCTCGCGCTTTATCGACATGTCTCCCAAGATCCCGCGAAACTGATCCAGATCTTACGCCATCCATCGTGATCTACGGCTGACAGCCCCGGCAGCAGAGGGCCTCTGGCGCTCATAGCGCGTCGTCCGCATGCCAAACTTGCTCTAGATAAGAGCCGAACTGTCCATGGTGTCGAACTGACGGGGTCCGATGCCGTCGTGATCGAGGGGCGGTGGGTCAGTAGAGCTGTGAGATCGACACCGGCAGATGCGCCGCGACCGCGGTCTTGACCGGCACCTTCATGTCGGTGTTGAGCGACGTGTTTTGGTGAATGTTTTCGTCACTTTTCCAACCTTGATCTGGATTTGCCCGCTTCCGTTGTCGACGCCGGCGGCGATCGGCTCTAGGTCGACAACCGGGATGCCCTTGTTCACCAAAAGGCGCATTTTCCGCCCCCCTTAATTTACGTCCAGTCGCATCTCGGCCTCCCCGGTTTCTGTCAAGCGCACCATAGTCGGCCCTTGCAGGGCAGCGGCCTACGTGGATTTCCGCCGCTGTTTAACTAACTCGACAGGCCCGTGCTTATCATCCGCTACCCGTCTCGACTGGCGCTGTCGGCGCCTGATCTGCTGAAGCAACGGCTCCGGAACTTTCCTCACGGCATGCGGTTTGTGTGGGACAACTCAGCGAGGTTCCGATGAAGAAAGCCACAATGCTCTATGTCGCCATTGCCGTCCTCGTAATTGGCGGCCTGTTTTACCAGTTCGTGCTACATCCAAACCCCTATACGGGAGAGTCCCCAGCCGAAGATGCCGGCGTGGTCAAACCAAGCCCTTAACCGGTACGGAACAACCTAGTATCCACGGCGAGCCTGAAAGGAACGAACGGGCTTACCGGTCGTCCGCGATCATGTCCTGCATGGCAGCGTTCGTCATGGAATTCTGCCGGTCCATCAGGTAGGTTTCTACGTCGCCGTCGCAGGCATCCTTGATCTGCTCGACCGTGTATCCGGCGGCCTGGCCCTGCTCGACAAGCGCTTTCGCAGCATCGCGAAACTCCGCCTTCTCCTCGGCAAAAAACGGCATTCCCAAGAGCGCAGACACCTGCCCTTCTAACCAGCTATTAATATCGGCCATTCCCATTTCCTCTTTGTTGCAGTGAGGAAACTAGGGCGTGCAGGTTTGACGGCAACGGTCGCCACGGCGGGGAATCGGTATGCAGCGAAGGCAAGTCGTCCGCCACAACCGAGCGAAGGGGGCGATCGGAAACGCGTAAGCGATGTTGTTTAAAAACTGATATCCCCAAGATCAGGTAGGACACCGTTAGAGGTCGTCGGATGGCGGTGGCTCTCTTTCAGCCGCAAGTCGATGCCATTCGTGATCAATGCTGCCCTGTTCGGCTTTGTGAAAGAACTGGGAGCATACCAACCAGCCCTTCAGCGGTCGCAATAGAATTAGCGAGGCAAGTATCGTCAGCGGTACTGTCACGAACAGGTGTACCCATAGGGTGGGCTCGTAGGTAAATTGGAGCCAGAGGGCAAATGCCAGTGCCGGTACTGCTACAATACTCATCGCAAAAAACGCCGGTCCGTCAGCAGGATCCGCAAACGAAAAATCTAAGCCGCATACCTCACATTTTGGCGCCAATTTCAGCAGACCCTGAAAGAGATGTCCGCGCTGGCACCTGGGACAAAGTCCCTTGATCCCTGTAAGGGCCGGTACTGTAGTCGGGTTGTATTCTTCGGACATCAAGTACCTCCTGCAAGCCAGAACCTTATCAGAACGTGAATGTTCCAAAGCTCAGGGAGCTTTGATGCTCGACCTCCTGCGTGCCAATGACTACTCCTGCGCAAGCCGCAACAGATTACTGACCAATAAGAAAGACCGCCTCAGGCGGGCGGTCGATTTCAAACTCACCGCGCCCGGATTTCCCGGTGATCGAGTACCCGGCGCTGAGCGGCCTTCAATAACCATTCCGCCATGGTCGGTGATCTTGTAGTGGCCATCCTCATTGCGACTGACATTCAGAATCCGTGTCATACTCAGTTCCTGCTTCTGGTTGTTGGAACAAAGATGAAATTGGTGGGTTTGGTGGCGTCAATCGGAGAAGCGTCATGACAAGTATCACTTGGAATCCCGTACAGGTGAAACCTCGCAACGGTCGTCCGCGGGTCATCACCGGGCCGGATGAGGCCCTGAACTTTCTGGACCAGGATTGGGATGGTGCCGAGGGCGAGTTTTATCATGAAGCGAAACGAAACTGCCGGCGCGCCTTGCAGAATATTATTGCTCCAGAAAGAGCACGTCAGGCGTTCGTGGGCGCCTTCCTTGACGCTGCGCTCCCCATAGCGTGAGACGCCGGCATGCTGACGCCCGGCCGTCCCAGGCCGGTACCCGACGCCGACCGTCCACCCGGTGAACTGCCGAATCCGATCCCACACGACAGAGACGAGCCGCCCACGAAAATCGCAGCCCGTTCCTGAAAGGAGCAAAATGCTATGATACAGCCAACGGATGCCAACCAAAAGGGTACGGCCCCCCCGATCGAGCAACCAGTTCCGGTACATCACAAGAAGCCAAAGCCATACAAGACCGATCAGACGGTCGGGCATGCAGATGACGGTCCGGACGCACCTCAACACGCCAGCGCCTACCAGCGATCGCCCACCTGGGGAATCCTCTGCCATGGGCTGAGTGTCCACACGCCCCATTGACTGCGGAGAAATCATATACGCTCCGACCTGGTCGTTGAAGCTTTCGGCTTCAAGCCCGCGAGATTCTCAAAGAGCGCTTGAGATCGTCACCGGCCCAAAAAACATATGTTGCGCTCGCTGTGATTGCCGAAGGGAAGTTCCCGATGACGGCTTAGAAAGGGGCTCATTGTGCTCCTTGGGCTAAAGACGGTAATGAGTTTAACAGTCTGCATCGATCCATCTCCGCGCGTATAATCATAGCCGTACCGCGTGCTTGACCCATAGCATACAACATACTCACCCGATGGGCACATGCCGTTCTATCATCATCGCTTGAAGCAGGATGATGGTCTTCATATCGACGATTCCACCAGAGGCAATCAACTCGAATGCTCTGACGAACGGTAGTTCTACAACCTCGATATCCTCGCCTTCCTGTGCCAATCCGCCTCCTGCTGTTCGACCCTCATCGGTGAAACTACCGATAAACAGTGTGACAATCTCAGTCATTGCCGCGGCGTTTCCGTAAGCGGCGCATACCCGCGTCAAATCCTGTACAACAATCCCTGCTTCCTCAATGGCTTCCCGCCTTACACACCCCTCGGGCGTGTCACCGTCTAGCGCACCCGCGCACGCCTCAAGTAGGTACGGGTCGGCGCCGTTGATTAATGGCGGGGGACGAAGCTGTTTAACCAGGACGACCGTGTCACGCTCTAGATTATGCAGCAGCACTGCAGCAGCATGCCCCCGGTCGTAAACCTCACGATTTATATGAGCAATGTCACCGTTCGCCTTACGATATTCTAGAACATACTCAGTCAGGCTTCCCCATGCTTTCACAAGAGGCTTTGATGACAGAATTCGTGGAAGACTCATGCGTTTCGACCTTCAGAAAAGACGATATCGCTGACATCAAACAAGGTTGCTTGCAAGAGTTTGGATCGAGTCGCGATTAGCTCGAAGAGTGGCTTGACTCTTCGATTGACGAGAACATAATCAGAACATTCCGGCGGATGCGGCCCGTCAATCTGAAAACCTGTTCTCACATTCTCAACTGCCATCGCACAGGGGAAAGGAAAAGCCGTGCGTACGATCAACGCCGCCGCTCACGACAACCAATATGCTGGCCCTGTAGATGAGGTTGCCATGGCCATCTCATTCCATGACGGCGATGTTCGTGCCGCGGTTCGGACGCTGCTCAAAGACTGCAAACATCTGCGTGAACAGCTTGCCTTGGCACAGATCTGCATGAGCGTGGGATTCTCCAGAGGCTGGATGCCGTCCCAGGACAGAGACGATGCCTGAAAGCTACCGGCGGGAGTGATCCATCCCGATGTTGAAAGCCAAATCCCGAAGATGTCGGCTTTTGAGGCCAGCGGCCAGCTTTGTCACTTCGAGAACAATCTAAGGAAGGACTTCGAGAGCATTATGACCCACAGGGTTTGAGAACATACGGCAAACAATCTGTCTCGCGTCACTCTTGCCACATATCTGCGTCTTTCGCGGCTTCGAGGAATGCAATGCGAGCTTGCTCGCACGTCACGGTATGCTCCAGAGCCATTTGACATTTCCGCTTTGCGTCGCTGTACACGCTACCTTCGCGAAATGGCCATTCGTTGTTTAGAGCATTGATTGCCTGAAGCGGCCCACCAACCTTTCGCTCAGCACCGTCTTTCAACATGATGGTCAGCGGCTGCCAAGCTAGATCACTTATATTTGGTCTCTCGTTGGGGTGCATGTCATCCTCCCGCAACAAAGCTAAACGCGCGACCCAATATGAGGTTCCCGTCATTTTATGTGATTCTGCCGGAGAACTGCAGAGCGCGAATTTTTTATCCGGACGCTAGCGACATTGTGTCCTCAGCGCGAATTTGAAGAGGCTATCAAGAGGCTATCAAGAGGTTTTTGCCAACAACTGAATCGGATTGAACCGCACCGGGTTTGCCGGAGGCCATTTCGTTTAAGTTATGCGGCCAAGGCTGCTTCGTCCAGCATGGCGTAATACCGCTCTTCAGCTTCGGCTGGCGGTATGTTTCCGATGGGTTCCAGGAGGCGTCGGTGGTTGAACCAGTCTACCCATTCCAGGGTAGCAAACTCGACCGCTTCGAAGCTCCTCCATGGTCCACGTCGATGAATGACCTCGGCCTTGTAAAGGCCGTTGATCGTTTCTGCGAGGGCGTTGTCGTAGCTGTCGCCGACGCTTCCGACAGATGGCTCGATACCGGCTTCTGCCAACCGCTCGGAATAGCGAATGGACACGTATTGAACGCCGCGATCCGAGTGATGCACGAGGCCACCGCCAGGAGCAGGACGCCGATCATGAAGTGCCTGCTCAAGGGCATCGAGGACAAAGCCTGCATGTGCTGTCCGGCTCGCCCGCCAGCCAACGATGCGACGAGCGAAGACGTCGATGACAAAGGCCACGTAGACGAAGCCCTGCCAGGTGGCGACATAGGTGAAATCCGAAACCCACAGCCTGTTCGGCGCAGGGGCTTTGAACTGGCGGTTAACCCGGTCAAGCGGGCTCGGAGCCGTCTTGTCCGATAACGTCGTGCGGATCGGCTTTCCTCGAATGATGCCCTGCAGGCTCATTGACCTCATAAGCCTGGCGACACTGCAGCGGGCGACGTCAAAGCCTTCACGCTTCAATTGCCGCCAGACCTTGCGAACGCCATAGACGCGGAAGTTCTGTTCGAAGACACGACGTATCTCGATCTTCAGGCCGATATCGCTGCGGGCGCGGATCGACAGGCGATCCACGTCCAGGCGTTTGGCGACATTCTCGTAGTAGGTTGACGGGGCGATCGGCAGCAGTCTGCAGATCGGCTCGACCCCGAACACACCACGGTGTTCGTCGATGAACGAAATCATCGCTTGAAGGGGCGGTCGAGCTCCGCCATGGCGAAATAGGCCGAAGCTTTGCGCAGAATCTCGTTTGCCTGACGAAGCTCGCGGTTCTCCCGCTCAAGAGCCTTCATCTTCTCGGCGACATCGCTCGGCAGGCCTGCTCGCTTGCCGCTGTCGACCTCGGTCTTCTTGACCCACTCGTGCAGGGTGGCTGGCGAGCAGCCAATCTTTGCAGCGATAGATGAAACGGCAGCCTACCGCGAAGGGTGCTCGGCTTCGTGATCCAGCACCATACGAATGGCACGTTGACGGACTTCAGGTGAAAACTTGTTCGTTGTCTTGCTCATGATGGCTCCACTTTCTCAGAAGTTGGAGCCTCCGGCAAACCCGGCGCGGTTCAAGCACTCGATCCTCAGCTATCTTTGGTTAGCGGAACAGAACGACGCGAAACCCGCAGCTCACGACCCGCTGGCTTCTTTCAACCCGTTGGACCATGACGTGCTCCCCTGTTTGTCCGCGTTTATAAGTTAGCTCTGTTCAGGTTCAGGTCCTGTCGGGACCGGGTTGCAAACTCATAAGGGGTCAAGCCGTCGAGGCTCGTATGCGGGCGGTTCAGGTTATAATCGTTTCTCCAATCTTCGATGATCTCTCTGGCATGGCGGTAGCTGGTGAACAGGTGCTCATTGAGGCATTCGTCGCGCAAGCATTCAAGCATCTAAGAAGCCAAGTAGAGAAGGCCGCATGGGTCATTCGCCGCCCCGATGCGGAGCCACCGGACGGCTTTGTGAATAGATTCAGAGAAATTGTAGACAATTCATGCCTGAGAATTCTGGAAACATAGTGCCGTTCGCCTGGCAACGCTACGTGGAAGAGACCTTGCGCCGGCGAAAGGCGGAAGGGCTCACTCAAAAGGACCACTCGGCCTTAGCGGGTGTAAGCCATCCGACAATGGCTGCGTTCGAGCGCGGTGAAACAACCCTGACTTTGGCGAAGGCGCTCGATATCCTTCGCGTGGTGGGGTTGATGAGCCTGTCGAAGGTGACACGCAAGCCCGCTTCGTGCGCGATGCATTCGAGCGCTGGCGCCATCTGATTGCCCCACTCCCCGCGCATTGTGATTTCTGGCGCGCCGCGCCTCGCTGAAACAAAAGCATGCGTCATCCGGTAAGATGTGTCCTTCGCTCTGTCGGTTTCTCGAATTGCATTATGGCGACGGGTGCGCGCGGCGGTACGCCTGGGATTTCCGTTGAGCATTCCAGACCGGCAATATCAGCTGCTTGTTCAAATGGCCCGGCGGTCAAGCGTCAATGTCGACATTTTCCAACGTATGATATAAAAATTCTTTCCTGCAAGGTATAGGCAAACATCACGTGCCGTGCAATTCTACCGGGTATTGATGTGCGGGCACTGCGCATCAAAGAACTATTGCCGGGGGGCATAGGACAATGGCGGTGAGTTTTTTCAACTATGCGGGGAACCCTGCATGGACTGGTTTTGTGCGCTTTTTAATCCCTGCAGTTTATTGCGTTGCTTTAAGCGGCTGCTTTGGCGCGGGGGATGTTGGACAAGCAGAACTTGGGCTACAAGTCAGAAACTCGGACAAACAAACACAGGAAGCTGTCTGCGCGAGAAAATTCAGCTGCCCTTCAGTCGATATGGGGCCCAGTTTCGCAGGGCGCGTCAACTATGCTGCGGCTCTCGCCGGCAAATATATCCAGTTGGCTGACAACGCCTCCCGCACGGAAGATGTTGCTGCATTGGGCATTATATCGAGTGCGGGTGTCGCGGCAGGTGCGCTCCTCTATGATGCAAACGTCAATCTTCTGAAGGGTGCTGGGCTGTCTGCGGGCATGATCGCAGCCGGCCGCAACTATACGAAACCGGGCGAGTCGGCTCAGCACCTGCTCAACGCGGCTGAAGGAATGCTATGCGTGAGCGGCATTGCGAGATCGGCGACGAAAGAAGTGCAGGATACAAGTGCCGCGCTTGTCGATGATGCGATCAACCGGATCAGGCTCGATCTCAGGCGTAAATTGGAGCGGCAGGCGCCAAATTACCGCGACATTCTGGACGCCGCGAAAGCTTACGAAGCGAACAAAGCAGCCGCCACTAGCGGATTTGTCTCGACATCGAGCGCGCTTTCGGCAGGGCTCGAAACCTGTATTTCGAAAGTGGTGATTAACGGCGCCGCCTCCTAGGTGGCATACAAGGGGACAGTCCGACCATGATGCGACTTTTGACAACCGTTGCACTCTTTCACATAGCCTTGAATGCGACACCTGCCCTGACGGCCGATCTGTGTAAGATGGCGTTGATCGACACACATATCGATGATCAAAAAACGAAAATCTACTCCTCTGAACACAAGGTGCGATCACTTTATTATTCCGCTGACATGGCCGTAAATACCGACGGCACGCCTCGTTCCTACCATCCTGGCGATCCCGAGGCCGATAAAGGATTGGCATTCAACAACATCGCCAATGCCATCAGCGAACTTTACGACGCACATGGGGACAGGATAACATGCGGTGACAAAGCCGAAGATCGAAAGGGTGCCTGTTTCGACACATTCATCTCCACGTTCGAGGATGCTCGCAACTCCAAATATAATCCGGTCGGGCATGCAGTCATAAAAACCGAGAATATGATCCCGTGGAGGCACGATGCGAATCTGGGCCGCGACGTCCCGTGCCTGAATACGGTCAAGCCATTTGAAGGCTATTTCATATCCCAGACGTCACTGTCCGTTGATACTAAGAAAGGCCTTTGCGACCAAAGCCGCTATCTGGACAGCCTGAAGTACAATGCGGTGGTTTTGCCGAAGAGGGTCAACTGGAGGGCTGGCGGAGTCAAAACAGACGGTGGCGACCTCGTCGTTGTCAGAGATCTCGAGTCTGGCAAAATCGCCTATGCGATCAATGGAGACAGAGGACCAGTCAAGGGTATCGGCGAAGGTACGATTGCCCTCACGTCGTTTCTGAGCGGCATCTCGATCAAGGGCACGGAAACCTATGCTGAAATAAAGAAGCTACACAGAGACCGAGTCCAATATATTACCTTCCCCGCAGACGACATACGGCCGAAAACCGATAACAAATTCACACAGGATGATATCGATCGGGAGGGCGCCAAGCTTTTCGAAGAGTGGGGTGGGGTGGAACGACTCGATGCCTGCGCAAAGCTCGATTAAACATACGAACGCGAACTGCCGCCCTTCAAGCCGAATTGTCGCTATCTTTCACCCTCCGATGAAGAAACAGTAGCAAAACAGGTCGGAACAAGACGCTACGCGGGTATCTATAGCGCCTTCTATAACTTCTGGTATCATGCTTTCGCGCGCATTACGCAGGGAGTTCGCCTTGGATGCTGTCAAAGCGATCACGGATCTCATTGGGGCCATTGCCTGGCCAGCTGTCGCATTGACCGCAATATGGCTGTTTCAAAGCCAGATCGGATCGTTGACCCAGTCTCTGAACCTGCGCGTTGCTGAGGCAAACAAGATAAAGCTTAAGATCGGTACGGTCGCACTAGAACTTGCGCGCGAAATCGCGCGACCGCCTGCTGTTTCGCGAAAGGTCCTGGGCCAGGTTGGCTCGACGATTGAACGCTTCGACGCTCTTGCGAAGATGTACGACGAAGTTTCAATCGAAGATGAGACCCTGCGCGTGGCGGAGCGAAAGAGGCTCGCTGATGAACTTGCGCGTTTGGCGTCGACGCTTTCAATACGCCGTGCCGATTTGGCGGAGCGTCCTGACGAGGGGGCTATGGTCACGCTTGCGACGCTGGCAATTGATAATCCAAGCGACGACGATCTCAGCCTTTTGCAAAAAGTTGCCTTGACGGCGCGCTTCAATTTCACCCGCTATCGCATCCTTTTGGGAATCCTACCTTCCATCGCTCGCGTGCCTTCCGATAAGAATGTGCGCGTGAGAGCGGAAACGATCATTCGAAGCGTTGAGGCAACAGGCTCCGTTTCCCCATCATTGCAACGACTGATCGACAAAACGAGGACGGTCTTGTCTGCGATTGACGAGGCCTTTCAATAGGGGGATCGATGGTTTGGACGAATAAGACCCATGTGTTCCACGGTACATTGGACATCCACACCACGAGTGTCGCCAAATCGCCGGATCCAAAGCGCGGCCGGTCGGCCGCCGACTTCGGGAAGGGATTTTACGTGACGAGCAGCTTTCACCAGGCAAAGCAATGGGCGAACCAAAAAGCTCGAACGTCAACTGCGCGCGGGTTGGTTCTGAAAGCTGCTGTCGTTCAGTTCGAAATGAACTGGGACTGGCCCTCCAATCCCGCAATCGACGTCTTGAGCTTTGTTCTCGACGATAAGCCCTTTCATGACTTCGTGGTCTTCAATCGTCTGGGAAGCACTAACCATAAGCGCAATGGAAAACACGCCTTCGATGTCGTGGTTGGTCCTGTCGCCGCCTTTCCCCAAACGCTCACTTACGCCAACTGTGATCAGATCTGCTTTGCGCAATCGGGAAAGAATGTCGCAGATGCGCTCAAACAGTTGAGATACCTGACAACGACAGTTGCGTCCTCACTATTTTGAACATTCGGGGTTTGACATGCAGATCGAGAACGTAGGTCATGACGTGCAAAACCGTCTTATAGAGATGCTCCTTTCCCAAACGCACCGAGCGCTCGCGGAGGTTTTTCAAGTGGAGCCAATTGAGGCCCAAACCCTTCTCGAGAGGTTTCGCACTAGGCTTTTCTCCGCGCCTTTGAGCGAGCGCATCTTCGTCCTTCATCACGATCCACTGACGCTTGCCGCAGACCTGGCGGCGGAGGACCTGGATGACGACAAATGGCAGAGCGCTGTTCAGCGTTATAACGCTGAGCGAGCCCCTACCTTCGAAAGTCCATTTCAAATGACGTGAGAGGCGGCCTGCGGGCCGTGCAGGAAGTGCCTGCATCATGCATGAGCAGGCACTTCTAGCGATCTCTGGCGAAACGCATCTGCTCCAACCGCTCATCCGAACGACGCTCCGGATGTGAAGGATTACCGGCCAGGAAAATGTCCCTTGGCACGATCGCGCCACGGGCGATCTTTAGTCGATGCCTTTTGGCGATTTTCACGATCTCGGTTCCGATCCGGTCGATGGTCGCGGCCAACTGGATCTGGCCCGCCGCGCTCGCCGCATTCCATCTATAGAGGAGCGATGATTGAAAGAGGAACGAGAGATCCGCAACCGAACCGAGCTGATCCTGCGTCATCTTCCCGCTCGCTTGATGGCCATCGGGTCGACCAAACCAGACAAACTCGTCGACTTTGGAAAAATCCGAAGCGTTCGTCATATCCGAGAAATCCTGCGGTCCGAAATGGGAAAGGATCTGGCCCGGTATGATCGTATCCACAAATATTCGAGCGCCTTTGCCGGTTTGCTCGAGGCCGACCGCTCGCGTAACGGCTTCACCGCAGACAAATTTCCCGAGATGACTGGCGACCTTTTCTGGCTCCACGATCTGCCCGAAAGCCATTCCCGCACGCGCCAGCACACCAGAATACGCGTTTAACCAGAAAAGCTTGCGGGCTGCTTCAAGGACGAGGTTCGTGTTCTTCGACCACAGAAATGCACTGTCCGACAATTGCGCGACGAACAACCCATCGCTATCGACAGCCATAAGATTACGCCGGAACTGCGAAAGCAGGATTGCACAGAAGTATTGATTGGAGACCACCGGCTTTGAGTGCCTCGAATGAGCAGCGAAATCTGCCATTTCGACGATTGTTTTCGGAGACGTGGTCAGCGCTCCGACGCCGAGTATGTCAACGAACAACACTGCACCATCGTACTCGCGCATTGATTTGCCTCTAGGTTGATGCCACCGTCTCGCCCTGTTTGAACACGAGGCGTTGCGTATTCTCAGTAAGCGTCCGGTGAAGG